>CAUJIH010000065.1 GCA_963205275.1 Verrucomicrobiota bacterium | reverse complement strand
ATGAAGAGTCATACAAGAATCAGGTGATTCCCAAGACCGACGATCCCCTTTTGCCGTCCATTCGATCCGTTTGACGCTACCCTACCCTATGACTCGCTTCTTTTTCCTCATTCTTCCATCGTTGCTCTTGGCTTGCCTCCTATCCGGAGCGGATGCTCCAGCAGGCTGGACTACCTGGAGTCCCCGCCCGGAAGCAGCTCCGACATTTGATTTTGATCCCAAAGATGGGCCAACAGGGAAAGGCGCTTTTCTCATCACCTCTGATTCACAGGAAGGACGCCAAGGACGCTGGACTCGATCCCTTCCAATCAAAGTTGAACCCGCATTCGGAATCTCGGCGGAATTTTTATCTCGCTCGAAAGGACGAATAGCGAAACGACACGAATACAGAATCTAACGAATCAATTCCGGCCGTGTCGGCTGCGACTCGGATTAATGTTCGAGATTCTCTCTCGGCTCAGGCAACCAGAAGCTCAGAATCACACCGACTAGGGCGTAAGCTCCGGCAACCATCGCTCCATGCTTCGCCAACTCCGTCACAGGCTGACCAGCGGATAGGCTGAGTGTAATGTACGCCGCCGCCGTCCCCAGAATCCGCCCGCCAATATTGGCAGCAAAACTTTCGCCGGTGCCCCGCAGGTGAAGAGGAAATACCAGAGGGATGTAATTCCCCCAGAAACTAAACTGTGCCACGGTTAAAATCCCCGCGACGAAAATTCCCCATTTAATCAAGTGCAGGCTCTGCGCATTCTCCAAATTCCCAGCGACCCAATAAAACAGCACAGGAACGAAAATCATCGCCGGAACCAAAAATAGCCGCAGCATGGCCCGCCGAGACAGAATCACGACCGCAAGAATCGCGAAGAGTAATCTGCCAACGAGTCCTCCAATTTCCTGCCACTTCGTGACCGTGGCCGTCTGGATGTCGCTGGCATTGGCGGACGCCTGTTTGCTAATACGTATGAGATCGGCATCAGACGGAGTCGCCTTTCCCTCTGCAGTCGCCTCTTCAATCGCTGCAGTCTTTGCGTGTTCGCCCGCTTCAGCAGCGATAGCTTTAATCTCCACATGTCCGCGAGGCCAAGCCAGAATCTGAGGGAGCTGCTGAATCGCACCAAAAGCGATTCCATAGCTTGCGGCAAAAATTAGGGTCGTCACAATCGTCGTCCGAATCAGTTCTGGACTGAAAAGCTCCCGAATACTGGGCCGTTTGAGCAAACCTTCCGCCTTCTTTTGTGCCCAAGCGGGGGATTCCGGTAGAAACGGTCGAATCAGGATCAGGGGAATCGCAGGAATCACTCCGGAAATCAGAGTGTAGCGCCATGCCTCGTGACCACCGTGAATCAGTGGCAAGTGCTCAGCATAAGTTGCCGCATAGTAATTTGCCAAGGCGACGAGAAGGCCGCCTATTGAAGAGAAAGCCTGCGTGTATCCAAGAACCTTTTCCCGCTGTTTCCCATCGGGAAACAATTCCGCCAGCCAAGCCACTGCCGCCACAAATTCCACACAGACCCCGATAAATACGAGACAGCGAAAGATGAGAAGTTGTAAAAGAGTCTGGGCAAAAGCCCCCGTGCAAAAAGCCGCTACGGCGTAAAGAAGAATCGAGAAAGTCAGCACTCGTCGCCGGCCCAGCTTATCAGTGAGATACCCACCCAAAAGGCCGAACACTCCGCCTGCAATCGCCGGAATGAAAAAGAGCATACGTGCCCATTCGATGTACTTCGCTCCACCCGGAGCCCAGAGCCCCGCAGCCTCTGCTGGTGCCATCCCTCCGGCAATGAGATCTTTAACTATGGGAGCACTCAAGGCCGCGATGGTCGGCTTGATGACCAGAGGCAGCATCAGCAACTCATAGATATCAAAGGCAAAACCGATGGCGGCGATGATACAGACTAGCCAGCGAACCGAGCCTATGCCGGAAGATATAGAAGAAGAATTCGTGCTCACGATAGAACGACTCTATCTGGAGACTACTTGGGGGCAATAAAAATTTAAGGCACAAAGACGCCGGAATTGCGTTCCGACATCTTGAGGCTATCGAATCACTTACTAGAATCGAACATCAGGTTCCCGGCTTCTTCGGGAGTGGTATCGTCGGAGCAGATGCATCTGGCTGCGCCAGAGGCACTGGATGAGGACGTGCTGCACCCGGTGCCACACCGGGAGGAGCGGCTACAGGAGGACGCACCCCAGGGGCGACTCCGGGAGGTCTCATCGGACCAGACGCAGGAGGAGCAGTGATCGGTGGACGCACTCCAGGAGCGACTCCGGGAGGTCTCATCGGACCGGTACCTGTCGGAGCGGCTACTGGGGGCCGCACGCCGGGGGCAGCTACAGCAGGGCGCACCTGATCTAGTCGAACGGTTGCCCCACCTGGGGAAACTGGTACAGCAGACTGAACCGGCTGAACGGAGCGTACCGGACTGGGTTGCGCAATGACAGAAACCGGTGCCGTCTTCTTTTTCGCAGATGCCTGAAGCGATGCGACAAGTTCCTCTATAGGAGTCGTAGCGAGAATCGAGCACGGGACAAAGTAGGCTGGAATGACCGTACCAAAAAGGATCTGAGCCATCGGATGCAAGACGACGCCTGTTGTGTCGATAGGAACTCCATTCACCAGAGTCCCGTTGGTCGATCCGGTATCGACGCAGCGATAGGAATCGCCCTCTTGGACGATGGCTCCGTGTCTCACGGAAACTTCAGAAACAAGGATTTGAATTCCACTATCAGGACCGCGACCAATGGTAGTGGAATCGGCTACCAGATCATGACGAACGGGGGCTTCACCCGGTGGGCAAACGATAAGAGCAAATGAACTGTCGGACATGTCTGATCATTCTCTGAAATTCGCTTCAGAATGTCAATGCTTGTCGTACGAGAATTCATTTTTGTCTATTCCATTCAGTGATTCGTGATCCAGTTACGAACGGTACGAGCCAAATCAGCAGAATTTTCCTCCTGAAACGGCTCATGGCGCGCCCCTGAGACAAAGAGGCAGGATTTTTTCCTTCCTGGCAGGTGAGAAAAGAGCGCTTCTACGAATTCAGGAGGGCAAACCGTGTCTTCCGTGCCCTGAGTCAGTAGAAATGCCAAATCTGAACGAATGCGAGCAACTGCCCCGAATAGTTGGGGCTGATAGGCGAGCAGGCTCGCACCGAAACGAAGAGAAATGCGGTGATGTCCCCCATGCCTCTGACGCTCGGCTTCTACATCCGACTCCGAACGCAGATGAAAGCACTGACTGGCTCGCACTCCTGTGCTGAGAGTAATCTTGGGAAAGTACTTTCCCAACCAAAGCGCCAAAGCGATTTTTACTCGGCTCTGTCCATATGCCGGATTAATCAGCGGTGAGCTGAGCCAAAGCCAGCGAAGATTCTGTAGTGCGGGATGGTTCTCCGAGCGCCGGGCCAACCAATGAAGTACCAAAAATCCTCCAGTTGAATGAGCGAAAATTCCGATCGGACTTTGATCGAGAGTCCCTACCATCTCATCTAGCAGAACACAAGCCTCATCCACTGTCGGCATATCCCCTCGCTTGCCATCCGAAGCTCCGTTGCCGGGCCAGTCAAATCCTGCGGAGGAGAAACCCTCCGCTGCTAGCAGATCCGCAGCCCAGCCGTGCCAGCCTGAGTGATCACCCAGCCCATGAAGGATCAGCACCTCTCCAGATGATCCATCACTTGGCCACTTTCGGACCGAGATGCACTTGTTCAATGCCTTTGAAAAAAGCTGTCGGGTTTGGGAGGAAATCAGATTCACTTTCACAGCTTCGCTTCTGAATGAAAATATTCCAGTTGCAGAGAGATGCTCCGGAGATTAATTTCACGACTCTTCTTACGATCTAGTTGCGCGGTTAGCTCAGGGGTAGAGCATCACCTTGACATGGTGGGGGCCACTGGTTCAAATCCAGTATCGCGCACCATTTCCACTACGTTCGACCGAATCGGGTGTCTGAGGCATCTGATCGGATTCGAAGTCCTCTCATTCGATAGGAATTTCTTGTTTCAGTGATGAAGCGAGAGTACTCAAAGTCGTGACGATTCCTTCCCCTTGAATGGAAGTCTTCCCACCTTGCTACTCTTTCATGACGCTCCCTTATCATTCATCTGTTTGCATTGCTGTTCTCAATCCCGGAGGGCGCGATCCGCGTCTGGATTACTCCCAGGGTTCGGATCATTACGAGAGTGGGGTACATGCGCCCATCAATTTCCATGCATTCGCTGCGGCGACTTACGGAGCATTCTTCGATTCTACAGAAGAGGTGATACGAGAGAAGGATCGCTTTGATGCGGTTCTCGTACTCATTCGTCGTCGAACCTGGCTGACACTGGCTGCCGTACGAGCACTGAAAAAGGCTGGCATGCGAGTGATCACATCATGGAAAGAGTGCAGTCACAATCAGGTATCGCGACAGCTCAGTTCTGCGCGAGCAATTCGAGCCTATGGACACATTTTAAATGAAGTAGATGGGATTATTTCTCCGACCCTCGCTTGGCCTCCAAGAATCGGTTGTCTCGGGCAACAGGAATTTCGACAAAAACTTAAATTCATCCCCACACCCTATCCGATCGATCTTTCGGCATGGAACTTTGTGACTCCGCTCGAAGAGAGAGTGGGCATCTTCATCGGCACACGAGAGTTTAAAACTGAAGTAAGGAATCATGTGAATGCGATTGCACAATCTGCGTGCTTGGCTCGTGAGTTCGATCTGCCGCGCGTCACCGTAGTGAATTCCGAGGGTCGTAGAGGAATGAAACTGCTGCGCGAACTCGAAAGCGCTTTTCCCGCAGATTGTTTGCAGATTATCGAGGAGCGTTTGCCTTATCCGCGATATATGCAGCTTCTGTCTTCGCACCGATTGGTGTTTCAAATGGATCGAAGCACCGTTCCAGGTCAGGTCGGAGGCGACAGTCTGCTCGCTCGTACAATTTGCTCTGGAGGAAGCTCCATGATCGAGAAAATGGCTTTCCCTGATTTTTGTGATGATACGTTAACTCGAATGGAAGACGTATTTGAGCAAATCGGACGCGCTCTGCGCGATGATGCTGCGTACGCAACTGCGGTCGATGAATCACAGAGAATTGCCAAGGAATATCTTAGCTTCGAAGCCGTAGCGAACCAACTTTCAAAGTGGTCAGCGGTCACTGGCTGAAGAAACCAAAAGCGGCCTGAGAATTCCCTCGCTTTCGACAGGATAAAATCCTCACTTGCCTCACTTGCCTAGAGTGATCTCGGAGCCAGCGACCACGCACTTCCACGTCCGCTGCGTTCCGTCGGTATAGCGTTCCCGGTAAGTGATCACTTTGACTTTGTAGGGAATTTTTCGACCACCGGGCATGCAGTGAGAACGCTGCTCCCATTCGCGCTTGATCGGCCAGGTCCACATTTTCACGGCACCCCTTGGCGGAGTGTAATCATCGCAGCCTTCGCAATGGTCAAAACGGCCAGCGCTCGCTGGAATAGGAAAGAAGGCAGTAGCCATCAGAACGATGGAGAGAATGACTGGGAGCATCTTCATAGATCGAATAATGATTTTGTCCTGAATTCCGATAAGAAGGAAGCAAAAATTCATGTTAAATTTAGTGATAAATATTGATAATCAAATTATTCAAATAAAATACAAATTAGCTGATTCTCACAGAATGCTTCTTGTCAAGCTTCAGAACTTGGCCTGACTTCCAGTCAGGTTCATTCCGAGGATCGAGTATCTTTTCCCCATCCAATTGCACACTGCCCTGTTGAATCAGTCGCCGTACATCGGATGCCGATTTACTCGTGTTAAAAACCGTTTGGAACACTTCGACGACAGCTCCTACGATATCGCGGCGACCCGTCACTGGGAATTCCGGTAATACCGCGCTGTCTAGATCCTTTTTGCTGAACCGTAGCTCCCAATTTGCTCGAGCTGCTGCGGCTGAATCTGCGGAGTGATAACGAGCGACGAGAGCCGCCGCAAGCTGCTTTTTCGACTCCATCGGATGAGTCTCTGGATTGATCTCTCGTCCGAGCAGAAGTAGCGCGTAACGGGCCATCAGTTCGTCCGAGATGCTCATCAGCTTCCCGAACATTTCCTCTGGCTCTTCGGTGATTCCGACGTAGTTACCTAGGCTCTTGCTCATTTTTTGGACACCGTCGAGTCCCTCTAGAATCGGTAAACACATCACCACCTGAGGTTCTTGCCCCTCGGTTTTCTGAAGGGCACGACCGACCAAGATATTGAAAAGCTGATCCGTTCCACCGAGTTCAACATCCGAGCGCACGACTACCGAGTCCCAACCCTGAACGATGGGATACAGAATCTCGTGCAGGCGAACTTCCTGGTCTCTGGCGACACGATTCTTGAAATCCTCCCGCTGAAGCATTTGTTGGAGAGTCACGCGAGAATTGAGCTGAATGACTTCGGAAAATGTCATCTTCTGAAACCACTCACTATTGAAGACGACCTCAGTTCGATCATGGTCAAGGATACGAAATGCCTGCTCGGTATAAGTCCGAGCATTGAGAAGAATCTCTTCATGAGACAAGGCTGGACGAGTCTTGGATCGGCCCGTGGGATCACCGATCTGCGCGGTGAAGTCACCGATGATCAGCACGGCTTGATGTCCCAGTTCCTGAAATTGTCGCAGCTTCTCAAGAACGACGCTGTGTCCCAGATGAAGATCCGGCGACGTAGGATCGACTCCCAGTTTGACTCGGAGCGGTGTGCCGCGCTGGAGTTTTTTTAGGAGTTCATCCTCTCCCAATACTCGGGCTGTTCCGCGAACGAGTAAGGAAAGTTGTTCAGAGGGTGATTTCATAAGACAATTCAGGAGCTGGGAAAGAACATGGGGTAAAGGAGTTCATCAAGTTAAACATCCCTCCAAGCTCAGTTTCAGGATTTGAACAAATTTCTAACGTTTCTTCCTGAGATGTGTCTCATAGGGAACACTTCCGTATGACGATTCGGAATCCTCTGTATATCAACTATGAATAAAGCCATTTCCCTGTTCCTTTCCATCATCGTATTGACTTTCTCACTCTCGGTAGCCGCCGACTATTCGGATATCTCGATCAGTGATCTCGAAACTGCGATCCAAAACAATGAGGTGATTCTGCTCGACGTAAACGGCACCGCCTATTACGAGGAGGGCCATATTCCCAGCGCGATCAATCTCCGTGCCCATGGTGAAGACATCGCTAAGATTCTCGGCGACAAGAAAGATAAGCTGGTCGTCGCCTACTGTGGTGGTCCCCAGTGTTCTGCTTACAAAGCTGGAATCAAAGCGGCAGAAGCAGCCGGATTTACGAATATCAAGCACTTCTCCGCAGGGATCTCCGGGTGGGTCGAAGCCGGAAAACCAGTAGAAAAAGGCAGCCCGAAGAAGTGACTCATTCCCACTCCTGAAGGGATCGCAGGTTAGTCACGTTTTCCGACCGAGTGTGGTGCAGGCATCGCGGACGACCCATGCTGATGCCTCTAGTGCTCTCCGGGCGCGTAATTCGTTCACTTCTGTGAGTTCCTGCACGATTCGGATCGCCCGATCACGCAGCTTCGTGTTTGACGGATTCAGATCGATCATCAGATTTCCGATAACTTTGCCAGAATGAGTCATCGCGAGCGTGGTCAGAAGATTCAGCACGATCTTCGTCGCCGTACCCGCCTTTAGTCGAGTCGAACCTGTGAGGATTTCCGGCCCGGTATTCGGCAGAATCGCTCGGTCCAGCAGCGGATGATCACGATACCTAGGATTGCAGCACACGAGAACCGTGCTGGCACCCTTGGCTTTGGCTTCCTCTAGGCAACCCCAGACGAAGGGAGCGTGTCCACTTGCGGAAATTCCGATCACGATGTCGGACGGAAGAACATTTCGGTACCTCACAGCACAGCGTCCTGCCATTTTGTCGTCTTCAGCACCCTCGATTGCACTCCATAAAGCCCTGTTACCCCCGGCGATAATTCCTTGCACTTGGTCAACCGGGCTGCGAAAGGTCGGCGGACATTCGCTGGCATCGAGAACGCCCAGTCGTCCGCTCGTCCCTGCTCCGCAATAAATCAGATGACCTCCTTCCGAAAACGCTTGGACGATCCGCTGAATCGTCCACTCGATGTGTTCGCTCTCGGCTAGAATACAACTTGGAATTGTAGATGAGTCCTTCAGCATTAATCGAATCGCATCAGAAACTGACATTTCTGAAAGTTGCGATGATTCCGGATGACGTCCCTCGGTCGGAGAGGAAGCAATAGGTTTCCACGAAGAGACTGTGGAAGATGCGGAGGGCGGATCGAAGTTTTCATCAGAAAGCCTTGGAATCGAGGATTCTAATCTCGCTTCCGCAGTCCTCTGTGCCAAAGCGATACATCCCCAAACGCTCGGACGATCCAGAGGGATCACGACACTGCCTGGGCGTAATTCTTCAAGACGATCTACCACCTTCCGAAGGAACGATGGATTCTTCAGTAGAACTCCTCCGTTCAGAATGAATTGCACCTTTTCACCCTTCGAGGAGACTCGATCAGCACAGGTCAGCGCATCTTTCGTCAGATGATACATGGCTTTCTCGAGAATCGACTGAGCGTCCTCATCATGACGAGCCTCCATCGCCTGAAACACGACCTGCGCGACGCTTGCGAGTTCCGTTTTTCCCGCCATCATCGACCATTCGATGAGGGATTCAGGATCGTTCATCTGGAGGAAATTCAGAATATCTACCCCGAGTGCAGGCAACTCTCCGTGAAGATCATAAATCGTGACCACGGATCGCAGTGCATGACGAGCGATGTCCATCGCGCTCCCTCGATCCCCGATTACGTGGCCTCGTCCACCCACTTTCACCAAGCTTCCGTCTCTCTTTCTTCCAAGAAAACAAGATCCCGTACCGCTCAGGATTAGCACCTGCACTTGGCAATTCTCTGGCCACTGAGTCGCTTCCAGAGCCGGAATCAGATCATCCTCCACCACTGCCGCGACTCCCGGCCATATTCTCGCGACAGTTGCTCCCACTCGAGCGCGATCTCCGCTGGTGCGCACTCCAGCCATGCCGAGGCCAATGCCATCCAGAACACGAGGCAAACGTTCACGGATTTCCAAAAAGTGATCCTCTAGAGCCTGTCCTGGGAGCAAATGTAAATTGCCTGGTCCAGTCTGAAAACTCGCGATCACTTCCTGCGTCGATGAATCAACCAGCAGAGAGCTCGTCCGCGTGCCACCACCTTCGATACCGAGTAAGATCATGCATCGCCATCATCCACGAAATTCGAACGAGTTCAACACGGCGATCAGAAACAACGAACGCTTTCTGTTTGAATCGCATCTACGATCATCCGACACTGATCATTATTCGATTCATGAATCCGATTTTTCTTCTCGTAATGGGCGTATCTGGCTGCGGCAAGACAACGGTCGCCCATCGAATCGCACAAAAGATCGACGCGGAATTCCTAGAAGGCGACGATTTCCATTCTAGGGAAAATAAGGCGAAAATGGCTGCAGGAATTCCGCTCACGGACGAAGACCGTTGGCCCTGGCTCGATCACATTTCTCAGACGGTGAAAACTCGGCTAAAAGCGGGGAAATCTGTAATTCTCGCCTGTTCCGCTTTGAAGCAAAGCTATCGAGATCGAATTCTCAGTCAGATTCGCGAACTTTCCGATTGGTATATCTTTTATCTGAGAGGCGATTTTGATCAGATCAAAGCGAGAATGGACGCCAGAAATCATGAATACATGACATCCACCCTGCTTCGCAGCCAATTTGATACTCTAGAAGCTCCCATTGAAGACGAAAGAACTCGGATTCTCTCGACTAGCCTTTCCCCCGAACAGATCGCCCTGAACATTCTCGCCTGGATCGGCCACCCCAACTGAATCTCATGGGACGCATTCTTTTCATTCGTGGGGGAGCCGTTGGCGATTTTATCCTGACCATGCCATCTCTGAAACTGGTGCGGGAATCTCTGCCCGGAAACGAGATCGAGATTCTGGGCTACCCTTCCATCGCTTCGCTCGCACTTGCTGCAGGACTCGCGGATCAAATTCGCCCGCTGGAAGATCCGAAGCTGGCTACATTCTTCGTCCCCCATGCGAAACTCGATCCAGAATGGTGTTCATATTTCTCCGGCTTCGACGTAGTGGTGAGCTGTCTCTACGATCCCGATCACTATTTCGCTGATAATCTGGTAAACAGTGGAGTGGAAACTCTCATCACCTGCCCCTATCGCCCGGTTGAGACGATACCATTGATCCCCGCTGCCCGTCAGTTCGCTCAGCCTTTGGAATCTCTCGGATTATTTCTGGATGATGCCGGACTCGCGATTCCCTACCCTGATCATCCGGATGCGATTCCCTTATCAAAAGCTGCGTCAAGAATCGCAATTCACCCCGGTAGCGGCAGCCCGAAGAAAAATTGGGGATATGAGAACTGGGTTGAGGTTCTCACGACCCTGCATCGAGAACACGAAGATCGACGCTTTCTTGTCACCAGTGGAGAGGCAGAGGCGGAGACTATCATCGACTTCCTTCACCTTCTCGATCAGAGGGCCATTCCCTACGATCATCTGTTCGGACGCTCGCTCGCAGAACTCGCGAGTCATTATCGACGGATTGACGGATTCCTTGGACACGACAGTGGACTCTCTCATCTCGCCGCCAGCACTGGCGCAAAGGCGCTGCTCCTTTTCGGGCCAACTGAACCAGGAATCTGGGCACCAGTGTCCCAGTCGGTTGAGATCATTCATAGCGTAGATCGATCTCTCGCGGGAATCCGAATTGATGAAGTGGCTCGACGAGCGAGCGACTTGTTCACAGCCTAAGAGAAAAAGAATCTTTTTCTAAAAAATAAAAATTCTTCTTATAGTCGTGAATAACTTTTGAGAATCGTCAAATCTACTTGATTCCTAGAAAGTTAGAGTAAGAAATTTGGCTGTGAATAAGCAGGAGACGTTTTGAATCGAACTACATTCACCTTGGGAATAAGTAAGAACTATTCAGTTTTCTTCCTGTTTCTTCACGAATTTTTCACAGAGTTCTTCGCATGAGTTTTTGAGCTGAGCCATCGTTGTTCTGAAAGAGCATTTTGGGCGGCTTCCACTTCCGCAGCCTGCTTGCTCGGTCCGGAGCCAATTCCGAGAATCTGTCCATTCCAACGCACCTCCGCGACGAACGACTTTTGGTGATCTGGCCCATCGTGATGGACGATGTGATAGGTAGGACTGAGGGGATTGATCGCCTGTACGCATTCCTGCAATTCGCCTTTCGGATTTACTTTCCGATTCTGGCTCAGAATCGAGTTGATCTCGTCCGAGAAGTTATGGAAGACAAAGCGTCCAGCAGATTCAAGACCTCTATCGAGATAGATTGCGCCTACCAGCGCCTCGAAGGCATCTGAGAGGGTCGAGGGTCGGGTTGAACCCTGATTCATTTTCTCGCTTTTACTCAGAAGAAGAAAGTCACCGAGACGAATTTTCATGGCGAATCGACTGAGAGCATCTCTAGAGACGAGTTGTGAGCGTCGCTTCGTCAGGGATCCTTCATCTTCGTCAGAAAATTGCGAGAAGAGTTTCTCAGTGAAAATCAATTGGATCACCGCATCGCCGAGATATTCTAGCCGCTGATTATCGCGAGGCTTTTCTTTGGAGTCACTGGAGTAACTCGGGTGAGTCAGAGCCTCCAAAAGCAGCTCCGGCGTGCGAAAGTGATAGTCAATAGCGTCTTCTAGAGATTCCATGATCCGAATCACTGTAGGGGCGATTCAGCTAGATTCGTCGAAAAAAGTGAAATCTGGAAAGAATCTGGAAAGAATCTGAAAAGAATCTGAAAAGAATCTGAAAAGAAAGCGGGGTGGCTGACGGGATTCGAACCCGCGACAACCGGAATCACAATCCGGGGCTCTACCGCTGAACTACAGCCACCATTTAAAACCACTTCTACGAATATTTTTCTCAGCGAGCAGAAACTCACTCTACTGAGAGAAATACCCGTCGGCAGGAACATGGAGTCTAAGCAAGTAAGAGGCAATTTCAACGGATAAATTAAGGAGTCTTGCAAAATGCAGGCTCTACTGTCATTGT
Organism: Verrucomicrobiota bacterium; assembly: GCA_963205275.1. GTDB lineage: Bacteria > Verrucomicrobiota > Verrucomicrobiia > Verrucomicrobiales > DEV007 > Arctic95D-9. Next base: position 11,245 of record CAUJIH010000065.1, on the reverse strand, counting down.
GTGGTTGTCAGAATGTCTCTTTTACTTGATCCAGAGTGGAGGCCGATTGCCTTCAAAGAATGGAAGCTCGTCGCCGATGCCATCGTCGATGGAGAGCAGAGTCTGCTATTAAGAAAGGGGGGAATCTCAGAGGGAAAAGTTGGATTTCAGTGGCTGCACGACCGATTTTTTCTCTTTCCTAGCCTGTTTCATGAGCAGTCCGAGCAAGTGCTACCGCTCGACGACGGGACTTTGCGTTCTTGGGAGAGTCCGGCAGATTTGGCTGAGGACGACGTAGTTTTCTCTGTTTATATCGAGACGATTTCCATGGGTCGCATCACTGATTGGCACGAAGTGGAGCGCCTGCGTCCCTATCATATCTGGCGGGATGAAATCGTGAAGGACCGTTTTGAATGGGGAGATGAACCCGGCATTTCGTGGGCGACGATACGAGCTTCGAAGCTGGCCGAACCGTGGGTTCTGAAGGATCGAAAGAGTTTTGGTGGCTGTCGTTCGTGGATCGGACTCCCTGCAGATGAGGGGGGAGGTTGGGAATCGCGGCTCTCGAGTGCTGTCGCGGTCGAAGCTCGATGTGGACTCCCTAGCTGGCTGTGATGATGGGAATATTTTCCGGCGGGCCGATGCTACAATTTATTTTTTAGTTACCCGTTATGCTCCCTGAAGTCGAAACTCTCCTGCGTATCCAGCATCAAGATCAAGCCGTAAAGGCCATCGTGAAGGAACTGGCGAATATTCCTCAAGTGGCGAATGAAATTCGAGATCGCTTGGAGGGAAATCGTGCGATTGTGGAATCAGCCAAGCAAAAGATGCAGCAGACTGAGATCGCGATTCGTGAAATCGAACTGGATGTGAAGACCCGTCGCGATTCAGTTTCCAAAATGAAAGCGCTGCAGTACGAAACTCGGAAGAACGAGGAGTACCAGCGGCTGAGTGGAGAAATCGAGCGCTATCAGGGAGAAATCAGTAGGCTGGAAGATCGCCAGATCGAGATGATGGAGATCGCTGATGCTCAAAGAATGTCACTCGAAGAAGCACGGCGAATTCTGAAAGAAAGTGAAGTCGAGGTCGAGAAGGATCTCGCAGACCTGGAGATTCTTGCGAAGAAAAAAGAGGAGGAGCGTCACTCAATTATTGCGGAAAGGAATCCTCTCGCCAGTCGAATCGACACGACTGTACTCGACGGGTACGAGCGACTGTTCCGATCCAAGAATGGTCAAGCTGTCGTGGGATTGGTGGACGGGGTTTGTCAGGGCTGCTTCGTCCGCGTGGTCAAGTCCACCATCGTCAGCGTAAAAGCTGAGAAGCAAATCGCCCACTGCGAAAACTGTGGTCGGATTCTCTACTGGTGGACGGATGAGAGTGAGGAGAAGGATTAAAGATGAGAAATCGGTGAGATAGGATCCTCGCTTACCAAGCCGCCTCTCGAGTGACATTGATGATTTTTTGAGCATCTTCCTCTAAGAGAAAATTCTCTTTTCGAAGCTGATGCGCCGACTCGGTGAGTCGCGTGATGTAGTCTGCTCGGCTAGGGTAGCGCTCCTCAAGTGAGGGTCGTGGATCTCCCTTGGCTTCGCGCTCAGCACGAGTTTTTTCGAAAGGGATGAACATTCCATCGAGAGCGGAGAGCATAGTCTCAGCACCGACTTTTGGAGAGCGGAGATTCCAGCCGGTGTACGTTCCCAGAGGTGCCGCAACTTGAGGGAGAACGATTCCTGCCTGATCGATTCCATCGACGGTGACCGCAGGAACCAGCACATGAAATGGTTCGCCTTCCTTGGGCGGAACAGTGTCTGCAATCCCCTGTGTTAGAAAGCGAGGGCCGAAGTCGAGTCGACAAGGAATGTAGGGATAAAGAGGTAAATTGTGACTTGGAATTTTTGGAAACTGATTCTTCCACGCATCGAATTCCACGAGAGTGCCATCGTCGATTCGCGGATAACGACTCGGCGGAGGTGGAGTATCGTCCTCTACCCAGTGAACTAGATTCATCAACATAGCGCGGAGAATGGGACCACGATCATCGAGCGTATTTCGCGGCTGCTGACAATCACCAGGCGTGCCATCGCTCTGACCCAGATGCTCGGCACCGGCCACCAAGTAAATTCTGACATCGTCAGGCAGGACAAGATCAGATTTTCCCTCCACGTCGGTATGCAACAAGGCAGCAGCTCGATTCCAGTATTCAGTAGAAGTCTGCGTGATCAGGATTCGAGGTACGCTGTTCGAGGCTCGGGATCGGGCGAGCAGATCTCCGTTTTCTCCGGTCACCGGATCGATGGTAGAGACGGGAGCCATCGGAAAGAACTCGCTACCGGACAGATGACCTTCATGCTGAGTGCCAAATTCCGTACTCATACGAAAGCGGTAGTTGAACATTCCCTTTCCTGCTCCGGGAACGTGAATCAGCGCTCCGTCGAAAACAAGATTTCCGGCTTCATCCCGATTCATTCCCTCGTAAAGAAGGTGTTGAATCACTCGTCCCGATTGCGAAATACCGAAGATGTGGGCTTTTTTCACGCTTCTGGCGAGAGGGTTTTCTTTCGAATCTGAGCGGAAATAGGCGATGCAGTCGCGCAGTGCCGTTAGTCCTAGACCTGTGACACGAGGGTTCTTAGCGGTGTACACCAGATCGTACAGAAACCCTGGTTTCATTCCATCCTTGAGATAGAGCGTGGTCGGATCGGGAATGAGCTTTCCGTCTTTCCATTCGCCGAAGGCCCACTCGGATCGGGGAATCTCGATTCCCTCAGATCGCCGATCTGGGCGAACAGTTAGAGTGGCGTTCGCATTGTCGAGATGCTCGGTGGAATAGGCGGCACCAATTCCCCAAGGACTCCAAGAAAAGGCGCGGCTCTGCATGGGAATCGAGGTGCAGAACTCGAAGAATGCTCTCCCGGTGATCGTTTTTCCATGATCCGTTGCGATGGGGAGCTGACAGAGCAGACGATGTGTGTCATCTGCCTGAACTTCGCCATTCCATCCGCACCACAGAACGGAAAAGCCGTGTTTCATCAGGAATCCATTTCCAGCGTGCTCGGTCGACTGAGGATCATTCGTGCGCAGACCGTCGTTGAAAGTCCACAGCGCGAGCATGTTTCCCCGGTTGTTCACGTCGTAGAGGAGCTGTCCATTGCCCTTCATGGCATCCACTGGTTTGAGTAAAAAGAAGTCCGTCCAGGTTTCGACTTTTCCGCGCTCATTGACAGCGGCACATTTTAGATCTGAAATCCGTTCATTTGCGGGATTTGCTGGATCGGTTTCCAGATACAAGCGACCTCGAATTCGCTCGTAGGGACCAGACGATCCCCAAGATTTTCCTTCCGCAAAGGAGGTGCGATCCCTGATTTCGATTCGCACGACTTCGGCGCGTACGGGGAGAAGAAGTAGGATAGGAAAGAAAAGGATCAGAAGAGAACGGGGAGTAATACTCATGAGATTGGAGATAGGAGAAAGCGAGGTGCTAAAAGTACGATCTTCTGTTCGCCCCGATCAAAATCAGCGGCAAGATCCGTCATGGTGCATCCGGTGGCTGACGGCGATGAGAGGAGTGCAATGCTGCCGATTAGCGTTGCATTGGCGGGGGACCGGCAGGTCCACGCTGCTGTGGAGCCACAGGATGCGCACCAGTCGAGTCAGTCTGCAAGATACGAGCGAGCGATGCGACAGTCCCGCCGATATCCGAGAGATTCTGCGGAATGATCAGGGTATTCCCCTGCTTGGCCAGATTACCGAATTCTTGCACATATTGCTCTGCGATGCGGAGACTGACGGCCTCTTGACCTCCGGGAGAGCGAATCGCATCGGCGATCATGCGAATACCGTTGGCCGTCGCCGTAGCGATCAGTTCGATTTCGCGTGCTTTTCCCTCTGCCTCATTCACTTGAGCGAGTCGCTTTGCCTCGGAACGCTTGATCTGATCCTGCTTTTCCCCTTCTGCGACATTGATTTGGGACTCGCGCTGTCCCTCAGAGATGGCGATCTGGGCACGGCGTTCGCGTTCGGCTCGCATCTGCTTTTCCAGAGCGTCTTGCACGGATTGCGGCGGCTTGATGTTGGCGATTTCGTATCGGGTGATCTTCAGTCCCCACGGCGCGGAGGCCTTGTCGAGAGCATTGATGACGGAGGCGTTGATCGACTCGCGTTCCTCGAAGGTTCGGTCGAGTTCGATTTTCCCGATCTCCGATCGCAGTGTGGTTTGCGCGAGTTGGGCTGCAGCTAGCAGAAAGTTCTCGATTCCGTATGAGGCGGCTTTTGCATCGAGAACTTGCATGTAGAGAATCCCGTCCACTTCGATCGCGATGTTGTCCTTGGTAATACAGGTCTGCTCTCGCACGTCCTGGGTCATTTCCTTGAGCGAGTGCTTGTAAGCGATCCGATCGATGAAGGGGAAGAGAATATGGAAGCCTGCCTCCAGAGTGCGGCTGTATTTGCCGAGACGCTCCACGACGAAGGCTTGGCGCTGCGGGACGATGCAGGCAGTTTTTAGCAGCGAGATGACTACGATCCCGACGAAGATGATCGTGAGGAGGATAGGAAATACGGCGTCAGCGAGCAAATAGTTCATGGATGTTGGAGAATGGAATGGATGATCCCATCAGAGTTGAAAATCGGTTAAGCGGCTAAAGGTCGCGCACATAAAAGGTGAATCCATCACGACGTTCGATACGTACGATGGCCCCTTGAGGAATCGGGTGATCGGCTCGGGCATTCCACTCACTCCCTTTTACTTCGATCCGCCCGTCCCCATTTCCTCCGGGTATATCGAGAAGAACCGGAGCTTCGCGTCCGATGAAGTCATCATCCGAATCGCTGACTCCCTCGATTCTTCCGATAAAGACTTGTTTGAGCAGTTTTCGTAGAGTGAAAAGCAACACGACAGAGGAAACTCCAAAGACGAGAGTTTGCTCGGCGATGCCAGAAGTCATGCCGATCCAGGTAGTGATGGCCGTAATGATCGCCCCAAAGCCGAAAAAGATGACGATAAAGCCGAAAGAAACGAATTCGAACAGAATCAGGATCGCTCCGGCGATGAGCCAGATATACTCCATAGCGATACGCGTTGATTCCATGAGAGCGGATTATCAGGTGAAAGAGGCCGAATGACAATCCTGAAGTTTGGAAATTCAATGCTCGAGGGTCACGAAATCCGAAAACTAGTCTTTGCGATGCTGTAATTCAGTGGTGATGCAAAGAAGAGAGTGGGTAGAGAAGGATTCGAACCTTCGAAGGTATAACCAGCAGATTTACAGTCTGCCCCATTTGACCGCTCTGGAATCTACCCTTTTAGCGCAGAACTCACGTTTCCGACAGGGAGGGGAAAATGCCGCCTCTGGACAGATTTGCAAGGAGTTTCTCTCGAAGCTGCTCGGTCTTTCAGAAAAAGTTTGATCTATGTCAAAGCAGATCATTTGCCACGACGGAGTTTTGCTCACGTGTAGAGAGCACTCTCGCCTGATGGATTACGAAATCCTCGTTTTCTTCAAAATGATAGGCATGGCAGTTCGGACAGATGTTCACTTTACTCGCCACGATCGACTCACAGCCGAAACATACCTTATAAAGATTGGGATTTTTGATAATGCGACGTGCCCTTTTGGCGCGGTCTGCTAAAGCGGTGTTGTCCTTGGTCATGTTTAGAGAAAGTAAAACTGTGACGAAATTTTTGCAAGAATGAAATCACAAAATTGTATTTTTATCAGATTTAATATTTTTGTGAGAAATAATTTGATTAAGAGAATTAACATTTTTTCTATTCTCAAATTTGCTTAGAGGCTCCGGATGTGGAATGAAGTCTGTCTGATTCGAGTTGAATCTGAAACATGCTTTTCGCAATGCGTTCCCTCTGGTGGCGACTCCTTCTCGGTTTTGTCGGCTTCTTCTTTCCTGTCGCTACGAATGCCGCGAGCGAAGGAGTTGCGTTTTCTTTCGATCAGCTCCGTGACGAGGCTCGTCGACTCGCTTCCGCACCCTATGTCCCGCCGTCTGAAGAGGTAGGGGAGTATTGGCGGAATCTGAGCTACGATCAACACCGCGAGATCGAGTTCCGAGAGGGGGCGGGACTGTGGATGCACGAGAGTCCGTTCTCGCTCGAATTCTTTCACGTAGGCTGGCTTGCGCGTGAACTGGTCGATCTGTTCGAGGTGAAAGATAATGTCGCTCGGGCGATCCCGTTTATAAAGGAGCGCTTTGATTACGGGAATCTACTGAGTTCTCCCGAGATCCGTTTGCCCAATCGCTACGCTGGATGGCGGGCGAAAACATTTCTCAACTCGAAGGACAGAGAGGAGTTCCTAGTTTTTCTCGGGGCGAGCTATTTTCGGGCGATTCCAGCTCACAGTCGTTACGGTGTCTCTGCAAGGGCACTTTCTATCAACAGTGGACTGAAGGATGTTCCCGAAGAGTTTCCAAGCTTCTCCAAATTTTACATCGAGAAGCCGGAAGGGAATTCAAAATCCTTGGTTACCAATGCCTTGCTCAACGGGCCCAGTGTTGTGGGAGCGTATCGATTCACGACTACGCCCGGTATGACGACAATCATGGACGTGGAGGCGGAAATCACCTTGCGACAGCCCGTCCAGCAGTTGGGACTCACTCCTTTTTCCTCCATGTTCTGGTTCGGTGAGGGCACCGATCCGAAGCCCTATGATTTTCGTCCAGAGGTCCATGATAGCGACGCTTTACTGATAGCGACGGGAGAGGGCGGGTATCTACTTCGTCCTCTGGAGGTCACGAAAGATGAAACGCGGCACTGTGTCTTCACTTTGAAGAGTCCTCGCTCCTGGTCTCTTTTGCAACGTGACCGAGCTTTCGCCTCCTACAAGGATCCCGAGGCTCGTTATCATCAGCGCCCCAGTGTCACCGTCGAACCACTCGAAGGCTTCGAGGATGGTCGAGTGCATCTGATTGAGCTACCTACGACCGCTGAGACGGACGATAATATTGTAACGACTTGGGAACCAGCGACTCCGCCTCAAGTCGGGGTGCCTTTTCGGTTCCGCTATCGGCTCCTGTGGAGAGCAGAGATACCGCCGTGCCATCTTTTTCAGGTGCGTTCCACCAGTAGCGGTCATCCAGTCGAACGACCGAATCAGATCCTGATGGTGCTCGAATTCGAGAAAAAGCCTTCCCAGCCCTCGCGTCCGGATGATCCGGTCTGGATTCGACCGAAGGAAGTCGAGCCTGTCGTTACGCTGAGTCGTGACGATGCGAAGCTAATCTACGCCGGAGTCGTCGATCTGACAGGATCCTACGGAGAGGATTTGCCCTCGGACATCGAACCTCGTGACGGAGATCGAATGAATCGCATTCTGAGAGTATTTTTCGTCTTTGAACCGGCTGAGGGAACAGAGGAAATCGATATGAGCTGTGAGCTTCGTGACCCTGGCGGACGCTACATTTCAGAAAAGTGGCTCTATCTCTGGCGACCAGCGCGTGGTCACTGAAACGCCAAGACTCTAGCAATCGCACCAGTATCCGTGCAAAGGTGAGCTTGCCGGATACGGCGTTCCGATATATCCGTTCTCATGCCGGATCTTTATCCACTCGCACGGCGCTTCATGTTCACTCTGGACGCCGAAATCGCCCATAGGCTCGGAATGTCAGCCCTACGGGCAGGGCAGTCGCTCGGATTGATTCGATTTCTGTTCGGAAGCAAGGGGTCACTTTCGTGCGATCCAATCGAGGTGATGGGATTGCGCTTCCCGAACCGTGTGGGTCTGGCTGCCGGACTCGATAAGGCAGCGGAATGTGTGGCCGCGCTCGGAGAACTCGGATTTGGGCATGTCGAGGTGGGGACTGTGACGCCTCGTCCTCAGCCGGGCAATGACAAGCCAAGACTTTTCCGGTTGGTCCCCCAGCGTGCTATCATCAATCGCATGGGCTTTAACAATCCCGGGGTGGTAGGACTACTAGAGAATCTGGAGCGATCTCGCCGGGGTTTCGCTGGGGTGCTCGGGATCAATATAGGAAAAAATTTTGATACGCCTCTGGAATCCGCGACACGAGATTACCTAATCTGTCTGGAAGGTGTCTATGCGGCAGCGGATTATGTGACGGTTAACCTTTCCTCTCCGAACACCAAAGGCTTGCGTGATTTACAAAGCGCCGAGGTCTGCCATCGTTTGATCCTCGACTTGCAGGAAATGCGCGAAACCCTAGCGAAGGAACACGATGAGAAATACGTTCCACTGCTCATTAAGATCGCTCCTGATTTGGATGAGGCTGCCATTGACTCTCTGGCCCACGTTTTCAACGAAACGATGATCGATGGAGTGATCGCGACGAATACGACCATCATGCGGGACGGCGTAACAGGTCATCCGCGATCCCAGGAGACTGGTGGCCTGAGTGGCGCTGCTCTAACCGAGCGATCAACTGCCGTGCTTGCACGACTGCGGTCCGGACTCGATTCGGCGATTCCGCTCATCGGTTCTGGTGGAGTCATGAGTGCTGCAGACGCCCAGGCGAAATTCGACGCCGGAGCTGCCTTGGTTCAGGTCTTCACGGGTTTGATCTATTCAGGTCCTCGCCTGATTCGCGAAATTGCGAGCCTAGGGGTTGGAGGCAGCGAGACAGTCTGAGGGGGCGTCAGAATCTTGGACTCTCTGAATGGCTTTAAGAAGTTACTGTCTCGGACTTGCTTTTGTTATCTGAATCCTCGTCTGTCCATTATGATTCGAAAACTGTTTCGTGGAATAAGAATTCTTTTAAATGGAGTGCAGGCTCCCTCTTCTGCTGGAAGTTCGTTACGGACATCTGTTGCGCAAATCCCTCTTTTCACTATCATCGGATGGATGAGCATCCTTTCTACAGTTCAAGCCGAGGAGGTTCTGATCGAGGCCGAGAGCTTTTCGGAGCTGGGAGGTTGGGTGATCGATCAACAATCCATGGATCAGATGGGGTCGCCCTATCTCATGGCTCACGGACTCGGTGAAAAGGTGGCTGACGCTCATGCCACTTTTCAGATTGTAAAGGGGGGAAGTTATCGCATCTGGGTACGCACTCGCGATTGGGTAGGGCGATGGAAAAGCGATGAGCACAAAGGAGCGATGTATGCCACCGGATCACCAGGGATTTTTCACCTCGTGATCAATGGGCGTGAGTTTGATACACTCTTTGGGGAGAGTGGGGCAGAATGGCATTGGCAGGATGGAGGCCGCATCGACTTAGCCGCCGGTGAGCATCGTCTCGCCCTCCGCGATCTTACGGGTTTCAATGGCCGCTGCGATGCGATCTTATTGAGCGATGCCGTCGACTTTCGGCCAGGAGATTCGCTGGCTGAGATAGAAGCTCTGCGAGAGAGATTGTCACGACACCCCGAGATCAAGGAAAAGGATGGATACGATCTTATCGTTACAGGTGGTGGGATGGCCGGAATCTGTGCGGCGATCAGTGCCGCTCGGTACGGTTGCAAGGTGGCCCTGATTCAAGATCGCCCCGTGCTCGGTGGGAATAACAGTTCTGAGGTACGCGTGGGACTCTCGGGCCTGATTCGAAAGAAGCCCTACGCGGAGCTGGGTAATTTAGTCGAAGAAATCGGTCCTGTCGGGCACTGGAACCTTTGGGAAGCCAAGCGCCAGCCAGAACTAGAGCATAGCAAGGAAGTGCTGGCTGTGATTAAGTCCCATCCTGAGAAAAAGCAGCACAATGCTGGCGACGCCTCTAACTATCAGGATGACAAAAAGTTAGAGGCTGTTCTGGGCGAGAAGAACATCGATCTTTTTCTAAGCACTCGAGCCAATGGGGTCGAGATGAAAGTCGGAAAAATCGCTGCGCTACTGACTGAGAATATTCAGACAGGCGAAAAGATGAAGCTGAGAGGTAGGATCTTCGCTGATTGCACGGGAGACGGCAATCTCGGCTATCTCGCCGAGGCTGATTTTCGTATCGGGCGCGAATCGAAGTCGCACACGGAAGAAGAGCTTGCGCCTTCGGTGGAAGATAATCTGGTGATGGGAACTTCCGTCCAGTGGAATACGAGGGAAGAGGAGAAAGAGTCAAGCTTTCCGAAGACTCCATGGGCTGTTGGCTTCACGGATGAAACTTGCGTGGAAACCATACGCGGGGACTGGGATTGGGAAACCGGTGCGCATTTGAATCATGCGACGCAGATGGAGGAAATACGCGATTATGCGCTGCGTGTCGTGTTTGGAAACTGGAGCGCACTTAAGAATAGCAATGATCCCGAGCGTCGGAAGAAGTTCGCGAAGAGAAAGCTCAACTGGGTGGCTTATATTGGCGGGAAGCGCGAATCAAGACGACTCATGGGTGATTTTGTCCTCCGGCAACAGGATGTCGTTGAGGGAATTTCTTATCCCGATGCCTCCGTGACGGCGACTTGGAGTATCGATCTGCATTATCCGAAAAAGCCTCTTTGTGCTTGCGACGCCTTCCGGTCCACTGCTGAAACGGTCAAGATTGAACCGTACCCCATCCCCTATCGCTGTTTTTATTCGCGGAATGTACCCAATCTGATGATGGCCGGACGGAATATCAGCGTGACCCACGTCGCTCTCGGAACCGTGCGTGTCCAGCGGACGACGGGAATGATGGGCGAAGTCCTCGGCATGGCCAATGCGATTATGAAGGAGCACCAATGCCTGCCCAGAGATGTATACACCGACCATCTCGATCAGTTGAAGCTCTTGATGAGCAAGGGAGTACCCGGTGCGCCCAGCCTCAAATGAGTGAGTGGCCGTCGTGCTGAAGGTCTCAGAAAGTCTCTCAGTCGAAAAGCAGCTACTCGTTCGATGGATAACGACCTTCGATCACTGCTTTTTGCTCCTCAGCGCTCAGTTGTCGAATTTTTACATAGTGGCCGTCGAAATAGGCTTTCCTTCCGTGATAGGGGGCGGTATTGGCTCCGACGATCTCCAGTTGACGATCTTCGCGAAGCAGAAAGCAGAGATTGGTCTCTTCTTCACTTTCTTCTCCTTTGATTCGGAACCAACCGATGGGTGAGTTCCAATACGCAGTTCCCTGAAGATCGCCTAGGTGACTGGAAGCGCCTCGCGCACATTCGAGAGCGAATGCCAGTGCTCCTTTCTGTTCTACGATCATGATAGAGCCGCCGTAACTATCGATCCATTCACCCGTAAGGTTTTCGTCCGCGGATTCAAGCAGCTAACGCAATCGGAGTTGGAGCAAAAAATATGTCATTGGGAGTCTGATAATCAAGGCATTTTCGAGGTCTAGAATTCAGTTTGTCTTGGACGGCTTGAACTTCCTCTGGGGTGAGGGTAGCAAA
>CAUJIH010000064.1 GCA_963205275.1 Verrucomicrobiota bacterium | reverse complement strand
CGACGCCCTCCGGCGAGGGTTCGTGATGATCGAGAATGATCAGATCGATCCCTCTTTCTCGAAGGAGTCGCGCCTCCTCCCGAGAATTCGTTCCGCAGTCGGCGGCGATCAGCAAATGAGGAGCCTTCCCGTCAAGGCAGCTCTCGATCCCCTTTCTACTTAGCCCATATCCTTCCTCCAGTCGCGCCGGAAGAAACGTGTCCGGAGAGAGTCCATAAGCTTGAAGCACAGAACTGAGCAGAGCGATCGAACTGACCCCGTCCACGTCGTAATCGCCGTAAAGAATCACTTGTTGCTGTTGATCCACTGCCATCAGGATACGCTGAACAGCATCTGCAACTCCCGGTAGTTCATACGGATCCTGCAAGTCCTTTAGTTTCGGATAGAGAAAGCGGGTGAGCTGTTCTCGATCCTCATGACCTCTCTGCAGAGCGAGAGAAATCACCGATGGAGCGAGACCGAACTCGTCCGCGTACATGCGCACGAGTTCGGCGGGCGGCGGTGTGGTGATCACCCATCTGCGTAGATCTGACATTTCATCACCTTAGAGAAAAGCATTCATCTGTAAAGCGCACCGTCGAGAAGATTCAAAATGGGAAAACACCTTCTCTCGTATCGTGCGGTATTTACATCGCCGTAGACAAAAAATTCGAACGTTTCGCGATGAATTTGGTTCAAATCAAGCATGTCAGACGAATCATCATCAGATCAGGAAGAAACCAATTCCACATCGTCTAAAACTGGACGAGAAATATTTGAAGATCTATCGCGAGCACTAGCCGATGCTCTCCAGCACGGAACCAGCGATGCGAAGCGCATCATTGAGGACAAGTTGCCTCAGTGGAAATCGGATGTGGCTCAGGGCCTCTATAAGGCGGCCTATGCAGCGGCGTATGCGACTGCCTTTGGCACTGCGATTGCTCGCGAATTGGTTCCCGATACGGTGGCCGATGGATTTCGCGAGGGAGCGCAGGCGGGAAAACGAGATGCCGATGAGGCTATGCAACGTAGGGCCGAAAAGAAAGTAGAGGAGGAAACTTCATCCGGGGGTCCGTCGTCGGAAAGTGCTTGGGTCTAAAACGCTCAGATTGTGCAGTGCTCTGCGTCGAAGTAGCCCTTATCCCTAGGACCTTATCCCCAAGCACCAACGATTACACGCGCATCAGAGAGTGCCAGATGATCTGGCAGACGCAGGAATACTGAAGCGCGTGCGCCATTGTGATCCGTCTGCGAGGTCACTCCGTGGATGTTGGCACCCAATCGACGGGTTGCCTTATAACACAGCAAGTAGATCAGTGCTCCGACCTCACCGTTTGATTCCGCTCGCAAGCGACAGAGTCCATGTCGCCATTCGGTCAAGGTAACATTCCGGGCCACATCAGGAAGGGAGACTTCATCCTCATCTGAACGATGAAGCCGACTTCGGATCGCTTCCTCGACTTGCTTCGCGATATCGGTGGTCAGAGCCGATCCTTGAGCATCCGTCACAGGTGACAGATGAAAAAAATCAAACGCCAACCCGTATTTCGCAGCGGAGAACAGATGCGCCTGGCTCAGTCCAACGCCATGCCGCCAAAACGCACCACTAATCGAGGCGGCGATCCCTCGGTCGTCTCTCGCCAATACAGCAAGAATCTTCGAATGCCTCACCTGCATCAGAATCGCTTTCGGACCTACTGCGCGCTTTGGATCAGCCAATTTGAGCAAATGATGCCCGAACTTGATCGCATACGTTCGATAGATCCCTTCGTAAAAATCTCTTCCAAAATCGAGCAGAATATCCCTCGATTCCACATCCTCTACCCCGGCATCTTCCAGCAGCTTGACCGGGTCGATCTGTCGCTCCTCTAGCATCATGGCCTTGGCGTAGAGTTCGCGCACATTAAAAAAGAGCGTTGGCATCTGCTGAGGCGATCCCCAGGCATGGCGATCAATGCGAGTAAATACATAAAGGGTCCGGATTTTCTCTCGGTCTCCGCCGCATCGATTCCTAAATTCTGCAACGGTAGTTCGATCAATCAGGCCAGAGTCGGCGATCTCAAAAAATAGATTTCGGTTTTCCACTAAGAACTGCGTTAGATCGAGCACACTACGAGGAAAGCCCCCTTTCTCGAAATTCTTTCCATAATACTCCTCCAGTGGAATGCCCGAGAATCCCGTCGTAAACAGATCGGCAACATGTGTGGAGGAGTTTTCAGCGCTCGCTCGCGCAGATACGGGAAGTCGCTTCGTTTTCAGTGCCAGTTTGACTGCGGCGAGTTGCTCATTCGTCAGCCGCGCAGCTTCCACTTCCACTCGAAAGTCATATCCCGCATCCTCCATGTGATCTGGCCCTCGCGGAGCCGCTAGAATCTGCTCTCCTTCCCTTCTCTCCGCCTCCAGTTCCCGCAGTTTCTCCCGCTCCAGAGCGCCACGCAACCACTGACGCTCCGCTTTCACGCGAGCATCCAGAGACACTTCGTAGCGGCCATATCCTGGAAAAAGACGCTCCATCGCACCTGGAATGCGAGACAAGAAATCGAAAGACTCCGCGAGACCACCATGCGTATCGAGAAATAGATTACCCAACTCCGGCACCGGCTCCAGCCAGTCTCCCGCTTGGTAGAAGGTCGATTGCAACTCAGCCGGATCGATCTGGAGTCCGTAGCGCTGCGCGATCATCACTAAGGATAGTGCGGCACGACTACACTCACCACTTGAAGTGCAGGTCTCTGGACTCATGTGAAAAAGTCCACCCGCCCCGAGAGCCACCGGATTTCCCTCCGATACACGCCGCCCAGGCCGTAATTCCCCCTCGATCACCCCTCGTGAAAAAGCAGCGACTCGCCGTCGGGCATCGAGCAAGCGCGTTAGCACTTCCTCGGCGAACTCGAAGCGCTCCTTCTCGCTCGCTCCCTCGGGAAGCCAGGAACCGAAGGAGTCGAAGTCCTCGAATGCCATCGTATCCTCGGCATGAGTGCCCAGCACCGTAGCTCCCACTCCACAGGGCCGCTGAAGATGAATCCAAGACCGCAGACGCAACAGGAAGTAATATGCCTCAAGATCACGCGATTCCTTCTCCGCAATTCGTTCATAGATCCGATGACTATGCTCGAACTTCTTCCCTCCCAGTGTCCACACAGCGGCCAGAAAGACTCGCAATGCATCGTTCTTCAGATCGAAGCGGTCCACTCGCTCGGCAGCCGCCCCAGGACGCTCCAACTGCCGTAACCACAGTTTTCGAACGTGTAGAAAATGCTCGAAGGGATCAAAACTGTCTCGGATCCGATGACGAAACTCTACGCATAAGCCATGAGGATCGTAGAGAGGAACCAGATCGAGGAAGGAATTCAGATTCTTTTCTCGTAGAGATGGGATGTCCTCGAATGAATACGGCAGTGCACGAAATGAGAATCCGTATCGATCTCGGAACTTTAATGTATGCAATGTTTCTTCCTGTAGCGAGGTCAGGAAAACGCGAGTTTCTCCTTCTTCGACCGGGTCCTCGAAGAGGAATACTACGTCGAGATCAGAGCAGGGAGTAAGCTCTCCCCTACCCGTCCCACCGAGAACAGCGACGGCAAAGTGCCGAGAAAATTCGACCGCACGCTCCTGCGCCCATCTCTCTAGCCCTCTCGCAAAAATCGCCGTGCGTTCTGCCGTGATCTCACGCCCGTCGTCCAAATTCGACAGGCGAATTCGCGCATCGTTCGCAACGAGCGCTTGAGCAAACGAAACAGCTTCAGGAGCAGGCAGCATGAGGAAGATGATAAATGAACACTGGGGACGGAACGCTAAAATGAA
This sequence comes from Verrucomicrobiota bacterium, assembly GCA_963205275.1. Lineage (GTDB taxonomy): Bacteria > Verrucomicrobiota > Verrucomicrobiia > Verrucomicrobiales > DEV007 > Arctic95D-9. Next base: position 55,295 of record CAUJIH010000064.1, on the reverse strand, counting down.
TCAAGCAGCCCCTACCTGTGTCACGAATACCACATCCATTGAAACACGATACTCAGTGATTCGACAAGCAGAGTTTCTCACGCACCAACTCATTTTCTTCATAGCCCGCCCTCTGACTCGGATTGACTGCGACGAGTCTCACGTGATTTCTCATTTGCTCTGTGCCGCGAATGTTGCATAACTCTCTCATTCGACTTCCATGGCTTCCTCCCCGTTCCACGATTTTAGCCTGCTCTTCCTGTCCATCCTGTTCGAGGGGGCACCCTTTATTCTCCTCGGGACCATGTTGTCAGGCTTCATCGACGCCTATCTGCCCGCCGGACTGATCGACCGCGTCCTGCCTCGGAACAAAGTGCTCGCCATTCTGATGAGCGGACTGCTGGGAGCCGTTCTCCCTGTCTGTGAATGCGCCGTGGTGCCAGTAATTCGTCGTCTCATCCGCAAGGGACTACCCGTCTCCTGCGCCATCACCTACATGCTGTCGGCTCCGATTATTAATCCCATCGTCGTGATCAGCACGATGACGGCTTTCTCGAAAACAGTGGAAAAATTCTCGCTGCGCCAAGCCGAAACTCTTTCGACGGGAGGACCGCTTTTCATGACGTCGAGTCGACTGCTTCTGGCATTCCTCGTAACAGTCACCGTCGGGCTGGTCGTGATGAGAATCCGCCACCAGACCATTCTCCGGGAAGGCATCGTCCCTCCAGAACTTGAAAATGGGGATGAGAGCCACGCATCGCAGCAAACTGAAACGTCTAAGGGAACCCGTATCATTCTCGCGATGCGAACAACAATGCGCGACTTTATCGAGACGGGCATGTATTTCACCATCGGTGTAGCGATTACATCCGTCTTTCGCGCCTACGTCACCGAAGACCTGATTCTCATCTTCAATCAGAGCGAACCTGTGGGGATCGTGCTAATGATGGCGCTCGCCTTCATTCTCAGTTTGTGCAGTACTTCGGACGCCTTCATTGCGGCCAACTTCCCCGTTCCTCAGTCTGCTCGACTCGCCTTCCTCGTCTTCGGCCCCATGATGGACGTGAAACTCGTCTTCATGTATCTGACCGTCTTCAAGAAACGATTCGTCGTCATTCTCGCCACAGCCCTCTTTGTCTTGATCGGTGTTTTGAGCTATATTTGGCTCCACATTTAGGCAGAGATTATCGTCAGCTCTTTCTCCTCTGACCCTGCTATGAAAAAGTTCCTACAGATCGCCTCTATCCTCACACTGCTGATATGGGGCGTCTTTTTTCTCTATTTCTACTTTGGGGGACGGATCTCGAGATACCTCGATCCATCCTTCCACATCTATGTTCTCCTCGCCGGGATCGGATTTTTGATACTGGCTGGATTCAACTTTTTCGCCAGGAACCATGCGCTGGATGCCTGCACCCATGAGCATGGACATGAGCACGAGCACGAAGATACACATCAGCACGAGGGAGGATGCTGTCACCACGATGACCATGATCATGACCACGATGATGCTTGCTGCCATCATCACCATCATACGCACCATCACGATCGCGTGGACGACTGCTGTCATTCGCACGCTCATACTCACGATCATTCAGATCACGCGCTCCAACATCATCACGAAGAAAATCCATCCAATCTCGCCTTCGCCCTCATCGTCCTGCTAGCTCCACTCTTCCTAGCCGCATCCTATACGCAGGATCGCTTTAGTAGCGAATACGTAGCCAAGTGGGATAAAATCGAGCGTCAGATGCGTCAGCTACGGATCGCAGCTAATCGCAAGAACACTCCAGTCTCGGCGTCTGTGACCTCCGCCTCCACGCCATCTTCCACGGACGATTCCACGTCTTCGCCCACTGCGTCTGCAGACGGCACGTCTGGATCAAAAACCACCGACAATTCAGGGGAGTCCTGGAATTCCTTTTCCTATGACGACCTCAAAAAGCTCGTCCCTCAGAATGAGCAAGGCGAATTTCTACTCGATATTCCACAAATTTTCTACACTGCAGGGGATCAGGAATTGATGAAAGTGATGGAAGGCATCCCGGTCGAATCCACAGCGCAGCTCATGGAGGAAGCTCAGCATAACGCAGACAGCACGCGTCTGAAGGCCTTCCGCCTCTTCGTAGAATGCTGCGCTGCCGACGCCCGCCCGCTCTCCGTTCCGATTGATTTTGGTAAAGCTCCTCCTGAATACACTGAAATGGGATGGTATAAGCTCTTCGGGAAACTGCACTTCTCTCACGAAGGTGATGAAATTATCCCGATCATTCGCGTGAATCGAATCGAAGCTACCACCGAACCCGCTGGAGACACTCCTTTCTGACACCTATTTCGACATCTATTTCGAGCCAGAGCTTGCGTTTTTGCTGAACTTCCAGTATTCTCCCAACACTGGAACTACTCCGGCAACGGGGGTGTACTGGTTTCGACGGGAGGTTGAGAGACCTGATCGCATGCCGAGGTTGATCGGTTGGCCTCGTAAAAAGCCGTTCAAAAAACAAACGCAAATAACGAACCTGAACTTGCCCTGGCGGCCTAATTAACCCGCCACGCGACTTGGCCGACGCCTGCTGAGCCAATTCGCGCTACTTCGCAGGCTGGTCGATTCGCGGGGGTCCGGCGATGATGACGAGAGGTTACAGTGACCATCGGGGAAAACGGATTCTGTCGCTCGAAGCCGCCTCTCCTAAATCAAAAGATCGACTACGCATGTAGAAGTCTGGTTAAACGGCTTTTCGGACAGGGGTTCAACTCCCCTCACCTCCACCTTTGTGACTTTGAAGCACTTGTAAAACACGAATTCTTCGGAGTATTTTACTGACGACTTACTGGATAAAGCGTGACAGCTTTCCGAATCCTGCCTAGTCTCTGGACACTTCCTATTCGATCTGATTCCGTTGGCTTCTTGAATCCATCCCATCCATCTCCATGAATTCGCCGTCCGATCCTGGTTCAGCCCCCCCCGATCTGTCCTCAATTCCGCCAATTCCGCCAATTCCATCGACAGCGAAGCAAAAGAGTCGATGGCCAATGATTCTCATCGGCTGCGGATGCTTGAGCTTGGTGGGAGTCATCGCAATTGCGATCAGTGCGGCCGTCGTAATTCCTCTCCTGTCATCCCGATATCAATCACGACTGGAATCACTCGAGATCGAGAACTCACCACTAGTTGTTCCTGATGGTTGGATACGGTTTCAGAACATTCCCGGCAATATCGTTCACGACTGGGAGCCGGAGCTGAAGGAGCACTTCGCCGCATTCTCATTCAACTACCCAGACGATACTTTTGGGCTCGTAGCCGATAACTCCTGCTTTGCCCGAGTCGACAGCACGCTTGATCATACCTCACAAGGTAAAGTAATGCTGGAGAGCTTCATCGTGGATAGCGCATGGTCAGTTAAGGAATTGGAGCCAGGCATGGATATCGATTTAATATTTCCCTCATTATTAAATGATAAGAAAAACGAATTTGAAGCCAAGTTTTCGAATTTTCATGAGCTTTCTCGCTTTCCAGACACCGTAGGACCAGAACAAGGCCTAGCGATGACTTTCGAGGCCGAAATGAAGGACGAATCCCAAAAAGCTTACAAAATTTTCGGTAAAACGATCGTCATTCGTCCGAAGGGAGAAATGAACGGAGTTGCAATCACCCTGCTGGCATCAGAATTTAATCCCGAAGTGGCCGCCCCCGAGTTCGTCGGGGTAGCTGGGAGTGCTGCGGAGATACTCTCGACGTTCCGGTTCACTGCAGCCGAGCCAACTCAAAATTTGGATGAATAATACCGAAAGAGTGGAGCAGACAATCCTGTCTGTGTAAGCCCGCTGGCGTCCTCGTCGGCAGATTTTAAAGTAAGTGCTTGGCGGTCGAATGCTCGAAGGCTCTACTTAGGACGCCCTTTCAAGGCTTTTCATTTCCCGACCTTCAAATTCCTAGGGCGTTGCCCTAAGACTAGCATCGGGCACCTCTTTGAGGCTAGGAATCCATGCAATCGTATGGAATTTCATGGAACGTGTAGCCTCCGAGATTTTAGCGTACCGTAGCACAAGATTTCGTGCGGCAAACGACCGCATCCCGAAAAGGCTCGACCAAGGGCTCTGTAGCCCACTGACGAAATTGTCGTGTGTGTAACAAAAAATAATCTTGAACATTTTACAAACAGACCGGTCTGTCTGCTTGTAATTTGCTTCACTTTGAAAAAGGCTAGTGCTAAAGAACGAATTCTGGAGACTGCGGGAGATTTATTCTTTCAGCGGGGATACTCCAACGTGGGGATCAATGAGATTATCGAGAAGGCAGGCACGGCGAAAGCGAGCTTCTATCAGCACTATCCTTCGAAAGAGTCTCTGTGCGAGGAATGGCTGCGCACTTTACATGAGCGATCTGCAAAACGACGCGCCGAACTGCTGGCCAGTCCGAAATCGGCGCAAGACAAGATCGAAACATACTTCGACTTACTGGAGGAATTTTTAATCACCAGCGATTTTCGTGGCTGCCCCTATTCAAATACAGGCGCAGTCTCAGATGAAAACTGTCCGGGAATCGCGGCATTGATTCGTGCTCACAAGGAATCGATACGCTCTTTTATGCGGGTAGTCGCAGCCATGGTATTCTCTGACCCTACGCGAGCCAATGAAATCGGGGATCGCATGTTTCTTCTCTACTCCGGCGCAACAGGAGAAGCGCAAAATCTACGTGAAATCTGGCCGGTGCGAGTCGCAAAGGCAGCCGCGACGGAACTGATTAGAATCTGAGGATATAAAATCCACTTCTCAACTCCTCTACTCCTTTTATGAAACAACACACACTCAATCCTGATCGTTGGAGCACCTCTCACCGAGAGATTCTTCTTCGCTTCGCACTACAGCGTATCTCGGATTATGGCACTGCCGAGGATCTAGTTCAGGACACTTTCGTATCGGCTTGGCATGCGCGAGGACAATTCCGGGGTGACTGCGCCGAGCGCACATGGCTGGTCGGAATTCTGCGAAATAAGATCATCGACCACTATCGACGCAAGGCTCGTCGTCCTTCCATTCTCGCTGGTGATATCGAGAAAGATCACGAAAAAAGTGATTCTGACGCAGCTTGGATGGATCGCCAACCCGATCTGTGCGATGCGCATCAGCCTGCGGTGATCGTGGATCGAAATGAGTTCATGGATAATCTGGAGAAAGCGGTCGAGCTGCTCCCAGGCAAGATGGGGCACGCATTTCGCCTGCGAGAAATCGAAGGACTCAGCACGGAAGAAATTACGAAAAAGCTCAAAATTACGAAATCGAATCTCTGGGTGTTAATCCATCGTGCCAAGCAAGCACTGGGTGAATCCATGTCGGAGCAGTGGGCCGAAGTAGGTTCCTTCGCTGATCAGATGGCTGCGTGACGAACTATTTGCTAGCGAGTGTCACACCTGAGCCGATCACGACAAGAGGAGGGTGAGAGCTCTCTCACCGAAAGCTTCCATCCTCCCATCCGATGATCGAACTCGTAAGAGAAATTATTCGTCAGCAATGGCCTCTACGCCATGATGCTGATCTCTCCCGAAACGCACGGGCGAGGGCGCTCATCCATGCCCATGTGCAACTCCTGCGCACATGGCGCTCCGCAGCATGTAATTCCCGTGAATTCCGACTCCACTCCCTCCCCTCTCGTTTCGAGAATGAGAGAACAGAATCGACTGGGACGCAACTGGCCTCACGTCGCTCCGCATAGGGAGTGCGAATTAGAGTGCAAACTGATTGAGACGCAGGCAAGTCGAGAATCATCGCCCCCAGCACGCTGATGATTCGATCATTCGCTGATTCGGCCTAGGCGCTGACACCCCTGAAAGCTGATCTCAGCTCTGGCAGAGTCGATCAAATCCGAATCAGAAAGGGATGCGAATCCCGGCACGCAGCATCGTGAAATCAGGTATTGTTCCCTGAGACCAGTTGTAGGAATAATCGGCAAATACACCGACACATCCCCACGACTCAAAGCGCCAGTCGATCCCGCCACCGAGATTCCAGATCATTTCTGAAGTTCCGGCGGAAATGACTCCAGGACCGCCAAAGATATATGGAGCGATCGTGCTGCAACACTCACCACCGAGAGGGAAGCGGTAGACCGCGTTGAGCTTGCCCACTTGAATATCGCTGCCACTGCCCCCATCACCCTGCAGATGATAGCTTCCCTCCAGTCCCAAATTGTGTCCGAAGAAATAGCCCAGCGCCACGCCGCCGCCCGTCGTATTGTTCAATCGGGGATCTTGTGGCCAGAATCCGGTCATATACAGGCTGAACTCATATCCTGTATCAAAACACATGCTCGGACTCGTAACCCGCTGCTCCACCATCGACTTCGACGAGCGGTAGGCTTGTTTGTCCCAGCCCCAGCCAGCTTGGAGAGAAGAACACAGGAGGAGCGAGCTACCGAGGAGGATCAGGAATGCTTTCATCGATTTCATAGCGAGATATGGAGGGCCGAGTCTGATGTTAATTCGAGGTTTATTCCCGCGATGCTACATAGGATCGCCAAGGCAGCAAGCATTTTTTTCCAATTCTTCTTCTCTCGGGCGATTTATTCCATCTTTCTATCAGACAGAATCGGCTCAGGCGGTAATTTTGTCTTCGGGGTCATTCGAAATCGCATCACCCCGGTCGCCGGGCTGCCTGTAACAGCAGGCGACTCCGAAGCCATTTTTTGATCTTTCTCAGACGATTCCGTCTCGCTTACCAACGGAACTCCCGGAAAAAGTGCGCTCGGGCCTGGCAATCCCGCTTCAGTGGGCAAATCGGCGAGCGTTACGAACTGAGTCGTCCCGCGATCAGAGGAATCATCTACACCGGAGCCGCCCCAACGACGTCGAGCTGTGGTTTCTCGATACAGAATCTGCGAATCTACCCAAGTCAGGCTCGATTCGAGTCTGGCATATTGAGTGGCCAGAGCTTTCCGAAAAGAATCTGGCTTGTTCGCGGCGATCTCCTCCAGAATCACCCGAGCCATCTCTAGAGTATCGTGTGCAGCAGGGTATTGATCAGCATATCGTTGCGACTCCCCCAGCTCCAGAGTCTCGATGAAATCTAGGTATTTCATCATCATTTCGTGTTCATCCGTCGTTAGAAGTTTCTGAGTCGTCGCGATGGATTCCTGAAGTGCATTGCGACGGAAGGCGATCATCTCCACCTCGAACTCGGGATGGGCGGCTGCCAGTTTCGTGAGCAGGCGATCCGCCTCGATATAGCTGCCCAAAGCCAGCGGCCACAGTTCCGCCTCGACGAGATTCTCGCCCGTCCTCACCCAGGCGTAAGCCGTAGCCCAACTCGAAGCTGGAGTATCGTCAGCTCCGGAGACCACGCATCCGATACGAATCCATATAATCAAAAACAGGACACACAGACAAGAGCGATATGTCCCCTGTGAAGCTCCCTTCATCTCACATTTTCATTCCTTCTCTAGGTTGCGGATCAATACTTCCACCCTGCGCAGAATCACTCTTTCGTCTCCGGACCCCATGCGATAGCCAGGACGGAGCACTCTCGTCACCTCTCCGGGTTGAAAAGCCTTCTCGATGAACTCGCGCACGCCCCAGCCCTTTTTCTCCAAAATCTGGACCTCCAGTTGGTGCGCCGGTGCTAGAACGAGTCCCTCTTTCACCTGAAATTCCTCAACCCCAGCTAGGTTTAAAATATCGCTCAGTCGATCTCGCAAGATACTCATCTCACGAGTAACTTCCCCTCGCTGTCCGTTCCCTTTCTTATGATTTTCAATGAAGCGACTGAGAAAGTCCACTTGCGTGATCAATGCACGACAGACTTCCTGCTCTCGATCACGAGGAATCACCATGACCTCGAATCGCTGGGGAATCTCTAGATGTAAGCCGCTGCGATTCATCGCCTGCACTCGCCGAATTTCCTCATCGACCTGTCGATGAAGTTCCTTCAGATCCTCTCGCGTGACTCTCAACTCATCACTACGTCGATCCAGCTCCGACTCGACTACAGACAATTCCTCCTCCTGACGCCCACATCGCTCCTTCAGCGCTGCCTCGACTCCTGCACCGTATGTGTGCCAGATCGGCTCGATCAGATCGAGTTCGCCACGAATCTTCCGAGCAACTTCCTCTACGAGAGTGAAAATCTCATCAACACCCGACCTAGGATCGCATTTTCTATCATCAGAAAACCAGTCCTTCCAGTCATCCAAAAGCTTGCTTGCCAGATCCCTCAGACGATTCAGTAGTCCCTCAAATGCACGATCCGCTTCATCGCGTGCCTCTCTTTCCCGCTGCATTCGCGCTTCCAGCCTCCCCTGCTCCTCCTTCAATCGCGAATTCTCAGTTATGGATTCTGCACGAACTATTTCTAACTCTTCGCATCGGGTCTCTGCTTTTTTCAGAGATCCCTCTGTACTCTTCAACTGATACGAGAGATGCGCTATCTCCCCCTCTTTCTCGATCACGATCCGTCGCGTTTCACTCAGTTTCTCTCGGATTTTCTCCTCTCGTAGATGAGCGTCGTCGAGCTCTCTCTGGAGCTTTCGGTTCTTCTCGTTTAAGTTACGTAGCTCTTCGTTCTCTGAGTCCCCGTCAGCAGATCTCGAATCAAGGTCGTCTTTAGAGCCTAAATCATCTCGATCTCCCTCCCGAGAGATCACTCGAAATTCGACGTCCGCAAAGCGAAGGGAATCCCCCCTCACCACTGCTCCGCGATCCACACGCTCGCCATTGAGGAAGGTTCCGTTGCTCGATCCAAGATCGGCGATCTCCAGAACTCCATCTTCTTTCCGCTCCAGAACTGCATGACGAGCCGATATCGATGGGTGCTCTACGTGAATTTCACAGTCCTCAGCCCGCCCGACATGAAACCGTCCTGGACGATTGGGCACACAAAGCTCCCCCTGCACATGATCCTCCGCACGAAGCGGCTGAAGCGCAATATCAATATAATTAGATTCAGATGCTAAGACGCCCATCGTGATCCGCAGAATCTTAGAAAGATGGAGTAGAAACGCGTATGGATCACGCGAAAAATTCTCTCTCACCGTGATCAAGGAGATTGCCACCCGCTTTCAACTCTGTCACACTTGCTACATGAATGATCACCCAGTCGTCCCTACCACCCGTCGTTCCATGATTAAGACCGTCGCCGGCGCTTCAGTTCTGGCAGGCATTTCTATCCCCGACGTCCATGCAGCCAATGGAGCTTCGCCCAAGCTGGCGATTGTCGGATGTGGCGGTAGGGGAACCGGAGCTGTCAAGAACGCACTGGGAGCTGACAGTCCGCTCGGTCCGCTGAAACTTCATGCGATGGCCGACGTCTTCGAGGATAAGCTCAAGGTCAGCCATGAAACATTGACCAAAGACAAAAACGTCGGCTCCCTGATCGATGTCTCCCCAGAGCGACAGTTTATCGGATTCGACGGCTATCGGAAGGCGATGGACACCTTAAAGGCTGGCGATATTGTCATTCTCACGACTCCACTCGCCTTTCGCTGGCCGATGTATGAATATGCGGTGGAAAAAGGTCTCCATGTCTTCATGGAAAAACCCCTCACCTGCGACAGCTTTACTGCGCTCAAACTACTAGAGATCAACAAAAAGGCTGTAGAAAAGAATCTAAAAGTCGGCGTGGGACTCATGTGTCGTCACAGCGATGCTCGGCTGGAACTGAAGAAGAGAATCGACGACGGTGCCATCGGCGACATCACCTTTCTCCGCAGCTATCGCCTGCAGGGTCCCATCGGGAGCTGTTTTACGCCAAAGAACGATACCGGAACGAGCGAACTGATGTATCAGATCCGTAATTTCCATAGCTTTATTTGGCTGAGCGGCGGAGCCTTCAGCGACTTCTTCATCCACGGCATTGATGAAATGTGCATGATCAAGGGGGCATTCCCCATCGAGGCAAAAGCCTTCGGTGGGCGACACTACCGCACCGTCGAGCGCAATGGTAAAATCCTAGAAGCCGTCGATCAGAACTTCGATTCATACAGTGTCGAATATACCTTCAAAGACGGTGCTAAGGCCTTTTACGACGGACGGAACATCGCAGGCTGCCATCAGGAGTTCGCTGCCTACGCCCACGGGACCAAAGGTTCTGCTGTCATCTCCTCTGCCGCCCACGTCCCAGCCCGCTCTCGACTGTACAAGGACCAAAACATCGATATGAACTGGCGAGGAAAGCCGGGCAACCTACTGTGGGCCTTCCCCACCGGTGATCGCGGAGCCAATCTAGAGCGGAATCCCTATGATGTAGAATGGGAGGAACTTCTGAACGCCATTCACGCTGACAAGCCCTACAACGAAGTCGAGCGCGGCGTGGCCGCCAGCGTCGTCACATCCATGGGACGCATGGCCGCCCACACCGGACAGGTGATCACATACGATCAGGCGCTCAACCATACGCCCACGCTCGCTCCGAACGTCGCAGAACTTACGCTCAACTCTGACTCTCCCCTCATGCCGGATGCTGATGGGCGCTATCCCATCCCCGAACCTGGGATTAAAAAGGACAGAGAATATTGATTCTACCTCACCATACCCATGAAGCACCTCCTCGCTTGCCTCATTGCGATCTCCTGCGCACTAACTTCAGCGCAGGATGCTGATCCTCCGAGCAATAAGAATCCTAATTCAGCCAAGCCAAAGGCCGAACAGAAGGAAGCCAATAAAAGGCTCCGAATGGCAGATGAGCTAGAAGCGCAGGGAGACCTCGAGGGAGCAGTGAAGATTCTGGAGGAGATCTCAGCGAAGAATCCTAATGCGAGCGATCTGTTAAAGCGAATCGCTCGACTCCACTTCAATCTGGGACACTTTGATCAAGGAGGAGAGGTCGTGATTCGTCTTCTCGAAGTGGAAGGCGGCTCCAAACAAGACTATCTACTCGCCGCACAAATGCTGATCGAAACGCAAGCCTACGATCAGACGATCAAGCTCCTGCAACAAGCCCAAAAGCGCTATCCGGAAGCGAGCGAATTCCCGAACATGCTGACGATACCCTTGGTGTCTCAGCAGAAGTGGGCATTGGCAATTGAACAGTTCAAGAAAGCTCTGACTCTGGCAAAAGACGATGAATCGATCTTCGACTCCAGCTTTTTCTATCGATATGGAGCGGCCCAGGAACGAGCCGGTCACTTCGATGAGGCTGTGGCACTTTTGAAAAAGTCTCTCTCCATGATTACCAAAGAAGAGCTAGCTGAGGACCGAGATGAATATATCGCCACAGTGAAAAACTATCTGGCATATATGTGGATCGATCAGGGGAAGAACCTTGACGAAGCCAGCACTCTCGCAAAAGAAGCAGCGGCACTCAGTCCTGACAATGGTGCCATCGCAGATACCGTAGGGTGGGCCTTGTTTCAAAAAAAGGAATATCCCCGAGCCCTAGTGGAACTCAAAAAAGCGGAGAGACTGATGGAAGAGCCAGATCCGGAAGTTTTCCTCCATATCGGGCAGACTCTGGTCCAATTGAAGGAAATCGAAATCGCCGCTGATTATTTTCGACGCGCACTCAAACTGGAACCTGAAAATAAGAAAATTAAAGCCTGTCTCGATCAAATCCTTCCCCCGAACAAAGAAAAAGCTCCGTGATACCCTCTCCATGATGCCCCTTACCTCCGTGATGTCCCTGACTCGCGAAAAATTCCCGGTTTTCACAGGATCTGTGAGAAGATAGAGAGAGCTTAAGGGTGAAAGAAATCGGAGCGATTGGAATAAAGTAAGATTTCGAAAGCAGAGATAGAACGCAGAATCATTCGTAGATTCACTTCATTCATTTAGTTCTCCAACACCAGCAGGAACGCCATATACCAGCCTAGAGTATCGCCCTAGCAGCCAAAAACTCGACTCTCATTCATCCTCTGCGCCTCTGCCGGGAACACTACATGCGCTAAGCCACGATCTAGACTCGTCCGCACCTAGTCTCTGCAAGCAGACCGCGACGCGACATCAGAGGACTTGGCGCAGAAACACTGAAAATTCCTTTCTCGGAATCGTGAGATTTGTATACAATCCGTTCATGAGTCGCCAAATCCCTCAATCAAAAGCGACTCGTTGCTTTGCGACCAGTCACAGAATAACTGTTGTGCCAAAAATGAAATCAGTCTTCGCAACAGTTCTTCTGCTTTCGACAGCCGTGATCGCACGCGCCGCTGAGGGAGAACCGCAGAGACCTGCACCAGCCGAAGTCGCCAAGATTCTCGGCATCGACAAGAACCGAGTTTGCGCTGACGGCAAGGAGCAGCACCCGAAGCTAGATGGGAAGGTGATTTGGATGAACACCTACCGGATTACAGGCGAACAGGATTGCAGCCTTACGATCACGCTGTTTCCGAACGACCGAATCAAGACAGATTTCATCGAGAAGATCGGCGCGAACCAGATTGAATTTCAGAAGATCACCAGAGATGATGGCGATGTGATTTACCACTCGCTCGGTGATCGGGGAGACCAAGGAACCCTCTACCTGACGACATTGATCAATCATGAGAACGATTGGGACATGACTGTGATGCTTTCTTGCGAGCCCGGCGTCGATGAATCGAAACTGCCTTTCGCGATTGCCAAGGATGGGATCAGGCTGATCGGTGAGATCGAAGTCGTTCTCAGAAAACCAAAGGCACAACAAGGCGGCACTGGGCAACCCGCTACCCGCCCCGAGTCGGATTTTAAGGGTAGCGACAAACCTCAACCTGAAGCGGAGGGGCGCTCCCGGTAGCGGGTGCCAGGCCTCGACGTTCTCCTGAAAAAATGATTGCCTTTACGCTGCCTTCCCTTAGACTGTTCCAATGAACATTCCTCAGCCGTTCCAGTATCAAGGCAGCAAGCGTTCTCTTGCGCCACGGATCCTCGACTTCTTGCCGAGGTCGATGGATCGCCTCATCGAGCCATTTGCTGGCTCGGGAGCGATTTCCCTAGCTTGCGCGGGACGAGGGCGAAGCAAACGATACTGGCTTAACGACGTCAATCAGCCATTGAGCAATTTGCTTGATTTGATCGTCAACCAGCCCGATGAGACCGCCGACTTTTACGAATCGCTCTGGCGAGACAAGGATAGCGACCACCTGAATAAGTTTTACTCTGTCCGTCAGCAATTCAACGAGACCCGAGATCCAAGGTTGCTTCTCTACCTGCTTGCACGCTGCGTTAAAGGTGCCGTCCGATACAACAGCGGTGGCGATTTCAACCAGAGCCCTGATAAGCGACGCTTAGGAACACAGCCTGCGAGAATGCGTTCAAATTTTACGGCGGTCTCAATGCTGTTGCGCGGGAGAACAACCTTTTCATCTCGCGATTTTCGCGAAGTTTTCGAGGAGACGTCCAAGAAGGATGTTGTTTACATGGATCCTCCTTATCAGGGTGTCTGCAATACTCGCGACCACCGCTATTCATCTGGAGTAGAGTTTTCAGATTTCGTTACTGGACTGGACGAACTTAACCGTAGGGATGTCCGTTTCTTAGTCAGCTACGACGGTCGTCTTGGAGATAAATCGTATGGAGAGCCACTTCCCGACTTTCTTGATTTAGTTCTCGTGGAGATCGAGGCAGGACGTTCATCCCAAGCAACCCTGTTAGGTCAGGAAGTGATCACTGTTGAATCGCTCTATTTGTCACGTTCGCTTGCTGACGAAGTTGGTGCCGCGCCCGCATATCTTTCCAATCACTCTATGGAGCAACCTCGCCTTTTAGAAGAAACCGCAAAGTATGACAAAGTATCCTAAAGAATTCTTGGAGCTTTGCCGCTCCGTAACCGCGAAACGTCCGAAAACAGTCATTGATCACATCCTGAAGCATGGACACGTCACGACTGAGGAGCTGAAGGATACTTACGGATACGATCACCCGCCGCGCGCAGCGCGTGACGTTCGCGAACACGGAATTCCCTTGGAGACATTTCGCGTGGAAGCCTCCAATGGCCGCAAGATTGGAGCTTATCGCTTTGGAGACCCGACCAAGATTCGACTCAAGAGATTTGATGGGCGAACCGCCCTTTCCAAGGAGCTGAAGGAGCAACTCATCGCCAAGTATGGCTGCAAGTGCTTCATCTACCTTGAGGAGATGGACGAGCGTGTGTTGCAGATTGATCATCGAGTTCCCTACGAAGTCGACGGTGACGACAAGGGCGGAACACTGGACCCAGAAGATTTTATGTTGCTCTGCGGTTCTGCCAACCGCGCCAAGTCTTGGTCTTGCGAGCACTGTGAGAATTGGACGACGACGAAGAAGGACAAGAATGTTTGTTTATCCTGCTATTGGGCTTACCCAGAGAACTACTCTCACGTAGCGATGAAACAAGTTCGGCGCCTAGATTTGATCTGGGAGGGAGAAGATGTTGCGGAGTATGCTCGACTCAAGGAGGACGCGGCTTCTTATGGTGCCTCACTACCGGATTTCGTGAAAGAGATTATTCGAAGGCAACTCGAAAAATAACCAACGGAGAACAAGGCGTCGCTCTCAACACCTGCCCCGCCGCGAGCTCAATCCGTCATGACCATTCAACCTTCAACCTTCAACCCACAGTCGATGCCTCGCCCCGGGCAGGTGTGAGAGGACTTCGACGATAGGCCAGAAAATGAAAAGGATACTCATATTCACGTGTCTGACACTGGGCATCCTCGCAATCGGGTTGCTTCCCCATACCGCACATACGACGAGCGCCTATCCTGAGAATCTCTGGACGAGCCGCAGACGATTGGGCAAGCCCTCCACGACTCAAGCGTTGCTCCACTGGAATCGAACCGAATATGGTTTGTCTTGGGCATGGTTAGTTCGTGATACCTGCACAAGCGAACCTGCCTACTATGCGCGCATTGAACCCCGTTACCTCGTGCTCTATTCCGCCGTGGCACTTCTCGGTGGAGTAGCTTCGATTGTATTCATCGGACTTCAAAAACGACCGCCTATCAAGTCGTGCATGGCAACCGGCGATAACATCTCTAGTTGAATCGGAGCTTGATTTCGCCCTTGCCACACCTCAAACGTTAGGCATCATTCACACCCCAATGTCCACCGAGATTTTTATTGCCAATACGGACGCCGAAATCAAATCGTGTTTTCCGGTTTTTAAGGCGCTTCGACCTCATTTGGAGCAGGGCACTTTTTTGCCGCAGGTTCGTCGCCAGCAGAAGGAGTCATACCAGATTTTTGCCCTCAAGCATGACGGCCTGATTAAGAGCGTTGCTGGTTTTCGGTTCGCCGAATTTCTGGCATGGGGCAGAGTGCTTTACGTTGACGATTTGGCAACGCTTCCCGGAGAGACTTCACGAGGCTTCGCCGGGGCTTTGCTTGATTGCCTGATTGAGCATGCGAGGTCTCACCGATGCCAGGGAGTTCATTTGGATACAGGCTATGCACGACATGCAGCGCATCGCCTTTATCTTCGCAAAGGTTTTCGGTTGGATTGTCACCACCTAGCTTTGGAGATTACAAAATGATGCTCAACACTAAATGGTGTAGCAAAGTCGTAGCGAAGCGGAGGCTTTGACTGCGCCCCTTGTTGAACAAGCCCGAAGGTTATGGGATCAGGCTATGGGATCAGGCTATGGGGTCACAGGCTATGGGGTCATGCAACATTTTTTGACAAAACTTTCACTCGTTTCTCGTCTATGTTCGTGTACCGTCAAGAAATGTTGCATGACCCCACTTTACCAAGAATTATCAATTGTCAAGAGGCGTTAATCAATTACGAGTTACCTTCGATCAATCTCTTCGGAATCGATTGCAATCGATATGTTCTTCCCTACCAAGAACTTCTTGAATCATTTCGGTTCCTTTTCCTTGCCACCACTGCCTTTGCTGATCAGTTCGCGACGCATCATCGGCTTCACGTTCGAGTGATCGGCGGCGAGAACATCTGACTCGGTGAAGGCCACGAGGAGAATCTCCCTCTCAGCGACGCGACCGTGATCATAGGTGAGATAGATGGTGCCGTCGGGGGCTTGTTGTCCGTCTGGATACGAAATGGATGAGCACTCATCGATCAACATCCCCTTGGACCAGGTTTTTCCGTCGTCCTGTGAGAGAAAGGCAGTCAGATGAGAGCGTGCGATTTTTTTTGACTCAGGGCTCTTATCATGTCGGACGAGCAAGAGATGACCGGATGCCAAGCGGTAGATGAAAAAACGTGAACTTGTGTGCGGAATGCTGGATGGTTTCAGCTTGCTCCAGGTTTTGCCTCCATCGCTGGAGCCGCTTTCCCCTATGCCGTATTTTGTTCGGACGAGCATCCATAGCGAGCCATCGAGCCGCTCGACCACCATATGCTCGTCAAAGCTGCGAACATCGGTAGGGACATTGGCTGAGCCTTTTACATGCCAAGTCTTCCCTTCATCAGTGGAGACTACCACTTGAGCGCTGTTTTCCAGAGCCTTCCATAATGATACCGGAAGAAGCCACTCACCATCAGCAAGAGTGATGGGCTTACACATCATCACTCCCTCGGCCAGATAGACGGGCTGCGTGTAGTGAGAATCCGCCTCCTGTGGGTTCTCAATCGTCAGCGACCATAAATCCGTATCCCAGCCAGCCGGAGCGATATCGCTGGCGCGACGCTGCTTCCCTTGCGCCCAAAACCAGTAGAGTTGACCATTCGGAGCGATCCATACTTCGGGATCGTAGGATCGGATCGGCCCTGGTCCGTCTGGATCAACGACGAGAACTTCCTCCCACGACTTCCCCTCATCTCCGCTCGTGGCCAATACCACGTAGTTGGCCGCGTTTTCTCCCGGCAGTTCTCCTGCATACCACGTCGCCCAGAGACGACCATTTTTAGCTACAGCCACGCTGGAAACCATGGTCACAGCGCGATTTGTCACCGAACGCGCGGCATCTGGCTTACCCAAAAAAGCTGGAGTGGCAAAATGGGGACCGGCGAAAGTAGGAAGCACCGAGCCCCCAAATGCAAGAGCGACAAGAGCGAGCACCGCCAAAAATGAGCGAGTCGAACACGCAGCAAAGATGTTCCTATGACGGTTCCTGTGGACTAGAGATCGTATCATGCGGCCATCCTGTCCTAAAACTAAAGGTGCCGCAAGCAAATCTCGTTCCTCTCCGATGGCACTATCACGGCTCACTCTGCACGACAAAAATTGAACACGACTCAACAATTGACGGCTCACAGTGTGAGAAATTGGACCGCTCGTGAGAAAGAGTAGCGTAGACAATCCTGTCTGTGAAACCCATCCCTAGGGGCGCGGACATTCCTGTCGGCGGCTTTTAATGGAACTGGCATCCGCCAGGAAAATATTTCGAATGGCCTTGGATCGTGACAACACGAAAGGAGGGAGAAACTAGCGGCTGACACCGGGTTGTGGGGTCAGGTTGCGGGGTCACGAGGTTGTGGGGTCACACGAGGTTGTGGGGTCATGCACGAGGTTGTGGGGTCATGCAACATTTCTTGACAAAACTTTCACTCGTTTCTCGTCCATGTTCGTGTACCGTCAAAAAATGTTGTATTACACCACTAATTGTGAACGCATTGTAAACAATTCTACGATTCCGATAAAGGGATTCTTTCACCTTTCCCGCTCCAAGACCTCTTTTGTCACGTCGCGATCTGCTTGAGCCGCTCTGGGGCGATAGATGATGCTTGTCATCGGCCCACAGCAGAAATTTGTGACGCCTCAGAGTTCGTTCTCGATGGATGTGGGAGCTGAGATTTCGGTCCTTATGGCATGAGCATGACACAGTTGTCGTTGAATCGCACAGTAAGCATAGAGAACGCGATATTTAAATGCCTAATACAGTTCAACCGAACTGTTCTCAATTCACCTATGCAAGCATCTTCTTCGAATCAAGCTCCCATCTTATAAGGACTCATAAGCAGGCGAGAAGGTATCTCCGTCCTGCAAGCGGCCACTTTTGAGCCCTTTCGTGAACCAGCGAATCCGCTGCTTTGAAGTGCCGTGGGTAAAGGCATCGGGCACGACATAGCCGCGAGCCTGCTTTTGCAGTCGGTCATCGCCGATCGCATTTGCTGCCGTGAGCGCTTCCTCGACATCACCTGCCTCTAGGATATTCCACTTCTGCTCAGCATGATTCGCCCACACACCCGCCAGAAAGTCCGCCTGCAACTCCAGTCGAACCGATAGTCGATTGTATTCGGCCTTCGAGATACGATTCTGCTGGCTGTGAACCTTGTTCGTGAAACCCAATAGATTCTGGACGTGGTGTCCGACCTCGTGGGCCAACACATAGGCATAGGCAAAATCACCACCTGCATGGAATCGATTCCTCATCTCGTCAAAAAATGAAGTATCGAGGTATACCGTCCTGTCATAAGGCAGATAAAAAGGCCCCGTCGCCGCCGTCGCTGTGCCACCGGGATAGGATGTTTGACCAGAGAACAGCACGAGCCGCGGCGGCTCGTAGTCACGCCCCGTCTGCTTTTTCAACACATCCGTCCAGACGATCTCCGTATCCGATAGCAGTGTCCGAACAAAAGCGCCGACCTCGTCATTCGGATCCTGAGACGAGGCGCGACTCTCGACCTGCTCGGTCGTAACCGAGCCTTCATCGAGTTGACCAATGTTCTCCAATAGCTGGAGTGGACTCACTTTAAAAATCGCAGACAGGATCAGCACCAGAATAATAGTGCCACATCCGCCGCCGACGGCCATCGGTCGCCCGCCAGTGGCCAGCAGTCCACCGCCGCGACGATCTTCTACGTTCGAACTCTCTTCTCTACCTTTCCAGCGCATGACTTTTCCGAAAACTGATTACTTTCCCCAAGAATAACGATCTCTACCCGCTTCGCAAGGTGTAGCAGAAAGTGATCGTAAAAACTCAGCATCCTGCCTCATTCGTCAGAAGGTGACTCATCTGTATCTTTTCCCCTACATTTCAGAACACAGCGCTCCCTCCCAAGCCAGAATCGCACGCTTTCGATCTGCTCCCCAGCGGTATCCAGAGAGCTTTCCGGTCTCGCGTATCACACGATGACAGGGGATGAGACAGGCGATCGGATTCGCGCCCACCGCCGTCCCCACAGCGCGTGCAGCTCCCTGACATCCGATGGCTGCGGCCAGTCGTCCATAAGTCGTCAGTGCCCCCGGTGGGATCTCTAGCAGCGCACGCCACACACGAAGCTGAAATGGGCTTCCACGCAACCATACCCTCTTATGTTCACCATCGTACAAGGTAGAAAAGATTACTTCCAGACGCTCCTGCGCCCAGAGATCATCTCGTAGCCACTCGGCGAGAGGCCATAGATTCTGCATGGGTTCACGCTCGTTATCGGATTCCTCCACGAAGCTCAGTCCGCAGATCCCACGTCTAGATTCTGCGATTTCACACGTTCCGAACAGGGTCTCTCCCCTACCCCAGCGAATCTTCATTCCCGCTCCACCGCTTCCGATTTCACCCGGAGTCGATGCCTCCAGCGAGACACAGAGGTCGTGCAGCCGTCCTGATCCTGATAAGCCTGCCTCCACAGCAGAGTCGAACACCGATTGGCCGCGCTCCAGCCGGGCACGAGCATCCCTCAGCGTCAGGCACTGCACGAAATCCTTCGGAGTCACACCCGTCCACCGAACGAATTCTCGATGAAAATGAGAAACTCCCAGTCCACTCGCAGCCGCCATCTCCGCCAGTGAGGGTTGTTCATGCGCGTTCTCCGCCAACCAGCGGATCACACGGGCTATACGATCATACGAACTCATACGCTCCGATAATAGAGGAAGGGTCTCGAGACAGCCACCCGGTTCTTGCCCTAATTTTCAGATTCAGCGTGATCTATGCTTGCCGAATCTCATACACGACGGCTATCCTGATGTCGTTATGTCAGGAAATATCCCCCGCCTCGATCCCTCGCTTTGCCGCTCACGGCAGGACCGTCTTCGCCGCTATCTCGTCGATCACGACTATGATGGAGCGATCTTTTTTGACCGCCACTACATCTACGGTCTCACCGGATACTGGCACGGGCAACCACTCACCCCGACCGCACTGGCGGTGAAAACCGACGGGCTGACCAGTCTGGTCACGCATTTCCCAGAGCCAGATGCTCCCGCTGCTGATGAAGTCCTGTCTTATGTTCCCAATGACTACTGCACCCTGCGTCCGAATCTCAGTGCCTGCGTGACGGATATCCTCAATCCCCGCCTCGCCGGATGGAAAACCGCTGCCGTAGAGCAGCAAGTCCCCGCCGCTCTGATCGCTGGACCGCGCTGCACTGATTTCTCTCAGGACTATCAGTATCTCCGCCGTCACAAAGATGCCGATGAGGTCGCTGCAGTCGAGTTCACCGTCGCCTGCGCTGATCGTGTCTATGCGGCGGCGAAAGAGCTGCTCCAGCCCGGCACGGACGAAGCGGTACTGATGGCGACCCTGCTCGAGACCGCGACGAATGCCGCAGGTGAGTTCCTTTCCGGATGGGGGCAGGATTTTCAAGCAGGAACTCCTGGAGGACTGGCTCGCCCAGGAAGGAAAGCTCTACCCGGCGAACTTTTGCCACTCGACATCGGAGTCGGAGTCCGAGGCTACCGCACGGACCTCTGCCGCACCTTCGCCGTCGATCACCAGCCTACCGACGAGCAACTCGCGGCCCATGCTCGCGTCATCGAGGCGATGAAGCTCGGAGAAGCCCTGATGAAGCCCGGTCAATCCTGTCGCGCTTTTTACGAGTCGGTCAAAGAACACCTCGAAGGCTGGCAGGGATACTCTTTCTTCCACCACGCCGGACATGGGATCGGGCTGGATGCTCACGAGGTGCCGCGCCTGAATCCAGCGTGGGACGATACCTTCGAGGAAGGTGATCTGATCGCCTTTGAACCAGGTCTCTACGGCGATGCACTACGGGCAGGAATTCGCCTAGAAAATAATTATCACATCACAGCAGACGGATTCCGGCAGATTTCCTTCTTTCCTCTCGACCTTGCCTGATCTTCAGAGCGAAGCTTGCCTTGACGCAGGGCGTAGCGGCGCGAAATTCCGCCGCTCTGTTTCTCTATTTTCTTTTTTATTTCATGTTCATCGAACCCGTTCTCATCGCCGGTGCCTGGCGCGCTTCTGAAAGCACAGGCACCTTCCAGTCCACGAATCCCGCAACTGGGGAAGTTCTTCAAGCCCGCTACCCGATCAGTTCTTGGGCTGACTGCGAGGCCGCCCTGGATGCAGCCGAGAAAGCGTTTGCGATCCTTCGCACGATGTCAGGAGATGCCATCGCCACTTTCCTCGAAACCTATGCCACGAAGATTGAGCAACGAGCCGAGGAACTCGTGGTGATGGCGAATCAGGAGACTGCCCTTCCCCTGAAACCTCGCCTCGCCGACGGCGAGCTGCCGCGCACGACGGGCCAATTGCGCCTCGCCGCCGCCGCCGCTCGCTCCCAAAGCTGGCGGCAGGCCACGATCGACAGTGCTGCGGGAATCCGGTCCTGCTTTGCTCCCATCGGTCCTGTCGCCGTTTTTGGACCGAATAATTTCCCCTTTGCCTTCGGCAGCATCTCTGGTGGGGACTTCGCCGCCGCTATCGCGGCAGGGAATCCCGTGATCGCCAAAGCCAATTCCTCCCACCCCGGCACGACCAGAATATTCGCCGAAGCTGCCCAGGAGGCTGCGACCGAGACTGGAATGCCAGCGGGCACTGTCCAGCTCCTCTACCGCACGAGTCACTCCATCGGCGAACAACTCGTCACTGACGAGCGACTCGGGGCCACCGGATACACCGGGAGCCGAGAGGCTGGGCTGGTTCTGAAACGAGCAGCCGATGCCGCTGGCAAACCCATTTACCTAGAACTCTCCAGCATTAATCCCGTCGTCTTCCTCCCCGGCTCCCTCGCCGAGCGTTCTGACGAACTCGCCGAAGAATTCGTATCGAGCTGTCTGATGGGGA
The DNA here is from genome assembly GCA_963205275.1 of Verrucomicrobiota bacterium. Lineage (GTDB taxonomy): Bacteria > Verrucomicrobiota > Verrucomicrobiia > Verrucomicrobiales > DEV007 > Arctic95D-9. The sequence continues at coordinate 33,507 of CAUJIH010000064.1, read as the reverse complement.
CCGGCCAGTTTTGCACGAATCCTGGCTTGCTCCTTCTCTTGGACGGTGAGACGACAGAGAACTTCATCACCGACATCACTCGGCGTTTCGATGCCGCTCCGGCGGGAACTCTTCTTTCTCCGGCTGTCGAGAAATCCCTCCACGCCAGTCACCATACACTCACAGAAGCTGGAGCTGCGATTCTCTGTGGCACCGGTCCCGCCGCTCATGGAGGCTGCTGCTCGGTCAAAAACACTCTGCTCCGTTGTTCTGCCGACTCCTTTCTCCGCGATTCCGAGACCATGCAGACCGAGGCCTTTGGAAATTCCTCTCTCATCGTTACGGTGGCGGATCTCGATCAGGCGGCTGCTGTAATCGCCGCTCTCGAAGGTAACCTCACAGGCGTCATTTACTCTGCCAAAGATGGTTCCGATGACGCAGCCTACCGCCGGCTCGAACCAATCCTCCGGCAAAAAGTCGGTCGGCTCCTCAATGACAAAATGCCGACTGGAGTCGCCGTTTCCTCCGCGATGAATCACGGCGGCCCCTATCCTTCTACGGGCCATCCCGGATTCACCGCCGTCGGGATTCCCGCCTCGATTCATCGATTCACCGCCCTACACTGCTACGACAATGTTCGATCCGACCGTCTGCCCGAAATCCTGCGCGACGACTACGCTGGCTCAGCCCAGCGACTGATCGATGGCGTGTGGCGTTGAACATCACAAAATCGCACGACTTTTTTATCCTATTCACTTCCATGCAAACTCACCCCTTCATCCCTGAAGACATCTCTCGTTCCGTCATCTCCGTGCCCCCGATGGCCCGAGACCATGAGCTAAAATTCGATCGAGTAGAAAACGAGAAGATCATTCGTCATCTCGAAGCCGGGGGTATCCGAACCGTCCTCTACGGAGGCAACGCCAACTTCTACCACACCGCGATCAGCGAATACGCCTCCATCCTCGACCAGCTCTCACAGATCGCCGGGGCAGACACCCTGGTCATCCCCTCCGCCGGTCCCGCCTACGGCACCATGATGGACCAGGCCGAGATTCTCCGCAGTACCGACTTTCCTACCGTGATGGTATTGCCTCATCAGGGACTGACCACCAGTCAGGGAGTCGCTGTGGGCCTGAGTCGATTCGCCGAAAAGGCAGAACGTCCCATCGGACTCTACATCAAGTATGGAAACTACATCGATGTGCCCGAGGTCAAAGCACTCATTAACGACGGCGTCGCCACTTGGATCAAATACGCCATCGTCCGAGAAAATCCGGCGGAAGACGAGTATCTCACGCGGCTGATGGACGCCGTCGATCCCCTCATCGTCGTAAGCGGAATTGGCGAACAGCCTGTCATTGATCACCTCGTCGGCTTTCAAGCGAACGGTTTCACCTCCGGCTGCGTCTGTATCCGTCCCGACTTGAGCATGAAACTACTCGCGGCTGTCCAATCAGGAGACCTCGAAGAGGCTCGCCAGATCCAGGCAATTTTCAAGCCCCTTGAAGATCTGCGGAACCAGATCAATCCCGTGCGAGTCCTCCACGCCGCCGTCCATCTGGCTGGAATCGCCGACACCGGCCCGGCCCTCCCACTGCTCAGCGGTATTTCCAGCGAACAGGAAGCGCAAGTGCAGGCCGCAGTGAGCGCACTCAGATCGGCGAAAATCGAATGATCGCCTGAGCAAAGCCCCATCATTTCTCATCCTTCAATGCCAGAATCCGCCTAGCATGAAATTTTCTCCGAGGAAATTCTCAGGAGAGAGTGCGGACGGGCTTGATCCATCAGGCGGGACGCCCGCGTCTTCACTGTTTTCCGAAATGCGAAAGAATCAGCGATCTAAATCCGTCGACTTGGAGCGTAATAAACATCGAAATCACGGCAGGTGCTCGGCACATCGGATTCCATCCAGCGCAGCACTCACGATACCGCCTGCATACCCTGCGCCTTCGCCGCAGGGATACAGACCTACGGCATCCGGGTGCTGAAGGCTATCGGGATCACGCGGAATTCGCACTGGAGAACTGGTTCGAGTCTCTACGCCGATCAGCCCAGCCTCCTCTCCGGCGAATCCAGGGATTCTTCTCCCAAAGAGGATCAATCCTTCGCGCATGCGATTGCTGATAAAGGGCGGCAGCAGTTCGTCGAGACGGGAAGCTCGCAGTCCAGGATGGTAGCTGGTCGGAAGAAGCGATGTCGAATCCCGACGTGCGATGAAATCCTTCACTCTCTGTCCTGGCGCGGTCTGACCTCCTCCACCTGCCTGTTTCGCCATGCGTTCGAGATGTTTTTGGAAAGCGACTCCGGCGAGAACTCCGTGCTCGCCGGAAAAATCGCGTATGTCTTCTGGATCGACGCCCACCACGAATCCGCTGTTGGCATAGGGAGAGTCGCGCTTTGACAGACTCATACCATTCACCACTACCTCGTCGTTCTCAGTCGCGGAGGGCACAATGAAGCCTCCCGGACACATGCAGAATGAATGCACTCCGCGTCCACGAATCGTCGTCGTCAGAGTATAGCTAGCGGCAGGTAGCAATGCGGGACGAGCCTCTCCCCGCGAGAGATGATACTGTCTCGTGTCGATGAGAGATTGCGGGTGCTCGATTCTTACGCCGACAGCAAAGGACTTTTGTTCCAGACGCAAATTCCTCCTTTGCAAGAGTGCGTATATATCGCGAGCGGAGTGTCCCGTCGCCAGAATCACGGCATCAGCGAGAAGCTCCTCCTGATCGTGAATTACAACTCCCCTCGCCCTTCCCGAACTCAGGATCAGATCAGTAACTCTCGCGCCGAATCTAACCTCGCCTCCAGAGTCTACAATACTCCTGCGAACCGCCATCACGACATTCGGCAGGAGATTCGACCCGATATGAGGATGCGCATCTACCAGAATGCGTTCCGGCGCGCCATGAGCGACGAGTATCTCATACACTTTGCTCACAGGGCCGCGCTTGGTGGCTCGTGTATAAAGTTTTCCATCCGAGAAAGTGCCTGCCCCGCCCTCTCCGAAACAATAGTTCGAGTCTTCGATCACCGTTCCTCGACGCAGAATGGGAGCTAGGTCAAAGCGACGACTCGAGGCGTCCTTCCCCCGCTCCAGGACCACGGGCCGCCAACCTCTTTCAATCGCAGTCAATGCAGCGAACAACCCAGCAGGGCCGCTACCAACGATGACCACCGATTTGGGTGCCTTGGATACGTCGGGCAGACGGACGGCCAGATCAGGCTCTGGCGGAAGTTCTTGATCCAAGCCCACTTCAAAGCGCAGTCTGACTCGGATATCTCGCTGTCGAGCGTCGATGGAGCGCTTGCGCAGTCGCAGAGTATGTAGCCTCCGAGGAGCGACTTCCATCGCTCGGGCGACTGCCTTTCGTTGGGCCGATTCATCCTCCGCCAACGCAAGCGGCAGGACGATATCGACGACGCGGATCAGAGAATCGAATGAATCGTCCATCGAGCGGATTTCCTCCTCTCAATCACGACTTTCCCTCAAAGAGAAATCCGGTGAGTGGACTGCTGGCTGAGGCTGTATTGCTGACTTCAGGGATTCCTCCAGACTCGAAGGCGATCCGACCCGCCTCCACCGCTAGTCGAAATGCTCCTGCCACAGCAGAGGGGTCTCCCGCGATTGCGATGGCAGTATTCACCAGAACAGCGTCAGCGCCCATCTCTAATGCCTCCGCCGCATGACTCGGCCTCCCAAGTCCGGCATCCACGATCACCGGTACGGTCGCCTGATCGATGATGATTTCAATTTGTCGTCGTGTCGCAATTCCCTGATTGGATCCGATAGGAGATCCCAGAGGCATTACAGCAGCCGTGCCAACATCCTGCAATCGCTTGGCCAGCACCGGATCAGCATTGATGTAGGGGAGTACGACAAAGCCTTCCTTCGCGAGAATTTCTGCTGCCTTTAGCGTCTCGATAGGGTCCGGCATCAGATACACAGGGTCTGGATGAATCTCCAGCTTTACCCATTTCGGCAAACCGGAGGATACCGCGAGGCGTGCCAGACGCACGGCTTCCTCAGCAGTAACTGCACCTGATGTATTCGGAAGAATGAGATAGCGCGAAGGATCGATAAAGTCCAGAATATCGGCGTACGGATCTTTCTTTCCACTCAGATCCGCCCGACGCAGCGCGACCGTCACAATTTCGGTTCCCGATGCCGCTAGAGCATCGCGCATAGCCTCGTTCGATGGAAATTTTCCCGTTCCGATCAGGAGACGGGAATTAAAAGAGCGATCAGCTATCTGGAGGGGAGTTGTCAAGGGGTGAAAGGGGTAAGTTCTACTGAATCGGAATCCCTACGGGAATCCCTATTAGCAATCCTAGACGGTACGACCGGAGAGAAAAAGAGCCACAAAAAAAGCCTCCCCGACTTTGACAGGGAGGCTTTTTGAAGTCTTTCCAAGCAGGAAAGCTGATAACAACCAAAACCAAATAATGAATAGATCGGAGCTACCACACCCCAGACCAACAACCCGGGAAGTTTAAATCGAGTTCCTCAAGCTGTCTAGAAAAAATTTTTCAATTTTAATTTTCAATTTTAAAAATTTTTCAATTTTGCGATTATTTCTGAGCTTTGAGAAGATCCCGAATTTCCGAAAGTAGCGTGACTTCCGCACTGGGGGCGGGCGCTTCCTCCGCAGCAGCCGGTCCGGATTTCTTCAGTGCAGTCATGAACTTGTTGATTACCATGAACAAGACGAAAGCTAAAATCAGGAAGCTGATAAAGGCCGTGATAAAATTTCCGTAGGTCAGCAGATTGACTCCATCGATCTTCTGCGCATTGGCAAGCGCTGTTCCCGCAGGCACTTCACCTTTCAGCACGAGATAATAATTGCTAAAATTCACACCTCCGGTAATTCGTCCGACGATGGGCATGATGAGGTCGTTCACCAGACTCGTCACCACAGTTCCGAAGGCTCCCCCGATGACGATACCGACCGCCATATCGACTAAATTCCCTTTGAATGCGAACTCTTTAAACTCTGCGAATGTTTTTTTGATCATGAGAACTCAATTTTGCAAAGAGAAGTTCCCAATGTAAAGATTCTTTCAACCTTAATACTCAATTTTTATTTTTGAGAGGCTCTATCCCGATACAGTTCTCGCAGCACCTCTCCTAGGATACGGAATCCAGCGGCGATGACCTCTTCGGATTGGGTATAACTAACACGGATGCACTCTTCTGCGTGAGGCCAGTCAGCGGTATCGAGACCGAAGAAAAACGGGCGTCCTGGCACGATCACCAGCCCCGCCGCTTTCAGTCGCTGATACAGAGTGCGCGAATTCACCGGCAATCCGGGAAACCAAAGCCACAAAAAGAAAGCCCCCTCATTCTTGTGAATTCGCCAAGGAATATCGTTCGGTAGCAGTTCATGCCCCAAGGCCAGAGCACGCTCGGCGCGGCGATGATAATAAGGACGGATCACCTGATCGACGAGTTGTCGAATGCGACCTGAAAGCAGGAGTGGACGCACCAGCGCCTGCCCGAAATTGTTATTCGCCAATCCAACATTCGAAGTCATGGCACGGATCTCTGAGACGATATCCGGGCGAGCGATTACGATCCCTGTTCGGGCACCAGGCAGGCCCAGCTTGCTCAGGCTCATCGTCAGGATCATATCCTCATCCCATCGCGGTGTTACACCGGTAAAAATGACTCCGGGAAATGGCAAGCCGTAGGCATTGTCAACGATTAGGGGCAATCCATGCGCCCGAGCGACTTGGTGCAGTCGATTCATTTCTTCATCGCTCAACACGTTGCTGCTGGGATTGGTGGGACGCGATACGGTAATCGCTCCATGAGTCTCGTCGGGATAGAGGTGATCGAAATCGATGTGATACTTGAAGCTACGCTCACCAATCTCCTCAATCAGAGGGCGACGTGCGTCAAACAGCGCCCCCGTCGACACACCCTGATCTCCATAGCCGATGTACTCCGGCACCAGAGGCAGGAAGATGCGCTTCAGCCTTCCATCGGGCATGAGTCCGGCGAATCGATTGAGCAGGAAAAAGAACGCCGTCTGCCCACCATTCGTCACAGCGACGTTCTCTCGCGTGAGAGTCCATCCATATTCATGATTGAGAAACTGTGCCACGGCCTCGCAGAATGCAGGATTCCCCACTGGTGGATCATAGTCACCGAGAACACGATCAAACTCTCCCGATCCATCCTCCAAAAGCTCTCGCATTCTCTCGCGCCAGATTGTCTCCATCTCCGGGATGTGCGCTGGATTCCCACCTCCCATCATTCTTACACGCCCATCTCCCGCTGCGAGCGCCTGACCGAGATCGTCCATCAACTCGACAATGCCCGATTCGGCAGCGAGATTACATGCAAATACAGATTTCGGCCATGATGGGGAACTCATGCTTGCTACTTGCACGAATCCGAAAGCACTGGCAAGCTCGGAAGTGAAGGTTGCGTGCTTTCTGTTCATTCGTTCCTCATGTCCTCTCTCCCCGTCGCCCTGACCATCGCTGGATCAGACTGTTCCTGCGGAGCAGGCTTGCAGGCAGATCTGAAAACCTTCGCAGCCAATGGAGTGTACGGAGTCTGTGCAGTCAGCGCGATCGTCGCCGAAGCCCCCGGTCGGGTCGATGCTATTCACATCATCGACTCCACCCTGTTACATTCTCAATTAAACAGGGTTGCATCCTCTTTCCCCTTGTCATCCGTGAAAACCGGAATGCTTGGGAATGCTGAAATCGTTCGCGTGGTCGTCGATTTCATTCGAGAACATTCAGAACTCCCCTTGGTTGTCGATCCCGTGATCTGTGCTAGCACTGGAACACCTCTACTGGATGAAGATGGACTGAATCTGATGAAGGCAGAACTGCTCCCTCTAGCCCGCTTGATCACGCCGAATCTCTCAGAGGCAGAAATTCTTCTGAAAAAGTCAATTCGGACAGACAAAGATTTTTTTCATGCGGCACAGCAAATCCATGATCTCTATGGCTGTAACGTTCTCCTGAAAGGTGGACACTTTCTCCTGAATGCTGCCCCTGATCAGATCGCGGACTACGCATGGATAGACGGACAATCTTTCTCCTCGACACGCCCTCGACTGAATGTTCCCGACGTTCACGGCACCGGATGCACTCTATCCGCAGCGATCACAGCACGACTTGCGAGAAGAGAAAATCTTCATGAATCGATAAAAAATGCGATCTCCTACATGAATGCGAGTCTTCAGAGCTATCACCGTTGGAAGAATCAAAACGGATGCAACGATGCGTTGAACCATTTTCCCGCTGCGTTAGAATTCCCGTGAAATCCCTATCCATGTCATACGAAGAAGAAACAAGAAAAGTGAGGGCCGTAGCGCATCCGTGCCCTGTTTCCGGACTCGGCAGGATTACACTGCTGAAGGGAATTCTCTTCCTTGGATTCGGACTCATATCACATCCGCTCAGCGGGAATGATGCATCAATGCCAGCAGCCGCTCCCGCTCCGCCGCCACTCCCTTCGGCCCCACCGCGAGTAACACCAGCCACCCGTCTCCGCACTCTGGTAAATGGTCTCGATCAGGCTGCTTTGCAGGAAGCCTTCCGCCTGCTCTCATCCGACTCGATCCAGGCAGAACAACTCAATCCGCTGGAAGTGAATCGCGCTGCTCTTCAGGGACTATTGGAGCGTCTTGATTTCGGTGCCTTCCTTCTTGCGACCGAGAGCAAAACGGACCGCGACTCTCCTTTCGCTTTTTATCGCGCACGGATCGATTCATCACTCGTTTACGTCCGCTTTGGACGCTATACCGAAGAGGAAGTCGGAAAGTTCGATTCCGCCCTATCCGAGTTTCAGGCTGAGGCATCCACCACGCATCTCATTCTAGATCTGCGCTCACCTCAGCCCCAAGCTGACTTTGAGATTGCCTCTGCTCTGCTTAGTCGCTTCCGTCCGCCGAACGAGCTACTTTTCAAGATCCGTCGTCCTGGAAGCGAGCGATCCACCCTCTTCATCTCTTCGCCTGTGAGCTCTGGCTGCCGCCTTCAACCTGTTCTGCTGGTCGATCAGGATACGGGTAATGTAGGCGAAATCATCGCCGCCGTGCTCAAGCGCACCACAGGTTGTTTGATTGTAGGGGAACAGACCCCGGGGCTGGCGGTGGAATACCGCGATGTCCCTCTGGGCGAAAGTCGCATCCTGCGTTTTGCCACGGCTGAAGTCGTGCTGGAGGACAATAGCTCGTTCTTTCATCGAGGGATTACCCCTGATCTGATCACCTCCACTGTGCCGAAAACGAAATATGAAATCTTCCGCTCACTCGACCACGGAAGCTCTCTCCACAATCAGCTCTTCCGCAAGCCTCGCCCTCGTATGAACGAAGCAGCACTAGTCACTCGAACCGATCCCGAGATCGACTACCATCTGCTCATCAGCCAAGGGAAAACTACCCCTTGGGACCTACCTCCTCAGGAAGATCGTGCTCTGCAACAAACCGTTGACCTGCTGAGGATGGCTAAATTTCTTTCCCTCTCACCGAAGCCACTCAAATGAGCCAGCGCGAGGCAGAGCAGGAACTCGATGCACTGGCTTCTTCTGGGCTCCTGCGACGACTGCGCCGCCTTGATTCGCCCCAGGGACGCTCGGTAAAACTCGACGGGCAGTCCGCTGTTCTGAATTTTTCCTCGAATGACTATCTCGGCCTCGCACACGATCCTGAACTGATCGCCATTTTTCAAGAGTACACAGCCCGCTACGGAACGGGTTCGGGAGCCTCTCGCTTGGTCTGTGGCACGATGAGCGCCCATCTGGAGCTGGAAGATGCGATGGCCGCTCTGAAGCACACGCAGGCTGCTCTCACCTTCACCTCCGGATTCGCCGCCGCAACTGGAACGATCCCCGCTTTATGTAAAAAGGATGACATCCTCATCCTCGACAAGCTCTGCCACGCCTCACTGATCGATGGTGCTCGCCTCAGCGGAGCGACGCTGCGGATCTTTCCTCATAACGATCTTGATCGCCTGGAACAACATCTGGACTGGGTAGCGAGAAAACGGGGAGTCGACAGTCGCGTTCTGGTCGTGACGGAATCGGTCTTCAGCATGGACGGTGATACGGCACCTCTCGCTGAAATCTGCGCTCTCAAGGAATCATACGACGCTATGCTCCTAGTCGACGAGGCTCATGCCTTCGGAGTTCTCGGCCCCTCGGGAAGAGGTCTCGCTGCTGCTCTGGGATTGGAAAATCGTATCGATATTCAAATGGGGACTTTCAGTAAAGCGCTCGGACTATCCGGAGGCTACATCGCAGGATCGCGACCGCTCATCGACTTGTTGATCAATCGCGCTCGCAGCTTCATTTATACCACAGCCCCCGGTCCGGCACTCGCTGCCACCATCCGCGACGCTCTCGACATCCTCACCGGCACGCGCGGTGATGCGCTTCGACACTCACTCGCTCGGCATCGGGATACGATCATCCCAGGCACACCCAGCGCGATCATTCCTGTCCTTCTCGGTGAAAATGAGACGGCGCTCCAGGCCTCCGACGCACTCCTGAAAGCCGGATTCCTAGTTCCAGCGATCCGCTATCCTACGGTGCCCCGAGGTTCAGCTCGGCTGAGAATCACCCTTTCCGCCGCTCACCAGGATACGGATGTCGCCGCTCTAAAAACGGCTCTCTCTCAGATCATCACTGATTTTGCTTCCGCCCCTGCTTCCATCTCACTATCTTGATCCACATCTATGAAAATCGCCCTCACTTTAATCTCTCTTCTCTCCCTGACATTCCCCGTCGTCGCAGCGCCGCTTGCCCCTCTCCCTCTCTGGCCTAATGGAGTCCCTGGTGAAGCCAAATCAACTCTGCCTGCTGAGTCCATCGAACGAAAAGGCCCTTATCAAATCGAGATTCTCTCCAACGTCAGTTCCCCCACCCTCACCCTGTATCCGGCGGAAAAACCGAACGGAGCGGCCGTTCTCGTCTGTCCGGGCGGAGGATACAATATTCTCGCTATGTCACACGAAGGAACGGAAGTCTGTCAGTGGCTCAATTCCATCGGTATAACCGCAGGTCTACTGAAATATCGCGTTCCACGTCGTGAAAATCTGGCGATACACGCGGCTCCCCTGCAGGACGCCCAGCGAGCGATGGGCCTGATGCGCTCTCATGCGAAAGACTGGAGCATCGATCCCCAACGTATCGGCATTCTCGGTTTCTCCGCTGGCGGGCATCTCGCAGCCGTGATGCTCGCAGGCGACGGACAGCGCAGCTATCCCGCCGATCCGAAAATCGATCAAGCGAGTCCAGTTCCGAACTTCGGCCTTCTTCTCTATCCCGCGTATCTGCTCAATGGTTCTGATCCGGATCTGTTGGCCTCAGAACTCCATGTAACCGAAAAAACTCCACCCATCTTTCTGACTATCGCAGACAACGACAAGAACTTCACCGAAGGCACAGCGCGATTCTATATCGAAATGCATCGCAATAACCGCCCCTGTGAGCTGCACATCTTCGCCAAAGGCGGTCACGGATTCGGTATGCGAAATACAGAGGAAGAAATCGCTCAATGGCCAAGCCTCGCTGAGAAGTGGATGAAGGCGGAAGGATGGATGGGGAAATAAAGTCCACTGCGATCAGGGAATCCCCACGATTTCGCTTCTCCAAATACTGGCATCGAAAACCGTTTGGTGCTATAAGCGTCTCCATGCGCCCCCCGATACGTTCCTTCTTCTACACTTCTCTGCCTTTCGCTCTCATCCCGCTACTATCCCTCGCGGATCCTTCTGATCCAGATGTAGAACACGAAGTCGGAAACTACTTTGGTCCCGGAGCACAAGCTTCGTTTGTCGCACAGAACGGAATCGTCTCCACCTCCTCGCATCCCGCGACGATGGCAGCTCTCGATATTCTCCGGACAGGAGGGAACGCCTTCGATGCAGCTGCGGTTGCGCAGTTTGTCCTCACGGTCTCGGAACCTTTCGCCAGCGGAATCGGCGGCGGCGCTTTTCTAGTGTTTTACGATGCAAAAACAGGCGAAGTGGTGAATCTCGACGGTCGGGAGGAAGCTCCGGCAGCGCTCTCGCCCGAGGCCTTTCTCGGAAAGGACGGCAAGCCTCTCCCGTTCAAGGAACAGGCCACAGGAGGAATGGCGGCGGGAGTCCCCGGCACACTAGCGGCGATGGACCACCTCCTGAAAACACGAGGCACGATCACTCTGGCCCAAGCTCTGCAACCGGCGATCCGTCTCGCTCGTGCGGGATTCGCGATCCCCGAGCCATTCGCTGCCAATATCCGATCAGCCGCATCGAGGCTGAGCAAATTTCCGGCCTCCGCGAAAATCTTTCTTCACCCAGATGGCTCACCGCTGAAAGTTGGAGAGATCTTCGTCAACCCAGATCTGGCAGATACCTTCGAACTGATCGCAAAGGAAGGCATCGACGTGTTCTACAAAGGAAAGATTGCTCAAGACATCGTCGATGCGATCCGCAAGGACACAGTGCGTCCTGGAGTGATCACACTGAAGGATCTAGCTCGCTACCGCCCGGTCGAGCGCAGTCCCGTACATACTACCTATCGAGGCTTCGATATTTACGGAATGAACATGCCCTCCAGTGGTGGAGTCACCGTGATGGAGGCACTGAATATTCTCGAACAGACCGTCTATGACAAAGCACCGCACGGCAGCGCTGATTCACTGCACCTCTTCGCCGATGCCCAGAATCTTGCCTTCGCCGATCGCAATCGCTTTCTAGCGGATGCCGACTTTGTCGAGGTCCCTGTATCAGGCCTGCTAAGCAAAGAATACGCTCGCAAACGAGCTGAAAAGATTGACCCGAAGAAAGCGCTCACGACTCCGGTGGACTTTGGTTCACCCGAGGGTATGAGCGAACTCCCGCTCTCTCCCCGCCTCGCCAAAGAGTCTGAATGCACGACCCACTTCTCCATCGTAGATCATGATCGGAACGCTATCACCGTAACGACGACGATCGAACAGCACTTCGGCTGCGGAATCGTCGTTCCGGGACGAGGATTTCTGCTGAACAATGAACTCACTGATTTCGATGTAGCAAATCGCACCGACGACGGGCATCTCTTCGCAAATGCCCCGACCGGCGAAATTCGCACTCGACGCACCGCGCTGGGAGACGACTCGAAAACACAGGGCGGCAAGAGACCTCGCTCCAGCATGTCCCCCACCATCATTTTGCAGGACGGTAAGCCGCGCTTCGTTCTGGGGTCCCCCGGCGGTGCCACCATTATCGGAGTGACGCTGAATGTACTAAGCAATCTCATCGATGCCAAAATGGACGTTCAGGTCGCTGTCAACGCACCTAGGATGATCGCTAGAAATGGAGCGATGGAATTGGAAACTCCGTTCTATCGTAATGAAGCCCTTCGCACTGACTTGGAAAAGCGCGGCTTTCAGGTGAATCGGCGCCAACACTTAGGTTCGGTCCAGGCAATCGAAATCAGTCCCGACGGTTGGCTTCGGGGTGCTGCCGACCCTCGTCGTGAAGGCTTGGCACTGGGATTCTGAAATCTAGATCTCATTCTCATCAGTGAATGGTATTCCAAGGCGATCAATGTACCCGAACTGGCCAATACCGAAGGAGCTGGTTGGTAAGAACTCAGGAAGACCGAGCGAAATACTACGAGCATTTTCTCCTCGGATCAGCGGCGATTCCCAGCATCGTCGGAGTCCACTATTACAAATACCTCGACGATCCTGCCCACTCCAAGGATCTCGCCAGTCTCGTCGGAGCGAATAAAGGCTTCTCTAGCGCTGAGAACTAACCCTACACCACTCTCTGGCAAGGAGCTACGAAGATCAATCGACAAATCCATCCCCTGATCCAGTTCTTGAATCAGCGTCGAACGCGGTAGTTGAAATCGCCGCTCACTTCTCCTCGCTCAGTCCTAGCCATTAACTCGATTCCAGTGTTTTTCTGGAACCAGTCTCCGAGAACCTCAGCCAAGGCAGCGGCAAACTTTTGACGATTCTCTTTAGTATCCCGAACCCCCGCTCGCGAACACTCGATCTGCAGGGAAAAAAACTCCGGTCCGCCCTTTGAATAAATCTCAGTGTTATAGCCACCGGAGAAAAATGGATTCTCCCCCGGTTCAGGTTCGGTAGCTGATGGGGCGGCAGCGTATCCCTTCGCTTCCAGCAATGTTCCCAGACTCTCAGGACCCCGCACTAACTGCTCCAGCGTCCGTCCCTCTTTCCCCACCAACGAAGCGAGGCTCGTCAGAGGAGCTAATCCCTCAAACGACGCCCCGCTCATCTGCAACTGCCTCCTCGAAAGAAGATAGCCAATTTCGATTCGATCAATCGGATGGCTGTGCCCGTGCAAATCGATGAATAAGCCTCGCCCTTCGGCCTTTCGCGCGGTGGCGATCGCCTCGTGAAAAGCATTCCAAGTTTCTACGGCCTGCACATTTCCTTCGGTTGCTTCCTCCACTTCTCGATTGCAGTCTACTTTGGATCGATGCAGATGGCAGATTACGACGTGTGGCCAAGCTCCATAACGAGTCGCCATCGCCTCTCCGATCTCTACTGCCAAAGAATCACAGCCGAGATCTCTGACGTGAACTCCATCCTTTCGATCAGGGATCGATTCCGGGCGCAACTGCCCTCCGTGGGGAGCAGCGATAATGAGTGGGAGCGTCCCTTGGAAATACTCCACCGTTTCATTGGCTAAATGCTGAGATTCTGGCCTGTTCGGCTCCCGTGCCGACAAACCCGTCAGCCAGCCAAAGCAGATCAAAACGATCCCGATCAACACGTTCCACATATTTGATCGTAGCACACTTATTCCGAAAAAACAGACACCGCCATGAGGCGATTCTGGGGCGAGCGAACACAAATGTCATCATTTAAATGACTCTTTTTTACAGTTCTTCGATTACAATAGGAATCTGGTCCCGTGCAAAGTCAATGAAAGCCCGGAGGCGCCCCGAAAGATGGTGACCCGCCGTGTAGCAGATGCATAGTTCCACATCCTGCAGCTCCCAATCTGGTAGAACTCTGACCAAGGCTCCTGATACCAAATCATTCTTCATCATCCAGTCAGGCAGCATGGTAAAGCCCGATCCGGCCAGAGCCGCCTGTCGTAGGGCGGTTACAGTATCGAGCAGAAGAGATGGCTTCAACAGAATCCGTCGCTCTTCATCGTCACAAGACAGCGAGATACGACTGCGCATCTCGAAATGCGGCTGCAAAACACCTAACCAGGGCATAGATGCGAGATCTCGAGGAACCAAAGGTGTCGAATAGCGCTCGAAGAGTGCAGGTGCCGCCACCAGAAGACGAGTCATACTACGGATCGGGCGCATCACCAGACTTTTATCGAGTGGCTCGCCCACATAAAATCCGCAATCAAAACCTTCTTCCACAAATCGGATCGGACGATTGAACAGATGGAGTTCCGCTGTCACCTGCGGATAAATCGCCTGAAATCGAGCCAATAGAGGAGCGATAATCCATTGCCCGATATCCACTACGGAGACAATGCGGAGATGCCCCTGCACATTGCTTTGTTCGCTGGCCAGCCTCTGCGTAATTCGATCCGCCAGGGCCAGAAGATCCCGAGACTCTTCGAGCAGCGTTCGTCCCGTTTGCGTCAGGCTCATATGATGCGTATCTCGTTGGATCAACGGAGCGTTCAAAGCTCGTTCAAGCGTCTGGATTCTGCGGCTCAGAGTGGGCTGAGTTATCCCCAAAACACGTGCTGCCGCTGATATTCCACCGCTCTCAGCGACCTGGACAAAGGCGCGGAGTAAACGCAAATCATCGAGTGGGGTCATGCGAAAAATGTATAAGCGATATGCGTTTACGCCAGAGAGTTTCGCGTGAGATTCTACGACAAAGGGCGTATGGAGTCTAATGCGTGAACGCTGTCATTTTCTTATCGGGACACCTGCGATATTTCTTTTATCGCTCGCTTCCCTGATCCTGCTGAGTGCCTGTGAGGAAAAGAAGGAACAAAATACCTCATCTGCCGGAACTGGGAGCACGCCCCCTCCAGAGGTGAACGTAGCCAAGCCCATCCAGCGAAAAGTCATCGACTGGGATGTCTTCACGGGGCGCTTGGCTTCGCCAGAAACTGTTGAAGTTCATGCTCGCGTCTCGGGCTACCTCGAGAAAGTGCATTTCAAGGATGGGGCCGAGGTCAAGGCGGGAGAGCTTCTTTTCACCATCGATCCACGCCCCTATCTGGCAATCGTGCATCAAATGGAAGCTCGCGTCGTCAGTGCAAAGAGTCGTGCGGAACTCGCCACGCAAGAGCTAGAGAACGTAGCTCGACTTCAAGGCAAAGGCGTAATTTCCGCTGAGGACTATGAGCGCCGCGCGAAGGCAGCCACTGATGCGACAGCGACTCTCAAAGGTGCCGAGGCCGAATTGGAGCAAGCAAAGCTGGATCTGGAATTCACCAAAATCCACTCTCCAGTCGCGGGACGCGCCAGCAATGCACGGGTAACGATGGGCAACCTCATCGTCGGCGACGGGAATACTCCCACTCTGCTCACGACGATCGTGCCGCTCGATCCCATGTACTGCTACATCGAAGTCGATGAGCGCTCAGTTTTGAAATATCGCCAGCTTCACCGCGAAGGCAAGAGGATGAGCGCTCAGTTCGGCAAAGTCGATGTGGAAATGGAGTTGGCCCTAGAGAGTGACTTTCCTCGCAAAGGCTATATCGACTTCATCGATAACGTGTTGGATCCGAATACCGGAACCATCCGCGCCCGAGCCGTCTTTCCCAATGAAGACAAGCTCATGGCACCGGGATTCTTCGCTCGAGTTCGCGTTCCGGGGAGCCAGGAATACGACGGCTTTCTGGTCCCTGACCGAGCAATTGCCGACGATCAAGATTCAAGCTTCGTCTGGGTTGTGGATGGAGAGAATACGGCTCACTATCGCAAAGTTTCTCTCGGACCTCTTCTCGACGGCCTGCGCATCGTCCGAGAGGGACTCACGGACGGTGATATAATTGTGGTCGATGGAATCCTTCTGGTCCGAAATGGGCAGAAAGTGAATCCCAAGCTTCTGCCGAAGGAGGACTTTGCAACTCCAAAAGCTGCTCCACCGGCACGAGGAACCATTCCTGAAACCAAGTCACAGAAGAAGCAGAAGGAGCCGTCCTCATCCGACTCTCCAGCGAAACAGGCAACTCCTGATGCCAAATCGGCTTCGGATTTCAACTCTGAAAAAGTGAAGAACTGATCGTCCATGAACTTTTCTCGCTTTTTCGTGGACCGCCCCATTTTCGCCGGGGTCATCAGTATCATCATCGTCATTCTCGGTGCACTCGCCTACCTCGGTCTGCCCGTGGCCCAGTATCCGGACGTAGCGCCGCCGACCATCGTCGTCTCCGCCTTCTATCCGGGAGCGGATGCGGAAACTCTCGCCGAAACAGTGTCCACGCCTCTGGAACAGGAGATCAATGGAGTGGAAAACATGCTCTACATTTCGTCCTCCAGCACCAGCGACGGACGGGTTCAGATCACGATCACATTTCGTCTGGGAACGGACATCGATGAGGCGCAAGTGCTTGTGCAAAATCGAATCAACGGAGCCATCGCTAGACTTCCAGAGGAGGTTCGTCGCCAGGGCGTCACAGCCGAAAAGCGATCACCTGACTTGACTCTTTCTGCGCAGTTCTATAGTCCTGATGCTTCGCGCGATGTCCGTTACCTAGCAAACTACGTCTCCCTACAAATTCTGGATGAGATCGCTCGCCTTCCCGGCGTTTCGGAGGCCTCCACGATCGGAGGACTCGACTACTGCATGAGAATCTGGCTCGATCCGGAGAAGGCTGCCTCTCGAGAACTCGGGGCGACGGATATTTTGAATGCAATTCGAGAACAGAACGTACAGGTCGCTGCGGGTAGCCTCTCCCAGCCACCTGCCCCCGATGGTTCTCAATTTCAATACACCCTGACTACCCCCGGACGCCTGAAGACTCCAGAAGAATTCGGCAATATCGTTCTGAAGACTGGAAAGGATGGAGAAATCGTGAAGCTCTCTGATGTCGCTCGCATCGAGATCGGGTCTCGTGACTACGCCAGCAAGACCTACATGGACGGGTATAATGCCGTGTCCCTGCGCGTGTTTCAGCTCCCCGGCAGCAACTCCATTCAGACGGCAGATGCTGTCTACAAGCGATTGGCCGAACTACGCGACCGTTTTCCTCCTGGGGTGGACTATCGCATCAACTACGATACGACCAACTTCGTCCGCGCATCGATCAAATCCGTTCTTCACACTCTGATTGAAGCCACGCTGCTTGTCGTGCTGGTGGTGGTGGTGTTCCTCCAAACTTGGCGAGCGTCGATTATTCCTCTACTGGCGGTCCCCGTCTCTCTGATCGGCACTCTGGCTGTCATGAAAGTGGCGGGGTTTTCCCTGAACAACTTGTCGCTCTTTGGCTTGGTTCTCGCCATCGGGATCGTCGTCGATGATGCCATTGTGGTAGTGGAGAACGTGGAACGTAATGTACGAAAAGGACTGTCTCCGCGAGAGGCGGCCATTAAAGCGATGGAGGAGGTCAGCGGAGCCGTCATCGCGATGTCGCTGGTCCTGTGTGCTGTATTCGTTCCCACCGCCTTCATGGGAGGCATTACTGGACAGTTTTACAAGCAGTTCGCCCTGACCATCGCAGCCTCGACCGTGATTTCTGCGATCAACTCTCTCACTCTCAGCCCGGCTCTCTGTGCAGTCCTGTTAAAACCTCACGGAGATCGCGGCGATGTCTTTACACGAATTCTCGATTTCCTGTTCGGATGGTTTTTCCGAGCCTTCAACCGAGTCTTCCAGATCACCTCTGCTGCCTATGCGGGGCTGGTGCGACGAGTCCTGCGATTTTCCGCACTCGCCCTGCTCCTATACATCTTCCTCGTCGGCAGTGCGGGTCACTTGTTTCAGATCGTCCCCACAGGTTTCATTCCGCCCCAGGATATGGGTTACTATGTGGTAATCGTCCAGCTTCCGGACGGTTCTTCTTTCGAGAGAACGGATGATGTTGTGCGCCGTGTTGATGCGATCGCTCGCGATCTACCGACGATGAATCACACGTTCGCCATCGCTGGATACTCTACGGTACTTCAGGCGAACCAATCGAATGTGGGAGCTGCCTTCTTCGTGCTCGATGACTATCCACTGCGAACAAAGCCAGAGCAGAAAGGCGAAATACTCCTCGGGAAAATACGTGCGGCGATGTCAACGATCAATGAAGGTCGCATCGTCGTGTTACCTCCCGCACCGATTCGCGGACTCGGAGCTGCAGGGGGCTTTCGATTACAAGTTCAGGATCTCAATAATGCCGGAATTCGCCCGCTCAAAGAAGCAACGGATAAGCTCATCCATGCCCTACAAAACGAACCTGGCTTTACCTCCATCCTCTCCGGATTTCGAGCCGATGTTCCGCAATATCATATCTCGATTGATCGAGAACAGGCGAAGACCATGAACATCTCGCTGAGCGAACTAAACAACGCTCTCCAAGTCTATCTTGGCTCCTTCTATGTCAATGACTTCAATCTTTTTGGGCGCACCTATCAGGTCATGGTCCAGGCAGAGCAGGAGAAGCGCACTCAGCCGGAGGATCTGATGCGGATCAAGATCAAGAATCAAGACGGTCAGATGGTGCCGCTCGGGGCGCTGGTGAAGATAGAGAAGCAGGCAGGAGCTGACCGAATTCAGCGCTATAATCTCTACTATACCGCTGATATCAACGGGAACACCCTTCCCGGGATCAGCTCAGGAGAGATGATCAAGCGCGTCGAGAAACTGGCCAAAGAACACCTGCCCAACGGCTTCGATATCGAGTGGACAGACCTCACCTATCAGCAAATTCTGGCAGGAAACACCATCGTTTATATCTTCCCGCTGTGTGTGCTCTTCGTCTTCCTCTTACTGTCTGCTCTCTATGAAAGCTGGAGTCTGCCGATGGCGATCATCCTCATCGTTCCCATGTGTCTACTCTCTGCCATGGGCGGGATCTGGCTGCGCGGGATGGACAACAACCTCTTTACCCAGATTGGATTGGTGGTGCTCATCGCGCTAGCTGCGAAGAATGCCATTCTGATCGTCGAATTCGCCAAGCAGATTCAGGATGCAGGGCACGACCGCTTCTCAGCCGCCGTAGAAGCCTGTCGCCTGCGTCTGCGCCCGATCCTAATGACCAGCTTCGCGTTCATTCTGGGCGTACTTCCGCTCGTCCTCGCCCGAGGAGCCGGAGCCGAAATGCGACAGGCACTGGGCACTGCCGTTTTCTACGGAATGCTCGGAGTGACACTCTTTGGCTTGCTTTTCACTCCTGTGTTCTATATCCTGATGCGCTGGTTCGCCGGAGATCGTTCCCGACCTCCCGTCGATCAGAAAAACTCGCTCCCGGCACTCGGGGAGCTGCATGAGGAATGAAACCTAATGAAACCTCTTCGACTCTCGGTTTTATCCATACTCCTGACTGCCTCATCGGCATTCGCTCTCGATTATGTCAATGACATTCAGACGATTCTGAAGCAGCACTGTTGGGAGTGTCACAGCAGTGAGAAGGAGGTCAAAGGCGATCTCGCACTGGATAATCTGGATGACATGGCGAAAATTCACATCGCTGATATCGGATCAATCCGGCCTGGCGATCCCGAAAAAAGTGATCTGCTTGCTCGCCTGAAACTGAGCGACAAAGACGATGATTTCATGCCCAGAAAAGGCAAGCCCGTACCCAAGGGCGATCTTCGTAAAATCGAGCAGTGGATTCTCGAAGGGGCCGTCATGGATGCCACAGAACTCACCGAGGCGGAAAAATCTCGCATGGACGCAGTGAAGATCAAGGCGGCGCAGAATGGAGCAGATATCTATTTTTCGTGGAGTAGCACGGATGGAAAAACGGTGGAAGCGAAGTTCCTTCAACTCCAAGGCGAATCGGTAAAAATGATCACTGAGAAAGGCCGCGTTTTTCTCGTCCCTTTTTCCCTGCTGAGTCCAGAGAGTATCGAACTGGCGAAAAAGCTGGGGAGTCACTAAGGCGAGGAACGCGACGGCCTATTCCGCAGGACTGACAGGCTGTGCTCGTTGCATCCGAAATGATCGAGGATGCGTTGGTGATTTTGAATCAGAAGGAGAGACAGAAGAGGACGATTTCTCAGCAGCGTTCTCATCCGTAGCCTCGGGGAAGCCTTTCTTCAAAAGTTCCGCAGCCGTCTTGGCGGGATCGCTCTCTGCATTAATCGCCACTACTTCGCGTAGAGTGGCTAGGCTCTTTTCTTTCGCTCCGGCACGATGTTCGAATCCGGCACGACTCATCAGTGCCGCCTGTCGAGCCTCACCATCGAGATGCTGCTCCGCGATCTGCCGATCCACTCGCTCGGCCATCTTTCCCCACTCTCGTTCACTGGCCAACTTCTGAAGATCACGCTCATATTCTGCGTCAGCGATCAGCTTGCGAAATGCCTTTCCTAGGCCCAGATGATCCTTTGGATCCGCAGCTAGGACAGCCTTCATCTCCGGTTGATAAAATCGAGCGACTAGTGCGCCTGGTAGATCGGGGATTCCCTGACTGAGCGCCCGAGCCTTCTCATCTCCTGAGAGCGATTCCGCCGATGTGACGGCCTGAAGACCTTCCTCTCGCGTCGCCAGAATTTCCAGCGCCTGCTCGGCATACTCCTTCGCCGTGATCGGCTGATACCCATTCAGTCCAAAAGGCCGCCCCTTTGCGTCCGTCAGCACCGCCATCGGAAAGCCACGGATGCGGTACGCATCACGTAGCATTGCCTTCTGCATTGCCTCGGCACGAGGAAGCTTCCCATCTTTCGGATACTCCAGTTTCAGCAGAGCAAATTTGTCGGCCACAGCGTTAATGAAATCGGGCTGACTCAGGATATCTGCATAGAACTTACCACAGATCTCAATCCAGTCCGTCCCTGTGAACACGATCAGCATCGCCTTGCCATCCGCTTTTGCCTCGGACATAGCAGCCGCATAGTCGCGATGCCAGACTCCGAGCGCACGCGCAGAACCAGCGGAAATCAGGCAAGTGAATAACGCGATAATCAAGGCCGGAAACGAAGAAGGACGTGTCATACGATAGTAAAGGGGAGGAAAAGGCGTGAAATACCCTGCCGTCGAATCAGAAGAATGTCAGGGATAAAAGCTCTTGTCGCAAAAAAGATTCTAGCGACAGGAAATGTGCAGAAGACCGCAACAATTGAAGAAATCCTTCGAACTCTTCCACGTCTTACTGGCTCTTCTCCGCAATCACGACGCCACGATCACCACCCGTGGGACGATAGCCGAGACTGGAGAAGCCCGCTTTCTCAAGGAATTCTATCATTTCACTCCAAGCGTAACACCGACCTCGCGTAGAGTGCATGAGGATAGCGGAATACTCTGCCACGGGCAGTGGACCGCGCCTGTCCGAATCAAGAAAAGTCTCATGAATCAGCACTCTTCCTCCCGGCAACAAGGTCTCATGCGAGCGATGTAACAGCCTGCTGATCTCCGGGGCGTCCCAGTCATGCATAACGTTGGAGAACAAATGGAGGTCGCACTCTGCAGGCCAGTCGCTATGAAACATGTCTCCCGTATGGACACTCACGCGCTCAGCCAGAGCTCGCCTCTCGATGGATTCCCAAGCCAAAGCATCGACGGGTGCCTGCTCTAGCACGATTCCATGCAAGTGATTCGCATTCGCAGCCAAGGCGCAGGCATAGACTCCCGATCCACCGCCGATATCCAGAAATAGGCGAGCGTCGGAAAGAATATCGGACACTGTGTCGGCGAGCTTTTTCCCCAGATACACTCCGCGACAATCCATCGCAGCAGTAAAGGCCCCTGCGAATTCATCCACCTGCATCGATGCGTGCCAGTCTCCGGCGGCATCGTCGTGCCCCGTCCAGTGTGCAGGATGCCCCGTCTTTAAGACTCGAACGAAATCCTGAACGACTGTTCGATCCCGAAGCGAGCGGTAGTATGGAGTCAGATTCCAGGGAGAGTCTTCGCAGAGGTGTTCGCGAGCGATTGGAGTCGGGAAAAATATCCCGTTCTCATCACGATCCAGATATCCGTAGGCCAGACAGAGCGTCAGCAGTACGGTGGTAGGCCTTTCGTGCCAACCGAAGCGATCTCGGATTTCGTCCAGATTCCCCGGACGATCTGCCAATACGTCAAAGAGCCGAAACTCTACAATCGCCGCTGTCAGTAAATCCACTGCGTAGATTCCATCCCGATGACGAAGAATCGTGGTGGGATCAGTTGCAGGCAGTCGATCAAGTCCTCGAAGCCGGTTCGCTCCATCCTTCATAACTTATCTTTACCTTCACAAATGCAGGAGCCCTCTCACGGTTTCGGCAATGCTGTTCGACGTGGGACGATAGGCTTTCCAAAGATTCGGATGATACGGGATCGGTGTGTCACGACTGTTCATCCGCAGCGGTGGGGCATCGAGCAGGTGAAACCCGTCCGCAACGACTCGTGCGATCACCTCGGCGGTCACGCCACCCCAGGGGAAACCTTCCCCCAGACAGAGAAGTCGCCCCGTGCGCGCAACGGAGCCGAGAACGGTATCCGTATCGATTGGCTTGACCGTACGCAGATCGACGACTTCGATATCCCAGCCCTCCGTAGCGAGTTCCTGAGCTGCCTTGAGTGACTCATGCACCATCGCCCCGTAAGTTACGATCGAGGCGTGTCGCCCGATTTTCAGCACACGCGCATTCCCGGCAGGCAGGGTTGGGGTCTCCGGCAGCGAATCCGCTTTCAGGTGGTAATAGAGAAACTTGTGCTCGCAAAAGATTACCGGATCATCGATCTCGACAGCCTCTAGCAGCATCCAGTAAGCATCCTCGACTGTCGCAGGAGTCATCACCACTACCCCCGGATAGTGTGAATAGATCGACTCTAGGCACTGGCTATGAAAGGGGCCGCTGCCTTCCGTTCCGCCGGAGGGCAGTCGAATCACGATAGGACAGGGAACGCCCGTGCGAAAATAGTGCGTGGCGGCATTGTTGACGATCTGCGAAAAAGCGATGGAAGAAAAATCCGCGAACTGCATTTCGATGATGGGACGCATCCCCTCGATCGCAGCTCCAATGGCCGATCCGATGATCGCATCTTCGCTGATCGGCGCATCGACGACACGTCCCGGAAAGCGCTCCGCCAGATTTTTCGTCGCCTTAAATGCACCGCCAAAATTCGCTACATCCTGTCCGTAGATGTACACGGAATCGTTTTCGGCCAGTGCCTTCGCCTGTGCCTCACGAATCGCTTCGAGATAGGTAATCGCCATGAAATTGAACTCAGGCGAACCTTGCCCCTTCCTGTCCATTCCGCAAGTCTGCCCTGCAATCAAAGACGCATTGATTCGAACAAAGGATCGAGAACTCCCTCTGCGAAAACGAAGCGTCACTTCACCTCCGGTGGAGCGATGGACATCAGATAGGCGATTAGATCCTTCACAGAATCCTTACCCAGAGCTTCGAGCAATCCCTGCGGCATGAGAGACGTGCTCGTCTTCTCGCGCTTGGCGATCGAGTCACGAGAAATCGTCATCCTTTCCACAGGAGTCTGGACAGTAATTGTTTTTTCATTCTCCTCCGGTACCACTCCAGAGAGAGTCCGACCATCCTTGAGTGTGAACACATTCAGCATGTAATCAGCAGGCACGATCTGATTTGGATTGACGATATTCCCGAGTAAATAGTCGAGATTACGCCGGTCACTACCGGTCAAATCTGGCCCGATCGCACCGCCTTCGCCATAGAGCTTGTGACAGGCTCCGCACACACCA
Source organism: Verrucomicrobiota bacterium (assembly GCA_963205275.1). Lineage (GTDB taxonomy): Bacteria > Verrucomicrobiota > Verrucomicrobiia > Verrucomicrobiales > DEV007 > Arctic95D-9. Next base: position 9,777 of record CAUJIH010000064.1, on the reverse strand, counting down.
GCAAAAAGAGTCTTTCCCTTGATGAGATCGGCCTTGGCGAGAGTCTCATGAGTCAGAATCTTCTTCCAGCTTTCAATTTCCTGAGTCATTTCAGCAGGGGTATCTCCCAACTCTCCCCAGACATCCTTCAGCATCTGAGAAAGCTCAGAATCGCCCAGCGCAAGAATCTGCCTCGCATGAAATGGATCAATCGCATCGTGAGGGAGCGTTCCACCCTGCACCATCGACAGAAGCTGCTTTGCATAGCTGGCTCGCGAGACGAATACATCCACCACAGCGGAGCGCAGCACCGTATCACGTTGCCATTGCTTCACCAGAACGCGAGGGATCGACGGATCATCATACGATGACAATCCGAGAATCGCCTCTCGTGCGAGCACGCGATCTGTCGTCCATTTTTGTAAATCGGGCAGCAAGTCTGGCGAAGGATCACGGAGAAGATTCTTTAAGGCGGCACGGCGAGCTCCGGGATCGGCATCTGGATCGGAGGCCAGAGCGATGAGTTCCTCCCGAGCACGCCCGTCTCCGAACACGGCAGACAGATCTCGGATCAGGGATTGTGCTTCCTCATTTTCCTTGCCTACTAAGGCGGAAAAGCTATCCCAGACTTTGGGTTTGGGTGCCTTCACCCAGCCTTTCAAAGCCTCGCTCATCCCACGCAGAATCGATAGCCGCGTCTCGGGAGTTGCCTGAGTCAGAAGCTTCTCCACAGGCTGAGGAGATTCTTCGATTCCTTCGCAGAGACGACGCGTGATCAGCCGAGTGACGGTGGGGATCTTCGACGAAAGAGCCAGTTGGATCGAGTGATCTGGATCGTTGGCCACGGCAGCAGAAACTCCATACCAGATCATCAGAGGCTGCTGGCGATCATCCGCATCCTCCGCGTGTTCACAGAGAGCTGAAGCCAGACGGAAGCGAGCTGACTCATCGATTCTCTGAAGAGCCGAAGCCAGTTCCAGCCGCACCAATCCAGAGGGATCTTTTGCCAAGGGGAGAAGCTTTTCCAAAATGGCATCATCATCCGCCGCATCTTCTGCGAGCCAGCGCACGCCCATCGCTCGCTTTCCCTCTTCCGCTGAAGCGATTAAGGCATCGTAATCCACCACAGGTGCCACCGCATCGAAACGGATCGGCTGAAGAGGTGCCCGTCCGCGTGCCGTGAGCCAGTCCGGACGCTGCGGAGTCGGCTTGCCCTTGTCTGGTCCGTCGTAGACGATGCGATAGATACGCCCACTGCCGCGGTGAATCCCGTCACTGTCATGACACTCTCCAGCATCGGACCAGTCGTTCATCCAGACCTGCCCATCAGGCCCGGTGATCAGATCCAAACCACGAAACCAAGGATCCGCGATTTTCAGAAAATCCTCCCCGTGGTGAGCGACGTAGCCATTGCCCTGACGTTCGAGACTATCCATGTTCACCCGACGTCCGTGGAGGTTACACATGAAGACTTTTCCCCAATACTTCTCGGGCCAGACTCCGCCTTCATAGATCAGGCACCCCATGTGCGCATGACCGCCTCCCATCGCTGATGTGGTATCCCCTCCCTTCCTGTTCTTTCGATCCGCTCGGACATCGCTCCATTTCTCGTTGACATTATCCCAGTGGTAGTGATCCGCTGTGTGTCCGATCACCTCATACACCAGCGGATTCAGATGCGCGCCAAACATCCTCTCGTAGTAGGCTCCGGGAATGGCATGCCAGAAGTGACCAATCACGGTATTCGTATAGAAAAGCTGGCCATCGCGGTTCCAGTCCATACCCCAGGGGTTCGTCCCACCGTTACAAAACACCTCGAATTTCTTCATTCCTGGGTGATAACGCCAAATGGAGCAGTTCAGCAGAGTGCGCTCATCCGGGGCCGATCCGACCAGCCCGACCGCTGAAGTCGTGGTGATCCCATGACGACCGTAGAGCCACCCGTCTGGGCCAAATTTGAGTCCATTCACGACGTTGTGTCCGATGGTCTCAATATCGAATCCGTCGAGAATCGGCACTGCAGGACCATCCGGAATAATATCACCGTAGGTATCTGGAATGAACATCAGATAAGGAGCACATGTCGCCCATACACCTCCCTGCCCCACCGCCACCGATGTCAGATGCTCCGCCTGATCCCAGAACACGGTACGCTTGTCCGCCTTTCCATCACCGTCGGTATCCTCGAGAACGACGATTCGATCTCGCAGCTTCGAATCCCAGCGCCGAGGATTTTCTGCATAAGTGTAACACTCAGCAACCCACAGACGACCTTTGTCATCGAAGGTCATGCTAATCGGCTGACGCACCATTGGCTCCGAAGCAAAGACTTCCAGATGAAACCCCTGAGGCAGAATCGCGGTGCGAGCGACCTCTTCTGCTGGCATAGGTCCGCCTTCCGTCTTTTCCGTATCGTAAGGAGTCGGAAAGTCGTCCGCCGGCAGAACTGTGATCGGAAGGCACACGAAGATCGCTACCCAAATCGCTACCGATAGATCCACCAGTCGCGACACAAGAGGGTCAGATGAAGAAGATAACAGAGTCATACGCTGGATTCACGGAATAGACTTCGGAGATATAATACGAGGAAACCGATGATGGAACCCCGGCAGTGACGCTATGGTTTCACATCATCGAAGAGACTGTTGATCATTTCCACGGTCTTCTCCACGAGCACCTGACCGCCCTCAGGTCCAACCTGATTGCTCTGAATAATCGCGCTGTAGCCGCCGCCATTCACGGCTCGCTGAGTCGGTAGATAGGTGCCCGGGCCGGTAAGCTGCACCACGAAAGTCTGCAGAGCCTTGCTGCGCCCCTGAATCTGGATCCCGAAATCCTGAAACAGTTCGAATGGATTCGTCGCAATTACGATATCGCCGATCCTCAATACATGAATCTCAGCAGGATATGTAATGTTTTTATCTTGACCCTTAAATCGATCAATCACACGACTTGTCCAGCCGATTCGCACTCCCTGCTCGCCTTCTTTTTTCTTCAGCTCCTCCACCTTCCGCTTCGCTTCCTCCACCTCCTCGACCGTCACCTTGCGCACAGGCAAGTCGAGATTCTGGACGAGATGATGAAAAATGACATCGGTGTGAGCATCATTCTTTACGAGATCGCCCACCTCATTCACCTCACGGACGATGCGACGAGCCATTTCTTGTGTTTCAGGGATTCCTCGTAGCTTCAACATCCGTGCCTCCGCAGCTTTACGAAAAATGTGATGAGGAGAAATGTCTCCCGCCGCTCCCGGCCAACCGAGCACCCGATTCTTCCCGCCGAGTGATGCCCCCAGCGCTTCGCGCACATCATGCCAGTAATCAGCTCCGATCTGCTTCTTGTGCTCGAGAATCTGTGAAGGGCAAGCCACATTTACACAAGTCGCGAGAGGCTTCTTCTCCGCATCCCAGAAGTAAAGCAGTTCAACGCCATGATCCTCCCCTCCCTCGATTCCACGAAATTCGGGCAGCTTAGTATTCCCATACATCACCGCCGAACCATCCGCATACACGGCTCGTCGGTTCATCCCTGTGACCGCATGACCCAGCCCCCAGGCCACCGAGGCAGGGCGTCGAGTCTCCCAAGCCTGCACACTAACATCCACGAGCTTGTTCGCCAAGAAGGTGGCAAATTCGAGCGGTTTCATCACCCCCGTCTCCGGAATTTCGTAGATCCCATCCGTGGAGGTTCCAGAAGTATGTGTGTGAGTCGCCGTTACGACCAGCTTTTTGACATCGAAGTGTGGAAGTCGTTTCGCCAGCTTTTCTCGCGTCTCATCTAGGACATTGGTTCCGATGCTGACCAGATCGCACGAAATCAAAATCGCTTGATCCGTCGCCTTACCGTTCTCCACGGACTCAATCGCCAGAGCCGTCGCCGTAATCGGACTATCGACTCCGGTCGAAATTCGAGTGTGAAGTTGGCCGCGCAGTGCAATTGGTTGATCGGGAGTGAAATCGATCATCGAGACGCCCACGTGTAGCTCAGCAGCGAGGCTGAACGCGCATGGAGCCACGGTCATAAGGACGAGTAGAATACGACTCAGTGTGAGTGGAAAGATGCGGGTGAGACAACAACAATGCGAGTCGGAAAAATAGCTCATGAGGATTCTGTTTTGATTGGAACCCGCTCACCTCAGAAACTGAAATGATCGGGTGTGTTTCCTTGCCGGAACACCTGAATGCTATCGAAAAAGAGGAACGATTGAAACCCAAATTCGATCATCGGAATGGCGGATATGCGCTCCTCCATCGAACTGGCTCACTTTTCTTCAGAAAGCGAGTCAGAGAAAGGTGGCTGACTCAATTACTCCTCGCCGCCACTCGCCGGACTATCGCTCGCAGTCGCCTCTTTTAGATGACGAATATGGCGTCGCAATACATCTTCCTCATCCGAACTCAGACCCGGAGCATCGCTAAACCCGTACTGATAAATGCTCTCGCCATTCGGTCCATACTGTGAGAAGCCCTGATAGTAGATTCCGTTTTCTGTTCTCGGACGAGTGTAGAGATCCTCCTGAGCGCGCAGCCACATCTCACGTGACCAGTCATCCAGATACGACCAACTGAGATCCTCAGGCTGTGGAACGGGCGGCAGCGGCACCACCGGAACCGTGGGTTGCGTCGGCACTGAAGGCGGCGGTGGTACGACAGGACCAGAGCCACCGATCACGATGGTATCGTAATAGAAGGCGTAATTGCCCGTGACCACGGGAGCGAGGCCACTGCCCACAGTGTTGTCATGCTCAGCAGGATGTTCGATGATTCCCCCAGCACGCTCGAGATAGTTCGTGTATTCATCTGGGCGCTGAATATACCAAGGATCATCCACCCCGCCGTCGTAGCTCACGCCGTTTATTTGTGCTCCGGCTGAGACCTGATTATTTTCACGACGAGGCAGGTAGAATCTCAGTTCATCCTTTCCGGCGAAGATACTCTCCGCATCAGCAATCAGCGATCCGACAGCCGGATCATTCGGTACATTCCGGGCGGGAGCAATCCAGGTCTTTCCAGCCGTATCGACAGCGAGTGACAGCGGATTCGCATGTCCGACCATCGCGCCTGTCATCATCACATCACTTCCGGCGGTCACTTGGATGTTCCCATCGCGATTCCCGGTGCCAGCCAACGGCACATATCCATGGCGAAGATCATCCCCATGACCGATCTTCACATACGCTTCCTTCGAAGCATCCAGCACCTCCATGGCGATCTTTCCACCCGCATTCACAGTCACGTTTCCAGCCATATCGGCGTTACTGGCAAAACCACCGTGACCGATCTGAGTCGAGGCTGCACCAGATGTGCCACCAGTCATCTCAATGTCATCCGCAATATCGACCGAAATATTTCCTTGCATCGTATCAGACGTAGTAGCGGAGCCTCCATGACCGATCTGGGTCGAGCTATTCAGACCAGAGCCACCCTCCATCGACAAACCAGCGTCTGAGCTGACCGTGATTTCTCCAGACAAGGCCGACACCATAGAGCCAGTGTTTCTATGCCCAATCTGAGCGTAGCCATTGCTCATCGAACCACCCGCTACCACGATGCCCCCATCATGAGCACGCACAACGATATCTCCCGACGGGTTGACCGTTGGTGAAGGCTGGGCACCGATCTGTGCGTAACTATTGGGATTTACGTCACTACCGATCACATGAACGGCCCCTCCGAGAACTGTCGTCGAACCACCAGCAGAACCAATCGCGGCCCCTCGGGTCTGCGTACCGTCGCCTATAGAGGTAATGCTGCCACTGCTTCCCCAAAGTGTCGCATCGGCAGCAATCGTATCAAAATCGAACTCGAGAGTCTTCAATGCGAGGCACTTGTTAAAGTCCAGCTCCAAGGTCATACCATTGCTTCCATCAAACTCGAAGAGTGCAGGATTGTAGCCCGTAAGCGATGCCCATCCAGAGGCTACTCCCACGTTTCCACTGCCGATGTTCTGGACAGAAGTCAGCATGGTAACGTTTCCGGATGCCAAGAAATTGACATTGTATCCGTGGTTGAATGAGGCTGCTGCACCATCGACGAGCAGGTCTCCGCTCAGAACGGCAAAGTTCACTTCTCCGTCCTGTCCCATTTCGTTTGCGATATCTCCCACTCCACGAGCATGGGCAGATAGATCGAGTTTATCCGTTACGAAAGAGATACCTGATTGAGTGATTCCTCCGACCGTGGTAGTCCCGTGCCCGAGTCGCACGCCTGAAGCATTGTCAGTAAGCACCGTCTTGCCACCCACGACAGCTTTGATCTCCCCCCTGCGTGCCCCCGTCGTTGCCGGTCCTGCACTTCCATGACCCAGCATGGCGTATCCATTCAGATGTCCACCTCCTGTAATCGTTAGATTTCCTCCAGAGACAAAGTGAATGTATCCCGAGCGATCACCGTTCGAGGTCGAACCACCATGTCCAATCTGTGCATAGGAGGCATCAGAATCTCCTCCGAACAGGCTCACATTGCCCATCGCAGAGATATCGATCACCCCATCGTAATTCCCTGTGGTTCCACTTCCACCATGTCCAATTTGCGTATTTGTCACGGCAGCGCCGTTACCTGACTTCCTCGAATCTAGGGTGATCCCCCCATTCCTCGAAGTCACCTGTATTGATCCCGTGATATTACCGTCATGAGAGAGACCTCCGTGACCGATCTGGACAGGAGACTGGCGAGAATCGCCATTCTCTATCAAGATGTCATCTGCGATACAAACAACGATGTTACCCGATTTTATACCGTCAGAATTGTAATCACCATGGCCGATCTGAGTTGCATGGAGCCGGACCTCTGCGTTGCTGCCGCCATTGACCATAGCGCCCTTCATTACGAGACCACCACGGTCTGCGATGACCGTGATGTCACCGGAGAGGTCACCTCCTCCATTACCGTTGCTATGCCCGTGATGGCCAATCCCGGCAAAGCTGTAGTACGACGATGCAGTGGTTGAGAGATCGTCCCGACTCGCAGCCACGATATTGATTCCATAGTCAGCCAAACCTGTAGCGATTCCCGTATGGACTGTAATCGCACCACTGTGATTCCCCTTCACATCATAATACGCCGTATGTCCGATGAAAGCCCAGTTAAAGGTGATCGCATTTTTTCCGGCGATCAGATCGAGTTTCCCTCCTGCATTCACCGTGATATCGCCACTGTATCCAGAACTGCCTCCGCCTACAGTCGCAGACTGCCCGCCGTGTCCAATCTGAGTTCCTGAACTGCTCACTCCCGTGTAATTTGAGAACTGGGGAGCGATCAGACGCACATTTCGACCGGCATCAACGCTGATACTGTTTTCTACAAAGCTCGACAGAGTCTGATTATCGTGACCATGTCCGATCTTGGCGCTTGAGTTAGATTTCACACCACCGAAGAGCAGAACATCTCTTCCGGCTTCGACAGTGATCTTGGATGCATCCTTTGTCCCTCCGACTTTCGAACTCATTGATCCCGATACACGACGACCGCCGTGACCGATCTGCACATAAGTCGTATCACCTCCCACCGTATTCGCCTCCGTACCGCCACCATACAGAGCGACATCCTCTGCGGCTACCACATCTACGGTACCAGTGAACTCTTTTCCTACCCCGCTGCCATTCTGGATTCCACCATGGCCGATCTGGGCGTAGTTGTAGTTAGCATTTCCAGCACTCAGCATCACGCTCCCGAGCACTGATTCGACATCGATATCGCCCGTATAATAGCCACCCGTGAGAGTCGCATCCGAATAGCCTCCGAGTCCGATCTGAGCCAATGCATAGTTTCCGGATACTGGCCCGGCCTTCAGGGCGATATCGCCCCCCATCGCCTTCACCGTCACATTCGAAAGAATATCGAGAAAGCCTCCTCGCCCTCCACCACCGATCATGGCGTAGGCTTGACTTCCTGTTCCACCGGTCAGTTTGATCCCGTCAGTCGCGCTCGTTCCAGTCGATGTAACCTTCACAAAGCTGTCATCCCCATCCCCAGCTCCGACGGTTCCATAGAGATTGGCTCCGCCGTGACCGATCAGTGCGAAGGAGTCCGTTCCTCCACCTTTCATGTCCACCAGACCTGCATTCACGGTAACAGGAGCAGCACTAATAGTGTACACCCCATCCGCTCCCGCCTCATTGTAACCTCCGTGACCGACTTGAGTGAAGGCTCGAGCACCCGTGCCGCCTTGCATGATCAGGCCGCCGGCTCCTGCGGTGACATCAACGCCCCCCGTGTACACGCCTCTCGCATTGTCTCCGCCATGACCCAGCATCGCAAAGGTGTCAGTACCCGTTCCAGCCGTGAGTTTGATCTGATCGGAAGCCATGACGGTGACCGCATCGTGATATTCACCGCGCATGAAACTGTTCTTGCCCATCCCTCCATGGCCGATCTGCGTGTAAGAATAGACTCCCCCTCTACTAATCAATTCAATCGAACCCGCTAGAGCCTTCACATCGACCGTGCCAGCGTATGTTCTCAGTGCAGTCGAATCCCCGTAACCGCCGTGTCCAATCTTTGCGTGACTGTAGGTACTAGTTCCCCCCGTGATCGTGATATTCCCCTGATGAGCCGTCACAGAGATATTTCCACTATCGTTGCGATTATCCCATCCCCCGTGCCCGATCTGGGCGAAGGCGAACTGCTGCGTTCCTCCCGCTTCGATTTCAATGTTTCCTTTCTTCACATCCACATTGATCAAACCGCTCATTGCTCCGCCACCGCTCTCATTAGTCAGGTGTCCGATAAACGCGTTCCCGAAGTAGCTGGGACCAGACTTCAGTTTCAGGCCTCCATTCTGGACATTGACATAGGTATCGCCACTCACCGTCAGCCCAGCGGAATAACTCGCGCCACCATTCCCGATGATCGCGCCTGAGAATCCAGTCCGATTCACCGTAGAAGATCCGTAACTATGAGCCGTATTGCTGCTACCATAGAGAGCGATTCCGTCTGTAGCAGCGGTTCCTTTCGCGTTGACAGTAACAGTTCCGTCAATTGCTGCATTCACCTGGTATCCACCGTTGCCTATCATTGCGAAGGCAGTGCTCCCCATGCCTCCCTGCAGCGTCACGCCTCCCGTGGCCGCATCGACGGTAACATTCCCATTGATCGTACCGGTCGTATTAATGGCAACACCTCCTTGACCGATCAGAGCATAGGCATTCTCGAAGCCGCTGCCGCCCGTCAGTGAAACAAAGCCAGTCGTATTCTTAATCTCAATATTTCCGCTCGTCGAAACCGTCCGCAATCCATAGTTAGGATTGGTTGCCGAATACGTTCCATCTGCGGCAGCGGCCCCCCCGTGACCAATTTGAGCATAGGCCCGCCGCTCACTTCCCCCTCCTAGAGTGATGTTTCGAGCTCCAGTGATTGTTACTGCCCCACTCATCGTCCCAGTTCTCCCTGCCCCTCCATGACCAATCTGTGCATAGGCGCTCACTGCACCTCCTCCTGTCAGAGTGATGTCTCGTGCACCAGTGATCGTTATAGCCCCCGTCAGAGTCCCGGAACCTGCTGTTCCTCCATGGCCGATCTGAGCGTAATTATTCGTTCCACCCCCTCCGATCAGAGTGATATCGCCCGGGAGCTGAATTTTAATATATCCATCGCGAGTCCCAGAACTCGATACTCCCCCATGGCCAATCTGAACATTCGAAATGTCGGCAGTCCCTGACTTGTTTGCGTCGAGAACGATACTGCCATTCTGTGAAGTCACTTCGATCCAGCCCGTCACATTTCCACTATAGGACACTCCTCCATGCCCGATCTGCACAGGAGAGTATCGTGCATCTCCATTCTCCATAAGAATATC
>CAUJIH010000063.1 GCA_963205275.1 Verrucomicrobiota bacterium | reverse complement strand
GAGGAGCGGAATGTCGCTCCATCCACTCTCTGCGCCTCTGCGTCCCCGCACGAAACACTTCATGTCCTTAACACCTCGATCTAGACTCGTCCGCCGCCATCACGAAGGCCCGTTCACGATTCAGCGACCTTTTCGAAAGGCAGTTCAGGCGGCAGGAATTACAAAACCAGCGACTTGCCACACTCTTCGTCACAGTTTTGCCACCCATCTTCTGGAAAATCACTACGATCTACGCACCATCCAAAAGCTACTCGGCCATGCCCACGTAACAACGACCGAAATCTATACACATGTCCTCAACCAACCAGGCCTCGGAGTCAGGAGTCCGCTCGATTTGTAGGGAGAAGTGATGTGACGGGTGAAAATCACTGTCACAGTCGCCCTATCCATTGAGTAAGGACTCTGAGGCGTCGCAACCTTCCGCTTGTGGACGGATGAAGAACATCATCCACCGCCCCGAGCCTCCCCGAGCAGCCCGCGACGCGACAGCAGAGGACTTGGCGCAGAAAATGTGAAAGAATTCCTTTCTCGGAATCATAGAATTGTGTACAATCCGCTCATGAGTCTCAAAATCCCTCAATCAAAAGCGACTGGTCGCTTTACTTTGCGACTAGTCACAGAATAACTGTTCTCCCGAAAATTCCGATGCGATGCCTGACTGACAAGGAGGTCTCCGAGTGGCTGCTCGCGCATTCCATTCCCGAAGATCCGTATCGCGGCGCATCGGCCCCGGCCAATTACGTCCAGTTCTACGCGCCATCAACGCATCGACATCTTGATGCATTTGTCAGAAACTACAGTTTGGTCATTATTCCCGATTCAGAGTCAATGGTTCACATGACCGATTGGGGGCTATACCAAGCAAGCCAGATGATCGCGATCATGGGGATTCGTTCTAGTTGCGACGAGAATCGATGGCTGATCCACGCACCCGGCCATTTACTAGCTCCCGAAGAGACCGAGACCGGTGTAGCCCTTTTCAGTCTTTCCGCATCGTTCGCTTGGAGTTCCTACCTCTATTGCCCGAAACAGCGCTCCACTCTCTACAACTGGGAGGGGGACATATTTGATTTCTGGACCGACTGCGATGCAACGATGGAGGAGATGAAGTTGCTTCTAGCGCGGTCAGAACTTGCCGAAACCACCCAGGGAGAACTAGTCGAGGGTGGCAAGGCTTCGCCTGCCACCTCTTGATCGTTCTGCAAAAATAAATCATGAGACGACTCGTAATCATCACCGACAAGGAGCCCGAGGTGAAGCACCTCTGGAATTCGTGGGAAGTAGCATCTGGACGCATTGAAGGAGACACCCTGACCGTCAAGATGCGCAACAAGTCCACCTTGATAGTCGAGGCGATTGATCCACAAATGGTTGCAGACATCGTGCTCTCCCATGATCCAACTTCTGAGATCGTCAAGGGTAAGCTCGGCATCAAGAGTGTGGCATACACCGAGCACGTCGAGGACAAGTCAGACGCCAAGGCGCAGTTGATCAAAGCTTTGAAGACGTTGCTCGACGAGATCGACGAGTAACTTCAAAAAAGAATGCAGAACACATCGTGGGTGGCAACGGCGGACAAGCTCTCCCCAGTTCGCTTCGCTCTGACAGTTCTGCGCCACCGTGCCACCACTTCAAACGTTCGCTGGGAATATGAAAACTTACGATCTGACTACTTTTGAGCAATTCTTAGACTACTGTACCGGACGAGAATATGGCTGCGGACATACCGTTTACCGAGGCGTCACAAATGCTACTGATCATCGTCTAATCCCCTCAGTTGGACGAATTAAACGTTTACAAGAAGATCAATTTTATACCCTTCCGCAACACGAGCGTGAGCTTCTGCAAGCCTTTAAATTACGAGCAATCGGCGCCATCTCAATTGAACCCAAAAATGATTGGGAATGGTTGGCATTGGCTCAGCATCATGGCCTACCGACAAGACTCATCGATTGGACTTTTAGTCCATTGATTGCGGCTTACTTTGCCACCTTGCCCAAGCTCGATGCTCAAGGTGACCTTGCCGAACCCCTAGCGGAATGGGCAGGTGTTTATGCTCTTCATGATTGTTCGTATATCGCGATCGAAGACCATGCGGATCCATTTGCCTATGACACACCTGGTTTATTTTTCCCACCCCACGTAACGCCACGTATTTCAGGACAAGGAGGATTATTCTCTATACAGCCCGATCCAGGACAAGAATTACAAGTATCTTTTGAGAGGGAGGATTATCGCACTATCACATTATTCCGCTTTTCAAGAGATACCGCTAAAGACATCCAGAAAAAGTTATATTTGCTTGGAATTAGACAGAGCCTTTTGTTTCCCGATTTGGATGGATTTTCTATGGAACTTAAGGTGCGCTATTTATTGTCAGACTGCTATATGGCTGATCATTCTTTTAATGATTCCTTCGATGAACTCACCGAATAGCGAACTAGACAGCGGTAGCTGTCAAGCGAGTTGACTGTTTTTAGGCGGCTTGTTTTTGACGTTTTTCTAGATTTCTGTTGTCGATTGGGTAGAGATTGACGGAGATCGTTGGGGCGCAGTTCCGGACTTTTTTGGCGATCCAGCGATCAGGA
>CAUJIH010000062.1 GCA_963205275.1 Verrucomicrobiota bacterium | reverse complement strand
TGACCGCCGGGCTTGCGTCCGCTCTCGTTGTTGCGCAACGAACTCTTGCGCTTGAGTCCATCGCTGGACGGGGGCTTGCTGCTGTTGCTGCTGTTTTTATTGAGCCGCTTCTCCAATTCGGCGATGCGTGCCTCGAGCTGGACGATGAGTTCGCAGACGGCATCAACCCCACCGGCATCCAGCGCGACTTGAACGGCAGGGCGAAGGGCTGTGGCACGATCAGTCAAGGCTTAGCCAGTCTCGTTGATTTTTGAAATTATTCATCTAATCTTAGATACCTGAATAGTTCTGAAAAATGAAGATCACGGGCGCAACTTCCTTCCTTTGCCGAACCCTCTGCACAGGCGTGCTCGCCTTGACTTTTTCCATCCGCGCATTGGCGGCGGAGGATGTGCTGATCGTCGCTCCTCATCCCGATGATGAGATCATCGGCTGCGCGGGCGTCATCCTGCGTGCGCTGGAGGCGAAAAAGCACGTCACGGTCGTCATTTTGACGAACGGTGACGGTTATGCGGCGCTCGCGGCTGCGGCGGCGAAGAAGGAGCCTGAGCAACTCACGCCCGAGGATTTCATGAAGGCCGGCGCGTTGCGGCAGAGCCACTCCGTGAATGCGATGAAACGTCTCGGCGTGCCGCGTGAGGACTTAATCTTTCTCGGCTACCCGGACGGCGGCTTGGAAAAAATGTGGCAGATGGATGGCAGCGCGGTCTTCCGGCAGATGCTCACGCAGAAGCGCGAGACGTATGGCCTGGTCGCGCGTGACTACCACTCTCTCACGCACGGCAGCCCGGCGCCCTATTTGAAAGCGAGCGAGGTGGCGGATCTGGCGGAGATCATCCGCGTGCGGAAGCCGCGGGAAATTTTCGTCACGCACGAGTCCGACAAGCACGGGGATCATCGCACCGCCTTCTGGCTGGCGCGTGACGCGGCGCGCACGGCGGCGTTTCAAGGCCGTTTCCTCGCCTATGTGGTGCACGGCGCTCCATTGCCACGAGAGCCGGATTTGCGGTTGAAGCTCACGCCGCACGAACTGGAGACGAAGAAAGCCGCGCTCGTGGATCACACGCAGGGCACGTCACCCGTGCACGATGGGCTGGTGCGGGAGTATTTGAAACCGGAGGAGCTGTTCTGGCAGTTTTCGATCCATTGACAGAACATTCCGCGAACGCTCCGGCAACGCATCCGTGGATGCTCGCATGAAGCGCCGCTTGCTGATTCTTGCTCCGCTGCTGCTTGCACGCTGTTTCTCAAATCGAAAGTCCATGAACATGCGCCGGGTCTATTGCATTATTGACTGTTACAAAATAGAACGAACATGCTAAAATCGACTGCGTACATGTCGATCCGCTCATCGGCAGGCGGGAGGCCTGCGATCTGCTACAGCACGAAGCACAGCCATACCCCGGGAGGTGGAAACTGGGCGGCAAAAGCGGTTTATTCCCTGCTCAAAGAAACCCGCAAGGCGGGCAGAGCCAGCGATTCCTGTTTTGCTCTCTCCTTCGAGGAGCCGGGAGAGGTTTTCAACCCGCTCGATTCTCCTCAAATTCCCGACTGGAGGAAAGAACCCTCGTGAGCTGGACTTCCCCGCCGTGCTGCATAGCACCTGGCGACTGCCTGACGGGAGGATCGGAACCGTGGCGGTGTGCATCGATCTGGAATCAGCCATCTGTGAAGTTGCAGGAAAGACGATCACCCTTCAGCCAGGCGAGGCTACCTTGATCACGCCGTAGACATGTGATTAATCGGACGTTTCTTGAGACCAGCGCACGATGAAAGCCGGCCTCCGTCTCGTTCTCCCACTGATCACCCTGTGGGCACTTTGTTTCTCATGCGTGAAAACCCTCGCCGCCGACTCGCCGGACTCCGTCATCACACTAGAGACAGACACGACTCGTGTGCGCTTCGATCCTGCAAAAAACGGAGCCATCGTCTCATTGGTGGACAAGGCGAGAGGCCAGGAGTTCGTCGAAGCCAAGGGCGGTCCGCTCCTGTATGAACTCCAGCTTTTCGATCCGGCCAATCCCAGTGCTCCACCCGTTCTCCTAAGCGAGAAAGACGCTCTGGATGCCACGGTCACGAAAGAAGGCCAGAGCGTCGTGGTGAAAGTGCCCCGGCACAAGAATTCTCCCATCGGCGTCGAGTGCCGCTTCCGGACTGAGGCAGGTTCCTCGTTCATTTATGCCCGAATCTCGGTGAACAACCAGAGCGGCTCATCTCTCGCCGGCGTCCAGTTCCCCGCCCTGTCCTGCCCCCGCCAACTGGGGAGCACCGCAGAGGATGATTTTCTCGCCTATCCCCGATGCGACGGCCAACTGGTGCAGTCTCCTGCTTCGGTCGAGTCGATTCCGGACATCCAGTATCCCGGCCCCGCTTCCATGCAGTTCATCGCGCTGTATGACAAAGATGCCGGACTCTATCTCGCGACTCAGGACAGCGAAGGCCACACGAAACGCTTCGGAGTGGGAAAACGCCGGGAAACCTTCCGCCCCGCCCTCACTCACATCACGCCTCTTCAGGATCATACCCTATGGAAGACAGAGTATGACACGGTTCTGGGGACCTTTCACGGCGACTGGCAGGCGGCGGCTGATTTGTATAAGTCCTGGGCCGTGCATCAGCCCTGGTGCCGACAGACCGCGAAAGAGCGGCTGGAATCGGGCGACATCCCCAAGTGGCTGACGGAGCCTTCGCTGTTTCTCACCTACAGCCTGCGCGGCGATCAAGGCAAGGAGAAGGGCGTCAACCGCCTCCCGCTGGTGGAATCGCATGTCGCAGACTGGCGCAAAATGATCAATGCACCCGTTACCCTGATATTCACGCACTGGGAAAAATGGGCGAGCTGGGTGGGACCTGACTGTTTTCCGCCCCTCGGTGACGAGGAGGCTTTCCGTCAGGTCACATCAAGACTATATGAAAAGGGAAATCACTCGATGGTGTTTATGCCCAACCTGAATTGGACACTCAGCAAAAAGGCTGATCCAGACCAAGGCCTTCTCAAAGACCTGGATCTGACGGCAGATTATCAGAAACGGGGGGCTGCAGGGACAATACTCGGACTGGATGGAGAACCGGTCATCGCCAGACATGTCGCCTCTCAGCCGCGTGCCAGAATCTGTCCTGCCACCCCGATAGCCAGAATCGTTCTGTTCGAAGCGGCATTGGAATGCCAAAGGCTAGGTATCGACTGCGTCCTGGCCGACACACTGGTCGGCGGAGGTGTTGACATTTGTTACAGCTCCAAGCACGATCATACGCCCGGCGGTGGAACCTGGGCTGCTAAAACGGTCTATGACCTGTTTGATGACATTCGCAAAGTCGGAAAAGGGAGAAGACCTGACTTCGCGTTCTCCACGGAGGAGCCGGGAGAGTTTTTCATTCCAGTCGTGGACATCTACCACGCACGCGACTACACTCAGGGACGCTGGCCCCGCGATGGGGACAAGGTGATCGGAGTGCCCTTGTTCACCCATGTGTATCACGAGTTTCTACCTGCCTACGGCGGAGACACCTGTCAGGTCTGGACCAGGAAAAATCCGGTATCCGTCTACGGATTGGGCATGAATCTGGTCACCGGAAAAGTGCCAGGGATCACTGAGTCGCTGTCTGATTTCGACCCCGCTTCCACCGAAGCAGTCCAGTCCCGCCTGCTGCGCGGTTCCTTCGACCTGTGGCGCGGTCCGGCTCGCGAGTTTCTGGTGTTCGGTCGGCGAGTGACGCAGCCACCGCTGGATGTCCCGTCGGTTCGCTTCAATTTCTGGACCGGACAAGGTCAGCCGACGCGGGAACTCGACTTCCCCGCCGTGCTTCACAGCACCTGGCGTCTGCCCGATGGTCGCACAGGCACGGTCCTCGCCTGCATCGCTTCCGAACCGGTCACTTTCCAAGTGCAGGGAAAGACGATCACCCTTCAGCCCGGCGAAGCTCAGTTCATCATGCCATAGACAAAAAAAGACCCTGTTACACCTTTGAGGAAGCACATGAAAAATAGCACTTTCATTCCCCTTCTACAATTCACTGTCTTGTCCGCGCTTTGGCTGCCGGGCGTAACATCCCACGGCGCACCTCCTGCCAATGATTCGCCGGGTTCTGTCCTTTCGCTGGAGACAGACACGACACGCATGAGCTTCGACTCGGCACGGAATGGAGCCATCGTCTCGCTCGTGGACAAGGCGAGAGGCCAAGAGTTCGTCGAAGCCAAGGGCGGTCCGCTCCTGTATGAACTCCAGCTTTTCGATCAGTCCAATCCCATGGGTGCCCCGATCCGGCTGAGCGAAGCGGACGCTCTGGATGTCACGGTCACAAAAGAAGGTCAGAGCGTCGTGGTGAAAGTGCCCCGGCACAAGAACTCCCCCATCGGCGTCGAGTGCCGCTTCCGCACTGAACCGGGTTCATCGCTGATCTACGCCAGGATTTCGGTAGATAACCAGAGCGACGCTCCTCTCTCCGGCGTCCAGTTCCCCGCTCTGTCCTGCCCTCGCCAACTGGGCGATACAGCGGAAGATGACTTTTTACTGCTACCTCGATGTGACGGCAGTCTGGTGCATTCACCCACGAAGGAGAACGAAAAGGCCGTCCCCATGTCACAGTATCCCGGCATAGCATCGATGCAGGTGATGGCTCTCTACGACAAGACCGCTGGGATATATCTCGCCACTTACGATGGTGAGGCTTACACCAAGAGCTTCGGATTCGGGAATCAGGAGACGCTTCGCCCGGTGATCCAGCATATTCCACCGGCTCTGGCTCATGCCGAGTGGAAGACTGAGTATGACACGGTGCTGGCAACTTTTCACGGCGACTGGCAGACGGCGGCTGATTTATACAAGTCGTGGGCCGTTCATCAGTCATGGTGTCAGCAGACACTGAAGAAGCGGGTGGAATCCGGGGAAATCCCAAAATGGCTGACGGAACCGTCCCTCTTTTACTCCTATCGCCTGCGCGGCAAGATCGGAAAGGAATGGGTGCCGAATCGAATGTCGCAACTCGTCCCTCTCGCCGACGCCTGGCACGAATTACTCGGCAGCCCGGTCACGATGAATCCGATGAGTTGGGAAAAGAGGGGATCTTGGGTTGGCCCCGACTACTTTCCGCCTCTCGGAGGGGAAGCTGAGTTCATGAAGACAATGGCAGAACTCCATGCGAAAGGCAATCATACGCTGATCTTCCTGTCCGGACTGCGATGGATGCTACAAAGACAGGCTGGAGAGGAGGCGGGCACTCCTGTGGATGTAGATCAGACGGCTGAATTCAACCAAAGGGGCGCGGCGAGCGCCGTCTGCACTCCAGACGGTAAACCGCAGATATGGAGTCCGAAGGTGGGAGTCGTGCGCTGGCAGCACGCTGAAATTTGCCCCATTACGAAAGTGGCCCGCGAGGTTCTGCTCGATCCAGCACTGAAATGCCAAAGGCTGGGAATTGATTGCGTGCAGGCCGATCAACTCGTCGGAGGATGGAGTCCGATTTGCTACAGCTCGAACCACGGGCACGCCGCCGGTGGCGGCAATTGGGCTGCCAAAGCAGTCTATTCGCTGCTTGCGGATATCCGCCGCGAAGGAAAACAACGCGACTCTCACTTTGCTCTCTCGATCGAGGAACCATGCGAATTCTTCATCCCTGTGCTCGATACCTATCATGCACGCGACTATGCGCAGGGGATTTGGCCACAGAACGAAACAACCATCTGCGTGCCCCTGTTCACCTATGTGTATCACGAGTTTATGCTCGGATACGGAGGCGAATCGCCCCAGGTAAGCGCCCAGCAAAATCCATTAGCCATGTATCAGCTTGGGATGAATGTGGTCTGTGGCAAGATACCCGCCGCGACCGTATGGGTGGAGGACTTTGATCCTCACTCCACCGATCCCACCCAGCTTCGTATTCTGCGCGATCACCTCGATCTTTGGGGCGGCTCTGCACACGAGTTTCTGGTCTTTGGTGAGCGTATCGCCGAGGAACCGCTGGAGGTTCGGACTGTTCCGATCAAAATTTTCCAGGGATCCGACACGCCGCGCCGAGAACTGAAATTCCCCGCCGTCCTGCATAGCACTTGGCGATTGCCCGATGGACGGACCGGAACAGTTGCGACGTGTATTGACTCTGAACCGGCCTCCTTCCAACTTTACGGCAAGACGATCACCCTCCAGCCCGGCGAAGCCAGATTCATCACGCCGTAGGTGCGGAGGGAGTTCTGTCACACGTTCAGGGAAACACATGAAAAAGTGCGCCTTCATTCCTCGGTTGCGGCTCATCTCCCTTTTGACGCTTAGCCTTCCGGGCGTGTGGTGTCACGGTGCTTCTCCTGCCGGGGAATATCCGCAACACACAGCGATGCCAACTCGGCCCGAAACGGTCGCGGATTACCAGAACATGTGGGATCCCTTCGCCCTGCGCTTGGCCGGATCGGGAACCCCACTACAAACAAAGCCGGAGGCGACCAGTGGCAACCGTCTCATGGCCGGTTTCGACACGCTGCCGTGGAACGGTCGCCAGATCACCCGCGACACGGACGGGAACTGGTTCGTGCTGGCGGAGCAGGGCGGGGCCATCTTCCTCGCCGCTGGTCCCGGCAAATCGAAAAATCCCTACCGTCCTCGCGGGGGCGATCTCCCCGTTTTCGAACTGATCGGCGGCGAGCACGCCATCTTCCGCGCCGATGGCGGCGGATCCCGTGCCAGCTTGGTCGTGAGCGGCGACGGCTACTTACACCTCGTTTTCCACCGTTCCAACGGACTCTGGCACACGAAGGCCAGAGTCGATGGCGATGCGCTCGCTCGCCTGTTCTCGGCGGAGGCTTGGACCTTGCCAACCCGCCTCGTGGAGGGAGCCTGCCGAGCGGGCGATCTCATGCGCGACGCCTCCGGGACGGTGGTGCTTTGCTATTCCAAGGACGACGCAGTTTACTACCGCGCCCTCTCAGGCGAACCACCTGAGACTGTGGCGGGACGGGGCAAGGGTCTGCCCGTGCTGCGCCAGTTCGCTAGCCCGCTGGAGAAGCTGGAGGACGACGCGGCGGCTCCGGGCCGCAGCACGCTCCATCGCACCGGCGGGAAAATCCCCCTCTCCGAATGCGAAAGCCAGGACGCGGTGATGGATCTGGCACCGGACGGCACGGTGTGGCTGGCCTTCCGTCGGGACTTCGGTATCTGGGTGGTGCGGCGCGGCACGGATGGGCACTGGTCGCCACCGGAGCTGGTGGTTCGGGAGTATGCCTTCCATCCCTCCCTGATCGTGGCGGACGGACGGCCACTGCTCGCCTACCATCACGACGGCTTGCGCCAGCATCCCCTGGACTTGGGCACGAATTTGAGGCAGCGGGAGGGTGGGGCGTCGGCGCTGGGCTACGCCGTCCTGGAGGAGGATGGCTGGCGCACGGGCACGCTCGCCGCGCCGGAGGAGGTGGCTGTCTATCGGCGGGGCATGTGGGCGAAGCGGGGTACCGGCCGCTTGCTTCCCCAGATCGAGCAGCTCGGCTGGCCCGTGCTCTTCCGCGATCCTCGCGGCGTGGTCTGGGCGCTGTGGCAGAACAAAACGCGCCGATGGACCTATCGCGCCCGCTGGATGGGGGAGAGCTTCGGCGACACGCAGGAATGCCGCGGCCCCTTCAACGCGCCGCGCCTGCCGGTGAACGCGGAGAAACTGGCGCCACGGGATGCGGACGATGTGGGGCTCCTTTTCCACGCAGCGGCGGCGGGTGGCGAAAACCGCGTCCTCTTCGACCGGCTCCGCATCCCCGCGCTCTCCACCGTCGACGAGCGCGAAGTGCTCTTTCTCGACGGCTTGGAAGTGGCGCAGACGAACGGCGTCGAGCTGGTCCTCAACGAGATGGCCAAACCGATCCGGCAACCCTCCCTCTCTCCCGCCGAAGGGAGTCGCATTGTGATCAGCCCTTCGGTGACGAAACGAGGTGACACCTATGTGATGGGCTACACCTCGGCCTTCGAGTCCGGCGAAAGCGGGCAGGGCTGGGCGGTGAGCAAGGACGGACTGCGGTTCCGAGCCGTGGACAAGTTGCCCGACGGGTTGCCCGCACCGGAGCGTTTCCCGTCCCGGCCTTTGGAATACTGGATAGGCTCGGAAAAGACGAGGCCACTTTCCTATTACCCCAATCCGGACGTGAGCGACCCGGCGAAGAAATTCCTGCGCCTCGGCTTCTCCACGGACGCGCGCGGGGCCTATTGGCTGGAGCATTCGCCAGACGGACGGCAATGGACCCGAGGCCCGGAACTCACTGCGCCCGAGGCCATGCGCGAGCGCGCACGGCCCGGCTTCTACGACGCGGAGGATCCCGAGCGCCCCATCCGCACCTACAGCCGCGTCTACACCGAGACGGGGCGGTCTTGGGGCGTCATCTGGACCCGCGATCTGACGCACTGGTCTGGTCTGGAGCACCTCCTCGACCCCGACGACCCCTACGGCAAGGAACCGGCGATGGACCACATCGGCACCACCGGAAAGGACTACACCATGCGCGGCCAGATTTTCCTCGACGCCGTAGCCGGCAAGGGCGAGGACGAAATCTACGCGGCCACCGTGAGCCGCGCCGAGGGCTTGTATTTCAGCTTCTACTGGCCCGGCCAGCAGGGGCGTCCATTGTCCGACGTGGGTATCGCCGTGAGCCGAGACGGATTCAACTTCTCGCGGGTGAAGAACGGCGAGCGCATCCTGCCCCTCGGTCCGCCCGGCGCCTGGGATTCCGGCTACATTTTCCAGATGAACCCCACTTTCGACGGCGAGACTCTGCGTGTCTACTACCGGGGAACCGCCGGGCGGCGCGAGGGCAGTGACAGCTACGACCACAACCTCACCGAAATCGGCGTGGCCACCATCCGGGCGAACGGCTTCACCTACTACCACCCGAGCGCGACCGCCCAACCCGGTTCAGTGACCACCATCCCGATCCATTCACCCGTCGGCGCTTCCCGGAAGCTGGCGGTGAACATCGAAGGTCTGGCCGCCCCGGCGGCTGCCTTCACGGTAGAGGTGCTCGCTGCCGACACAGGCCGCCCTGTCGACGGATTCGCCGCCGCAGACTGCCTGCCGGTGGGAGGCGACGGCCTCGCCGTGCCGGTCGCATGGAAAGGCGGAGCCGAACTGCCCGCCGGACAGAACATCCGTCTGCGCTTCCACCTGCAGGGAGGGGAGTTGCGGTTCTACAGTTTCGGGTTTCGGTGAGGCGAGACGCCAAGCCCGCCATCAGCCACCCTCCGACCACTACTCCAATCCCCTCATTCCCTTTCATGAAACCTTTGTTCCTCTTTGATCCGGTCACCGCTCGTCATACCAGCCCGCTCGGGTGCCATTTTGACGGGCGCGAAGCCATGAAATTGCAGAGTATCCGATGAAAATGAATCATTACCCAGACAAACTCAAAAGCCTCGCAGCAGCGTTGTTGCTGCTGGTGCTTGGCCATGCGCATTCCATCGCAGATGACGGCATTCCCCTCTGGATCAGCGTGAGGTCGCGAATCACCGACGCCGAGTGGGAACACATTGCCAAAAACTACGACTTGGTGATGACGCTTTTTTCCCCGCGAGCCGGCGGGAAGGACCTCAGTGCCGAGAACGAGCGCGTGAAGTGGATCAAGTCGCTCAATCCTAAGCTGAAGATCGTCACTTACGTCAGTTCCATCAGCGCCGCCAATACCAGCCTCCCCGCCTGGGGCAAGCCGAGCCAGCATCCCGAATGGTTCCTCAAGAACGAGAAAGGAGAATGGGTGGGTGACCATGAATACAGCTCGATTCATCTCGATCCCGCCAACCCCGAGTGGCGAGAATTTGTGGCCAAGGTGGCTTCGGATAACATCTCTCGCTACGGCTACGACGGCGTGTTCGTCGATCTCGTGGGCTCGACTACCCAATATGTGAATCACAAAAAAACCAGCAAGACGGTCAATCCGAAGACAGGCAAACCCTACACGGATGAAGAATGGAAAGCCGCCGAGCTGGACCTGTTGCGCGTCCTCCGCCGCCACATTGGGGACAAGCTGATGCTGATCAACAGCGGGCCGGGACTGCGATATTTTCAGACAGGGGTTGCCGACTTTCTGACAGTCGCGGACGGACTGTGCAACGAAGGTTTCACTGGCTGGACGCAGGATCCGATCAACCGGCCTTTGATCCCGGTTGATGCGTGGAAGGCGGACGTGGATGCGCTGGCAGATTGCTGCGAGCGCGGCAAAGTTGCACTGGCCGTCGCCAATGTCCGCAAGCGCAAGCCGGACGAATCCGCCGAGATCTTCGATCAACGCTATCGCTTTATCGCCACCAGCTTTTTGTTGGCGGCGGATCAGAACTCACGCCTCAATTTCTACGTAAAGATTCCCGGCACCCCTGAGATTTACATTCCCGGCGATGAGTTCCTGCCGGGCTGGGCGAGCGTTTCCCTAGGCGAAGCCTCTGGTCCCTATCGGAGGGCTGGTGGCGTGTATCAACGCGACTTCGAACGCGGAAAGGTGCTCGTCAATCCAGTGTCACGCGAAGTGCGAGTGCCGCTCTCCGGTCAATGGAAGACCGACAGCGGCCAAGCCGTCGAGTCATCGCTGCTTATGCCGGCCCGCACGGGCGCCATTTTGTTGAGAGGACACCCCTAATGAGGTAATTCCAATGCACCAAATCATTGGCATCATATGCTGGAGCGACACCAATAGGTGGACAAACCGCCCGAAACCATCTGCCGCAACATCATTCTGCACAATGTCTTCACCAACAGCGATGCGTCTCACCCTCAACTAGGAATCCCGTGGGACGGCTGTCTTTTCTAAAAATTTCCAAACCTCTCAAAACATTCGCTCACATCAGAATCATCCATGAAAGATTCCGCCAGAAGATCACAACCCATCGTCGAGCACATACTCACCGAAATTCGCCGCTTACATGCCCAGGGCAGGCCTTGGGCGACTCTTCTGGCCGTCTGTCCAAATTCAGAATCCGTTCTGCGAGCGGCTGTCGTAGCAGGAACCCAGATGCGCGCTCCGATGCTCTTGGCGGCGACTCTGAATCAAGTCGATCTGGACGGTGGCTATACAGGATGGACTCCAGAAGACTTGGTGCGGACCACGCGTGAATTAGAATGCCGCTACGGATACCCCGGACATGTGTGCGTGTGTATCGATCACGGCGGCCCTTGGCTCAAGGACAAACAGACGTCCGAGCACTGGTCTCTCGATGCAGCGATGAACGGAGTGCGCGACTCTCTTATTGCTGCGATGGAGGCTGGCTACGATATGCTGCATGTCGATCCCACAGTTGACCGAACTCTGCCTCCGGATCAGTGTATCCAGATCGATGCGGTGATTGAGCGCACGCTCACTCTCATCCGACAAGTGGAAACCCACCGTCGCACGCAGAATCTGCCCCGCATCGCTTACGAAGTCGGGACGGAGGAAGTCCACGGGGGCCTCGCCGACATGAGCGTATTCCGTTCCTTTTTGCAGGGACTCAAATCCAGCCTGACGCAGGCAGGCCTAGAGGATGTCTGGCCTTGCTTTATCGTGGGGAAAGTCGGGACCGACCTGCACACCAGCTTTTTCGATGGCGAGGTGGCGCAAGGCCTGTATCGCGAGGTGCAGCGATTCGACTCCGTGATCAAGGGCCATTACAGCGACAATGTAGAAAATCCCTCCGCCTACCCGAAAAATTTCATGGGTGGAGCGAATGTGGGGCCGGAATTTACAGAGATCGAGCATGATGCTCTGGTAGAACTAGCGGAACGCGAGCAGGCGGCACTGGGGGCGCATGCAAAGGAACTCGGCAGTGATATCGTGAAAGCATTAGAGATTGCCGTATTCAATTCAAATCGATGGCAGAAATGGCTGCTGCCGGAGGAAGGGGACAATTTTTATGAATTGACAGCCGAGCGGCGTTCTTGGCTAGTGCGCACGGGCTGCCGCTACATCTGGACTCAACCTCAGGTGCTCCAGGCTCGCGCCCGCCTAGGGGAAAATCTGAAGGCTGTGGGAATCGACTCCGAGGCCGTCATCGTGCAGCGCATTGCGCACCGAATCGCCCGATACTGTCGGGACTTCAATCTGGAGGGACTGTTGGATGAAATCCGTCTTGACGAGAATCTCAGAGAAGAATAGAAAAGCATCTGGACAGATCAAATCTGCGATAGAGAGCAGAGCGAACAGAGCCCAGAAGCACAGATGAGCGCGGAGGCGGACAAACTCGACGTGATTTCCGTCGGAGAATTGATCGTGGAGATCATGCGCACTAGGCTGGATCAGCCTCTCGAGCAAGCGGCACCCTTCGAGGGACCTTTCCCCAGCGGTGCTCCAGCCATTATGATCAGTGCCGCCGCCCGTGCCGGACTGCGGACGGGGTTCGTGGGGACTGTCGGTGAGGATGAATTTGGCGACTGCCTCCTAGCCCGCCTGGGCGCGGATGGGGTGGACCTCTCCTGCGTGCGACGCGTCGCGGGCATGGCGACTGGCTGCGCGTTCGTCTCCTATCGATCCGATGGCAGAAGACGATTCATTTATCACATCGCTCAGACAGCCAGCGATCAGGTGTCTGCGTCGGAGGCGCTCTGCGCGTATGCCTCACGATTCCGTCACTGCCATCTGATGGGGTGCTCTCTCATGGTCAGTGAAGCGATGCACGGAGCCTGTGTGGCGGTCGCACACGCGGTAAAAAGTGGTGGCGGAACGGTCAGTTTCGACCCAAATCTGCGACCAGAGCTGCTGGGCGTGGAAGAGTCCCGTCGATGGCTTGCCCCGCTCCTCGATCTCTCTGACCTGCTCTTGCCTAGTGGCGAGGAGGCACGGATGCTCGCAGGCTGTTCCAGCGATGACGAAGCCTGTCAGTCGCTGCTCAAGCGTGGGGCGAAGGTGGTCGCGCTCAAACAAGGTGAAAACGGGTGTCGCGTGTTTACCCACGAGTCCCGGTTCGATTCGCCTGGATTCAAAATCGATGCTGTCGATCCTACGGGAGCGGGGGATTGTTTCGACGCCGGGTTCATTACCGGCTTCCTTCAGGGACTGAGCCTAGAAAAGACGGCCCGTCTGGCCAATGCGATGGGTGCCCTAGGAGCCGGTCGACGAGGTCCGATGGAAGGTGTGTTTTCACGGGATGAAGTCGAAAAATTTATCGCAGCGCAGCGCAGTGAGTGACACTGACGGAAGGCCTCGTGATGAAACGTCGTTCGAGGGTCGATTCACAGGCTGCCGCATCCACGTTCTTGACTGGCTTTCTCTCCCTTGTGTATCCTGTCGTATCAAGTCCTCGAAACTCACCTCTGACAATCGCATTGCCCCATGTCCTCGCTGAAAATCCATAATTCCATGTGGCCTGGTTTGGTCGGCAAGGGCGATGGCCCAGATCAGGAACCTCCGATCTCTTTGGAGCGAATGCTCGAACTCACCGAAGCGGCTGAGGTAGATGGACAGAAATTCGACGGAGTGGACTGCTTCCTGTTTCATCCTCACACAGACCCGTATGCCTCGGATAGTGATCTGCGCAAGCTCGCCGATTCAATCGCGGCACGAGAATTCAAAATCGGCACAGTCACAGCACCGGTCTGGCCGGGAACGGTCGGGGATTCTGCCATGGGAGACACCGCCGCCCGGGCGAAGTTCCTAGATGCCGTAAGGGTGGCCTGCCGCATGGCAAGAATTTTTAATGAGCAAAAGGTTCGTCAATACGGCATCATCCGCATCGACTCGGCCGAGTTCGGAGTTGATCATTGGCGCAAAAATCCTGAAACCAACACGAAACGGATCGCGGAAACTTTCCGTGAAGCGGCAAAAATCGCAGCTGATCACGGCGAACGCCTCGCAGCGGAAGGCGAAATTTGCTGGGCCGGGATGCACAATTGGCGGGATATGCTGAATTTACTCGAAGAAGTGGGAATGCCGGAGACGATGGGGTTTCAGGCTGATCTTGCTCATACCTACCTCTATCTCTTGGGCTACAATGCTCCGGAACACGCCCTTCTGCGCGATGGCTACACCACGGAGGAATTCTATGCTGCCTATGAGAAAATGACAGATCAGCTCCGCCCTTGGACCATCGACTTCCACGTTGCACAGAACGACGGGACCGTCCACGGTGCAGGCAGCCACGACAAGACAGGCAAACATTGTCCTGCTGATGATCCGAACGGGAAGCTCGACATCGTCCGCTGCTCCCAGTATTGGTTGAAAGGCTACGCAGAGCGCGGCATTTCTCACATTTGTTGGGACGGCTGCATGTTCCCGAATGCCCTACTGGAGGCCCCGGAGACTTGGAACACCGTCCTGAAGGCTATGATTCAGGTCCGTGACGCCGTTGACTGATTTTCTTCCGCAGTTCACGAACGCTACAGCGGTACCAATGCCAACAAATACCTTCGCCGTGAAACTTGTCGCGCTGGATGGAGTTTGTAAAACGATGAGATCCATTTTTTTGTGTTGGCTGGCTGCGGGCATGGCGGCGGTCGCCGCCGCTTCGCAACCCAACATCGTCCTGATCCTTGTCGATGATCTCGGGTATTATGATCTCGGGTGTAACGGCGCGGACTTGCACGAGACGCCGCACATCGACCGCTTTGCGAATACAGGCGTGCGGTTCACCACGGCCTGCGCGATGTCGCTTTGCACGCCCACCCGAGCGACGTTGCTGACCGGCAAACACGCAGCGCGGTTGCGCATGACGACTTGGGCGGAAAAGGCCGCCGAAGGCAGCCCAAAGGACCGCAAGCTGCTGGAAGGCGAATCGTTTTCTGAACTGGCGCATTCGCACACGACCATTGCCAAATACCTGCACGATGCCGGCTACCTCACTGCAATCGTTGGCAAATGGCACTTGGGCGACGCGAACCACTATCCCGAGACGCACGGCTTCGACGTGAACATTGGAGGCACGCAATGGGGCGCGCCGGTGACTTACTTCTGGCCGTATAGTGGTATGCGCCAGTTTCCATACGGCAGGCAGCTTTGTTATGTGCCGCATCTTGAATTTGGCAAGCCCGGAGAATATCTGACGGATCGGCTCACCGACGAGGCTCTGCGCATCTTGGACCGCGCCCAGGGCAGGCCTTTTTTCCTCTACTTCGCCCACTATGCGGTGCATGTGCCGATCGAGATCCCGCCGGACGACATGCGGCATTTTGAAGCAAAGCTGCATCCGGGACTCAGGCACCGAAACCCTGCCTATGCCGCGATGCTCAAAAACCTCGATGATAACGTCGGGCGCGTGCTCGAGTATCTCAGGCAGCGCGGACTCGACCAGAACACCATCGTCATTTTCGCCGGCGATAACGGCGGGTATATCGGCAGCTACAAAGGTGCCCCTGTCACGAACAACGCGCCGCTGCGTTCCGGCAAAGGGGCGCTTTACGAGGGCGGAATCCGCGTTCCGCTATTGATACGCTGGCCGGGCGTGACGACAGCCGGCGCGGTTTGCAACGAGCCCGTGGTCCTTACGGATCTATTTCCGACACTGCTCCACGCGGCCGGTTTGTCGCCAGCGGCCGACGCGGTGGACGGAGAGGATCTGACGCCGTTGCTGAAGAATCCCGCTGCAAGGCTAGATCGCGACGCGCTGTTTTTCCATCATCCACATTATTACTACCCCCGCAGTGACGGAGCGATGACGCCGAGCAGCGCTATCCGCGCGCGCGACTGGAAACTGCTGGAGTTTTTCGAGGACAACCGGATCGAGCTTTACAACCTCTCCCAAGATCCCGGCGAGCAGCACGACTTGGCCGGACAAATGCCCGCCCAAACGGCTGAACTACGTCAGCGCCTGCACGCTTGGCGCGAGTCGATTGGCGCCGCGTTGCCAAAACCCAATTTGGATTATAAGCCAAGTGAGCAAAAACCGGAAAAGCCGATTCGAAAATCGGACTCCAAAGAATGACAGCTTCATGCCAGCAGAATGAAATGAGGAACTAGCCAGAATGGCACTAGTTTAAGCGGCATTATCGAGGCTTTTCATGGGTGCTTCATCACTTCGAAAATGTTCGAAATATTCGTGTCGGGGCTTCTGTAGCCAACGTGTGCATTTCGGCCTTCGCTTGACTCTGCGCGGCTCATTCCGTCCCGGTCGTTCAACCACAATCCTCTCCGCGACCCGTTCCCACATCGCTACTTTCTCCCGGCCCCGCAGCACCGGATGCCCTCCGACATTCCTGAACCCGGCCCGACTGGCCTGCATCGACTGCTGTACACCACGAAAGCTCAGCCTACGGTGGTTCACCCCATGCCTCAGACCTGCCTTGAGCATCAGCAGGCGGATCAAATTGTAAAAGATCATATACATCAATATCTCCTTGGAAATCATTTCAGGTGATTTCGTCCGCAGCATTTCCATCCCCAGCGTTGACTTGATTTCGCGAAAGCGCACCTCAATTTCCCAGCGGTGCACGTAGAGGGATATCACCTCATCCGCCGGATACTCTCGGCTCTCGAGCAGTGTGGTGACCACATAGCGTGTCTTCATGTTGCCGTCCCGATCTGGGCCTTTGTAGCGAACGATACGCATCTTCAAAATATCGGGCAACGCCTCCCACTCGGCTTGGGATAGCTGACTTCCCTTGGGGGCATATCGTGACTTCTTCCATTCCACAATACGTTCGTTTCGGCTTACTTTTTGTCCCTTACGGTAATCAACCTTGCGGGATTGGTGGGGACGTCCTATGTAGTGCGCTCCGCATTGACGAAGCCTAGCGATGACTTCGTAGCTACTGTAAAGTCGGTCGGCAATAAGAAGATCGTCTTTTGCTATGTAAGATTCCTGCAGTCTTTCATGAGCTCTCAGCTCACTGACGTTCAAGGAAGAGAAGGCAAAATCACGTATGCCTCCATGACTCAAATCGATGAGACCATTGAGTTTGATCACCGGAAATCCGCAGCCCTCGCTTTGGCCGGAAGCGTAATGCCATATCTTACGATTAGCCTGTGTGTCAGGCATTTGAGCCGATGTCC
Organism: Verrucomicrobiota bacterium; assembly: GCA_963205275.1. Classification (GTDB taxonomy): domain Bacteria; phylum Verrucomicrobiota; class Verrucomicrobiia; order Verrucomicrobiales; family DEV007; genus Arctic95D-9. The sequence continues at coordinate 26,412 of CAUJIH010000062.1, read as the reverse complement.
CATCTTCAACCAAAGGGCGCAGTCCACGCCAACGGCGACTGACGGGGAGATTGGCATCGAGCTGCTCACACAGGGAACGATGAACCTTCCTGAGCATGTCTATGGGTAGCCTGGCACGGGCATTACAATAACTGGCGGTGTTGGCGGAAGGAACGGGAAGACCTTGGAGACGGGTCCACTCCTGTACTTGAGCGACGGCGTGAGCACAAGAGGCGTCATCGCTGGCAATCTGATGCAGAAAAGCCCAAAACACCAAGGTGTCAGGGTAGTCCCTGACGCGCTCCGTACAGCTTGATTGGTCGAGCAATTCGGGAGAAATTTCATCGGCAAACTGCTGAGTGATGTCGATGTTGACATCTAGGAGCTGTTTGCGTTTTTCCGAGAGAACTGCTTGCGCGGAAGCCTTTGAGCGACCACAGATGAGTGTAGAGAATCCGGTTAGAAAAGGCGTTGTTGTCTTCATACACATCCATCGCTCCTGACCGGATTCTCTTCACCTTTTTTAATTCAGAAATGACGAAGTTTTAGTCAGCTTAGGCACCGATACACTGGCTTAAACTAGTGCCATTCGAACTAGCCATGATGGGAAACGAACACAAAATTGGATCGCGAACTCCGGCCCAATCCAGTAGAACGAACGGCGGAAATTTCTCAACACATTCCCGTCGGGCCTTTCTGGGACAGATATCTGCCGCCGCAGCGGCCCCCATGCTGCCCAGCGCCGCACGGGCCGCGTCTGGCATGAGAATCGGCATGAATACCGAAGCTTTCCGGGACCTTACCAATGCGGAGCTGGCTAGGGAGCTTGCCGCCTCCGACATCAAACTTGTGCAACTTTGCTTCACGCAGAAAGACAGCAAGTTTTCGGGATGGAACCGCCGCACCGACACATCCGGTCTGACGCCGGCGCGTTGTCGGGAGATCGCGGCAATATACCGCGACGCCGGTGTCGAGATTTTCAGTATCGCCGTCTATGCCAATCTCATTCATCCCGACGAAGCCGAGCGCGAGGGCAATATCGCCAATTTCGAGGCGGTGATGGAAATCGGCGACCACATGAACGTGCATAATTTCGTCACCGAAGCGGGTCATTACTACGAAGAGAAAACGCCCACGACACATAACGCGATTGAGTTCCAGGACGAAACCTGGACGCGGATGGTGGGCGTGGGACACCGGCTCGCCGCGATGGCTGAGAAGCACGATGCAAAGGTGTTGCTGGAGCCCGCGCATTGGGGATTTTTTCTAAGCGCCAAGCGGCTGCAAACCTACCTTGAAACAGTCAATTCTCCGCGCATCCGCGCGTTGCTCGATCCCGCAAATCTCCTTGAGGTCAACGACCTTGAGGAGATGTTTCAGCACCTCAGTCCGTGGATTGACTGCCTTCATGCGAAGGATCGGAAACTGCACGTTCTGCGGGGTGTGGCAGCCGGGAAGGGCGACCTGGACTACAAGCAGTTCATCGCCCTTGCCACCAAGCACACGCCGCGCGCGCCGCTGGTGCTCGAATACGTCAACGCGAAGGATTATAAAGACGCGCTGGCGCATCTGCGCAAGGCGATGAACGAAGCCGGGGTCGCCGAAGCATGAAAACAAAGCCGCCGAAAGTTGAATCGCAACTCTCTACAAGGTTTCGCAAAATAGTTGTTGGAGGTTTTCAGCGATTAGTCGGACGGAGATGGCTTAGATTTACAGGGACAAGATTTACAGGGACGGGTTATTTATCGCTATCAAACTTCCGCGATCTTTGCCTCGGAGCGGAACCATGCGGGCGATAGACATCCATCTACGAGCTGGCTACTCACAACGAACAGGAGCTGAAAACGCAGAAGCTACACAGATGAAGGTGGCTGATAGGAGAAGGTATGTACAAAGGAGTCCTTTCGGCCAGACTTCCGTCCAAAATCGAGAGAGCCAAGGCCGAAAATGGAGGGGGGGGAACTTCTGGACGAAAGTAAGGACTTGGGAAGTAAAAGATATGCGCTGCTTGTCGAATGCGATCCCACTGAGCTTGCAAATTTAGAACACAAGATAATTCACGGAATCAGGTTTCAGGCAAATATTATAAAAAAGCGCCCTTCATTACCCCCTGCGTCTCATCGCCATTGTGATACTGCCTGCCGGTGGGAGTCGATGGTCTCGCCGTGCCAGTCGCATGGAAAGGCGGAGCCAAACTGCCCGCCGGACAGAACATCCGTCTGCGGTTCTACAGTTTCGGGTTTCGATGAGGCGGGATGAGGTAAATGCTGAGCGCAGCGAATCAGCAACCCCAATAATATATTTTTTATCCCGACTCCGATTAGGTTCGCTGATTGAAGTCACAACTCTCGATTCCCATGTCACCAATCCCCTCGCGCCTTACAATCGACATCTTACACAAATAACTTCTCCATCGGCTTGCCCATGTCGGTGATAGGTACGGGGCGCGCTCCATCGTAGATGTCCATGTGGGGATCAATTCCCAAAGTGGCGAAAATCGTAGCTAGGAAGTCGGGCACGGAGACGGGATTTTCCACGACGTTTTTCGATAGCTCGTCGGTAACGCCATAGGAGCCAGTGTGCCGCAGTCCACCGCCTGCCAGAACCATGCTGAACGCCGTGCCTTGGTGTCCGCGACCGCCGCGCCCGTCATAGGTGGCAGGACGCCCGAATTCGGTGGCGACGACGACCAAGGTCTTGTCGAGTAGCTTCTTCTGCTCCAGATCGGAGAGAAGAGCAGAGAGCGCTACATCGAGTTCATGGATCAGGATGTGCTGATTCTTCTGACCTTCATTATGCGTATCCCAGCCAGTACCGTTGATGAAGTTGAGGTTATGCGAAACTTCGATGAACCGCACTCCCGCCTGAACGAGTCGCCGAGCGAGTAGGCACCGCTGCCCGAACTCGCCCCCGTAGCTTTCCCGCAGATCGGCGGACTCTTGTGAAAGATTGAAATGGTGCATGAACTCTGGTCCGGCGAGTCGTAAAGCCTCGCGCTGAGCCTCCAGATACTGGGCAGGGACGGAATCAGTAACTACACGATTGCTCAAAGGCACGAGCAGCGCCTGGCGACGAGCCGCTCGCTCCGAATCAACTCCTTTAGGACGAGAGAATCCTGCTGGTCCGCTCTCGGTATCGGTGAGGTAAACGAAACCAGCCTTCGATCCTAGGAATCCGGGACCGCGACTCACGTTCGGATAACCGATGAGAATGTAGGCAGGGACGGTCGGGTTCGCCGCTCCGCGAGCATGGGAAATGATGGAACCGAGCGAGGGATAGGTAGTACTGCCGCTGATAATACGTCCGGTGTGGACGAGATTGGTCGCAAAGGCGTGCTCGTCGATCACATGATGATTGACAGATCGCACGACGGTGAGCCGCTCAGCGAGCTTTGCGCTTCGACTCAAGTGCTCGGTAAAACGGAGCCCCGGCACGGCGGTCTCGATGGAGTCGTACTCGGAACCAGGCTTTTTCGGATTGGCTGAGGAATCGCCTTTCGACTTGGGGTCGAAGGTATCGACTTGCGCCATTCCACCGCCCAGCCAGAGATAGATGCAATGTTCGGCTTTACCTTTGGGAAAGTGAGCAACGGTCGGGGTCGCGCTCGCTCGCTGCGCTAGAGAGGTGATGGAAGCCCCTCCGGCGAGAAGACCCGTGCGATGGAGAAAAGAGCGTCGTTTCATGGCAAGGTGTAGAAGATGTTGGGTCAGAGGATCTGGTAGAAAAATCAGAGAATCACGAGAGCGAATCAGGATGAGTAGATCCACTCCGTAGCGTTGAGCATGGCCCAGATCACGTCTTCCAAATTCTTTCGCCACTCTTCACGCAGAGCAGTGGTGGGAGGATCGCCGAGACGGGCGGCCTCTTGCTTCTCAGTAGCCAGAGTGTTCGCCGGGCCATCGAGATGATTGGACCAAGAGACGTAGCGAGCTGGAGCATGCTTCGCTTGTGCTGGCTTGGGGCGATCAGATTCAGGCACGATGCGGTCATCAAATCCGTTTTTGAGATAGGCTGTGTAGCTTTCTTTTTCTGCGGCATCCGGATGGCGGGTGAGGAGTCGTAGAAAGAGGCGATCCACGAGTTCTTCGGGGGATTTTACCGAGAGCGCCAGTTGGGTGATGAAGTGACGATCACTCAGCCCGGTGAGCCAGACCCCGACGGTCCCATTCGCGAGAATAGCGGACTGGAGAACGTTCGGATTAATCTCCCGATGATGAACCGGGTCCTGTCTGGCTCCACGCCAGCCGAAGGTCTCCATCAGGCTGGCGACGGCCTGAACACGCGGCAGAGTTAGGCTGGGGCGGTCTCGTTCGTTCGAGGTGGAGGCGAGCATCCATGCGCGGCGAGGCTTCCCGAGCGTAATGGAGTTTTTTAAATCGCGAACACTATCGATGTCGAGGCTGAATTCCTCTACATCAAAAGGCGCACCAGTAGCGAAGAAGAGAGAATCGACGATTTGCTCGGCGGTGAGACGACGCGGAGCGGTGGCGAGAAAGAGAGGGCTGGTCTCTGTGAGTTGCGGATCAACAGCTCGCTGATAGGCGTGAGAATGGAGAATGAGGCGGACGATGGCCTTCATGTCATACTTCTGCCGGACGAGTTCCTGACCGAGCCATGCGAGCAATTCCGGGTGGGAGGGTTCCGTCTTTTCCCAGTCTTCCAGTGTCGAAACGAGTCCACGTCCCATGAGTCGCTCCCAGAGTCGATTGACGATGACTTGAGCAAAGCGCTGATTCTCCGGTGCAGTAATCAGCGCGGCCAAACGATCACGAGAGTTTTGCGGATTCTCGGCGAGCGTCGATGCAGCTTCCTCCTTGATGAACTGAGGAAAAGGCCAAGCTGGCTCTACATTAGCCCCCGGCTCCAGAGTGATTTCGATCAGAGGCTCGCGGCCCGTTTGCTGAAGACGATCCAGCGGCACACTACTGGTGGCAGGGACCTGGATGGCTGCCTGCTCCATCATGGCGGCGAGTTCGAAGAGATCGCGCTGCTTCGAGATATTGGTAGTGGAGTCGTGGCAGCGAGCACATTTCATCTCCACTCCGAGAAAGGTACCGCTGATGATCATGCCTTTCGCGGCCATCGGCACATCATTTTGCGAGGCGACGGCGAATCCGGCGGGACCACCAAAGCGCTCGCTCCCTTCCATGCGCAGGAGTTCAGTGACGAAGAGGTCGGCGGGCTTGTTGTCGAGCAAGGACTCGTATAGCCACCAGCGGAAGGGACCGGTGTTGTTGAGGGTGGGATTGAGAATGTTCGGATTTTCTGCTAGGGCATCCTGCCAGAGATCCATCCAATGATCCGCCCAACGGGAATCCTGAAGTAAACGGTCGATCACGAGTGTGCGACGCGTCTCGGCGGGATCGCTCTGAAACTGTGCGATTTCTTTCTCAGACGGCGGCACCCCCACGGTGTCGAGAAAAACGCGACGAAGAAAGACCAGATCCTCAGCGAGAGGCATCATATCGAAGCGCTTCACGTCGAACTGAGGCCACGGGGCACCTTCCTTGATCCAGCGAGTCAGCAAGGCGATCTGCTCGGCAGTGAAGGGAGCTTCCTTCGGCGGCATAATGTCATCACCTGCATCCGGGCTGATCCGGAGAATCAGGGAACTTTCGTCAGGATCACCGGGCACCACGGAAGGGCCGTCGGACTTACCTCCCTTGAGAGCGGCTTCGTGAATGTCCAGTCGGAGTTTGCCCTTCGCCTTCCCTCCTTGGTGGCATCCGTAACACTTCGCTTCGAGGAGCGGCCTAACCTCTTTGAAATAATCGACGCTCGCGGAGGTCGCCAGCTTCGCATCTGCTTTCGCCTGCACGATGCGATCAGCGATAAAGTGGTCGATGGGATTCTGAGCGGGATAGCCCTCGGGAAGCTTCGGAATGGAAATCGGAGTCACTTTGGTCAGCCATTCCTCGGCAGCTTTCCGACGCATGTTCCAATATGCGGCGTGCTCGGCACGTTTCTCGGCACGGGCCTTGGTATCCATGGCGTCAAGGCGTGTACGACGCTCTTTTGCATAAGCGTTCCAGCCAGCATCCGTATAGGCCACCTGACGCTTTCCGGGCGATAAGATCGACCAGTGCGCACTGCCCTCCGGCGAGATCGCGACAACGGTTTCTCCCAATTCCGGCCGATGCTTGGACTTACCCATGATTCCGCCGATCAGGGTCTCTAGGATGACGAAGTGCTCGCCACCTGTCGAGGTGAACTCGCACCAAGCATCGCGATTGCCTGGTGGAGCAAAGCGGAAACCTGGTCCGAGATCCAGGTAATCATCCTGCATGCTCAACAAGTGATGTCCCGCTGGATCGTTTGGAGGAAAAGGGTTCTCTAAGAGTTGCTTGCCATCGATGTAAAGACGACTAGCCCCTCTACTTCGAAGGAGGATGCGGTGCTTTCCGGCAGGGATTGTCACTACGGCGGAGGCGCGGACGTGACAGGGATTGGATCGATCACCGCGCACTCCGGTCGAGATATATTTCTGCGGCAGATCGAAAAGCCCGAATACATCCTCGGGAAAGCTCTCTGTAACTTCTGGAGCTTCTGGCCAAGCGTTCGCCTCGGGCACCCCCTTTTCACTAATCTGGACGAGCACTTGACCCGCCGGGATCATTTGGCGATTCACCGGAGGTGGCGGAGGGATAAAAGCGTAGCGCTTCTCCAATTCAACAGGGTCTGGAGCGCCACATGACAGAGTCAGATTGTCGAGCCAGCCAGTGAAAGACTCTGCTGTACTTCGCTGATTTCCCGTGCCGATCACGAGATCATCCGCATCGGTGACGGGCCCGAGATCGGTCGCGCCCCCCATGTCCCAGACACCTCCGGTGATCTGATTATCGATGCGCACGGCCAAGCTGTCTTTCTTCCCAAAGGTATAGGTGACAGACAGGTGATGCCAGCCGGACGCCGGGATGCGCTGCTTGCTGGTCCATCGATGCCAGTCTCGCTTTCCCTTCTGCGCTGGATCGATACTGGTGAAGAGGAAGCCGATCTCCGCTCCTTCATTCGCACCTTTCAGCCGCACGGCGTAGTTTTGATTCATCTCACCGAGATTCGCCCCCAGCTTCCCGTGTCGCCCTTTTCCGATCAGGTAAGACATTTCGCCCGGTTTGATCTCCTTGATCTTCACCCAAGTCTCGAAGAAAAAGGTATCGCCCAGAGCAAAGCGCACATCGGTAGAACCACCGCGCTCTCGATCCTTCACCACTAAAAAGGCGTCCTTATCTTGGAAATAACCGGCTTTATTTCCTTTTTCGAATCCCGGATATCGATCTGGCTGAGGGCCTTCCTGTAGACCATCTCCTTTCCCGAGCGCACCCTTCCATTCGCCCACTTCTTTTGCACCATCGAACTTCCATTGGAGAATCGCCTTAGAAGCATTCTTCGAGGGAGCTTCAGGAACAGCTTCGGGAGCCGCACTCACGAGCGAAAGCAGGAGTGTGAAAAACACCCCCACGATCAGACACGGGGGAAAATAGAGGAACGAGGTCTTCACTAGAACAGAATTCATCGTTCTATAACAGGAATCTGATTAGATTGCCTTCTTTTTTCGGGGCATGATTGCGTGAACCTTCACTAACTCGCGGTTTCAAGCGAGGTAAAGCTGAGCCGGTCGGATCAATACCAGACCTCGAAGGGACCGGTGACGCCGGGGATCGGAATGGGATATCTCCCCTCTGCATCAGGAGTCACGGGCGCGGGTGATGAGAAATCAGCGAGATCGTCCGGCACGAGTTTTTGGTTCGATGCCATCGCATCGTCCCAGCGAACTTCCTGCCCGGAATAGTTCGCCATGCGACCGAGGATGCCTGTCATCGTGGAATTGGCTCCACGTTCAACCTCATTGTATTCCAGATCCTTCCGGATGGCCTCAAAGAATGGGTAATGCTCCAGTTGATGTCCGTTTTCTCCCTGTCGAAGACGTAGGACCTCGGCTTTCGGCCCGGTCAATGTAAATATGTTCGTATCGAAAGTCGCTTTACCCAGTGTGCCGACAGCCGACTCACTGATGCTTCGCCAGCAGTTGGGAATCTGTCGAGCCTGGCTATAGAGTAGCGTTCCGTCGGCGTATTCGTATTCGACGAAGTGATGATCGAAAATCTGGCCATTTTCCCGCTTGTTGCGCACTTGGCGTCCTCCCATTCCACGAGCGAGAACAGGGTGAGCGTCCTTCATGATCCAGTTGGCGACGTCGATATTGTGAACATGCTGCTCGACGTTGTGATCTCCTGACAACCAAGGGAAGTAATACCAGTTCCGAATTTGGTATTCCAGTTCGCGCTCCCCGTCGAGACGAGGCTTTCCTGCCCGTGCCGTGCCATTCCATAGAGCGCGTAGCAGAACGATGTCACCGATGGCACCATCGTGAATCTTCTTGATCCATTCCTGATAGGATGGCTGATGGCGGCGTTGCAGGCCGACCCCGACCTTTAGCCCTTTTTCTTTCGCTACCTTCCCCGCAGCCAGGACGCGCTTGATCCCAGCAACATCGGTTGCCACGGGCTTTTCCATGAAGGCGTGTTTTCCAGCCGCCACCGCTTCCTCGAAGTGCAAGGGGCGGAAACCTGGCGGGGTCGTCAGGATTACCACATCACACTCAGCGATAACTTTCTTGTAATCGAGAAAACCCGTATAACGACGTTCGACCGGGACATCAAGACGGTCGGGACGCTTGCCGGAGAGGATCCCGTGCGCCTTTTCTAATACACTGGCATCCACGTCGCACATCGCATGCAGCACCGCCCCATCGTCCGCCGTCATTGCCTGCTCGGCAGCTCCCGTCCCCCGTCCGCCGCAGCCAATCAGTCCCACTTTGAGCTTGTCGCTCCCAGCGGAGGCATAACCTGGCCAAGCAGAAGTCAGCGACAGGGTGGAAACAGCACCGACTTTAGCCGTACGATTTAAAAACTCTCGGCGCGTAGCGTTGGATGCAAGGAAAGAAGAATTCGTCATGAGATTGAATCGAGATTGGAAAATGAACACAAAAAAGCGAGCAGAGTTTTTTTACTTTGCAATTCACGCGATCTCGTTCACAACAGAAGTGACATGTCTTCAGAAGACTCCCCGTATCCTCCTTCTCCAACAGAATTGTGGACAGAATTGTGTATTGCTGTCGTGAATGCTGATTTGTCGTCCGGCAAAAAGTGTAAAATGCTCACCGATACGATGGTAGACCTGATTCAGGCGAACGGGCACGACGTGGACGTACATGCGCTGGACACATGGAATCTCCCACCCTGTGATGGGCGATCCTGTTATCAGCATGAGGCCACGATGAATCTCTCTGTAGCCCTGTCTGAAGCGGATGCCATCGTCCTGATCGCTCCGATTTACAACTACGACCTCAACGCTGCCGCGAAAAATCTCATCGAACTGACTGGCTCGGCTTGGAAGGGAAAAGCAGTGGGTTTGGTTTGCGTCGCAGGAGGGGGAAAGAGTTATCTCGCGCCTCTCAGCTTTCTCAACAGCCTGTCCATCGATCACCGCTGCCTAGTCTCGCCTCGTTACGTTTACGTCAGTGGCTCTGATTTTTCTGCCGACGGGACCCTGCCCCGCGACGGCGATATTCAGCGTCGACTCACCTTCCTGGCCCGAGAGATTCCCGTGCTCGCTTCTGCAGCCCGGCAGATTGCAGCGATCCCTCGTGATTAACTCTGTAGATCCCTTGATTACCGAATCAATCCGCACGCCTGAAATCCACTATGAGTTCCCATCCGATCCCTATTCTCTCTCCAGAAAGAAAGATTGAAATTTCCTGGTTCTCGGCACTCTGCGCAGACGACTACGAATTCCTAGGCGTGCCCGATGGCAAACTGCGGAGCAGCTACCAACACTGCGGCGATATCGTCAGAAAGGCAGATCAACTCGGTTATCAGAATATTCTCCTGCCCTCCGGCTGGATTCCGGGACAGGACGCCCTGAGCTTCGCTGCTGCGATGGCCCCGCAAGTTCGTCAGATCAACCAGCTCGTAGCCTTGCGCATGGGCGAAGTCTGGCCTCCTATGCTCGCGCGAGCCATTGCCACGGTCGATCACATCGCCCAAGGAAAACTTTGTGTGAACATTATTTCCTCTGATCTGCCGGGCCAGCACGAAAGCAACGAGGTTCGCTACGCCCGCTCCAGCGAGATCATCCAAATCCTGCAGGGCATGTGGCGAACAGACGGTCCCTTCCAGTGGAAAGGCGAGTTTTATAATATCGAGCTGCCCAGCACAGACCCCGCCAAGCCCTACCAGCAGAACGGCGGCCCCCTGCTCTATTTCGGAGGGATCTCCCCTGCAGCCCAAGAACTGTGCGCAAAGCACTGCGATGTCTTCCTGATGTGGCCTGAAACCGAAGATCGGATCGAGGCCACCATGCGCACAATGGCAGAAAAGGCCACAGCCCATGGACGCAAGATCAATTTCGGTCTCCGCACACATGTGATCGTACGCGAAACTGAGGCTGAAGCTCGCGCGGCAGCGGAACGGCTGATTTCGAAGCTGGATCGAGCCAAGGGGCTGGAAATCAAAGCTCGTAGTCAGGACAGCCAGAGCGCCGGAGTTCTCCGTCAGGACGAACTGCGGAGCCAATCGAAAGATCTCTACATCGAGGAGCATCTCTGGAGCGGCATCGGCCTCGCCCGTTCCGGTTGTGCCAGCGCCATCGTCGGCGATCCCGATCAGGTGTATTCGAAGCTCCAGCGCTATATTGACCTAGGGGTCCGCGCCTTTGTCCTTTCAGGGTATCCCCATCTGGACGAGTGTGATCTTTTCGCCCGATATGTCCTACCTCGACTCGATACGGTGAAAATCAATCAGGCCTTGGGACGTCTGCCCGCCGAGACTCCCGAGACACCTCTTACCTACGGAATAAGAAAGTAAGGGCAAAAGGGGTAAGTTTTCTCAGGCGAGGACGCGCCTCTCCTTGTCGGAAATAACGCTTGAACCTCGGTTCGCCCACCCCCAAAGTGGACTTTGTATCTCCTATGCGAGATTCCCACCCTGATCTAATCGAATTGAGTGACCCTGCCCCCAAGATTCTCTATTGCCGATGTGCCTTTGCCCAAGTCGTGCCCGATGCGGTAAAGGATCAGGTGCTCGAGCAGCTTCTCGAATCTGGAGCGAGCTTCGAAAGCGTCGCCGATCTCTGCGAAATGTCCGCTCGCAACGATCCACGACTGGGCGAACTGATTGCAGGGGAGGGGCCTGTTCGTATCGCCGCGTGCTTTCCGCGAGCCGTCAAATGGATGTTCCACCACGCAGGATACCCCTTTCCGGACGATGACAGAGTGGAAGTCCTGAATATGCGTGAGCTAAGTGCTGAAGAAGTTGTGAAAGGCCTCTTAGCTCCAGCCCCTCCCGAGAAAGTGAACGAATGAGGACGAATTTCCATCCGATTCAGGTCATCCTGTATGAAGGCGTCGGCTCTGAGCCACTCATCGCTCCGGACCGTCTCTCCCTCTCGATTTCCCTGCTCGACCAAGGATATTCCATTCTAAGAATCACCCAACAAGCGAAGTCGTCTCACCTTCTCGCCTCCTCCGAGATCCCCTGCTTAGTGCTCGGTCGCTTTACCGGCCCCCTGCCGGAATTCGAACGTGCGGGGGCACCGAAAATTGCGACTCGAGACATCGCGACACTCGACGTAGAGGCGATTCTCTCATTGGTGAATGACCTGAGCGAGGAACTCGATACGGAACTAAATCGCCCAAATCAGCCCGGCTCTTGGAAGCCCTGGTATCCCGTAATCGACTATGATCGCTGTACCAACTGCATGCAGTGCCTGAGCTTCTGCCTGTTCGATGTGTATGGCGTGGATGAAAACAAACAGATTCAGGTCAAAAACGACGATAATTGCAAGACCAACTGCCCTGCCTGCTCCCGTGTCTGCCCGGAAGTAGCCATCATGTTCCCCAAATACGCCTCCGGTCCGATCAATGGCCAACCCGTAAACAAAGACGACGTGGCTCGGGAAAGCATGAAGATCGACATCTCCAGTCTGCTCGGCGGAGATATTTACGCCAGCTTGCGCAATCGCAGCGATCAGGCGAAATCACGATTCTCAAAAGAACGGAGTCCGGACAAGGCTCTGCAGGAGAGAAAACGCTGTCTCGTACAGCTTCAGCAGTCGGGAATGATTCCGGCAGAAGTTCTGGCAGAACTGGATCTCGCTTCTCTGCCGAGTCCCGAGGCAATCGAGCGCAAAGCACGCGAGTTCATCGCCATGCAGGGAGCGAAAGAGTGAGGGATCACGATTCCTTTGCGATTCAGTTCTGAATCGCCTGTCCTCAATCGCGCTGCACGCAGCCTCACTGTGCCGGAGCTTTGATCTGCATCCGCGTGCTGGATTTCACCGTTCCATCAGTAGCACCGACCGCACCGCTGATCGTTTCGATCCGCATCTCATCCACCATCCAGATATCATCAAATTTCTTTCCGCTGAGCACTTCGAAGCGTCGAATGGGACGGCCACTGCGATCATACCCGATCATTTTCAGAAGCCCCCCGCTGAGCTTGTCGATCCAAATATTAACACTGGAGTAAGCCCCTGATCCATCAGGATTGCGGACAGAGAGCTGGATGCAGTCCCGCCCCTTCAGCTTCTCCTGACGGACGATCCTAGCATTCGGCCAATAGAGAAAACGCATCGATAGATCATCGTAAGTAATGTCCGTACCCCTCACCGGCTCGCCATATTTGGCCGGAGGGACAGGCTTCATCTCCGCCCCACCGATTCCCTCAAACAAGGCGAAAGTCTGATTTTTGGTATCCAAGTAGATTGCCTGAGCTGGATCGTTGAAGATGAAGCGAATGGAGTCAGGTTTCAGGCTGAGGAGGAAGGGAACTTTCTTCGTGAAACCCATGATGAGATTCCCTGTGAAGTCCTTGTTATAGAGTGTGTAACTGAACCGAACCAGGCGTAGCACCTCATCCGGCGTCATCTGATCAATCGACTTCGCGGCAAAAGAGGAGGCTCCTTCGGACGGTGGCACTTCCTTGGTCTCCTCCTGTCCGCAGAGGGAGGTGAGAGCGATCAGTCCGCAGAGAGACATTGATAAAAATACTTTGAGCATAGCGTCGGCGTGAGTTCAGAAAACAAGACGAACGAAGGAGACGATACATGGAAAGAAAAGTTTGAAAACCGAAAGCATTCTCATTTTTCCTGGCATGAGAACACCGAAATGCCATCGTAGCGACTCATGGAGAATCATCGTCTCGTGCTACCGGAGCACATGAATCAATACGGCTATCTCTTCGGAGGCTATTTACTCGCTTGGGTAGATGAAATGGCCTGGATGGCTGCCAGTTGCGACTTTCCCGGATGTCAGCTCGTGACCGTGGGAATGCGGGAAGTCAGCTTCAAAAAAAGCGTCCGAAAAGGGACCGTATTGCGCTTCGAGGCCATCCAGACGCGAATCGGTCATACATCTGTCTCCTATTCGGTCTCCGTTTTCCGAACGGGTGAAGAAATCTTCTCTACCGAGGTGACCTTGGTGCGAGTGGATGCCAAGGGGAAAAAGTTACCCCTGCCTGGGGCCTGACTCTCTGTCTTTGAGAAAAAAACGCTGGGATGCACACCCAGCGTTCAAGCTACCATCCATAAATTTGAGAAATCAAAAAAATATCGTATCATTAAGATCCATTAATTAGATGAGATTTGCTCTTTCCTGCCTCTTCCTCTTTGGCTTCTCGACCGCTTCGCTTCATTCGGAGTATCGGCCCGCCAATGTGAAAGTTCCTGAGCCGCGACGGGAGTTTCGTGCGGCTTGGATTGCCACCGTTCACAATCTTGACTGGCCGTCGAAGCCGGGACTCCCGCCCCAACAACAGCGAGCTGAGTTGCTCGCAATTCTCGATCTGGCGGCCTCGACTGGCCTAAACGCTGTTCTTCTCCAAGTCCGGACAGAATGTGATGCATTCTATCGCTCGAACCTAGAACCTTGGTCCTATTTCCTGACCGGTAAGCAGGGGAGTGGCCCCGCCGACGGCTATGATCCTCTAGCCTACGCCATCGCTGAGGCTCACAAGCGCGGGATCGAACTCCACGCATGGTTTAATCCCTTCCGAGCCAGTGCGACCACGAAATCAAATAAGTCCGCCAAGCACATTACGCGCACTCACGCCTCTCAGACGCTGACATCGGGTGATATGAAATGGGGAAATCCTGCTTCTGACTTCGTTCGCCAGCGAGCGATTGATGTCATGGTAGACGTCGCCCGTCGCTATGACGTGGATGGCATCCATATCGACGACTACTTTTATCCCTACCCGAAGGGTGATCGAGACTCTTTCGATGATTCAGCCTCTTACAAGACCTACCGTTCCAAAGGAGGCAGACTGGAAGTGCGAGATTGGCGACGCGACAACATCAACCAGTTCGTCCGCTCGGCATACAATGCCATTAAATCGGCACGAGTCGCTGCCGACTTCGGAATCAGTCCTTTCGGAATCTGGCGACCAGGGGTCCCCCCTTCGATCAAAGGCGGACTGGATCCCTACGAGCAACTCGGAGCCGACTCGCGACTCTGGTTGAATCAGGGCTGGCTCGACTACTTTTCTCCCCAGCTCTACTGGCGCATTGAATCGGATCAAAACTTCGCCACGCTCTATCGCTGGTGGTCAGGGGAGAACAAGAAAGGACGGCACGTCTTTCCCGGTATCGCCTCCAGCCGTATTCTCAGCTCCGATGATCGAGGCCGCACCGCTACTGAGACCCTGCGACAGATCGACATCGTCCGACAAGCCCCCACGCCTGGAGGCCCGGGGCACGTCCACTGGAGTATCGAAGCTCTGAAGAACAATCGAGGCGGATTGCGTGACAAGCTGCGCCAGCACTACGCAGAGACAGCGATTCCTCCTGCATCTCCTTGGCTCGGATCGGCTGCTCCAGGGCCTGTGTATGTGGCTCCAGACGAGACATCTGAAGGACTGCGTCTGAGCTTTCAACCCGAGCCATCAGCCCGTTGGCGACTGATCCAGATCCAAGAAGGGAATTCGTGGACAACCCTGCGCCTGCTCCCAGCGGCAGACGGAGCCATCCAGCTCAAAGGTCTGCCTAAAGTCGTGGCGATCCGAGATGTCAGCCCTACGGGGACTCTGTCGATTCCTACCGTACTAGTTCGACAATAATCTGGTCCGACAATAATCCTCGTGTAAAACTTTCCCCGGTTGATGGAAGCGTCCTCTGCGCGATAGTTCTCCCCTGACTCTATGAGAGGCTGCCTCCCGCCACGATCCATTTTTACCTTGTTCGCGACGACTCTTCTGCTCGCAAGCTGCAATCGTGCTCTGGAGGAAAGAGTGGATCGCTTGGAAGCAGAGTTGCGGGGGGTGCGATCCGACACGCGGGAGTCCGTCGAAAAAATCTCCTCTCGAGTCTCAGTCGCCGAGGCGAAGGTTGAGCCGACGGCCGGAGGAAAATCCCTGACGGATCGCATCCAGACTCTGGAGAACTCGTTTTCAGACGTACTTGCGATGAAGTCGCGTATCGGTGAGATGGTTTATCTGCGGGCGAACCTGCAAGGGCACGCCCCGCTACTGACCGATCACGGGACATTTCTCGTCCGCATCGAAGGAATCGATCTCGACCTGACATCCGAAGGCTACACCGTGCATCTCAATTTCGGCAATCCTCAGGCCATCACGATTCAGCAATTCACTCTGCGGGGCGACTTCGGCGGAGCCACACCTGAGCTGCCCGAAGGTGAGGAATATTCTCTGCGAAATGAAAAGATACAGGCTTGGGAAAAAACCCTGAAACCCTTCGAAGCCCACCTCAACAAGCCCCTCGAGTCCTTCTCATGGACTCCGATCTCAATCAATATCAAGGCAGATCATCGCGAAGATATCGAAATGATTCGCTTTCAGATGTTGATCGAGAATGCCCAGCTTGCATCCACACCAGTCTCGGGAGGTAGTGGAGAAGCGGAATCTGGCAGCACGTTTGCACACGTCAACGTGGACTCGAAATCTGCATCGATTCTGAAAACCGAGTACGGGGCCTTCCTCATCTCCGTAAAGTCTGCCGAACAAAGCGATGTGGGAACCAAGCTGCACGTCGAGATTGGAAATCCCTATGGCTTCACCATTAATCAATGTCGAATACTGGGAGACTACGGCCAAGCGATTCCGAAGCGGGCTGAGAGCACTGGCGAAGATGATTACAACGACAAGATGGCCAAATGGAGTGCGTCTCTCCAGCCATTTGACTCCATGATCTCGACTAAGATTTCTAATTTCCGCTGGAGTCAGGCCACGATTCTGATTCCAGCCCCTGTCGCCGAGGTCAAATTCCTGCGCTGCCGACTCCGTGTCGAAGACGTTTCACTCCCGGCAGCCACCATTGATGGAAAGCCAGCTTTGCGACCGCTGGGGAAATAATCTGCCTACACGGCTGTCTTTCATGATGTTTCCGACCCTGTTGGGCTAAAGACATCTCCATCTGTGATTGACCTTGTCATCTGATGTGGCACCATTTCCTTATGAGACAGATGACTGCCGTTGAACTTTGCGCTGGAGCCGGTGGGCAGGCTCTTGGGCTTGAGCGGGCTGGTTTTCATCATACGGCATTGGTCGAGATAGATCCGAATTGCTGCAACACCCTGCGACAGAATAGGAAAGAGTGGAATGTCATTGAACAAGATTTGAGAGAGTTTGACGGACGTCCCTACAAAGGCGTTGACTTGCTGGCGGGTGGGCTTCCCTGCCCTCCCTTCTCCGTGGCTGGCAAGCAGCTTGGTGATGCAGACGAAAGAAACCTGTTCCCAGAAGGGATTCGGCTCGTGAAAGAGATTCACCCTCGTGCAGTGATGATTGAGAACGTCCGGGGGATTTTAGGCGCTGTTTTTGAAGATTATAGACGATATATATCCGGTGAAATTGCTTCTCTTGGCTACCGCACTGACTGGCGGTTACTCAATGCTTCCGACTTCGGAGTTCCACAGCTTCGACCTCGGGTTGTATTTATTGCCTTGCGCGAAGATATTAAGGGTGGCTTTCCGTGGCCTGCTCCGTCCCTTTTTCCGCCTCCTACTGTTGGAGAGACTTTGCACGATTTGATCGCCGCCAAAGGATGGGGGATGGCTGCTGATTGGCGCATTCGAGCTAATCAGGTGGCTCCTACGATCGTCGGCGGCTCCAAAAAGCATGGTGGCCCTGACCTCGGCCCAACCCGCGCCAAGCGTGCTTGGGCATCTCTCGGAGTGGACGGTATGGGGATAGCTAACGACGCGCCGGATCCTGAATTTGTTGGGATGCCTCGCCTGACCGTCCGTATGGTGGCACGAATTCAGGGATTCCCTGATGATTGGCAATTTTCAGGCAGCAAGACAGCGTCTTATCGCCAAGTGGGAAACGCATTTCCACCGCCAGTAGCAGCGGCGGTTGCCGCCGGGATTTTTAAGAGTTTGTGCGAAGTCGCTTATCCAAAACTGGTAGTTGCTTAAATTTATATGGGAGCGCGAGACAATCTTAGGGCACACTTTCTCAGACATATCGGCGAGATACAGAATTCCAACGAACTCCGCGACGTTGCCGGAGGCATCACTGAGTGGGCGCGTAGAGTGCGCGAGTTGAGGACCGAAGAAGGCTATCAGATACTCACCCATAATGATCGCGATGATTTGAAGCCCGGACAGTATCTTCTCCTCGACCCAGCTCCGAAGCCCGCTTTTGAACGCTCTATTTCCAAGGAGACGAGAGCCTTCGTTTTGGATCGGAACGGCTTTACTTGCCAGATGTGTGGAGCGGTAGCAGGCGAGCCACACCCAGATGACCCAAACCGCAGAACACGGCTACATATCGGTCATATTGTTGATAAGTCAGTTGGTGGGACGGACGACCCAAGCAATCTTCGTGCGATTTGTTCTGTATGCAACGAGGGAGCATCCAATATCACTTTGCAGCGACCAAAGTCCGAGAAATTATTGATTCAGATTCGTCGCGCTTCCAATGCAGACCAGCTTGAAGTGCTGAAGTGGCTGATTTCCAAGTTTCCGAAGCAGGCCTGCGATGAGGTGTCCAGCAAAGACAAGCTATAACAGTATCCAATGATGTTCGAAAATGTGATGATCACGCTCCGCTTTGCGGTCCGATAAATCCCCGCCAGTTATTCCTTCCAGCTTTTCACAAAGTCGGCGAAGGAGCGACGCTGATCGTTAACGGGATCATACCACTGGATTTCGCCGGTAGATTCGTGGACGTAGAAGTGAGCGAGTGCAGGAGAGACATCGGAGTCAGCTCCCGAGCTAGGACCGTGAACTTCTCTCATCGCGAAGGGATACCATGTCCCTTCTTTTTCACCTGTAATCTCGAAGTTGATCGTGACTCCTTTCGGCAAAGAAGAAAGAACGCCCGACTCGCGAACCGCCTTCGCAAGACGCCGAGCGAGAGCATCCTGAATTGTGGGGGTGCTCAGCCGATGAATCGATTCTACATCTCCAGCGGCATTCATTGCGTAAGATGATTGAGTTGTCGCCCATCCTAGCATGGCGAGCGAGAAAAGAAGGCCCCCTAAGAAGATCGAAACGAAACAAATTTTCATACCGCGAGAATGCCATTCGCCCGGCTTGACCGCAAGCCAATCCAACAAACAATCTGCGGGGATCTTGGAATATGGGCCATCCGATTGCCGATACACTAGTCCCTCAAGAGCACAAGTAAACATCATTAAAATCACGATTCAATCAGGGAGCCTTCATCACTTCAAACCATTGACGATTAAGTGAACGCGGATTCATTTGCACTTCCGATGGCCAAATGTGACTCAGACAATCTTGTCTGAGTCTTTCCGCGCGAGGCCACAGACAAGATTGTCTGTGCTACCTTTCGTGCCGTTGGTGGCACTGGGTCCTCCTCGGCATTCTTTGCACTGCCGTCTTGAGTGATGGAGAAAATTCGCTCAAGGTAGAGCCATTCGGCCAAGTCCCATGTTTACCATCCTGCTCATCGTCATCGCTCTCGTCCATCTCGATCTCGAATACCGGGTGTGGATCGCGAAAAAGGACGACGTTTTCGCCAAATACCACGGTGGCAAAATCCCGGCCTTAGCTGCCGCAAAGTGGGCCTATCTCGCGAAAGCACTCTGGCTCACCACTCTGATTTTCACTCAGTACTTTGGTGTGGATTTTCGCAGTGCCGTGGTGTTTACCTTCGCCGGATACGCGATATTGCTCCAGTTCGTGCTCCCCTTCCGTCTCTACAATCTCGCGAACTTGCTTCTCGCCGTAGCCTGCCTGATCGACTGGTGGATTCATCGCGCTTGACCCGCACGAATCCGTCGTGACGATACTCACGAGCATGTCCCCGATTTCCATCGCCGAACTAATATCTTATCTAGAAGCCAAGTCTTGGCAGGATCGCTTCGACGGTAGCGCCCTCGTTGCCGGACAGAGACTCGTCTCAGGTCGGCAGCTCACTCAGGTGAAAGGCGAGATGCTGAAAACCGGAGACGCCGAACTCCGCGCCATCGTCACTGAAAAAGACGGCACGCTGTTTCATCCTGTGCTTGCGATCTGGCGTGATGGCGACTCGCTGACTCTGGAAGGCGACTGTCGCTGCGCGGTCGGCACTAACTGCAGCCACGCGGCTGCCTTGCTGCTCTATTTACTCAAAGGCAAAGGCGTACGCATTCGGCAGGCATTCGGAGAAACACCGCTCGTCGAGCGAATGACCACGGGTCAGACGCTTTCAATTGGGCGCGAAGAATCCATCGAAACCGCCTCATCAAAGAGGGTCGAGTTCGACACCCAACCCTCTTTCCTCCTGCGCGTGCGCCGTCGTCCGGACGGAGAACGCCTCACCTGGCTGCCCGAGGTTTTCGCCGAAGCCTGGGCTGTCTATGGGGATCGCAACGTACCGCTCGATCCCAGCGGCTCTCTACCACCCATCGTCACGCCGACGGAGAAAATTCGGCGAGATCGCGCAGCGGAAAGCCAGGCGCTGAATACCCTTTACGCTCTCGACCTGCGACCCGACGCGGGCGAGCCTCCTCAGTCGCTCCGCCGCCTAGATCGTCCCGACAGCGACGGCCCACTCTGGGCACCGGATCGGGAGAAATGGCCTCATCCGGAATTCTATTGGAAACGCTTTCGACACGAGGGAGTCGCCGCTCTCGAACGCCGCCGCTGGGAGGTCCGCTTTGCACCCGATGTCGGTCATGCTCCGCTCGTCTTTCACACCGAGGGCTGGCGTGCGGAGATCGTCGATGAGGGAAAGGGCTGGTTCCACCTTTCCGCTGGTTTTGAAATCGACGGCGAGCGCTTCGAACTTCAGCCGATTCTCGCGGCCCTCGTGAAAAACCGTTTTCTTGAATCCACTGCCGGAATGCCAGCCGGGCAGGAGTTTCTCGTCTTTCTTCCCGACGGTCGCAGCCTCGTTCTGCCTGTCGGACGCTTCCGCCGCATCCTCTCCATCCTCGGCGAATTGACCGAGTTTCACTTCTCTGGCCCAGCTCCTCTTCGGCTGGCTAAACTCGACGCCCTCCAGGTCGCGGAGGCGCTGTCGGAAGAATCGCTCCCGGCAGAAGCCCCCGACGAACTCTCTCATCTGGCGATCGCTCTGAGCGAACCCTTTTCCGACGCCCGGCTCACACCACCGAGTGGACTGCGTGCCGAGCTACGCGACTATCAGCGAGCGGGATTTCGCTGGATGCAGCTCCTCCACGCCCACGGGCTGAATGGCATCCTCGCTGACGATATGGGCCTAGGGAAAACGCTCCAAACCCTAGCTCACATCCTCGCCGAAATCGAATCGGGACGCAGCAGGGGCCTCCCTTCCCTCGTCGTCGCCCCCACCAGCGTCGTCACCAACTGGCAGCGCGAAGCCGCAAAATTTGCCCCTTCCCTGCGCACTCTCATTCTCCAGGGAGCTCAGCGTCATCAGCGCTTTCGGCTAATCCGAGAGTGCGATCTCGCCCTCACCTCCTACGCGCTGCTGCATCGCGACCAGGAGACTCTGTGCGAGCACGAATTTCATCTACTCATCCTCGACGAGGCGCAGTACATCAAAAATCCTGATGCTCAGGTGACACAAGCCGCCGCCAGATTGCGCTCGCAGCATCGCCTTTGCCTCTCGGGTACCCCGGTCGAAAACCATCTCGGCGAACTCTGGAGCCTGTTTCATTTCCTCATGCCCGGCTGGCTCGGGTCTCAGGAGACCTTTCGCGATACCTACCGCACCTCCATCGAGAAAAACGGTAACGAATCCAAGCGCGAGGCCCTTACCCGCCGCGTCGGCCCCCTCATCCTACGTCGGACGAAACAGGAAGTAGCCAAAGAGTTGCCTCCGAAAACCGAAATTTTGCATCCCATCGCGATGGGCGAAGGGCAAAGCGATCTCTACGAGACCGTCCGCTCCACCATGGACAAACACGTCCGCCAAGCTCTGGCCATGCACGGACGTGAAGCCCAGATCGTCTTCCTCGACGCCCTGCTGAAACTCCGCCAGATTTGCTGCCATCCACAATTGCTCCATGACAAGCACGCAGATGTAGCGTCCGCAAAGTTCGAATATCTCATCGACATGCTGGAGACTCTCCGTGAAGAAGGCCACCGCACTCTGCTCTTCTCTCAATTCACGACCATGCTCGACCTGATCGAGGCTCATCTCGTCGAGCAAGGAATCCCCTATCTGAAACTCACCGGCGCCACCCGCGACCGACAGGATCTCGTCGAGCGTTTCCAGCGAGGTGAAGGTGATGTTTTCCTGATCTCGCTGAAAGCCGGAGGCACTGGCCTCACCTTAACTGGGGCCGACACCGTCATCCACTACGATCCCTGGTGGAATCCCGCCGCCGAGAATCAGGCCACCGACCGCGCTTATCGCATTGGGCAGGACAAGCCCGTCTTCGTCCACAAGCTCATCTGCCAGAACACAGTCGAAGAGCGCATTCAGAAGATGCAGGAGAAAAAAGACGACCTCGCCTCCGCGCTGCTCTCGGGAGCCACTACCGGCCTCTCCCTCACGCCCGACACCATGGCTGATCTACTCTCGGCAGCTATTCCAGAATCGTAGATTTTCGCTGGTCGTCGCCGATTTGCCTGTCTATAATCCCCCCCATGACCTCCTCCACAGGAATCGGCCCCACTTTGCAAGCTCTGGCAGACCTGCTCCGCCGTGAGGCTGCCCGCGGCGTCGAATCCATGGCGATCTCGCACGAGAATCTCCAGCGCTTAGGCCAACTCTCCCTGCCCAAAAAGATGCGGAGTGCTCAACGCTCCCCGTCGACACCCCCCGCCGCAACACCAACGCCCCCTACGCAGCCCAGCGGCGCTCCGGCCTCTCCGGCTCAAGCTCCCATCAGTATCCCGACGACTTCGTTCCCATCCATCCTCAGCTCACCTCCGATCTCCGACGAGTCCTCCCGTCGCGATGCCCTGAACGCTCTCTACCGCCAGTTAAAATCCGCCACCGCTCCACGCGAACTCGGCACTCTGCATGACACCATCGTCTTTGCGACGGGCGATCCCATGGCGAGCATCGTTTTCGTTGGCGAAGCGCCCGGCGAGGAAGAAGAAAAACTCAAAAAGCCATTCGTCGGACCCGCTGGACAGAAACTCGATCAGATTCTCAAAGCCATGGAGATGGCTCGAAATCACGTTTATATCTCTAATATCGTCAAATTTCGCCCGAAAATCGGCGACGGTCGCTTTCAGGGATCGCGCAATCGTGCTCCTTCTCAGGAAGAAATGGCCACCTGTCTGCCTTTTCTCCATCGTGAGCTAGAAATTGTTCGCCCCAAAGTCATCGTCGCTCTCGGTCGGACGGCTGCGGAGGGTCTGTTGGATCGCGGTGGCAGTCTCGCTAGTTTTCGCAACACCGTCCATGACTTCGCCGGCATTCCAGTCATCGTTACCTACCACCCGAGCTACCTTCTCCGTCAGGAATCCGGTCCACCAGCCGAGGCCCGCCAGAGCAAACGCTTCGTATGGGAAGACATGTTGAAGGTGATGGAACTAGCCGAACTTCCCATCTCCGCTAAACAACGCAGCTACTTCCAGTGACGACCGAACTCAGTACTTCCACGAATGAAGAATCCTCCCCCCTGCGCCCTCGAACTCGAGTCAGCGTGATCGGTTGGATCACGATCTTTTTGCTCGGCTCCCTTCTCATCCTTACCACTGCCGCCCTGTGGTTTTTCGCGCAGATGCGCCAAGAACTCCACTCCGGCGTGAGAGGCGTCGTCGATGCCATGGACAAGGTGGGCGATTTCGTCGAAAAATTACGTCCTGAACTCACCACCCAGACCTTTGTCACTTGGCAGGGAATGAATCATGTGAAAGCTGAGGGCGGGAAACTCGAAGTCGCCTCCGCAGAAGAAACAGTCACCCTGCAGAATCGAGACATCGTCACCATTTTCGGAAAGGAGATCCCTGGAACAGGCTCTATCAGCGAAATTCGTGCTCCTGCGACCTATCATTATCACATCGACATCAACGACACTTGGGATATCCAGACCGATGGGCGGCGCGTTGTCGTCCGTGCTCCGAGTATCGCCCCCACCCTCCCGATCGCCTTCGATACCGCCAGACTCGAGAAAAAGACCGATAAAGGTTGGCTGGTCTGGACCAGTCGAGACGAATCCCTAACCTCGCTCGAAAAATCCATTACTTCCCGACTGGAAGAAAAAAGCAAGAGTCCTGACGCCATCGCCCAGGTCCGCGAAAAAGCCCGTATGGCAGTCGCCCGTTTTGTCCGAGACTGGCTCCTCGCACGACAGGCTTGGGGTAGCGATCCGAATCTCTACGACGAAATTCTTGTCTCTTTTGAGGATGAACCTCCGATCAGCGATGTCCTACCGCCCATTCTTCACATTCCCAAAAGCAGTGAAGTCCAGCCCTGAGTCCTGAGCCTCACGGAGTCAAACTTTTCCTTCACTTCTCCACCGAATCCGAATCGATCCGGGCGAGCAGATTCACTCCCAGTTCCTGCGATCTCAGCCCCCAGTCTGGGCCATCCCCGACTAGGGACGGATTTGCAAAGGGATTATTCGCCCCTAGTAACTTCCACGGTCCCTCCGGCACTTCCCTTTCATCGACGAAACGCCAGTCCACCGTCCCATAACCATCGCCAAAGTCGAGATAATCGCGAACTGCTGGCGATACATCCAGTCCCGCCCCTTTGTTTCCCTTCGTGCGTGGGCGAGCATCGCCGAACACGTAATCCCAGTCATCGGTCTCAAAAGGTCCCACATCCTCCCACTGCGCATAGCACACCTTGTCGCCCTTCCGAATCGCGATCCAACGCCCCTTCACGATGGTGCGTCCATCGCGATAAAAAGCCTCTTCATACCAAGGGATATTCTTTGCGGAAGCCTTCGTCCCTATCCGCGAGATATCATTGTAAGGCAGTGCGAAGTAGAAGGGATTCTGTCCCGGTAGAAATTTCTTCGGCAGATAGCCTTCACGACTCTTCGGATCTGGGTCATCATAGCCGCCGAAATTCGAAGTCCACTTCTTATCCCATGCACTCACCGTATTCGGCACTGGATTATTCTGCGTCGGAAGTTCTCCGATCCAGAACACCGTCGTCACGATATCTAACTTCCAAGGATATTTCGGCTTCTCCTGACGAGGCTGCGAGGGAGAAAACACCTGCGGTCGCCCCTGACTCGCTTTTGGCGCTTCATTCAGACGCACGATCCCCGGAAAGAATCGTCCGGACGTCATCACCTGCAGCCCGATGGCTGGCTCTTCTGTCTCTCGCTTTCCCCGTTCCGTCCCCTCCTCTAGCCCCGTCGCATCGGGTGTGAAAAGCAGAGTCCGCGCCGGTGCCATCAGCGACGCCTGAAGCTTTTGTGCCTGCACTCTCTCACCAATGAGAAGAGTGATTCCCAAAACAATAATAAAAAAATTTTCAGCCAACCCCCTCATTGCAGATAGCCAATCTCAAAAGTTCTCGATTGAAATCGATAATAATACTATGGAATTTAGGATTTCTCTAATTATTTATTAATTAATCTTAAGAATTCTTCAAAAGATCGAGATTTTAAAATCACAGATTCATTAGCTGTCAGCGCGGTTGCACCTTCACCGAAGCCGTATTCCGCCCGCGAGGATTTCAGGACTTGTTCGAAGGGATTAATTCGCGCTCACGGCGTGATTCCGTAGTGGGGAATTGACGAAGGAGGGTGCATCGTCAATCATCCCATTTCATTGACATGCGCTCTCTTTTCATTCTCTGCTCCCTACTGTTCCCGTTTTATCTGATAGGGCAGGAGGCTCCCTACGATCAGCCGCCAAAGGCGGAGGCTCCATATTATCGCATTCGTTACGAGGGTTCGCTTCAGCCGGGCGAATTACAGTATCCGGTTCAATATACAGTCTGGGTTCCGGAGGGAGTCGAGACTCTGCGCGGAGTGATCGTCCATCAGCACGGCTGCGGCGAGGGTTCATGCAAATCAGGCCAGACGGGGGCATTCGACCTACACTGGCAGGCTCTGGCGCAGAAGCACTCCTGCGCACTGCTGGCCCCGTCGTATGAGCAGAAGGAAGGGCAAGACTGCCAACTCTGGTGTGACCCGAGAAACGGATCGGATGCCATGTTTCAGCAGGCTCTATCAGATCTGGGAAAGGCGAGCGGCCATCCTGAGCTAGCCTCTGTACCCTGGGCGCTCTGGGGACACAGTGGCGGCGGAGTCTGGAGTGGAGTGATGCTGATGTTGCATCCGGAGCGGATTGCCGCAGCTTGGTTGCGATCCGGAGTTCCCCGTCTCCAAGCGGACGAGAATCGACCGGCATTGAAGCCGATTTCGATCTCAAGCGCTGCGACGGGTGTACCGGTGATGTGCAATCTGGGAACGAAGGAGGGAGTCACGGTGACAGATGGCCGATTCAAGGGTGTCTGGCCAGGAAATGAAGCTTTTTTCCTAGCTCTGCGAGGTGAGGGCGGATTGGTCGGGGTCGCGATTGATCCCCTGACGGCTCACGAGTGCGGGAATCAGCGCTACCTGGCAATCCCGTGGTTCGACACCTGTCTCTCGGCTCGCCTTCCCGAGACAGCAGGAGCACCCCTAAAGCCGATGCCGACGGAATCTGCTTGGCTAGCGGCACCACTTTCAACCGAGGCAAAGTCGGCGTCTGAATTCTCCGGCGACGCAAAAAAGGCGGGATGGCTCCCGAACGAGAAAATCGCTCGGGCGTGGATGGAATACAGGAAGGATACGAATGTCTCTGATACGACACCTCCTCCGGCACCGTCCGGAGTGACAGTGAAGGATGGAGTCGTGACTTGGAAGGCAGAGGCTGATCTGGAGAGCGGTATCGCTCGATTCCTGATTCTGCGGGATGGAAAGCAGATCGCAGCGGTTCCGGAGGTCGCGAAGCAGCCCTTTGGTCGACCCTTGTTCCAAGGTCTCCAGTATTCTGATACCCCTGCGGTACCACTGGCGGAAATGCGCTTTGAGGACCCGGCTCCTGTCGCCGGAAAGCAGCATGAGTATCGGGTGATTTCA
>CAUJIH010000061.1 GCA_963205275.1 Verrucomicrobiota bacterium | reverse complement strand
TCCGCTACGATCACGATTTCCTTCTGCCAACCGGGTGATGTGATTCTGAATGGTTCGACTGGCACCAGTGCCTATGCACAGATCGGACATGGGGGGCGCAGCACCAGCGGGACACGCAATGGAGCGATCTCCATCACAGGGTACAAGAATCTGAATCTGAACGGAGGCAATGCGGTGAACTACGGATACGCTCAGATCGGTCATGGAGGGGCCAATGCAAACTTCGGCAATATTACGAATGCGTCGATTACGCTCTCCGGCACGGGAAATGCCGCGATCAACGGCGGAGGGACCAATACCCATGCGATGATCGGGCACGGAGGCCATACCGCAACAGGAACGGTAACGACCTCGTCAATTTCGTTGGATATGGTCGGAGGCATCACACTGCAAGGGGGACTCAGTGCCACGGACAGTGCCGGGGCACAGATTGGGCATGGAGGGCACAATGCACATAACCTTCAGGTAATCGATTCCAATATTCTGATTAACCAGGCGACTGGCACAGGTACGGGTGACGTATTGGTGAATGGCGGGGCGACCAACAGCTATGCCATGATAGGGCACGGGGGAAGTCGGGCAGACGTGACCATAGGAACAGGAAATGATAGCTCCAGTGGAAACATCGACATTGCTAGGGCAGCCAATATTCGTGTGGTGGGAGGAAACAATACAGATGGAGTTGCCCAAATTGGTCACGGTGGCGAGCGCTCACCTGGGACCCACAGCGGGAGCATAACGGTCAAGACGAGTGGTGAAGTTGAGGTACGAGGGGGGACAGGGGGTAATTACGCTATTGCGATGATAGGCCACGGGGGAACACTTGCCCGCGGTGCCGCTGTGAATACTGCCGCCGGTATGAGAAGCGGTGTCATTCAACTGACCGCTGCTGGTGCGATCAAGGTAAGCGGAGGGGCAGCACAATGGGCGTCTGCCCAGATCGGGCATGGGGGTAATGGAGTCATTGCAGCCCATGACGGAGCAGTCAAGGTTGCCGCCGGAACCACCCTCAACCTCAAGGGTGGTAATGGAAGCAACGCCTATGCCCAGATCGGTCATGGCGGGGTTTTTGATTTGACTCCATCGGCTCCGAACACTCTGAACGGTGATATCTGCGTCCAAGTGGGAGGAAAAGCAGCGCTGGAGACGACTGACGTTCAAGGGGGCTATGCAATGATCGGGCATGGGGGGCGAAATCACCATTCCATTCGCAGTGGAAACATCAGCGTAGTAACAGGCCTGACGACGCAAGGTGGGGTTACCCTAACCTCGGTAAGTGGAACGATTGTATCCCGTTTTGCTCAGATTGGGCATGGAGGAACGGGAGTGAAGGCGGACACGGTCTCCGGCAATGTGACTGTAGTGGCAGAGCGAGGGGGAGACATCGCCCTGAATGCACTGTCGAGCGATGCGTATAATGCCGCCATTATCGGACATGGGAGTCCTGGGGTCTCCTCCGGAACGATCTCAGGAGGGCTGAACGTATTCGCTGATGGGAATATCACGGCAACAGGAACCAATGCGAGAATCGCTCATGTCGTCGGTGCCAGTGTCCCTGTGAGCTATACGGCAGGAGCCGATTCGGTGGGCTATCAGATCGTGGCCAATGGGACGGTGACAGCGACGGATGCCCAACTGGGTAGTGCCGCCGGAGTCAACACGATGGTGAATGCAAATTTCGGAAGTGCACCCATCCGACTCACGCTGAAAAATGCCATCGACATCACCATCGATGCAGGGACTCAGGTTAATGCGGGAGCAGGCGATGATTTAGTAATTCTAACCGGAGGAAATATCACGATCAACCGGGGTTATCAGAACAATTCGACTGGTAATGTCGTTCTCGTCTCCGGCTGGAATGGAGGAAGCGGAGCCGGTAGCTCGGGCAACTGGGGAGTCGCCTACGGATCGAGCGGCACGGATTATTGCAATCCTCAGATACTCCTGCTGGGTAGCAATGCTCTGGCTGCTTGTGGAGACTTTGGCAACGGAAACAAAACGGTGACAATAGGCAGCGCAGCTCAGACCCAAGCCGTACGGGTGGGCAGTCGCCAAGGCACGACCTTGATTGCAGGGTACGGTTTGACGATGAACGCGAGCACGGCAGCGGCTAACTCTGACACTCATCTCGGTTTCTATGGCGATGGCAGCGGCGATATGACGGGGGCGATTGATGTGCGGCTGAGAGCAGGCGGCTTAACGATGAACTCTGGCAATCAAAACAATGCTTATACACAGATTGGTCACGGTGGCTTGGGTTCGACTAACGGGAACACGACTTCTACCGCGACGATCACGATTTCCTTCTGCCAACCGGGTGATGTGATTCTGAATGGTTCGATTGGCACCAGTGCCTATGCACAGATCGGTCACGGGGGGCGCAGCACCAGCGGGACACGCAATGGAGCGATCTCCATCATAGGGTTCAAGAACCTGAATCTGAACGGAGGCAATGCGGTGAACTACGGATACGCTCAGATCGGTCATGGAGGGGCCAATGCAAACTTCGGCAATATTACGAATGCGTCGATTACACTCTCTGGATCGGGAAATGCCGCGATCAACGGTGGAGGGACCAATACCCATGCGATGATCGGGCACGGAGGGCATACAGCGACGGGAACGGTAACGACCTCGTCAATTTCGTTGGACATGTTCGGAGGCATCACACTGCAAGGGGGACTCAGTGCCGCCGACAGTGCCGGGGCACAGATTGGGCATGGAGGGCACAATGCACATAACCTTCAGGTAATCGATTCCAATATTCTGATTAACCAGGCGACTGGCACAGGTACGGGTGACGTGGTGGTGAGTGGAGGAGGAGTCAACAGCTATGCCATGATAGGGCACGGGGGAAGTCGAACAGACGTGACCATAGGAACAGGAAATGATAGCGTCAGTGGAAACATCGACATTGCTAGGGCAGCCAATGTTCGTGTGGTGGGAGGAAACAATACAGATGGAGTTGCCCAGATTGGCCACGGAGGCGAGCGCTCTCCGGGAACGCACAGCGGGAGCATCACGGTCAAGACGAGTGGTGAAGTTGCGGTACGAGGGGGGACTGCTGGTAATTACGCTATTGCGATGATAGGTCACGGAGGCGTCATGGGACGTGGAGCGACATCGGGAAGTCTGAGTGGGACGCGCAGCGGGACGATCACATTGGAAGCCGGAGGGGCTATCAGTCTCAAGGGTGGAAGCTCCACCGGTGCCTCTGCACAAGTTGGGCACGGGGGATTCCAGAGCACTGGAAATACGAGCGGCAGTATCATCGTTCGATCTGGAGGCAAGATTTCTCTTCTCGGGGGAAGTGCGACGGACAGTTTTGCGATGATCGGACTGGGAGGGAGTCAGGCGAACGGGAATCACGGGTTGGCCACCGACCAAATCATCGTGATCGGTGATGGGGGGATTTCACTTGACGCAGGCAGCACAAATGTGGTCGGACTCGCTGCCCAAATCGGAAATGGAGGATACAATGCCACCGGTGCGGGTGATGTCACCGGAGGGATTTACTTGAACTACGATCCTTCTCTTCCCGTCGGGAATCGAGAAGTAGGCGGTGGCGACATTACGGTAAAGGCCACCACGGGCGGAAACGGTTCCTACGCACAGGTGGGACACGGAGGGCGAGCGAACAATGGGACGAAAACTGGCGAGATCATTATCGGGCGAGTCGATCACCTTCTTGTCCAGGGCGGCAGTGGTGGATCGAATACCAATGCTCAAATTGGTCACGGCGGATTCGACGACAATAACGGCAGTTTCGATGGTGACATCCAAGGCTCGATCCAAGTCACACAGGCGAAGAATATTACCGTTCAGGGTGGCGGAGAGAGTGCTCATGCCATGATAGGACACGGGGGGTGGTTCTATGACGGGACTATCTCGAATTCGCTGATTGATCTGTCCTTTACCGGACAGATGAAACTGACTGGCGGCGGCGGAACTTTTGCTGGTGCTCAGATCGGTCATGGATCGCCAAACAGTATTAATCTGGTCGTCGTGAATTCCGCAATTCAGATCAAGGGAGGTGGATCTGGAAATATAGAACTCCTAGGTGCGGGTTCCAACGCTTATGCCCAGATCGGTCATGGCGGTGCCAGATCAGATGCCAATCCAAATTTTGTCAACAAGTCGGGAGCGATTTCGATCACCGATGTGCAGAATCTGACCATGACCGGTGGAACGACTATCGATGCCTATGCCCAGATCGGTCATGGTGGCGAAGGCGGAACGTCAGGCGGGAACGCGGCTTTAGCCTCTGGAGAGATCGACGTGCAGCTCTCGGGCGATCTGCTCATGCAGGGGGGGAAGAATACCGATACCTATGCCCAGATCGGTCACGGGGGAGAGTCCACTCGTCTATCAGCAGAGGACAAGATTACGATTACGGTCGATGGATCTGTCACGCTGAATGGTGGAGATACGGTCGGCACCAGCAACTACGCGCAAATCGGTCACGGAGGGGCAAAGTCGGTAGGAACTCGATCTGGAGCGATTGAGTTGAGTGCCGATGGCGCTGTTTCCTTGACTGGAGGAACAATGGCAATGAGCTATGCAAAAGTCGGACATGGTGGCTCGGGCACTCAGGGGGCGATGAGCGGGGCAATCACAGTGTCAGGAGACAATGTGCATTTGAACGGTGCCGCTGGAGTGGATGCCAGTGCGCAGATCGGGCATGGCGGAACGGCACTGGCTCAAGGAGCTACCGTGGCAGATGCCGATATTCTGGTGAATTCCATCAATGGAATCGATCTTCTGGCGGGTGTCGGAAGTAATACCTATACCCAGATAGGGCACGGCGGATTTGAGTCTCGCTACCTGACAGTGACGAACTCTGATATTCGAATCAACGAGGCCGCTGGAACGGGTAACGGAGACATCACGATGAAAGCCGGATCGAAAGATCCTAACACTTATGCCATGATAGGTCACGGGGGATCACGCTCGGACGTCAATGTCGGGGGCGATATTTCTGCCGAAGGAGACATCTTGATCGACCATGTCAGAAATATCCTCATCGAAGGAGGTGCCGGAACGGATAACTTTTCCCAAATCGGGCACGGTGGTGAGCGAGGACAGGGACTATATCAGGGCGATATTCGGATCAATGCGAGCGGTGATCTCAGCATCCTAGGTGGAGGGAGTCTGACGCGGACTTTTGCTCGCGTAGGGCATGGAGGTCATTCAGGGGGAGCCGCTAAGATCGGCGATCTTTGGATCCAGACTGGAGGGAATATTCAGCTTCAGAGCGGGGGAGGTAGCACACAAAACTTCGTCCAAATCGGTCATGGGGGAGTAGATGAAGTGGGCAACACAAGTGGCGCTCTACACATCGTGAGCGGTGGAGACCTCGATATCCTTGGCGGCTCGGACATCAGCAATTACGCTCTGGTGGGGCATGGAGGGACGACGACTGCTGGGGTTCCTACCGCCGGAATTCGTGAGGGTGACGTACTGATTCAGGTCGAAGGAAACACCTATCTTTCGGACGAGGGAGCCTATGCTTACCTGACCCATCGCGGCAATAGCGGAGTTAGCGGCGATTCTCGGTTCATGCTGGTGAGCGGAACGATTGATGCCGAAAACTCTGTCCAGGGTGTGGGGGGGATGATTGGAAATATGCTGCGCACCGGCAGTGTCGAGATCGGTGTGCGGAATGGCGATTTGTTAGTCACTGGCAGCACGGCGGACGTAGTGAGTAATCACCACATCGATCTGTTCGCCTCGGAGAATGTCATCCTCCGTACGCTGGTATTGAGCGGCGGAGCTTCCGGTATTGTTCTCCTAGGTGGCTGGGATGGAACGAGCGGTTGGGAGCGGGAAATCGTACCTCTCGGGGAACCTCTGATCCAAAAATATGCCCTAGATGCTTCTTCCGCTGTGTGGGGACAAAATGGCGGTTCTGTCTTCGTCGGGGATGGCAATCAAATGAAGGGAGCCGCTGCCGGATCGGCGAAAGGCACGACGACAGTCCTCGGCCATGCCGTGAACGTGATCGGGAGTACAATCAATACGAATGCCTTCGCTCAGATCGGCTTCCAGCCGAGACCCGGAGTCAGCCCCACGGGAGACATTGTGGTGAGCGCACTCGAGGGCGGAGTGACAGTGGCAGGCGGCAGCTTCCTCAATACCTACGCGCAGATCGGGCATCGTAATCTCGGGATGATGGTGCCCGATATGGCGGGTGACATCGTCCTCACGTCGGACGGCGGTCTCACGATGACGGGTGGCTCATCGCTCCAGACCTACGCCCAAGTCGGACACGGAGGATCGGTAGCCGACAGTCACACGATCTCTGGCCATGTGCAGATCGACATTGCTGACGATATCGTAATGACAGGCGGCACTGCTGCGGTCTCCTCCACCCAGATCGGACACGGTGGTTACAAAAACAATGCCGACATGTTGGGAGAGCTCGATATCCGTGCTGGAGGCGATATTACCTTGGCCGTGCAGTCCTCGATCAATGAGGTCTATGTGAAAATCGGCCATGGCGATGACATGCGGTATGGAGCCGTCGCGGACGCGAGCACAGGAGATCGCAGTGGCGACATCGCCGTAACAGCCGGGAGCAACATCAGTGTGATAGGCGGCCTGATTGGCCATGCGAACGACCAGTCTCCCGCGAGCTTGAGTAGTGGAGGGACCTGGATCGCCCCGGCGCGAAATACCCCGGACGATCCGATGGCAGGTTCACTTATCGGGGATGCGAATGCTGCATTTTCTGGAAAGGACGGAGTGCGCTTCTACCTACCTCGCCGTGAGAACAATCAGTTATCGGCTGGAGCGAAAATCAACGGAGTCGTGTATGACGGAGGAGTGGACGATCCATGGTATGAGCAGCGTCCAGACGAATACGCAAACTATATCGTAACAGATAGCGGAATCCTGCATCCTGGCGAGCACGACAATACGCTGGGGAGTGGTCCGGCTCCGATTGTCGCGGGGAACTATGCCTTCTACTTCGACACGATAGTGGTCAGCGGAGAGCCTCCCGTCATTCCTCCTGTAACACCTCCAGTGACCCCTCCCGTCATTCCACCGGTCATACCCCCTGTAACACCTCCTGAGAAGCCTTTCTCTTGGAGCGATTACTTTGCGGATGATCGGGCGCTAGAGGAATGGATTCGCTCGCAGGAGGACCAGTATCGCGGTCCGGGATCGACGAACATCTACTACGAGGGCTTTTCTCAATATGGACCGAACGGGGAGAGCACGTACCGGTATGGCTTCAGCGATGCTCCGAGTCTGAGTTCCGACGAGGAAGAGGTGCTGAGAAGGCATCTGCGCCACTTGGAGGGAAATCAGTCGAAGAAGGCAGAGGATGCCGCTGTCAGCGGCGGGGGTGAGGAGTGATTAAGCTCCCGCTTCGGCTTCTGTCCTCCGCTTCCGATTTCTAGCCCTGAGCATACCGCAGCCAGCGGCGACGTCGATTCCACGCCGTTGGCGAAAGGTGCATGGCAGTCTTGTTCGACGAAGCGTCGCTTGAAATTGCAGAGCTGCTTCATTCTGACTTTGGCATCCTTCGAAGCCGTCGGTTGGATTCAATGGGATCAGATTCATGTGGGCGTCGATCCCTTCCAGCAAGCATATCAGACGCTCTGCGGTGTCGATCGAATCGTTTTTCCCCTCGATGAGAGTCCATTCGAAGAAAATTCGCTTTCCGGTGATGCGACCGTATTCACGGCAGGCATCGATTAGTTCTGTCAGAGACCAACGGCGAGAGACGGGCACTAGGGCAGCACGTTCCTCCTCGCTGGCTCCATGGAGACTGACCGCCAGACGGTAGGGTCGACTTTCCTTCGCCATGCGCAGGATTCCCGGAACGACACCGACGGTGCTGATCGCGATATGTGCCGGTCCGATGGACAGTCCTCTGTCATCGGACACGATGTCCAGCGCCCGCATCGTGGCATCGTAATTGTGCAGAGGCTCACCCATGCCCATCAGCACCAGATTCCTCAGGCGTTTCGTCGGATCAGCTTTCTTTAGCATTCGTCGGGCGAGCAGTACCTGAGAGACGATCTCCCCGGCCCGCAGGTGGCGAACAAAACCTCCCTGCCCGGTCGCGCAAAAGACGCAGCCCATGGCGCATCCGACCTGAGTACTGATGCAGGCCGTGTGACGGCCATCGTAGCCCATCAAGACGGTCTCGATGGTGTGTCCATCCTCTAGGCGAAGCAAAAATTTCCGCGTTAATCCATCTGAGCTGACGAGTTCTTGGACGATCTCGGGACGATCAAGCGTCCATGACGTGTTCCCCGCATCCAGCCAGCGCCGCAGAGGCGGCAGAAACGCTGCTGCTGTCAGATCTGACCCATCTTCACGATACATCCAGCGCCATAGGGCAGCCGCGTGTACAGGCTTGACTCCATCCTCGGCCAAGCGAGAGCGCAAGGTGGGTAGATCGAGGTCGTGGAGAGATTCAATGGAAGCTTGGACGGGCACAGGAGAAGAGATTGGCCTCCAGTTTACTCCTTTTTACCCAGAGGAGTGGAGGAAAATTCAGATCGGGAAAGTGTCTGTATCGATCGAAAAGCTCGGTGGGTCACGATTTTCGCTCAAACACCTGTTTCGCTCCCAGCCATGTCTGCTGCACCTGAATTTCGCGCACTTCGTCCACTGGACAGCTCAGAATATCGCGATCCAGAACGATGAAGTCTGCCAGTTTTCCCTTTTCAAGCGATCCCTTCTCGTTCTCCTCAAAGCTGATTTTAGCATTGTTGATGGTGTAAAATCGGATCGCATAGGCTCGATCTACGATTTGCTCGGGATGGAGCGATTCCCCCATCCAGCGAGGGTGGCGAGTCAGCATGGTCCACATCCCGAGAAATGGATTGTAGGGGTTGACCGAGCGTAGACTGCCGATCTTCTGCATGTGATCTGAGCCACCACCCGCGATGACTCCTTTTTCCTCTAGTGTCTTATAGGGCTGGAAATATTGAAGTCGATCATTGCCAAACTGCTTCAGAAGCGTTCTGCCATCGAGATAGAGCCAAGCAGGCTGAATGTCTGCCACGATACCGCGCTTTGCCATGGTATCGATCAGATCGGCGGCCATGAAGTTGCAGTGCGTTACGCACGGTCGCTTGTCACGCACGGGGAAGTCGTTGTCATCAATTCGAGAATACACATCGACAAGACGTTTCACTGCTCCGTCTCCGACAGAGTGAGCGGTGAATTGAAGATCTCTCGACAGAGCGTGGCGAGCCATCGTGTAGAGCTTCTCAGGATCGACGTAGACCATGCCCTGATATTTCGGATCGACGATACCGTAGGCACTGCTGACTCCCCAGGGGCGCTGCATGTAGGCGCTCCCTGTCAGCATTCCTCCGTCGAGGAAAATTTTAATTCCGCGTAGCCACAGGTCGCTACTGTGTGCATGCAAGGGATGGTCGGCAGCTTTGTCGATCTGCTTTAGTACCTGCTCAATAGGAGCCTGAGCATTGACGCCATAGTAGAGAAAAACTCGGCAACTGAGACGCCCCGAGTCACGCAGAGCCATATAGGACTCGATTCCAGAGTCGCTTGCGCCCCGGTCTGAGATGCTGGTAAGACCTACTTGATTGTAATCTGCGAGCAATTTGGCCAAAGCATCAGTTTTCTCCTGCTCGTTCGGGCTTTTCGTCCCGGTGCTACCGCGTTTAATCAGGCCGGTCGCCGATCCGCGAAAAATTCCTGTCGGCTCCCCTGTCGCCGGATCGCGCTCGATTCGTCCAGCACCGCCCTCAGGATCTTTCGTATTCCGGTCAACACCGGAGAGCGTCATCGCGAGCGTATTCACCGCGGCATCCGGCCCCGTGCGGAAGAATACTGGATTCTTCGGTGCCACTTCGTCCAGTTCCTGCCGAGTAGGAAAGCGCTGCTCACGCAGGCGGGTGATGAATACCTGAGAAAGAGAGATCCAGGTTCCCTCCGGGACTTTAGAGACTCGGGCTCGGATATAACTCAGCACATCCGCCATCGTCTCCATATCGGGAATGATGTGGTCGAATTCATACACCGCCGCGCCAGTGCTGTGGACGTGGGAATCCATCAGGCCGGGCAAGACGGTCGCTCCTTTCAGATCATACCGTGTTGCGTCAGCGGGTAGACCCTCTTCAATGGCTGCATTTGTCCCGACTTTAGTGATGCGTCCACCGTCGACCAGCATGGCTTCGGCGATGGAGAACTGATCGTCCACTGTGACGATGTGACCGTTCAGGAAAGCCTGTGGAGCCGCCGTCAGTGGCGCAATCAGAGCGAGGAGCGATAGGAGGGAGAGCTGGGAGAGCTGGGAGAGCTGGGAGAAAAATCGGATCATGAGCGTCTCCGAGCATCGCAGGACATGAGGCAATTCGCTATCACGCGATCATGCACATCTGAGGATGGGAACTCGGATGACGATCAGATCTCGAGCACCCGCTCTCGCTCGTTCATCGCGCCACAGCGAGGGCATTCCGCGAGATCGTGAGAGGACAGATCCTCGAAGACGAAGTCACAAATTCCGCAAATTACGAAATACTTTCGACGACGGTTTTCCCGCCCCTTACGGAAAATCTCAGCAGCGATCCAGGCGAAAAACAGAGCGCACAGGATCCCCACCAGATAGACCGCGATCATTCCGTTGAGAGTAACAGAGAACATCCGAGGAAAGGGCAAGGAAGAAAAGCTTGAGGAAACTCGCGTTTCCCACGTGAGAAGGTAAGCGCTGAAGGGCAGGTATCGCAACAACAATTGGCGTTCGCTATTTTCTGTCTGTTTCGAACCATCCACGGGCCAACTGCTTGGTCGGCAGAAAGCGCAGAGTCGATGTGATCGCAGCGGACAGATCTGCTTTTTCCTCCTGATTCAGGTCTCCTTCGAGGGACAGAACCTTGACGCTTCCGTCAGTCGCGACTTCAATCTCGCACCGAATCTTCGGCACATCTTTGGCAGACGTGATGAAATCCTCTAGGAGCGACCAGGGAGCGATCACTCTGTCCTTCAATCCGTCCCCGAGGATAATCTTTCCCTCTGACTCCGGAGCTTCGATCGGTGCCAGCGGTTCGGGTAGACCGGGCCCAGGCAGTTCGGAGGGGGGGCGAACTAATTCCAGATCGAACTGGCGGAAAGCCGGGGAAAAGTGAATCAGCGAAGGGTCGATTCTCACTCGGACATCGGATCGGGCGGAGGGTGGCTGGAGGTAGATCGAGCGGTCCGTGAGCTGTCGCAGCAGGGCGCGAGTCGCCTGATCCGATGAGTCGAGCACTTGGATCGATCCAGGATGTTTATCCTGTCTCACGACAGGTGGATACACCACTTTGAATAAATAGAATCCAGCGCCGTGAATCAGAGCAGAGAAGATGAGAAATCCGAACAGGTAAATCCACAGATGCTTTTCACGGCTCCATTCAAACACGCGACCGCGCTCATCGACTTCCTTCCTCTCTGCTCGTCCGAAAATCGACATTATTCCGTGCCGTTTTTGTTCCTTACTCGTCCTCCGCTTTCGTGGCGAAGGAGACCTCGAATCCTGCTCCGAGCATGAGATCCGCCACATGCATAACCGCGCCGTAGTTCACGGACTCATCTCCCAAGATGACGACCTGTTTTGACCGCTGTTTAGCATTTGCAAGACGGGCGCTGAGTCCGTCCAAACTGATTCGATCATCATCGAAGAAAAATTCTCCGGTTCCATTCGGAACGAGCGTGATAATATGTGCATCCTCCGCTGTCGGCAGAGAGGACGACGAAGCGGGCAAGCGTACGTCTACCCCCGATTTTAGAACGAAATTCGAACCGAAGAGGAAAAACAGCAGCAGCAGCAGGACCACGTCCATCAGGGGAGCCATGTAGAGCATTCCCGCAGGTTCAGAGAGCGTGGATTCCAGTTTCACGATAAGAAATGAGGATTCAAAAAGGAGGATTCAGTCTGGTGAATTCTCAGGCATTGGCTGCGTTCGAGTCTGTATCGTCCGATGCCGCTCCAGAGCGGATGTGGATGATGTCAGACGGTTCGTTTCTCAGATCGCAGATCGTATTCACGATCTCGATTCCTGCACTTTCCATGTCGTACATCAGCGTGCGAGCATGGGCGCGCAAGTGGGAGTAAAAGACAAAGGCAGGAATCGCTACCATCAATCCAGCCGCCGACGTGATCAACGCTTCGTACACTCCCTGAGAGATCTCCGCCACCGTGGCAAATCCGCCCACTGAGTTGATCTGGGCGAAGGTATCGACGAGGCCGAGCACTGTCCCCAGCAGTCCGATCAGCGGAGCGATATATGCGACGGTCAGTAATACGATCAGGTGTTTCTCCAGCTTTGGCACCTCGAGCTGGCCGCTCTCCTGCACGATGTCTTTCAGCTCTGAGCGAGGGGAAGCATAACGTCGAATTGCCGAGTGAATCACTCGAGCTGCCGGCCCTGGCGTGGCGGCGCACTCTGAGAGAGCTTCAGCGTAGGCCTTGTTTTTGATCAAGTTTCGCAGACCGAACAGCAAATCGCCCACATCAATTCTAGCGCGGTGAAAGTAGAAAAGGCGCTCCAGAAAGATCGCAATCGCGATCACTGAACAACCGAGGAGCAGCCACATCAGAGGACCGCCTTTCGTGATCAAATCCATGGGAGAAACGAGAAATTTTTCTAGCCTATCGGCTACCCTGTACACGTAGCACAGAATTACTTATTCGGGCAAGCCCTTTTCACCACACACTGAACGGATCATCGAGATCTCGACGACTTTTGCTCATTTCTCCTCAGTGATCAGAGTGAGTTCCGCTGTTCCTTCTGTATCACTCTGAAGGGAAATCGCGACACTGCCGGATGGAACTGTCGGCGGGGGGCTTTTAAAGTTCAGTTTGGAGAGAGACATTCCGTTCGCATCAAATACACGGGCAGAGTCTGGAGCGAGAAACTCTAGATAGTGGCCGGGATGAAGCGTGAGTGGGAAAGTGATTTTTTCGGCACCAATTTGAAGAGTTGGATTCGTCAGTGGAGTTGGCAGCTCATTGATCGCAGAAATTTCTAGCACTCGACAGCGGAGCCCCGATTTCGGAGCACGCATCCAGCGCAGGTTCAGCGCAGAGACCTGGGCATAGTCGAAGTGATACATCGCAAGCTTGAAACTGTAGTTGGCACCGTTCGGGCGAAACTCAGGCAGCGTCCGGCGAGTCGTCGGCTCCGGCAGGAGAATCGTCTTTTCGCCCGTGAAGTCGAGATCCATCGCGTAATCGCGAAAAACCTTGCCCGGAGTCTCCAGTTGTACGTTTAACACGGCGGGCAAAACCTCGACAACATCTGATGGAGTGTCTTTTTCTACCACCAGCCGGACTGCGATAGCTCGATGCGTCGTCAGATCGAGAGTCTTGCCGATGACTCCTCCATTTGGAGCCGAATCTGCTCCTACGAGGAGTGGACTAGCTTGGTCCCCTTCTGCATGAGCGAATTCGATCCGCTCCACTCTGGCACCGGGCATCTTCGCCTTCTCATCCGGCAGGCTTAGTTCTAACGGTTTTTCCGGGCGAAAGAGAGCGAGATTTTTCTGGCTATCGAGAGCATCCAGCGTGGGGATGCAACGCAGCCGCACACGCAGCGGCTGAGCGGCAAAGTTATTCTTCATCCAGACTTCGCTAGTCGTTCCGATTCGATGCATCTCGTAACGAATGGGTACAAAACGCGGAGCCTCTCCCGGTTTCGTCGGTGGAATCAGACGCCACTCTCCGATTTGCAGGGCCTCCCGAATCTTCTCCGGAACAGTTCCCGACAAGCGCAGCGTCTCATACGCGTTCAGAAGGCGGAGCATTTCCTCAGTGCGGCCATTTGCCTGTAGTTTAGAGAGACTGGTTTCCATGGAAACCGGGGTTTCCAGCGCGATCATTCGCGTCGCATAATAGGCGACCTCATCAGGTGTCGTGGCCGTTTGATACGGAGTATCAGCGAGGAAGCCCCACCAGCCGAGTTCCGGTGGGAAAAAGCTATTGTGATATCCCTTCCAGGAATCGCCGATTTTGTGATAGTCGAGGAATTCTTTCACTGCGACAGCGGCGAAGTCATCGCAGGCTCCTCGGGTGAGCCAGTGCCAGAGCCAGGGAGTCATCCCCGATCCCTGTGCCAGAATCGGACGCTTCACTCGCGAACAAATATCCGCTTGCTGCTGGCTCACCCAATACCAGAATGGACCATTGGCTCCGTTTACTTCCCCTCCATCGAAGTAGATCATATCCAGCCCACATCGATTGATGAGGCCCGCAATTCGCTCGCTCACCTCACCCTTGAGCGAAGTGCGCAGATCGACGAGATAGGAGCCGTAATGCTCTGCCAAGTGGTAAATTTTCGCTCCCGCAGCATGGGGTGCCGCCTTCGTTCCCGAGAATCCGCGAACGCATTGAAGCAGAGATTTTCCATCGTCTCCACCGATCTGGCGATAACGAATGATCTCATCATCGATCTGAATATCGAGTCCAGCATTTGGCGAACCGTGGATAGCGGCTTCTGTAGAAAAGCTCGTGAGCGGAGCGGTGGCGATCAGTTCCGTAGCTTTCGCGTCCACTGCATTCGCCAGAGTCGCCTCCCCGTTCTTCAACAAGCGAGAATCGGGAACTGGACGCACCAACGGATCGTTCTTTCCGACAAAGCTGGTCAACATGTGAATTCCAACCTTCAGACCAGCGGCGTGACACTGATCCACCACAGCTTTCAATCCTGCCTCTCCGTTCGGAAAGTTCTTTGGATGAATGGGATAAGAGCCGAGTGAACTCGACCAGGTGCTGGAGTAAGTGAGAATGTAGCGAAATCCGCCCATCTGAGCATAGCGGATCGTCTCGTCCACGTTGGCTTCTGTGAGATCGGTGAAGAGATAACTGGTGCGAACCGCAGCGGAAGATTTCGCCCACTCTCCGTCGATTTTTGGGCTGGGCAGCCCATATTCTTCCTCCACCCTGCGTACAGTTTCACGAAATTGTTTCGGAGGCGCGACAACGAGGAGCGCCTTTCTTCCCTCGAATCCGAATTCACGATGCACCCGCGCCTCCACTATGCCACCCCCGATCGCTCGCGATTCCACGTCGTCACTGAGTCCGAGGAAGGAGACGACGATTCGATTATCCGAGGCGACCCCGAACATCCATCCGATGCGCTCTTTCACATTCGTCTTGAGGCTGGCTAGGGTCAGAGTATCAAATTCCCCTCCGGTGATACGGACGACTTCAAAGAGAAGCCCCTCCTTCGCTGACGAGATGCGGATATCTGCTTGGATTTCGCTCTCGCCGAAGCGGAGATGCCACAGGCTATTTTCACTGCGGGAGAACTCTGTGGAGGGAATAGTCTTTCCAGCCAGTGTCACGCTTGCCAGAGACAGAGACTTCTCCAGCCAGCTTTCACCATCTGCCGCAGAGAATTGGGTGACGGTGGAATTCGGCGCTATTCTCAAGCAAAATCCTGCCGCCTGGAAGGTAAAGTCTTCCGCAGGAGAAGCAGTGATCGCGAGGAGTGACAACGCGATTCCCCACAGAAAAATGTAGAATGAACGAAAAATCCCGGGTTTCATCGCCCAGATGGCACTATCGGAGACCTTTCATCGGACAGAGCGCGTAAAGCTCCCATCCATCTTGATTTTTAGCCCGATTTCCTTGCGTCCTGCCGTCTGAGCGTCGAACTCCTTCGACCAAAAGACCTCCCAATAGGCTGGCCCGGAGCCGATCAGTTTTTGTCCTTTATAGGACATCTCCAGAATGAAAATGGTAGAGTCGAGTCCGCGAGAAGCCAAGTCTTCCTGAGCGATTCGTGCGGCCTCCGGAGCAGCGAGCGTCGGTAGGTCGGCGGCCTGCAAGTCGCTGAAAAAGGTCAGAAATATGGACAGGGTGAAAGCGAGAACAGAGGTGATTACTGATTTCATGTCTGAATCTTAAAATAAATCACGAACTTTCGTCAAGTGGCGGATTTACTTGTGTGAGCGGCGAATCTAAATTGGAAAGGCGACGCGCCAAAGCTTGCTCTTAGGAATCTTGAGCTGTGAGGATGCGTAGTGTTCGGTGCTTATAGAATGCGTTCGTGGGAGTAAGATGCGAGTTGGATTTCTCCAATCAGTAGATGCCTACCTGAACCACAGACTACAGTCCCCGAAGTTTCGCATGGAGAGCGGTCAGTTGACGCTGGGAATCAGATTCGTGCTGAATTTTCTCAGATTCAAGGAGTGCCATCTCGTCCTGCTTCTTTGCAATCTCGGCTTCAAATTCTTTCACCTTTTTGGCTCCTTCCTCCTTAATCTTTTCGGTCTGCTTGGGAATATCAGCACGGCTCATACGCAGGTTCGAGCCATAATTCCCTTCGATTGCTGCGATCCGATCCTTCACAGTATTCACATAGGAATCTCGTTTCCATGAAAGATCGTATAGTTCGCTCTGAAGCTTTTGCTTCCGGAGCCGATAGTTGGCGAGATACAAATCCGTTTGTGTGTTCAGATCGGCAATTTGAGCCTGAAAAATCGTTCTTTGAGCCATGGCATCGCGATCAGAGAGTGCTGCTTGATCGCGAGCGGCACCGGCTAATCCTGCGATTTGCGTCTCAAGCTCGCTCGCTCTTTTGTATGAGTAGAGGGCGTAACCAGCTGCTAGAAGGGTAATGAGAATAAGAAAGCCTTTCATGTCAAAATTGTAGTGACTTTGAGGATACGAGAGCTGTGGGCTTGTTTCAAACG
The DNA here is from genome assembly GCA_963205275.1 of Verrucomicrobiota bacterium. Classification (GTDB taxonomy): domain Bacteria; phylum Verrucomicrobiota; class Verrucomicrobiia; order Verrucomicrobiales; family DEV007; genus Arctic95D-9. The sequence goes on along the minus strand of CAUJIH010000061.1, from coordinate 23,767 downwards.
CGTAATAATTAATTTCCTACCAATGTTTTATCTAGACACAACTCTTTCAAGGAAACAAGAACTTTCCGTTTGATGAGCATCCTCTCAGGCGCATGTGCGCCGGGGTGGGACGAAGACTTGCGGGATCGCAGAGTTGGATCGTGAATCCGGTATGTCGTATCGTATTGTTACTTTCGTTCTTTGGATATTCCCTCTTTTTTGTACCGTTTCTGCCTCGGCTGCTGATCCGGTTGTCGAATGGGCAGCGAGCGGAGGATCGGCGACAGCGGATAAGACTCGTGCCGTCGCCTTTGATCGAGAGGGAAATGTTTTTCTGGCTGGTGAGACCTCCGGGGAGGGAACGTTCGGGGATCAGCATCGCGATAGCTTTGGCTCGACTGACTTTTTTCTTGCGAAAGTTTCCCGAGAGGGACGCTTTCTCTGGGTGCGCAGCTTGGGAGGGAGTCAGATTGATCGGGGATACGGTGTGGTGACGGATGCGGCGGGAAATGCTTATGTGACGGGACATTACCAGAGCACTGATGCGAAGGCAGATGGAGAAATCCTGCCGAATCGTGGAGATTACGATCTGTTCGTCGCTCGGTTTTCGCCTGAAGGGCATCTCGACTGGATTCGGACAGCGGGAGGAACAGGGTATGACTACGGTCATGCGATTGCTCTAGCTCCCGATGGAGATCTGGTGGTGTCAGGAGCGATTGTCGGAGAAGTAAAATTCGGCGATGTGACGGTGAATCCTGGTAGTCAAATTCAGTCGATCTTTTGTGCAAAATATAGTCCTGCCGGAGAAGTGAGATGGGCGAAGAGCACGTCGGGCAACTTCCGCGGCAGTGGTCATGGAGTCGGAGTGGACGGAAAGGGAGCGATCTATATCGGCGGAAGTGGCAGTGGGAGTGGTGCCTTCGGATCGCTGTCAATCTCACCCGCTGGGGCGGGGCAGTCAGCCATACTCATCAAGCTGAATCAGGACGGCGATGCCCTCTGGTTTCGGAGTGTTGCGGGCACTCCGAGTGCAGGATTTCATGAGATCACGGTGGACGCCGAAGGGCGCGTCTGGGGTGCCGGGATGTTCCGCGGCGAACTGGCTGCTCCCGATCAGGTGGTTTCCTCGACTGGAGAGAAAGACAATGACGGCTTTCTGGCCAGTTATGCCACCGACGGAACTCTTCGTTGGATCCGCACGATTCAGAGTCCAGGCGTCGATTACTGTCTCGGCCTTACTGCTGATGGAACGGGGCGTTGTTTCGTGACGGGAGAGTTCTCGGGCACGGCTTCTTTCGGCGGGAAGAGCCTTACCTCTCTCGGGGCAACCGATATCTATGCCGCGGCTCTCGATGCCGAGGGCCAGATCGAATGGTTGTTCACCTGTGGAGGAGTGAAGGGAGATAATGCCTATACGATGGCTTGGCACCCCGATGGGCGGCTGGCCCTCGCCGGAGCGTGGACGCCACCGGTGACGTACGGGAAGTCCTCTTTGGCAGCGGGAAATGGCAGTGCCGACGCCTATGGACTTGTACTGAAGTGGAAGTAATCTTTCGTCTGGGGATTGAACTTCTGTGATTTTCCCTGTATCCTCCCTTCTCACATGTCAAAAAAGGTTCGGCTCGCTCGTATCATCGGTCGCGCTGGAGGTCTGGCCTATGATTTGAGTCAGCTTCAGTTTCTGGATTTTCGCGTTCCTGTCGGGTGGCAGCCGGACATCACTGCCTATCGATACGAGGATCATATCGAAGTCTGGGTGGATCTCGCCGGAGTGGAAAAGCGGGATCTACACATTGAGGCTACGCCCCATCTGATCCGAATCTCCGGGGAAAGACGATCACCTCTGCAGATCTCAGAACGACAGGGGAATAACTGTCAAGTAATGACGATGGAGATTGAGTGTGGATATTTTTTCCGCGAAATCGAGCTACCAGCTGAGATCTTGCCAGATCGAGTTGCCGCGAAGCAAGAAAATGGCTTGCTTCGAATAATTCTTCCTCTTGCGTAAGTCAGAGACCCTGTTCATTCGTCTAACACGACGTAACGAACCTTCATTCACAGAAATATCCCGTGCCTACCCCTCTTACTGACCCCCTTATGGAAGACATCGAGCGCCTTCTGAAAGAATCCACTGGTGAGATCATCGAGATCTCCACCAGCGATCCCGGCTCCAAGTTGCCGGAATGGCGTTCGGAGCTGCCTGACGTGATTCCAGTGATGCCACTGCGTGGAATCGTCCTTTTTCCTGGAACCGTGGCCCCTCTCACCATAGAGCGTCCGGCTAGTCGGCAGCTTCTCGACGAGTTGCTGCCCGCAGGGCGCATCCTCGGGCTATCCACTCAAAAAGATCCCGATGTGGATGTTCCCGAAGCCGAGGGCCTCTTCGAAGTGGGGGTTTTGGGCAATGTTCTACGAATGATGCGACATGGCGACGACAAAACTCTGGTGCTGATCCAGATCGTCGAGAGAACACGGTTTACGAAATTCATCTCGAGTGATCCCTATCTGAAGGCTCGCTTTCAGATCTTGGAAAATAAAGTCCCCCGGAAAACGGCACGCTGGGAGGCGACTCTTCGGAATCTTCGGGAGTCCGCGCAGCGTTTTATCCAGTTGAGTCCGACGATTCCTGACGAGGCTCAAATGGCGCTAGACTCAATTGAGCCCCCTTCCATTCTCGCTGATTTCCTCGCGACCAATCTCAATCTCGATCTGGATCAAAAGCAGCATCTGCTGGAAGAAGTGGATGTCCGTAAGCGAGTTGAGAAGGTGCAAGTGTATCTAAATAACCAGCTTCATATCGCCGAACTGCAACAAAAGCTGCGGGCTGATGTGGAGGACGAATTTTCAGATGCTCAGCGGCGGGCATATCTGCGAGAGCAGATCCGTGCGATCCAGCGCGAGCTAGGGGAAAATGAAGGAGGCGAGGAGCAAGTCGAGGACTTGCGTGCGCGCTTAGAATCGGCAGAGCTGCCTATGGACGTGAAAAAGATGACGACTCGGGAGTTGAACCGCCTGAATCTGATCCCTCCCGCCAGTCCGGAGCACTCCGTCATCGTCACCTACCTTGAGACGATCGCTGAATTGCCGTGGAATAAGATGAGTGAGGACATTCGTGATCTCGAGTTCGCCCGCTCGATTCTAGATCGTGATCATTTCGGACTGGATAAAATTAAACGGCGTCTCATCGAATTCTTGGCCGTGCGCAAGCTGAATCCCTCCGGACATGCACCGATCCTGTGCTTTGTCGGCCCTCCGGGAGTGGGCAAAACCAGTCTGGGGCGTTCGATCGCAGAGTCGCTGGGACGAGGTTTTTCACGGCTCAGCCTCGGTGGAATTCGGGATGAGTCGGAAATCCGTGGACATCGCCGCACCTACATCGGCTCGATGCCAGGTCGATTGATTCAGGAGCTACGTCGCCTCGGCACGCGCAATCCTGTGATCATGTTAGACGAAGTGGATAAGATCGGTGCCGATTTCCGTGGCGATCCTGCCAGTGCTCTTCTGGAGGTGCTTGACCCACAACAGAATAACTCCTTCATGGATCGATATCTCGACGTGCCCTTCGATCTGGGACAGGTGATTTTCATCGCCACCGCCAATACCACTCATCCCATCCCGGCACCACTCCTGGACCGTATGGAAGTGATCGAGCTGCCTGGTTATACTAGCGAGGAGAAACTGGAGATCGCCAGACAGTATCTCGTGAAGCGTCAACTCCTCGAAAATGGGCTGAAATCTCGTCAGGCATCGTGGTCAAAAAAATCGCTTGCTTATCTGATTGAAAATCACACCCGCGAGGCTGGGGTTCGAAATCTGGAGCGTGAGATCGGATCCGTCTGTCGGAATATTGCCTCTCGAGTCGTCGAAGACAGTAAAACCAAAGTCAAAGTAACATCGGAAGTGATCGACGAAATTCTGGGACCGCCGAAATATGAGCACGAGGCGAAACTGTTCGCCAGCCAGCCGGGTATCGTCCACGGACTGGCCTACACACCCGTCGGTGGCGAAGTATTGCACATTGAGGCGATCCGCTTCGCTGGGAAGGGCAATATCAAGCTCACCGGCCAGATCGGCGACGTGATGCGCGAGTCGATGGAAGCCGCTTGGAGTCTCGTCCGCGAACGTGCAGGATCATTGGGAATCGACCCGAAGGACTTCGAGACGCACGACACCCACGTCCATGTCCCCGCCGGAGCGGTGCCCAAAGATGGTCCCTCCGCTGGGTGTGCGATGTACACCGCTCTCGCTTCCCTCTATACCAACCAAAGCGTCAACCGCGAGGTCGCGATGACGGGTGAAATCAACCTGCGGGGCGCTGTTCTACCCATCGGAGGTCTGAAGGAAAAGGCTCTGGGAGCTCTTCAGGCAGGGATTCGCACCGTGCTGATCCCCGCGAAGAATGCGAAGGATATTCCTGAGATCTCGAAGGATGCGCGAAAGAGTCTGAAGTTCGTTCCAGTAGAGACAGTTGATCAAGTGCTGGAAGCAGCGTTGCTCAAGTCCCCTCCGAGTTCTAAAAATTGAGTTTTCTTTCGCTTCTCGAAGTGAAGACGTAGATCATTCGAGGTCATCCCAATTCGCAAAGCAGGCGGGACTAGAGTATCCGATCTCAGGAGGTAAGATTCGGGGATCGGTCGTAGAATGCGGCGAGGCAGCCTGCGCCTCTGCAATCAGATCTCGGAGGATAGAGCGATGACAGCGATTGTCTTCATCACAGCGGCATCCGAGCGCCAGAGGCATGGAATTCGAGAGAACAGCGAGTAGTTGGATGACCTGATGGCATTCCGGCGTATTCATTTCCTTTCGGTAGCGACACGAATACTTATCCCAATCGATCTCACCATTTTGAAAGGCTGTTTCGAGTTCTGACGAGGGGGCCAGCATGGGCATTCTGATGTCACAGTCTTCGCCAGTGCTCGCTCCTTCTGGATCGTCGTGATTTAGAATGACAGCAGAGACTCCGATGCACAATCCGCCGTCCTCACGGGATCCCGAGCCGAAGCGATACAGGGAAGGCAATCGTTTCATTGATCCATTTTAGGCTCTGATTGAGTAGATAGGAACGAAAATTTCGTGAATTCTTGAATGAAAGGCGAGTCTTCTCAGAAAAGTCGATTAGAGAACGAATTTCTCATTCATCTCTCTGGAGCAAAGACGCGATACGATTTTTGTAGATATCTCCGATCTCAGACTAGACGAATGCGAGTGCCTTAGGGAAGATTCGATGATGCAACGAGAAAATATCCTCTCCCTCTTTCGTGAGATTCTTTCGATTCCAACAGCTCCGTTTCACGAATACCATGTCGCTCGTCACATTCGCGAGCACCTGTCAAAACTACCCGATGTGAGTCTGGAGCAAGACAGTTTTGGCAACCTTCTTGCCTTATATCGTCGAGGTAATCACCGCCCGACACTAGCCTTCGGTGCTCACATGGACCACCCAGGATGGGTGCGAAATCCGAACCCGGAAATTGGTGAGACGATCATGACGACCACACCCGTCTTTCTCGGGGGAGTCCCGGAGGAGCGTCTGAACCGCTGCGATGTTGAATGGTTTGGTGAGTTCGGAATGTGGGATCTGCCACCCTTCGATCTGCGTGATGGGCACATTCATGCCCGCGTGTGTGACGATCTCATCGGTTGTGCGGCGATTCTGGCGATGTTTGAGGATATCTCTGGGCGGGAGATCGATGCTTCTGTCTATGGAATCTTCACTCGCGCCGAGGAAGTCGGATTCGTGGGAGCACAAAAGCTAGCACAAAACTGGCCATTACCAGCGGATGTTTGTTTTGTTTCGATTGAGACAAGCGCTCCACGTGGTGGTGCCGTGATGGGAAACGGGCCGGTGATTCGTGTGGGTGATCGGCTCAGTGTCTTTCGTGACGATGTGACTGGCATATTGATTCAGGCTGCCCAGTCCGCAGAAATTGACCATCAGCGTGCTCTACTCGACGGCGGCTCCTGCGAAGCCACTGCGATGAACTTGCATGGTATCTCCGCTGCAGGTATTTCTGTGATGTTGGGCAACTATCATAACTGCGCCCCTGATGGAGGGATCGCGCCGGAGTATGTCGCCCTTACCGACGTCGAAGGACTGATCGCTCTTTTGATCGCTGCTGCGGAAAGATCGAGCTCGGACTCTTTCGGCGAGTCAGCACGTGAGGCTTTATTGACGAGCCTCGGGGAAAGGGTGAGTAAGAATTTACCGTATGAGCAAGCCGCGCAGAGATTCTGGATTGGCTAAGGGTTTGAGAAGAAGCTTGCCATGACAATTCGAGAGAAACGCTGAAAAACTGCCTTCCTGCATGAAAATCGAAAAGGAGGGATAGTATCGGACTGGAATCGTAATACAAAATCGTTCGATAACCTCTCATTCTCAACACATATTCACCACCTGCTTGCGGGTGGGATTCCACTCCTGCCAGCCCATCCCCAAAAGATGGGAAACTCGCTTTTGCTCCGGATCGTGTCGTAGCACTTTCCGAACGCGCACTTGCTGCCCATTCAGTAACGGTAGCACCACCCGTCGGCACCATGGGTATCGAGAAGAGCAAGCGATCAAGAGCTGTCTCACCTCCTCTTTCACCGATTCCGGTTTCGCTCCTGGTCCTTCGACACGCTTCTTGATCTGCTCGCGAATCGCGGCAATGCGCTGTGCTTTCTCCCTAGGAGTCATCGCCTCTTTGATTCGCTTCTCCCACGATTTAGGGATGGTAGAGAGAGCACTACCCAGACAAGCGAGATTACGTTCCGCTACAGATCGGTAAGGAGAGAAACGACGCGCCACCATTGCCCGTGCGTTTTCCGTCCCACCTTCCAGATAGGCATACTCCAGTGCTTGAATTTCGGCTAGTTTTTTCGGATCACGAGACGCCATTGCTTCTCGTCGCATTTGAGGCAGTAGCATCATAGCCGCTCGCACGTCCACAGCGTTACGTATCCCTTCTCCGCTGTTGGCCGCTTCCAGCAATCGCACGATCACGCCCGCTCTGTCGTGCTTGATTTCCAATTCCGCCCGCTCGTCCCATAGTTCAAAGGTCTCTGCAACGAACTTCTCATTACGAGCGAAGGCGGCCATATCAAAGACCTCCTCTTGATAGCGCTCCATTGCCGCCCGATCCGCCAGAAGCACGTCGGTGCGAGGCGGTGGCGTGTCCGCAGGCAATACAGGGATTGACTCCGATAGCTCCTCTACAGCGGCATCAATCGCCGCCTGATCCTCGGGGGAGATACTGGCAGAGTAGAGAATCTTCGTTCCATCCGGATCAAGCCAGGACATCATGCCCTCGCGGAATTCAGGGCCTACTCCTGTATGTCGAAGATCATGTCTTCCACTGACCTCAGTTTCTCCAGATCGTTCGGATCGTCCAGCAGATGCTTGATCGACGCTGGCACCCAAGATCGCTCGTATTGCAGTTGCTTTTCCAGTAACAAAGCCAATTCCTCCCGCACTTCTGGCGCTAGAGAGGAGCCTTGTGAGTGCAGATATTCCGCCAGTCTCAAGAACGGTCTTACCATCCTCGATACGATACAGCAGGCCATCCTGTAAGTCAATTCTGTAGTTCGCTAATTCCCAGGGCTTACATATGGAGATTATGGAAAATAGGAGCGATGATTTCGACTCGGAAGCTGGCTGAGAGTCCCACTCGTTTGCGGTTGGACCGGATCGAACCCTTCAGCGGATGATCCCGCAGCAGTTTCGCTGAGAGCTCTCTCAGCATGGTGAGGTTTTGTGCGCAGACGCGGTCGCGCACTTGGTTGTGATCTTCGTAATAGGTTACGTCCAGCAGGTGATGGCATTGATTCTCTATGTCCCAGTGCCGGCGGATCGTTGTGCCAATAGAATCCGCGTAGTTGGCGCAGTTGGAATGGGGATGGCTCCTAGACCTGCGTGGGACCAGATGGAGTTCCCGTGCCGACGATTCGCCTCGAGAATTTCCGCGATGGCCTGCAGGACTACGCTTCCCACCGACTGCTTGCCGCTACCGTCGATGCTGAGAAACGAGATCCGAAGCTCTCCAGTGATTCGTCCGCGAAATGGATCGCTGCGGCGACGGAAGCTCTCGTGATCCCTGATTCGCTCGTTACCGACATGCTTCAGTATTCACGCGATGCGGAAGTGCTCCTGAACTGGAGAAAGCAAATCGATGATCTTCTCGATGCGAATTTCCGTCCGGAAATTGATCTGTGGAAATCTTCTGGCTTCTCCGTGCCGTAGCAAATTGTTATTCATTTACTTTTCTGAGTCCTACGCTTTTCGCAATTCGGTGAAAGCGCGGATGGTGAGTCCACATCATCATTCGTGAAATCGCCCAAGCTCCGACGGCGATCCCAAATGCGTAACCCAGCAGATCTCCCAGAGGACGACCACTCGCCAGTCCTGCTAGGGGGCCTAGAAAAATTAGTCCCAACATCGCCGCTTTCATGATCTTCTGAGGCTTCGCCAGCAGGCGCAGCCGGGTGAGGCGTTTTCGGTCCGAGTGGTATTCCGTCACCGTCACCACCGCCCAGTTCCAGAGCCAGCCCCGGCGGAAGAGGATGTCTGTTTTTCCCGAGATATCGTCTTGTGCGTTCGGAAAAGCCCGTAGGATCGCAGCCAACAATTCCTTGCGACCGACGCCGTCTTCGCTCCAGTAGGCGAGATCATCCCCCAGCTTCCACCATCCTTTGCGCAGAGCTCCGGCCGCATTTGTCCCGACACTACGGAGTCCACGACCCCAGGTCGCGTAGCGCCATCCTCGCAGCACGCGGGTTCCGCTTCGCAGGAATCCCTGTACGAGGATTAGTATTACCAACACGAGTCGAGTCGATGTGGTATCATACTCCGGAGTAACGAAAGAGCGCCCCGCTCGGCCAACCGCGACGTAGAGCGTGCCGAACAACATCACTCCGGCTGGCAGCCAGAGGAAGTGGGCGAATATTCCGCCCAGAGATAGAATGAGCAGAATGACCCACCAGATAATATGGAGAGCTACTTCACCGAACCACGAGTCTCCACCGGGATACATTAATTGGAATGGCTCATGCCCGTAGTGACCGTGATAAACCGTCGCTCCAAAGCGCCGTCGGCTCACATAGACATGCCCCTGCCACAGTGCTCCGTCCAGTCCACGAAAGCGATTTGGATGCAGCGGCATCAACATGGCTTCCGCTCGGCCGTATCCGATCTGCTGACGAAAGTATGCCTGCCAGGTGAAGCGTCGATAGTGCCAGACGAACGCTGCTGAATGAAAGCCTAACCGCTTTCCTGTCGCCAACACACGCCAGCAGAAATCCACGTCATCTCCTGCCGTACGAAAGATAGGATCAAAGCCGCCAACTTTCTCGAAAACATCACGGCGCACTGCGAGGTTGCAGCCTGGCAGATGTTCGGCATGGCGGTCATCCAGTAGAACATGACAGGGTCCCCCAGGTGCGGCGGCGATTTGCGCTTGTGTGGCAGATTGAGGATGTGGAGCGAGATTCGGACCTCCGGCACAGCCGAGTGAAGCGTCCGTAGCGAATTGCCACACGATCCATTTCAGCCAATCTGCCTCCACGATGCAGTCATCGTCGAGGTAAATGAAGATTTCTCCTCGTGCCTCGCTCGCCCCAAGATTCCTTGCTGCTCCTAAGCCTATGTGTGGCGTCGAAATGTGACGCACGCTCTCGTAGCTCTCTACGATTTCCGCGACGCGGCGGTCATCTCCATCATTGACTACTAGGGTTTCGAACTCGAGATAATCTAGCTTCGCCACCGATTCCAGGCAGGCCACCAGAGTCGCGCTGCCACGGTAGGTACACACGATCACCGAGACCATGGGCGATTCTGAGAGCGCGGGACCATTCATCGCTCCATCGGGCTGACTCCAGCCTGTGTGGATAGCCGTCAGCGCGGGCTTGGCTGAGTGATCGCGGCGTGTGAGCCCGAAGCACCAATCCTCGATTGTTCTTCCCCCACGAAGCCATTGATCACTCCATGAAAAAATCGTAACTCCGGCTGCGGCTGCTGTGAGTGCCGTTTTGATCGCCCAAGCCAACATTTCGCTCTGTTTTTCCTCACCGTGAGACAGCGAGTCCACTCCGAACTCTGACAATAAGAGCGGCTTTCCTCCGGCTAAGTTCTGTAGACGATCAAGATAGGAGGCGAGTGCCTCTGGAGTCTCTAGAAAAAGGTTAAATGCCACGAAGTCCTGATTCTGCGGTAGGAGATATTCCGTACTCGGATAGTTTGCGTAGGCAAAGAGAGCCTCCGGATCGCAGTCGTGACCGAGGTCAATCAATTGTTCGATCACCTCTACGACCTGTGCTGCCCCCATCCATCGTACCAGTAGGGAATCGATCTCATTCCCTACGAAATATCCTGCGACTGCCGGGTGTCCTCGGAATCGAGTCACCGTCTCCACCAATAGCGTTTCTGCCTCCCTCACGAGTTCGGCTTGTTTTAGAAAGTCGATATGCTGAGACCAGGGAAGGCCGATGAACACGCGGAGTCCCGTGGCTGCGCAGGCATGAAGGAAGTCGAGCGATGGGATCTCATAGAGTCGCAGTGCATTCGCTCCCAGCTCATCCCGAATTCGAAGGAGTTCTCCGACGCCCTCATCTGGAAAGGCCCCGACGGGAAACGGACCGAAGCTCACTGCTTTCACAAAGGTAATTTCGCCATTGACGCGAAGCCATTTTCCGTCTGCACGTAGCGGATGATCGATGACGGAAACTGGAATTTCTCTAGAAAGCATGGAAAAAATGAAATCAAAACCTGACACGCTCACTGCCCTTCTGCAACTGATGAGAGTGCCGTTCGTGAGACTCGCGACCAATTCTCGATATTCTCAAAAACTAATTTTACGCAAGAGATTCCCGACTTCAAAAAACTCGCTCACTCAGAAGATCTCGGGCGACGAAGATCGGAGCAAGAAAATCGTTGAAGTCATCGAAACGCGGCATAGTTCCGAGCGCTTCGCCGAGAGGATGAGAGTCGATGGGCATAAGAGTCATCCTGCTCGTATCTCCGATCCTACTGTTACCGATCCGCGTTATCCGAGGGCCAAATCCGTCGTTGTGAGCTGTCCAGTGGAGAACCTGAATGACGGGGGCCTGGCCATCCTTGGGCCGATCCACTCCGAGTTCCTCCAGACGTGTCAGTTGATTGGCAGGACCGAGCACTCGATAACGGTAGATGGAAAAGGCATCGGTGTAGGATATGGTCGAAACATCACCCGGATTCGATTTTGCCAGCAGTTCCAATTGGAGAGTCAGGGCATGCTTATTCGAGGCCTTTTTCTCTTTGAGCTTCGCGGTGAAGAGCTGCACTGCCCCTCCGCTCTTTTGAGGAGAACTGGTTGGAGTGCTCTGCAGCAGTCCGCTCTTTCTCCACTGACTGATCGTATCCACAGCCCAGGCCCCGGCCTCGGTTCCCCACTGACGACCAGCAGAGAAGGAAGGATGCTCCCCGTCACCCGATGCGTCGTTCGGCATCGGGCACAGGGGGCGACTGTCGAGAAAGCACAGTCCGTTCTGTGCGGAGGACACTTTTGCGAGAGCGGATCGGAGAGTGGCGACAGATCGATCCTGAGCCTCGGATGTGCGCACGTCATCACGGGCATCCGGTGGGCCGATCCACAAGACGCGAGCACCTCCAGCCATCGCCTGGTCAAGGCTGTTTTGAATCAATTTGACTATACCCTGAGGGTAACTACCGACCAGATCCTCCTCGAAGTTGGTTCCTGCCTGAAAAATAAATACCTCAGGATTGTAACGTGAGACGTAATCAGAAATCGAGCGGGGAACCTGTGATGTATCCTGCCATCGCCCGCATTCTTCCAGACTCGATGCAGGATGATAGATACGCGTTAGGATAGGTGAGGGCCACTTTCCCTGCCAGAAGTACGGCGTCCCATTCTTGACGGCCTCATAGGCGACTTCGTACCCTGCCGATACGAGCGAGCGCTGAAGTTCTTCGGCGAAAGGGAAAAGACTCTGGGAGTCGCCTAGGACAAATACCCGAGTTTTCCCTCCTCCCTTCTTCTCAGGTGGGGAGGATTGGGTGGAGATGGCAGGCGCAGCAGGGGGTAAGATTACAGAATTCTTAGGACTCGCCTCTCGGTCTCCACGAGGGTAGCTGGGCAGCGTCAGTGGCCCGTCGCGGTTTGGGAGCGCATTCGAATTCGGGTATCTATACGACCATGTTTCAGCGGGAGGATGCGTATTCACTGCCAGCGGACTATCCCGATCTGGACGAGGGGCCGCTGGAACCGTCAGAGGTCGTCGCTGATGAGCCGAGTTGTGTGACTGGGACCGCTTCTTAGACTGCTGAGCGACGGCTTCAGCCTTCTTTCTCTCTTTTCTCTTTGCGAACAGCCCGCCCAAAGAAGGATTCTGTGCAGGTGCGGCTAATTTCCTTTTGTCACTTTTATTTCCAAATATACCAGCACTTGCATGATCTACTGGACCGAGCACCAGAACCAGCAAGGGAAACAGCAAGGGAAACAGCCACGCCCATGTAGAAAATACTCTTCGAGACTGATTTTTCTGATTCAGCTTGGAGAATTCGGGAAATGATTGTCTGCATTGTGCCATCGGTTTTCAACAGACGATTCTACGGACAGAACCATTCAATTCTTTCCCGAATTCGCAACAGGCAGACTGTGATAAAATTCTCACATGTCACTTGGTGGCGACAGGTGCTGTCAGGAATGATAGTAAGTCAGCCATGTCATCGATAGAAACAGCAGCCTCTAGTCCTTCCGGCATCAGTGACTGACCGAGCCCTTTCATAGAGCGGATATCGCCTCGAGCAAAGGTTCTATCAATTCCACCCGGCATACGCAGAGATACGTCAGCAGCATTTTCCGACACAATAATCCCCGTCAATACAGAGCCGTCCTTCAGCTCGAAGGTGTACGCCTGATATTGAGGAGCTACCTCTCGATTAGGATCGAGGATATTTCCAAGAATCGTCTCTGCTCCCCCCGCGACAAAGCTGGCTACTGGTGGTCCGAGCTGGATACCTTCACCGTCAGGAGCCTTGTGACAGGTAAAGCAAACCTTCTGGAAAACCATCTTTCCTTTGGCTGGATCGCCCTTTTTACTCAATGCAGGTTGGTAGGATGCCACCACATCGCTGCGCTTCACGACAGGAGGAAGAACATTTGTTGCGAGTTTTTGTACACCCCCATTCGCATGGCGACGGAGATTTTCTATCAGACTCGCAGGGATATCAGATAGGGCGAGTTTCTTGTTGCGAATTGCTTCCAGAAGAGCTGTTGAAGCGGCTGGTTTGGCGAGAATACGGACGGCGAGATTGTCGCGCGCAGTCGAAGGGAGGGATGCGAATCGCGCGATGAGGCTGTCGAGATCATTGATCGCACCGACGAGAGCCAGAGTGAGGTTGGCATCCTTGCTCGCTCCGGCGAGAGCTGCTTGGAAGCGCTCCTGCATTCCGGCGGCAGGGAGCTGGGAAAGTAGTTTGACTGAGGCGATTCTCGCTTCTGTGGGGGCTGATGCATTCTCAAGTACACCGATTGCCCGTTCAATGAGCGGCTGCCATCGAGCATCACTGAAGTATTTCTTCCAGTCGCCTTTCTCCCGGATCATGCCGTCCCGGAGTGCGGTGAGCAGGGTGGCTGTATCAGGTGTAGATTGTGCTGCTGCGAGCTGGTCTCCGATAGAGGCGAGCAAAGCGGCATCATTCGCACGGCCGATCATCCCTGCGAGCTCGGCCCGAAATGCATTCGAGGCAGTCTTCGTCGCCTCCCAGGCTGCGGCGAGGTCTTTTGGTGTGCGCAGCGAGTTCAGCACGGCGGCTTCCATCCAGCGATCTCCCAGCGATGCGGGAATTTGATCGAGCAAGGGGACTTCAGACGCGAGCACTGCCGGAAATGGCTGATGTGGCGGGACTGGGGGAACGGCTTTACCGCGCTCATAGAGCAGGCGACGTGCTGTCATGCGATGCCATTCATTCGGGTGCATTTGCATCGCAGTGAGTTCCGCGTCGGAGAGAGTTCCGAGATCGACAAAAGGGGATGGCTTGAATCCTTTGGGAGCGATGCGGTAGATACGCCCTCGATCATTTCCGGCATCGAGATCAAGATGCTTTTTAATCGGCTCGGGGAGAGACCAAGGATGCTCGATCGTCTCCCGATACATGTCGGTGATGTAGAGAGTTCCATCCGGTCCCGTGGCGAAAGACGTGGGGCGGAACCAAGTGTCGCGACTGCGGAGAAATTCAGTTTTCTCATTCGGATCGGGGCGTACTCCGACAGGTTGAACAGAACCCGGACGAGTGATCATTTTCTTGTAATGAACGAGATTGCTCCCCACATCGCCGACGAAGGCTCCGTCATAATATTCCTTCGGGAAAGCGGTTCCCCAATACATGTGAATTCCAGTGGCAGCGACGAGGAATCCTGAGACGCGACCTCCGCCCTCGACGATCCCCTTTACGACTCCGCCTACTCGCCAGCGCGTGCGGACGATGCGCCAAGGTTCATCTGGACTGATGCGGTAGACATCAGGGGTAGGGCCGTCCTCGGCGACATCTAGGAGCGGCGTCGGCAGGCTGAACCACGGGTTCGTTTTAATTTGGCTGCGTTCGTAAGCGACCCAAATCAGGTGTCGCGAATTGCTGCAGACGAAGCGTCGGGCCATCGAGTCGAAGCTCATTCCATATTGCGCTGTGCCACTCTCGAGACGCAAATCGAGCGTCTCGGGATCGAAGGAAAAATCCGAGCCGCGCAGTGAAAGGGGATCGACCGAGGTCCCCGCCTTCACGACATTTCCCGCATTGGGTGCCGAAGCTCCCCAGATTCGATTGTCTGGACCCCATTGCAGGCTATTAAACAGAGCCTGCATATTCAGGCGCACATCTCCGCTTCCACCGAATCCCGTGAAGACAGTTCGTTCTTCATCACAGACTCCATCTCCGTCGTTATCGCGGAAATAGTAGATATCAGGAGTCGCTCCGACGAAGACTCCGCCCTTGTAGCAGACGATGGCGCTCGGCCATTTCAGATTCTCTTTGAAAATGACACTGCGGTCAAAAATGCCATCGTGATCATCGTCATAGAGAAGACGGATGCGATCCATCGCTTCCTCACGGTGCTCGGAATAGCCTCGCATCTCGATTACATAGGCCCTGCCTTTCTCATCAAAGGCCATCTGGATCGGATCCATTACGTCCGGCTCATGAGCAGCCAAAGACAGATCAAAATTGGGATTGACCTCAAAGGTGTCCAGAGCTTTCGCGACTTCCACAGGTGGAATGCGAGGCATTTCGCCGTCCGGGACTTCCAGTTCGGCTTCCGCACTCAGTAGCGTACCAGTCGTGAATACAAGAGCGGCGGAAAGAGACAGGATTCGAACTAATCGGGACCCAGATTGATCGATCCGAAGATGGAGAATATCGCAAATGGTTTTGTGCATTGATCAAGTGGGCAAAATTCGGGACGGAATAAGAGAACGTGCGAACTTAAAACAAATGACGTGGAAAATCAAAAGACTCGATCCCGTGAGTACGCCTTCGGTTTGTGTGGACAGATTCGTGAAGTGAGTAGAAAAAATGTGACCTGAAGAGCGGAAAAGGAAGCGTGCTGATCAGAGAACAGAACAATTTGATCAATTAATCAATATTTCCATATTTTCTAATCGATTTTATATTTTACTTTACTTCGAGTGTGTTATAATTTCACGACTTCACCGATTAGGCGGAGTCTCTTTCAATGAAAGTCTGCTGGCGAGCCGCGATTCTATTTTTCTTCCTCACTGGGCTAGTTCTGGTGGGGAGTCTCGGCACGTCGAGCTCGCTGACTTTTCTTTGGCCAGCATACGCCGCGTTGGGATTCGCGGCGATTCTTTCTGTGGGGCTGATCCATGAAAAAGTGGCATTTTCTCTCCCCCGATGGAGCACTCTCGCGGTGCTGGCCCTCGTGGGCTGGGTGCTCGTGCGTGCATCGAGTTCTCCCGTAGCGTATTTTGCCCGCGAAGATGCGGCTCTGATCGTAGCCTGCTTTCTGGTATATGCGCTCTTTCTGCACTTTTTTAATTCATCTGCCTGGAGGAAGCGTTTTGTGGATGGACTGGCTCTGCTGGTATTGCTGAATCTCGGCTTCGCGCTGTTGCAACTCTTCTTCGGGACTTCACTCTGGATTCTGCCGGGATATCAGCGGACGGTCTCGGATCAGGCAGGTGGTTTGTTTAATCATCCCGACCATTTCTCCGGATTTCTAGCGATGCTCGTCCCTCTATGGCTAGCAGTAGCGTCCTTTGGTCGCCGCACTTGGACGTTTCGTCTGGGAATGCTGGCTCTAGCGCTTATATCGATCATTGTCGTCTTGCTCTCGGGGCGTACCTTGGGGATTTTCACTCTATTGGCTGGGATCGCTGCATCCGCAATTCTCTCTACGGTCGTCCTCTATCATCGAACTGATCCCGAGACACGCAGATCCGTTCTGCGAGCGATCGCTCTCTCTGCTGTGCTGATTTCGATCCTCCTAGCAGCTTCCTCTAAACCTCTGGTTCGTGTGGTCGATCACACGCTGCTCTCCAAGGGCGGTAATCTCGTGCTGCCGGAGATATGGAAATCAGGGTGGAGGCAAGCGATGCAGTCTCCTCTGACTGGGACTGGGAGCCGGTCGACATATTTTTATGATCGGCTCTTTCGCACCCCTGCGATGGGCACAGCGGCGGCAGAGCCAGAGTTCACTCATAATGAATTTCTGCAAGCGTTCGCTGATTACGGCCTGATCGGACTGGCATTGATTCTGATGGTTCTCGGACTGCATTTCGCCGAGGGATTCCGTTTCGTGCGGGAGTATGCGAGATTCAGTCCGGGAGGAGGGCAGCGAGCTCCGCGTTCGGATCACCTTGCGCTTTCCATTGGATCACTGGCGATTCTTTGTGCGCTCGCAACTCTGGCCAGTTTTGATTTCGTCCTGCGCCTGCCTGTGATGGCAGTCACAGCGGCGGGACTACTGGCTGCACTTGCCGCTCCGGATCCGATGGCTCATGCGACGAGACCAGAGACGACTCGCTTTCTGCTGCCAGGTGGCGTTCTCCAGTTTAGTCAGCGTGCCTTGGCCTGCGGGATGGGAATGGCGATCACCATCCTCGGGATCCGGTTCTCACAGAGCGAATATCATTACGAAATGGCTCGTCGTTGCTTTACAGAAAATCCGACCGGATTCGAGCATTTTCGCCATCTAAAAACAGCCCGATCCATTGATCCAAAAAATCCCTTTATATTTTCTCTTTCCGCCCATGCACAGGTCGCTGCGATCCGCACGGACATGACTCTAGCCGAGCGCCGTCAGGCTCTGGATCAGGCAAATTTGTACTTCGAGCAAGTAGAGCGACTCTATCCCCAGGACATATTTGCTGCCATCGGTCATGCAGCAGTGCTCGATGAACTGGAACGTCCCAGCGAAGCTCTCTTGCGCCTGCGCGCGGCGCGTGAAAGTGCCCCGCTTTATGGAAATCTGATGCTGGCTGAGGCGGAGCATTATCTCCGCTGCGGAAGAATCGCCGAGGCCGAGCGCTCTTATACCGAAGCTCTCAATGCACCTGCATTCCGCGATGTGGCCGCCGCTCAGCGCGGACTAATGACGGTGACCGAGTGGAAATTGATCGCCGAGCGCAGCGGCATCGATTGGAAGGTCGCTCCTGATGCTCTCGAGACTGAACCTCTCTTAGCCGGGGAGGCAGCAGCCTACCGTCGCCCCTCGGAAGCGAAGGTGACCCAGAAAGTCACTGCTGGAAAGACGACTCCGGAGGTGGAGAAAGTGGAGCCGAAGAAGGATAAGAAATTGGATACACCTAAGGATATCGATCTCCCAGAGGTATCGGAGGTCCGTGAATAGAGCCCCGTATGGGGCACCCGCTCGTTGGAATTGCGGGATTGCGGGATTGCAAAAGCGCTTGGGAAAAGGGATGATGCCCTATGATCCGTTTTCTTCCTGCGCTCGCGCTGTCATTCATTCTGACTTTGGCCCATCAGCCAATGCCTCTTGTTTCCGAAGACTCGAAACCGGCAGTAGCGATTCAGGCTGCTAAAGCGAAACCGACCGTCCCGGAAGGTGATTTTCCAGGAAAGGCTCGAATGATTCTCCCCCCTGTAGTTCATGCGATCGAAGGGCTAGAGACGAATCTTTACTTCGATAATACGTGGGTGCTGTTGAATCCTGCGAATTACGCGCCGGACGTGATTTGCTCAAAGGGCAGTCAGCAGTCGCTGCGATGGACTTGGACTCCCGAAGCGAAGGACGTGGGGGAACTCCCGTTGAGTCTCGAGCTTCGCGACTCTGCGAATGGAATCGTCGCTCGGGCTTCTACGAAGTTCCATGTGGTGGCACGGAAACCACTTCCTGATACGAAACCCGTACGTATATTGATTATCGGAGACAGCCTCACCGCTGCATCCGTCTATCCGGAGCGCATCCTCCAACTGAGCAAAGAGGACGGATTGCCGCTCAAGCTGATCGGAACGCGCGGTCTAGGAGTAGATACGGGGCAGCCATTGGGCGAAGTGCGTCATGAGGGCTATGGAGGCTGGACGGCAGAGGGGTTTGCGACTCGCTATCAGAACCCGAAAGAACCGAAGAAGGAGGGCGAACGACCGAAAGGGAGTCCTTTTATGTTCAAGGAAAATCCCGACGATCCGAAGGAAGCTCCGGTGCTCAATCTCCGCCGATATTGTGAGGAGACCAATCAGGGAGAATTGCCGAACTTCGTGACCATCCTGCTCGGTTGCAATGATGTATTCGGTGCGACAGACGAGACGATTGAGGAGAGAGGTAGCACTAGTGTACGCTACCAAGAGACGCTCATTTCCATGATTCGCGATGCCGTGCCGGATGCTTGGATTGGAGTGATCATCATCATGCCTTCGACATTCAGTCAGGATGCGTTTGGAAAGAACTACGGCAGCGGACAGACTCGCTGGCAGTACAGTCGCAATCGCCAGTGGCTGGCGGAGCGTATGATCAAACAGTTCTCCGGACGAGAAGGAGAGCGAGTCGAACTGATCGGTGCGCACCTGAATGTCGATCCCTACCATGGGTTCCCCACGGAAAAAAGCCCGGCGAATCTACACAATGAAATGGACATCGTTCGTCAGAGCAATGCGGTCCATCCTTCTGTATCAGGATATCGGCAGATCGGTGATACGGTGTACGCCTGGCTTCGCTCGCATGATGAAAAATCATCTGGAAAGTGAAAAATCTGCAAAAAAATCTGAATGTTTTCCTTTTTCATTCGTCCAATAGAATAAGCCGAGCGGTCATGTTCCGTTCGCCCACTCACCCAACTCGTCTGATCCACTGCTATGCATACACTGGAAACGCTTTGTACCGCTCTTGGCTTCGCCACTCTTTCCGGATTGAATCTATATCTCGTCGTCTTTGTGGCGGGTCTCTCGATTCAGCAGGGCTGGGTCGATATTTCTACCACATACCCGGACCTCGCCATTCTGGGCGACCCTGTTGTCGTCACGCTGGCTGGAGTTCTGTTTTGCCTCCAATTTTTCTCTGACAAGGTTCCTTGGGTTGACTCACTCTGGGATAGTGTCCATACCTTGATCCGACCAGTCGGTGGGGCCTTGCTCGCGATCACCACTCTCGGTCCGACCAATCCGGTTTTCGAAGTGAGTATCGGACTCTTGGCGGGCGGCGCTTCCCTCGTCGTTCATAATTTTAAGGCAGGCACTCGTCTGGTTCTGAATGCTTCTCCGGAACCTGTATCGAATATTGTCGCGAGCGTGAGCGAAGATGCGGCAGTGCTGGCAGGTTTGGGATTAATGTACGTCCATCCCCTAGTGGCGGCGTTATTGTTCCTTGGATTCATCGGAGCGTCTCTGTATTTGACTCCCAAGTTGTTCCGTCGAGTGAAAGCCTTCTTCTGGCTCTGGACTCACAAGCTGCTGTCGTTCGGTGTGAGTGGCGAGCGAGAGCTGTCGAACGCTGGTCTCACTGCCTCGGAGATTCAAAAGCTCAGCTTAGCACTCGGTGGACGCAAGGCGGATCCGGAATGGTCGACGCCCGTGGTAATCGGGCGGGCCAAGCGATTCCCCGGCTTCGTATCAATGACTTTTGGACGTATTATCGTAGAATCGAGTTGTCCAGGGGTGATTCACTTTGTGGGACGCAGTTGGTGGCGACATTACCACGTGAAATTTGCTCTTGCGGGTCTCGAAATTATTCGTGAACATCGATTCCTGAGTGAAGACGTCGTCTTTTTTGATACAGAGGATGGCAGAAGGCTCGTGTTTAAACTGGCAGCGAATCGCGGCGCTCTTGCTGATCGCATCATCGACAGCTTGCGGATCTCTCAGGGACAGTCTCCTCGTTCGAGACCTCTTACGCCTGCTGATGTAATGCCTCTGCCATCGGATCGAGTCATGTTGGCTGAGGAGTCCGCTGATACCGCATCTGAGTCGAGAGTGTGAGGGCGCTCGGGAAGGTGACGTTAAGGCGGGTCTGCGCTTACTGCGGATTTTTTCACAGGGGAAGTGATGACGCCATATCACTCTCCTGATTCTTTGGTATGATATCGGTCAATGATCCGACTGATCCCTCTCATTCTCGCAGCAGTTTTTCCGGTCGCCCTCCTTCAGGCGGCTCCGAATGCAAAACCTGAATCTACTCCCGAAAAACCTGTCACAAAGACCGGTTTCGCTGAGCGAGACATTACGCCCGAGATCGGCATGGAGAGGCCTGGCGGCTACACGAAGGGATTTCACCAGAAGTTGCACGATCCTTGCAAGGTGCGTGCCGTAGTTTTCGACAGCAACGGAAAAGAGGTCGCGCTGATCGGCATTGACGCACTCGTCCTGCGTGAACCGCAGGTGGCAGAGGCGCGGAAGCGCATTAATGAGCGGACGGGGATCAAGCCGGAAGCCGTTCTGATCGGAGCTTCCCACTCTCATACATCCGGCCCGACGTGCATGGTGTTACCTGGCGAGTTCGACGACGCCGATGAACTGGTGAAGAAGGTAGCCGCCGAAAGTTCTGCCGCCGATGCAGGATATCTCGAAAAGGTGGTGGAAGCCGTTGCCGCTGCGGTCACCGAGGCCCATGAGAAGCGGGGTGAGCTGAAACTCGGCTTTGGACACGGAGAAGAGAAGACGGTGAGTTTTAATCGTCGGTGGAAAATGAAAAACGGGCTGACTTACACGCACCCCGGATATGGGAATCCCGAAATGATCGAGCCTGCTGGACCGATTGATCCTGAGGTGGGAGTGATCGGTGCCTGGGATGCTGAGGGACATCTGGCCGGATGTGTGGTGAATTTCGCATGTCATGCGACCACGAGTCCTCCGGGTATTTCTGCGAACTACATCTGGAGTTTGGAAAAGGTGATTCGCGGTACATATGGAGAAAGTGCGGTTGTGGTTTTCTTGAACGGAACCAGTGGAGATGTGACCCAGGTGGATAACTCCACTCCTGCCGGGCGGATGGTCGCTGGAGAGGCGTCTGCGATGTTGGTGGGCGGCAGTGTAGGAGCAGAAGCGGTGAAAGTATTGCTGGATGTGTTCAATCGCACCACTACTTCGGTGGAAGTTGAGCACACGCATCAGATTTTGGATATTCCCCGTCGTAAACCCTCACCAGAACGTGTTTCTGAGAGCCGAAAGATCGCGGTCGAGCGCCCCAAGGAGGCCGCCAAGCTCAATGACTGGATTTGGGCGAAGGAGATCGTGATGCTGGACGCGATGATCGCGAAGGAACCGGTGAGGAAAGTCGAAGTGCAGGCGATTCAGGTCGGTCCCGCAGTCTTTGTAACCAGCCCAGCTGAGTATTTCTGCGAGTTCGGACTGCAACAGAAGAAAGCAAGTCCCTTTCCCTTCACATATCCGGTTAGCCTAGCGAACGGGTGCGTTGGCTATGTGCCTACATTGAAATCCTTTGGTGAGAACGGAGGAGGCTACGAAACGCGGCTTACCAGCTACAGCAATCTGATTCCGGAAGCTGGCGACCAGATCCGCGACGCAGGAATCGAATTGATCAAGAGTCTAAAACCGGGTGCGGTTCCCGAACTTCCGCCACCACCACCGTTCGTAGCCCCGTGGAACTATGGGGATATTCCCCCTCAGTTAAAGTAACTCTGACGAAGATTGTCGAAAACTTGTGATTTCTGGGGAGTGTGCTATCGCTCTTGGCTATCGGGGCTAGCTGTATCCCTGTATTCAAAGTGCGGTTTCCCTAGTTGAAAATCATCGACCTATTTTATCTAACCTGATTCTTCTTATGTCCAATCCTGTCAGAATTCTCGTCGTCGGCTGTGGCCACATGGGCAAGTCTCACGCCAAAGCCTATCACGCGATGGATGGGTTCGAAATCGTCGGTGTTGTCTCGCGAGGAGAAAAATCTCGGCGCGACTTGCTTGACGCGCTGGGTGCGGAATACCCGCAATTTTCCAGCTACGAAGAGGCCTTGGCGGCGACGCAGCCAGACGCTGTTTCCATTAACACATACCCCGATACACACGCAGATTACACAAAGAAGGCCTTTGCCGCTGGTTGTCACGTCTTTCTTGAAAAGCCGATCGCTGAGACTGTTGAAGAGGCACAGGAAATTGTCGATGCCGCTCGATCCGCGAATCGCAAGCTGGTGATCGGCTACATCCTCCGGGTTCATCCCACATGGGCGCACTTTATCGAGAAGGCGCAGACCCTAGGGAAGCCATTGGTGATGCGGATGAACCTGAACCAGCAATCTTCCGGAGACATGTGGCACACGCATCGAATGTTGATGCAGTCCATGTCTCCTATCGTCGATTGTGGCGTCCACTATGTCGACGTGATGTGTCAGATGACACGCTCACGACCGGTGCGAGTGAGCGCCATCGGTGCCAGACTGACGGAGGATTTGGTGCCGGGGATGTACAACTATGGCCAGCTTCAGGTCACCTTCGAAGACGGTTCCGTCGGTTGGTATGAGGCCGGCTGGGGTCCGATGATGAGTGAGACCGCATACTTCGTGAAGGATGTGGTCGGCCCGAAGGGGAGCGTCAGTATCTCTGGCGTTAAGGAAGGCGAGGCCTCCAGTGACAATATCGACGCTCATTCTAAGGCGGCAGCGTTGAAGGTGCATCACGCTGAGCTCGACGAGAATCATCAGTTCGTACATCAAGACGAGATTCTCGACTGCGCAGATGAGCCGGGCCACGATGAATTGTGCGCTCGTGAGCAGGAAGTCTTCTTGAATGCGATTGTCAATGATGTCGTTCTTTCGGATCATATGGATGATGCAGTGAACAGCCTAAGGATCGTACTGGCTGCAGATGCATCCTTCCGTACCGGGAAAACGGTTGAGTTCTGAGAACGGACTCACTTGCGCCAGTTGACCTGACCGTGGCGTCAGGAGTAGTTTCGCGGTGATGGGTTTCCTCCGCCTTCAATGTTCATGTTTTCGTGCCTTTGCTGTGAAGCAGTTGGCGGGCTGGCTGTGCTTTGCATGGATCGTGAGCATGGGAGCAGCTATGTCTGCGGCGACTCCAGCGCCCGCGCCGCCGAAACCTGCCCCCGCACCTGTAGCGGCGACTCCAGCGCCCGCTCCGCCGAAACCTGCCCCCGCACCGGTAGCGGCGACTCCCGTCCCCGCGCCGCCGAAACCTGCCCCCGCACCTGTAGCGGCGACTCCAGCGCCCGCGCCGCCGAAACCTGCCCCCGCACCGGTAGCGGCGACTCCAGCGCCCGCGCCGCCGAAACCTGCCCCCGCACCTGTAGCGGCGACTCCAGCACCTGCTCCGCCGAAACCTGCCCCCGTGCCAGTAGCGGCGACTCCCATACCCGCACCGCCGAAGCCTGCCCCCGTGC
>CAUJIH010000060.1 GCA_963205275.1 Verrucomicrobiota bacterium | reverse complement strand
CTTCGATGGTGTAGCGTTGTTCTGGGGTCAGACGGTTGTATGTAGGCATCTCGGATTCGATTTGGTTGTTGAGCCAGAAACTTCATACAGCCTCTGGCCTTTTTCCAGTCTACCCGATTGCGCTAGACTATTGAATGCGCGCCCTGATAAGCTTGCGACTTCGTAGTAGGGTCCAAACGGCGGACTTGTGGCAGGCGGCGTCCTGAACGTCAAGGCTTTGTCGCTTGTCGGTCGTGGAACCCGCTCCACTTCCTTCGCGCTTCGCACCTTACCGTCCAAGCCTCGCCTCGCACTTTACGATTCCTGTGAGGAAGACAACCGAACACAAACGGTCTTTTGACGACAGTTCTGCGCAGGAAGGCGCTCGTGGAGGATTGGATTAATTCGGAATTGGATCGATCCCCATCCATCCCGCTCACTGCGAAGCCACGACGTTTCCTTCCTCCACGACACGTTCAGACGCGGCATCGTGATTCAGCCACTTGGTGCCTTCCGGCAAGCCGGACACCATCCATCCACGAACTGAAATATCCTTGGATCCCTGCACGGAGATTCCACCGAGTGATTCAGTCAGAACATTGTTACTGAGATTGATACGGGCGGAATCCTTGATCACGACAGCACCTTCCGGGGCTAGAAGGCCACGAAGAGTATTATTCGCGAAGATACTATCCACGCATTGATCAAAAACGATGCGTCCTGGTCGCTCGAACTCCCGAGGATTAAAAGCATTGCCCGTGACATTAATTCGCTTTCCTCGCGTGATGAGGAGATTATCCGGATTCGGAGCGAAGAAGACATTGCCGGATAGAATGATCTCATTGCAATCGACCAGCTCCACATTCGTGGTCACGTCACTCATGACATTCCCGATGATCGAAACAGTATCGATGGGATAAATCTCCTTGCCTCGAAATCGAATGTTGGCTCCACCAGGTGCCAGTTCCTTATAGTTCTTCCCAGTGTAGTTGGAGAGATGCTGGAGAGTGCAACCGACGATCACCACCTCGGCGACGGAACGAGATTTGTCGTCAGGTGTCCCCGATACGTCGATCAGAATATTCGCCGCATCAGTAGGAGTATCATCTTCCGGCACGTTCGCCTCGATATCGCAGCCGGATACCTGCATGTTTCGGATCTGTCCATCGCGGATGACGATTCCTCCTTTGCGATTATAACTGATGTGCGAATTGGAAATGTTCGACTGATGGATGTTCACATCGTCGTAGAAAATGCCGACTCCGCTATTCTCATAGAGATGCACATCCGAGACGACGAGATTCCGGTTACGTTCCACCAGATGGATCGCATGACGACACCAGCGGACAGAAGTCTTCGTAATGATCGTCTCGAAGGTGCGATACAGTTCGATCCCATCTGCCTCAGGATGATTACCGATGATCTCGATCCCCTCGACTGTGGGCATGCGCTCATTGAAGGTAGTCGGCTTGAACTGACTGGGAGATGCGCTTCCTTCATGCGATCCGGTGAATCGAATCGCCGGTCCGGCACCATCCATGATGAGGGTGGCTGGGCCTTTTTCTGGTTTTACGAGGCCGCTATGCTCACCCGCCAGAACGAATTCCAGTGTGCCAGTGATCCGACTCACTCCAGGAGGTAGAAGCAGGGTGCCTCCACTCTCGGAGATCTGTTTGCGAAACTCCTCCGTGCGATCCGGCAGAGAGGCCACGTCGGGAAACTGCTTCGAGGCGAGAGGTAACTCTTTTGCAGGGGCCGTCCCTACCGGAGCATCTGCTGCTTTCGGAGAATCCGCAGCAAATATAGGCAGGGCGATGAAGAGAAAAGAAACACAGAGATACTTCATGTTCGAGTGACGTAGACTAAGAGCGCTCAGATCGAGTGCAAGTTCCGCACATGCGCACTGAATCGCTTCTAAAATTCTAGCCATCCTAGGAATTCCGTCCCCATTCCATCACGAATCCACGACGATCACAATTTTCCACGATTTTTTCTGAGACGATCCGAAACTCGGGCTAGATTGGCCGCTCGCTTCCACTCTCATCCGACATGTCCGAGCTGCGTAAAAGTTTCCCCTTTGATGAATTCGAACCCCGATGGCAAGACCATTGGGATACAGAGCAGACCTTCGCGTCTCCGAATCCAGGCGACCCCGGTTTCGATCCTTCACGATCAAAATACTACATCCTAGATATGTTCCCCTACCCTAGTGGAGCAGGCCTACACGTCGGGCATCCGGAGGGCTATACTGCGACCGACATCATCGCTCGTTACCGTCGTCGTAAAGGGGATAACGTCCTCCACCCCATGGGCTGGGACGCCTTCGGCCTACCCGCCGAGGAGCATGCCCGAAAGACCGGCGAACATCCTCGTATCAACACGCAAAAGAATATCGATAACTTCCGCCGTCAATTGAAGCGACTGGGCTTTTCCTACGACTGGAATCGCGAGGTGAATACTACCGATCCCGGCTACGTGCGCTGGACTCAGTGGATTTTCCTGAAGTTGTATGACAGCTACTTCGACGACGTAACACAGAAGGCACGTCCAATTTCCGAACTGGAAGCGCGCGGTCTGAGTCGCGAAGAAATCGACGCAAAACGCCTCGCCTACGTCGCCGAAGCTCCTGTGAACTGGTGTCCCGATCTCGGTACCGTCCTAGCGAATGAAGAAGTCGAGGAATGGCGGAGCAAAGGACACACTGTGGAGCGTCGTCCGCTGAAACAATGGATGCTGCGGATCACGGCCTATGCAGAACGCCTGATCGCCGATCTGGATGGACTCGACTGGCCGGAGGGGATCAAGCTGCTGCAACGAAACTGGATCGGACGCAGCGAAGGGGCGGAGGTGGATTTCACCATCGCCGGACAGGATGTAACCGTGTATACGACACGACCAGACACTCTTTTCGGAGCCACCTACATGGTTCTGGCACCGGAACATCCCTTGGTCGATCAGATTACTTCTCCGGAGCAACGCGAAAGCGTAGATGCCTATCGACACTCCTGTGCTGCTAAGTCCGATCTGGAGCGCACAGAATTGGCGAAAGAAAAAACCGGAGTCTTCACT
Source organism: Verrucomicrobiota bacterium (assembly GCA_963205275.1). Taxonomy (GTDB): domain Bacteria; phylum Verrucomicrobiota; class Verrucomicrobiia; order Verrucomicrobiales; family DEV007; genus Arctic95D-9. The sequence continues at coordinate 10,411 of CAUJIH010000060.1, read as the reverse complement.
GGAGGGATGGCGATCAATCCTGTGAACGGCGAGGAAATTCCCGTCTGGATCGCCGACTACGTCATGATGAGCTACGGCACAGGGGCCATCATGGCCGTGCCTGCTCACGACGACCGTGACTACGAGTTCGCGAAGACCTTTGGCATTTCGATTCGTGAGGTCGTGCAGGCTCCCTCACCCTCCAAAGACGGAGAAACGCAGCCATCGGCCCTTTGCTTCGCCGGGGATGGAATCGCGATCAATTCCGATTTCCTCAACGGACTTCCGACGCCCGAAGCGAAAGCCCGCATCATCGCTTGGCTAGAGGAGAAAGGACTCGGGAAAAAGAGTGTGAAATACAAGCTGCGCGACTGGCTCTTCTCTCGTCAGCGCTACTGGGGTGAACCTTTCCCCATCGTCTGGCGTGATGGCCACCACGAGGCACTACCCGACTCCGACCTGCCCTTGCTGGCACCCGAACTGAGCGACTATAAACCCAGCGGCAGTCCCGAACCCATCCTGACGAAGGCGACGGACTGGGTACAACGCAGCGATGGTTCCCTGCGCGAAACCAACACCATGCCACAGTGGGCAGGATCGTGCTGGTACTATCTGAGGTTCTGCGATCCTCAGAACGCCGACCGCTTTCTCAGCAAGGAGGCTGAGGCTTACTGGATGGGAGAGAATGAGAAGCCCGGCGGAGTCGATCTCTACGTGGGAGGGACAGAACATGCAGTGCTCCACCTGCTCTATGCTCGATTCTGGCACAAGGTGCTCTTTGATCTCGGCCACCTCACCACGCCCGAACCCTTTCAGCGCCTGGTCAATCAAGGCCTGATCTTGGGACAGGATGGGCAGAAGATGTCGAAGTCGCGCGGCAATGTCGTCAATCCCGACGATGTCGTGGCGGAATACGGTGCCGACTCCCTGCGCCTCTACGAGATGTTCATGGGACCTCTGGAACAGGTGAAGCCCTGGTCAATGAAAGGAGTGGAAGGCGTGTATCGCTTCCTCGCTCGCGTCTGGCGTCTGGTGATGGAGAGCAATCAGGAGGATCAGTGGGTGCTCCATTCCCATCTGGCTGACATCGCACCGGAAAAAAGTACGGCGAAGACGGTTCACGAGACGATTAAAAAAGTCAGCGAGGACATCGAGTCGATGAATTTCAATACAGCCATCTCTCAAATGATGGTCTGCACGAACGAACTCACCAAGCTCGACCAAGTGCCTGTTCAGGCGGTAGATACCCTGCTCCAAGTACTCAATCCCTTCGCCCCCTTCCTGACCGAAGAACTGCATTCCCGCCTAGCAGCAGCGTTTCCCTCGCTCCCGCAAGACGAGCTTTCCCAGATTCCTTGGCCCGACTACGATGCGGAAGCATTGATCGTGGACGAGATCGAAATCGTGGTGCAGGTGAATGGCAAAGTGCGCGACCGCCTCTTCGCCGCGAGCAGCGCCACGAAGGAAGAAATAGAAACTCTCGCCCTCAACCGAGAAAAAATTTGCGCTCATCTCGATGGGCTCACCTTGCGCAAGGTGATCGTCGTTCCAGGTCGCCTCGTAAATATCGTCGCGAACTAATTCCTTTTTCATCTCCCCCCTTTTTTCTTCTCTATGGAAACCCCTAGCTTTTCCTTTCAGGACGCCCGTCTCTCTGCCATGTCTCTCGCCAAACTTGGCGATGCGGCCCGTGGGGAGCCTCTACAGACCTCTCGAACTCTCTGCCGCTTTCAAGGCGACGAGGCGGAGATGCTGACCCACTGCTTTCTGAAGTCTTTCCGCTCACTCGAACTTCACCAGCTCCACCATCACACAGACTTGGCGAAGAACGAATTGTTCGCATCTGCCACGAGCATCTTTGAGAACAATGATACGCTTCTCGAACAGGGAGCTGCCATCGCCCGTCATCTTCACGAAAAATCCCGCCACCCGAATATCAAACCCGGCGATCTGTGCGTGGCACTGATCGAAGGAATCTCGGTCTCCTGGGGAAAAGTTCAGGCGCTCAGCATCATCAAATCGGAGAGCCGCGTCCCCTTTCTCCAGATTTCCGAGCGCGACGGCGATCTGGTTCTGACAACCGAACAGGGAATCTATCCGGAAAAGATCGATAAGGGCTGCCTCATCATCAATTACAATCGCGAGCATGGTTACTCGGTCTTCCTCTTCGATAAAAGCAGTGCCGGAGCACAGTTCTGGGTACGCGATTTTGCCGGGGCAAAACCGGTCACCAATGACGATTTCCTGACGCGTCGCTACGCGGAACTCTGTGCCGAATTTGCCCGTCGTGGTCTGCCTGAAGAAATTCCCGCAGAAGAGCGCATGGAACTAGCTGGACGCACCACCAATTTCCTGAAGGAAGCGGAGGAATTCGATCTGGCTGAGTTCGGGGCGAAAGCGCTCGAAACTCCTGATCGCATCGCTCAGTTCGATGCCTTCAAGTCTCAATATGAGGAGGAAGGTGAAAGCGAACCCCTTCCCGACACCTTCACCGTATCGAAAAAAGAGGCAGAGAAGGCGGCAAATCGTCTGAAAAGCCGCATGAAACTCGATGTTGGCGTCGAATTACGCTTCTCCAGAGGCTTTCTTCATCAGGCAACGCATTTCCTCGAGCGCGGTCATGACGAGGAAAAGCAGATGGAATATATCAAGATTTTTTATCGGAAGGAAGAAGCCTGATCCTCCACACTGTTCGTTATCGACATGAACCATCAGCCGACTGGATCGACCCTGCACCGCTGCTGGGCCGAGATCGATCTCGGCACGATCCGCTCGAATGTCGCCCGCTGTCGTGAGTTGGCGGGGAACGAGCGTCGGGTGATGGCCGTGATCAAGGCAGATGCCTACGGACACGGGATCAGCTCTGTAGCTCGTGCTCTCGCCAGTGATGTCGATTTTTTTGCCGTCGCCAATCTCGAAGAAGCGCGGAAAATTCGATTGTCCTCCGCTGAGACACGAGAGATACCCATTCTCCTACTCGGTCCCGCCGTTCCTCACGAACGAGAAGGGATCGTGGCAGAGAACTTTTCCGTGGTCGTTTCCTCACAGGAGGAGGCTGATGCCTTTGCGATGATTGCAAATCACCTAGGAAAAAGCGCACACCTTCACGTCATGGTCGATACGGGAATGGGGCGGATTGGCGTGCTGCCGGAGTCGCTCAAAGAGTTCGTCCATCATCTATCCCAACTGCGTTCTTGTCGTCTCGAAGGAATCGCCACGCACTTTCCCTCTGCGGATGAGGACCGTACCTATACCACAGAACAGATTCAGCGATTTCGGACTCTCATCGAGGGCCTCCACCTTCCAGATGGCTGTCAGATCCATCTCGCGAACAGCGCCGGACTGATTGGCTATCCCGATGCGATGAACTTCGCCACTCTCGTGCGCCCTGGACTCGCCATTTACGGAATTTCTCCTCTGCCGATCTCCGACCCGGCTCTGCGTCCCGCACTCACCTGGAAAACGCGAGTGACTCAAATCCGCCATCTCCCCGCCGGAGCCAGCGTGAGCTATGGGCGCTCGCATATCCTAACGCGGCCCTCACGACTCGCGACGCTAGGCGCGGGCTATGGTGACGGCTATCCTCGGCAGCTTTCCGGGCAGGGAGCAGAGATCCTCATCGCTGGACAGCGCTGTCCTCTGCTGGGGCGAGTGACCATGGATCAAATCGTGGTCGATCTTACCGATCTGAGTGAATTCGCGAGCGTTCACCTGGGCGACGAAGCCGTTCTACTGGGGCGACAGGGCGATGGCGAGATCACCGTCACCGAACTGGCGCGAAAAGCAGGGACGATCTCTTGGGCCATTTTGACAGGTATTACGAGCCGTGTCGTTCGCGTGTCTGTGTGATTCGTGAAACTCGAGTCTGACCGAGCGACAGATCATCGCCTCGTATCAGCAATGCTCGCGATATGCGGTCTGGATGCGAGCGAGAAATTCATCCTGATCTGTCGCCCACCAACGATCAGAAAAAATTTCGACCTCGTGGAAGCCATTAAATCCCGTCGCATCAACCATCCGCCGTATGCCGGGAATATCGATACAGCCCTCCCCCATCAAGCCCCGATCATTCAGAAAATCCTTCGTTGGAACCAGCCAGTCACAGACGTGGAAAGCGAAGAGGCGAGACCGATCAGCAGCGATCCCGATCTGCTCGGCTAGATTCGGATCCCACCAGACATGATAGACATCGACTGCGATGCCCACCAGTGGGTGATGAATCTTCTGACAGATATCATTCGCAGACGCCATCGTATTCACCGCACTACGATCCCCCGCGTACATCGGATGGAGCGGCTCGATGGCCAGCTTTATCTTGTAATCCTCGGCTGTGGGTAATACAGCCGCGATGCCATCGGCGATCTGCTTTCTCGATTCCTCCAGCGACTGCCCCGGAGTGGCCCCACAGACCAGAACTACCATAGGGGCACCGAGTGCCGCTGCCTCGCGGATGGCGGCTCGGTTTTCCTCGATGGCCTTCTCGCGATCCGCCGCCACCAATGCGGGGAAAAAGCCGCCCCGACAGAGGGAAACGATGGACAGATTCCTCGAACGCAATTGTTCTCCGATTTTTTCAGGATCTCGGCCTTCCAGTGACTGACGCCAGACAGTAATCCCACCGATCCCAGCCTCCGCGTATTTGTCCATCGCCTGCTCGATGGACCAAGGACGAGTGGTGATGGTGTGAATGCAGAGTCGAGACTTATCCATATTTTACTGTTGGGAAGAAAAATCGAAAGGGATCCACAATGAAATTCCAAGACAAGGCTTCGTTCAGGCGAGACGGAAGTTTTGAATCCCCAGTCTCTCCGCCATGCGCAAAGGACGCACGAGAGCCTCTCGCATCCGAGCATCTTCGCCACTGGGACGTTGGTCTTGGCAATCGGGATGAATCTCGGCACAGGCGATGATCCCCAGCAGCTTGAGGACGTGGGCCGTGCTGTGTTTGTAGGCGGCAGCGCTTCCCTTCTCGTCCAGACGGAAGACGGCATCCTCCAGCGACTGAAAGGCCTCGAAAAGCTTGTAAACACGCATATCGAAGGGTTCTGCCGTCCACATTCGCTTCGCCTCGCAGATCAGAGGACAGGCGGAGACGCCAGCCCCGATCAACAGAGGCAATCCCATGCGAATCGCCGACGCGATGCCAAAGTCATCCCCGCTGTGTGGTGCGAAATCCAGCTTTAGGTCGCGACACATCGCAGCCCAGTAGAGAAAATGTGGTTCGTCGAGAGTCGAAATTTTCCCCCCGACGAAGCGAGGATGCCCGGCGAGCTGATTCAACAGCCAAGGACCAAAAGGCGTCGCCCAAGGAACGAAGGCTGGCTCCAGAGCGTGAACGATTCCCGGCACGGTGAGCATTTCCGCGATCTCGAAATAGGCGTCGCGACGCTTCTCTGTCGTGAGATTCTCCAAGCCCTGCGAGGTCATGATCATCACCTCCACATTGTCAAAAGCCTGTGCAATCTCGATCTGCGGACGGTAGCGATCCGCCCGAAACTCGCTCTCTCCCGCTCCCGTAGCCGTCGTGCCACAGATGATCGTGGGTTCGGGAAAAGCCGAGCGAAAACGCCGAATCACCTCGGCATAGAGCGCTTCGCTGAGCTGAAAAATGTAACCAGTATCCGCATTCAGGACGAAAGCGATCTCGACACCCGCCGTCTGAGCACAGGTAAGCATCCAGCGGATGCTGTCCTCAAATCCCTGCCAGTCCGGCTGTCCATCGCGAAAGGGCAACAGCGTCGCCACGCAGAGACGAGGACGGCTCGCCCGATCCACTAGGGATTCTTCCGGTGTATGCGCCCATACAGTTTCTTCCCACGTCGTCGTGGGAATCAGATCAGCAGGATCAGAAATCATGCCTGAATGTAGCAGAGATTCGTGCTAAGGAGAGGCGATTTTTCCGCTCTGAGGCCCCCATCTACCCTGCCTGAACACCGAATCAAACACGAAAATTCGGATTTTTTTCTGTTCTCAGCCTCGAATCCTTCGATCACCGCTTGCAATCTGCGAAAATCCGCAGTCATTCCCCCTCCCCTTTTATGTCTGACAATTCAGCCTCTCTCGTCCCCTCGTCCCGGATCCGCAACGTCGCCATCATCGCGCACGTCGATCACGGGAAAACTACGCTCGTCGATCAAATGCTGCGATACGGCGGCTCTTTCCGTGAAAATCAGGTCGTCGAGGAGCGAGCGATGGATTCCATGGATCAGGAGCGCGAACGCGGCATCACGATCAAAGCGAAAAACACCTCCGTGCGATGGGGGGACTACATCGTGAACATCGTCGATACTCCCGGCCACGCTGACTTCGGAGGCGAGGTCGAGCGCGTGATGAAAATGGTCGATGGCGTGCTCTTGGTCGTCGATGCCTATGAAGGACCGCAGGCGCAGACCCGCTTCGTTTTGAAGAAAGCCCTCGCCCACGGCCTCGCTCCCATCGTCTTCGTCAACAAGATCGACCGACCCAATGCCGAGCCGCTCCGTATCCGCGACCGAGTGCTCGAACTCTTTCTCGATCTCGACGCCAACGAGGAGCAGTTCGGCGCTCCCTTCCTCTTCGGCAGTGCGAAAAATGGATATGCCGGGGATTCTCCCGACACCGAAATGAAGGACATGGGGCCGCTTTTCGAGGCCATCGAACGCCACATCCCCGCTCCTGTCGTCGATCCCGAAGGAGATTTTCGCATGTTGGTCTCCAACATCGACTGGTCCGACTACGTCGGGCGGATTGCCATCGGGAAGATTCTCTCCGGCTCAGTCACTGTCGGTCAGAGCGTATGGCGCCTCATGCCGGGAACCAAGCCGCAACGGGCCAAAGTAAGCAAAATCTTCGAATACAGTGCCCTTTCCACTACCGAGACTCCCATCGGCGGAGCCGGGCATATCGTTGGAATTTCCGGCTTTGAAGACGTCGAGATCGGGGAAACCGTGGCAGGAAACGCGGAAGCGGAGCCAGTTCCCTTCGTCGAGATCGATCCGCCGACGGTCATGATGTCCTTCGCAGTCAACGACGGACCCTATGCCGGAACCGAGGGGGATCGCGTCACTTCTCGCGAAATCCGCGACCGCATCTTCCGCGAAGCACGGACCAACGTCTCCATTAAAGTCGAGGACACAGCCAGTGCGGGCGAGTTCAAAGTCAGCGCCCGAGGTGCCATGCAAGTCGCCGTGGTCGTCGAATCCATGCGCCGAGAGGGCTATGAGTTGCTCGTCTCCCGCCCTACCGTGATCAAGCGCGAGATTGACGGACGCCTCCACGAACCTTTTGAAACCCTGTATCTGGAGGTCCCCGATGAAGCTCTCGGCGGCTGCATCCAGGCTCTGGCCAATCGCAAAGGCGTGGTCGAGGCCATGAGCTCTCGCAACGGGCGCACCAGCCTAGAAGCGACGATCCCCACGCGTGGAACCATCGGCTTTGAGTTCGAGCTTCTCAATCTGACCAGTGGCGAAGGCATCATGTCTCACCTGTTCAAGGAATATCGCCTCGACTCCGGCGACATCCGCACACGAGGCACAGGCACACTCGTCTCGATGGAGAAAGGTGAAGCGATGAGTTACGCCCTCGGAAATATCGAAACGCGAGGAAAGCTCTTCGTCGCTCCCGGAGACGTAGTTTATGAAGGCATGATCGTCGGAGAGAACCCTCGTGCCGACGACCTGCCAGTGAATCCCACGAAGGCGAAGCATGTCACCAATCACCGTGCCGCCGGCAGTGACAAAACCGTCGCCCTGACGCCGCCCATTCGCCTCTCACTAGAGCGTGCCATCGAATACATCGAACCCGACGAGCTGGTCGAAGCGACTCCCAAAAGCATTCGCCTGCGGAAACGCATCCTCGACAGTAACGAGCGCCGCCGTCAGGCCAAAAAATCGTGAACATTGGAAGCTTCTAGAGCGCGCATTGTTTGCTCTGACGTGCTAGGCGAGGTCAGAGGTCTGGAGCTGAAAGCTCCAGCTACCTTGCGTGCGTAATTCTTTGCCCCTCCGTCTCAGTCGGGCGTTCCGCGAATTACGGATTTAGTTGTGTCGGGACACATTTCACTCTTTACAGGTTAGGGCACGATTCATAAGGTGGTCACATCCAAGGAGACTTGGACCGGAGCGTAAGAACCTCACCAAAGGCAGCGGACATAGGCTCCTCTGCAGGCAGTGAGTTCGAGAACCCCCACGACCAAGATCCAATGAAACCGTCCTTATTTTCCGCTTTTCGTGCCCTTGGGATTTCTCCGGAGCCTTTTCTGATCGCCCTCACCGCGATCTGCGGCGCTCTGTTTGCTTTGCCATCCGTTGCCGATGAGCAAGTCGTCGCACCCGTCTTGCGCGAGTGAGCGAACCGAAAGGGTCGTACGGTCAAGGCAACCCTGTTCGCTTTCGACGCGGCGGCTTCCACCGCGAGCATCCGCTTGGAGGATGGTCGGGAATTCACGCTGCCTCTCGATACCCTCAGCGAGGCGGACTCGTCCTATGTCCGGGAGTTCGCCGCCCTGTCGCTGAGCGGTTGCAAGCTGATGATCCACATTTCCTCCGACTCGGGAAAACCGATACGTATCGCTGTCCGATTCGCCCTAGAAAACGACCCCTCGCCCGCCCCGAAGCTGGAGTCATTGGATTCTTGGGGCGGGAAGGTCGTGCCGAGATAGTGGGCAATGGGATGAGGATAGGGGAACCACGAATGGACACAAATGGACACAAATTTTTCTAGAGGACTTTTACACTTGTTCTCCTTCAGCACATTCGTGTTTATTCGTGGTTATTCGTGGTTCCTTTTGGTGGATGGGATGAGGCGCAGGAAAGCAGAACTGAAGTAGAGCCAGTCAAGTATTTCGAAAACATCATCCCAAAACACATCGAATTGACATCGTTCATTTCGATGTAAAACTGACATCATGACACGTACGCAAATTCAACTGCCCGATGATCTCTATCAGCGGGCGAAAGCCTTTGCGGCGGAGCGGGAACTCTCGCTCGCCGAAATCACCCGACGCGGAATCGAACTCTTCCTTGACCGCTTTCCTCCCCTTGGAGCTCCGCCAGCCCCTTGGCAACTGCCCAAGATCCAGAGCGGGGGGATCAAGGTGCCGCTTGAATCCCTACATGACATCGCCGCCATGGAAGAAGAAAATCGTAGCCTCGTCGGACGATGATTTCGATCGACACGAACATTCTTTTCCCCGCCGTGGACGAAGATCAGCCGCTTCACTCACGAGCCGTCGCTTTTCTCGAATCTCTTCAAATGCGCGAAGATGTGGCCATCTCCGAGTTCATCCTCCTCGAGCTTTACGGCTTGCTACGAAATCCGACCGTCCTGAGCAAACCGCTCTCCGCCACGTCCGCCGTAGATGTCTGCGAGGCCTTTCGTCAGCATCCTCGATGGCAGGTTCTCGGGTTTCCGCCCTACAGCCGCCCTTTTCACGACACCCTCTGGCCTCGTCTCAGAGCTGAGAACTTCGCTCGTCGCCGCGCCTATGATTGGCGTGCCTCTCTCACCCTCACCCAACAGGGCGTGACCGAATTTGCCACTGTGAACGAGAAGGACTTTCAAGGCTTCGGCTTCACACGCGTCTGGAATCCACTAGCGGAGTAAGGGACCGTTCGGATGCGTCCGAGAGAGAACGGTGACTTCGCCAACAAATTTTTGCCAATGGTGTACTTCACTCTTTACAGGTCAAGGCACGATTCATAAGGTGGTCACGTCCAAGGAGACTTGGACAGGGGTGTAAGAACCTTGTCCACAAGCGAATGATGTGTGCCGCACACACATCGCTTCACGACCAGCGATGGCTGGGCGATCGAAAGCTGAAAGCCACCATCCTCGCGCCCGAATCTGGCGTCATTGGATTCTTGGGGTGGGAAGGTGGTGCCACGGTAGTGGGGCAATGGAATCGGGATGCGCTCATTGGGAACCACGAATGGACACGAATTTTCACGAATTTGTTAGAGAACGATGCTCATTCGTGTCCATTCGTGGCTCCTCCAGTTTTCAGTCATTTTTCGGGAAGTTGAAGAGGAGGTCGCGGTAATACTCGTATTGCTTTTGTCGTGCGGTCAACTCCTTCGCCAACTCCTTCGCCAACTCCTTGGTCAGCTCGGTGAAGGCGTCGAGGATGCGACCGATCTCCGCCTGGATGGCCAGAGATTTCTCTTGATTTTCCGGACAGGGTATAGGGATGAGGAATTTATCCGTATCGGGAATCGAAATTTGAGGCATTTGCATTCGACTGCCCAGTTCTTGAAAGTAAGGCTCGTTCTGTTTTAGAAAGTGATAGATATACTTGAGATTGATTCCCTTGTTTGGTAATTGATTAGCGCCTCTTGACAATTGATAATTCTGATCTAATCGTGCCTCCGATGGGATTCAATCGGAAAGACCTGATGCGTCAGCCACGGAAGCAACTCGTGGAGATCGTTCTGTCCCAGCAGAAACGCATAAGGGA
>CAUJIH010000059.1 GCA_963205275.1 Verrucomicrobiota bacterium | reverse complement strand
AGAAGATGTCCATCTGTGATTTGTCTGTATCCCGAAACGTAGGATGGCAAACGGTCTGCACCCAGTGCGTCGGGAAGCAAATCAAATGGAATGCGACTGCTCTTCTTCAAGCCCTGTAGCGTCTCAACTGCGTCCGGAGCGTTGCGCTCGAACCCAACTTGGACGCTGATTCGCACAAATCCAATTTCTGTGATCGCACACGTAACCAATCTGTTCGATGAACCAATGAGAGATGCATACCATTGAATGACCCTCTGGTGGTCTGCATGCCCCTGATGGGCAAGAGCGACAAGTGTGTTCACGTCGAGCAACCAGCTCATGGGTAGTCCTCCAAGAGAGCTTTGACCATCCCGGTGGTCACTGGCTCGGAGTCAGGGGCTGCTTTGGTCACTCTCAGCCCTGTGAGTGGATCTGTGATGTATTCTCGCGAAAAGCGGTGCGGATGCTCAGGGGTCAAGACGATAGAATCTCCCTGAATGACACAGACGAACCGTGTGCCCGGAGCCAAATGGAGTTGGCTGCGAACCAAACGAGGCAAAACCACCTGCCCCTTGCTGGAAAGAGTTGTCGTATTCACACCAGTGATATCTCGCACATAATATCCGCTCGTCAAGTAAGATTGACTTACATTGGAAAAGTATCCATTGATCTAAGTCATTGAGGTGCTACGCGGATTTTTACTCGAATTCCTGCGCGAACATCTCCTGCTGGACTGGGCACGGGATCGTGTCATTTGGGCCTACACCAATCACCGTACCTCAACTATAGACAGACGCGTCCACGCCTGCGGCCAAAGTGAACACAGCCAGTCCCTTACAATCGATCATGCGCGAGCTGGAAGCTCCCCTTACTTTCTATTCTCCTAGCCTCGGACCGCCACGGTCATCGTTGGCCTTTGGAATAGCGCGGCGACAGTCGGCAATGCTTTCCTATTTTCGTGTTGTCACAATCCAAGAGCATTTGAAATACTTTCCTGACTGACGCCAGTTATAGTGTGGGCTGCCGACGAGGACGTCAGCGGTCCCAGGGAATGGCTTCCACAGACTTCCTGCCTGTGCAGAGTGCTGAGGGCTTCCGACTCGCGAGTCATTCACTCGATTACGGCGATAGCCGGTAATCCTTTCACTAGTCCAGCCTGGGTCCGCCAACGTCCTCGTTAGCCTTTTGCACTACTGCGGCGACAGTCGCTAATTGAAAATAGCCTGTCCTTTACGATTGGGAGAGCCTCAGCCTCGCTCCTTCGGGCTTGTTTAACAAGGGGCGCAGTCAACGTCTCCGCTTTGCTACGACTTTGCTACATCCTTTAATGTTCGGCTGTTTTTGTTCACTTCCAATAGATCGGAAGTTGGGGTCATGCAACATTTCTTGACAGTTGTAGTTGGGTGACAACATTTTTTTTACGGTACACGAACATGGACGAGAAACGAGTGAAAGCTTTGTCAAGAAATGTTGCCCGACCCCGTAATGCGTCCAGTCATTCCGATAAACACTTTTCAGTTTATTAGTTCATGCCCATGCCGGGCACACTAGCACAGACAATCGTATCTGTGATCTCGTATGGGAAGACTCAGACAGGATTGTCTGAGCGGAAGCGTCCCAGAAATTGCTGAAATTGGTAGCTCTGTGGCCGGCCGACCATTAAGTCGTCCGTGACTGAATCACAGAGACTACCAATTTGAAGAAGAGCACAAAAGCCGATTGGAGCAAGCGTTTGAACTGGACGAAGAGGAAACATTTCAGGATTTGATCCACGAAAAGGTCAAAGCTGCTTTCTCGGTAGCCGTGCCACCCCTCAAACGATCACAGTCTCACTCTGTGAGCTTGACTTCTCCGACGGATCGTGGACTTTGCCGCCCCCTGTCGAATCGATGGTGATTCGTTCTATTTAATTCCCATGAAGCGCTCACGCTTTCTTCTGTTTGCCGTCCTCTCCGCTGCTCTTCTTGCGGGGTCTGCCCAAGCTGGTCCTAAGGTTCTTATGAAGACCACCAAAGGGGATATCACCCTCGAATTAGACTCGGAAAAGGCACCAGAAACGGTGAAAAACTTCCTCGCTTATGTGGAAGATGGCTTTTTCAATAAAACGATTTTTCATCGAGTGATCGATAATTTCATGATCCAGGGTGGGGGATTCGGACTAAAGGAAGACGGCACTATCGAGCAGAAGCCGACGAAAGCCTCGATTCCTAATGAGGGGAAGAACGGCTTGAAGAATGAGCGTGGCACCATCGCGATGGCCCGAACCGGAGACCCGAATTCTGCGACCTCGCAATTTTTCATCAACCTAAAGGTGAATGACGGCTTGGATTATCCCAGCCCCGACGGTGCTGGCTACGCAGTGTTCGGGAAGATCGTGGAAGGAATGGACGTAGTGGACGCTATCGCCAAAGTAGCGACCGAAGAGAAAAAAATGAAAGGGCGATATGAAAATTCTGTTTTCGAAAAAGAATATCGCGATGTCCCTGTCGAGAATGTTGTCATCGAATCCGCATCTGTTGCATCTGAGTGAGAGTCAGCGACCTTTATATCCTTTTTATTAAATATGAGTGAAGTAAACAATCCCCTTCCACGCGTTTTTTTTGACATCAGTGCCGATGGCGAAGCTCTTGGACGCATCGTAATCGAGCTCCGAACGGATGTGGTTCCCAAGACTGCGGAGAACTTTCGTTCTCTCTGCACTGGAGAGAAGGTTCTCTCCTACAAAGGGAGTCCCTTCCATCGGGTGATTCCCGGATTCATGTGTCAAGGCGGCGATATTACCAACGGAGACGGGACAGGAGGTCAGTCGATCTATGGTCGCCGTTTCGATGATGAAAACTTCACGCTGAAACATACGGAACCAGGCATTCTCAGCATGGCGAATGCAGGTCGAAACACCAATGGCTCTCAGTTTTTCATTACCACAGTCGTGACGGACTGGCTCGATAATGCGCACGTCGTATTCGGAAAAGTCGTGGAAGGCATGGATGTGGTGAAAAGAGTCGAAGAGTTCGGTAGTCGGAACGGGCGCACCTCGAAGGACATCCGCGTTGCGGATTGCGGTCAGCTTTGATTACGGTGATTTGATGAACGAAAGTTCATGAATTCATTCGTCAGGCTCGCTTGATTTTACGTGATTTCCGCAAGTAGGGGATTGACGAGAATCGTCTTCCTGCGTAGCGTGCTGGCCATGAAAAAAATCTCGCCACTATTGTTTGCCCTCGCTTTTGGTACTTGGAGCCTCACTGGATTGAATCGTCTCGCGGCGGACGATGCGTCTGTGACTCTCACTGGTGCTCACCTCTGCTGTGATCACTGTGTAGAAGGTGCCGAAGCTGGTGCCAAAACAGCTCCTTTGCCTGCCGGTGCTACGGTTAAGGCGGATGGGGATGAAATGACTGTCAAAATTACTGCAAAGAACGACAAGGATCTTCAGGCTGCTGTCGATTCCGTGTTCAAGGCGGGATACTACGGTAAGTCCAGCAGTGAGACAGTAAAGGTTGCGGATCTTCCTGCGAGCGACGCTACAGCGGACAGCCTGACGGTCCAGGACTTGCACCTTTGCTGCAAGAAGTGTGTGCGAGCCTTTAACAAGGCCGCTCTTTCAGTCTCTGGAGTTGCCGAAAGCTCCGCAAATCCTGACGACGAAAAAGTCACTCTCACCGGGAAGGGATTCAAAACTCGCGACGTTCTCCAGGCCCTGCGCGACGCTGGGTTCGGTGCTAGCGCTCAGTAATATTATTTACCTGACTTGATCGGGGAGGGCTGGACGTTAAAGCCAGCCCTCTTCTGTCAAAATTCGATTCACCGGAATATCGTGGTTCGCCACTGGTATTCCGGTGAATCGCTGTACGGAGAATCCGATTCCGATCAGAACCGGCGACTTAGGTGATTGCAAAGCCTCTGTCAGGAAGCGGTCGTAATAGCCTCGTCCATGTCCGATCCGTTGTTTCGTCTCTGGGTCAAAACCACATCCAGGAACCAGAATCAAGTCCGCTTGGATAGGTAGGGTCACTGGATGTTGATTTGGGTCCGGCTCTAGCAGCCCGAATCGACCGGGAATTGCTTCCCGCAGCTCATTCATCCGATGAAAGCAGATACGATGATCGTCAATGATTCGAGGGAAAGACCAACGTTTCTCCGGGAACTCTGAAATGAGCGATGTTAGGTCCGGTTCTGTCGGAAGTGGTAGAAAGGCAAAAATAGAGGAGGCAGCAGAGAATAGAGGGGAATCTGCGAGTGAGGAGCAAATCTGGGATGAGGCAGAGGATCGCAAGGCTACGGGGAACTGACGAAGCCGATCCGAAAGAATCCGACGGATTACACTCTTCTCCGACATGCGATCAGAGAACTTTCCTCCCATCAGGGATGATACTCGGCCAGAGCTTCTGGAAGGTAGCGCTGCAGCTCGCTGATCCGCTTTTCATCGACAGGGTGGGTGCTGAGGAAAGCCGGGTTCTCTCCTCCTGACGAATTGTTTTGCTTCCAAGTGGCGAATCTCTTCCACAGCTCCACAGCTTCTCGCGGATCATACCCAGCCCGTGCCATGAACACTGCTCCCATTCGATCTGCTTCCAGCTCCTGCCCTCGCGACCAACTCCGAGTAGCAAGTAGAGCACCTGCTCCGAGAGCTGATGTAGGCAGCGCTGCGTTTCCGCCATTCTTTCCGAGCAAGAGTCCGGCTCCGGCGACTACCGCGCCTGCTGCGACGTTCTGGGAGACTCGCTCTCCCGCATGGCGAGCCACGACGTGTGCTACTTCGTGCCCGATTACTGCAGCGAGGCCTGCGTCACTCTGTGTAATTTGAAACAGCCCGGTATGAACCCCCACTTTTCCACCAGGAAGGGCGAAAGCATTAGGGCTAGCGTCTTCGAAAACGACGAATTCCCATTCAGCATTCGGTACGGGCATCACTTTTGACAAGCGCGTCCCCACTCGTTGGAGCTGGGCATTGTAACTTGGATTATTCGAGATCTTCAGGGTCTGCTTCATCTTTTGGAATTCGCTCAGACCGAGAGCCGCTTCCTGCGAAGGAGGTAAAATATTGAATTGCTGCCTACCTGTCACGGGCACCGTTTTACAGGAAACGCCCGCAACGGAGAGAAGCAAGGTCGAAACGTAAATCAGAACAGGAGTCTTTCGAATCGTCATGGAATGAGAGGATGAAATGATCAATAGCCGGAGTCTTCCTCCCTATAATATCACTCAAAAACCGTCATCTAGGCAAGGAAAGTTCTCTGCCTGAAAGGCAGGGAACAGAATTATTCGCTTACTCTGTTAGACGAGCGAGAAACCCTGTCTGTCAGAAAAAAAGATCTGACAGGGATTCCTCGTCCAGTTGCCCTGGATCGGAGACCGTCATGAGCTGGCCGAGGTAGGCCACCGCTACCATTTCGGACGCGGGATCGGAGACTGCGTAGGATGCATTCGGGGATGCGGATGAGTCAACAACCTCGTGTACGCGAACAGAGAGCGAATGAACTCCAATGATTGCAAATGCCAACATCCCACAGGCACACGCGGCGATTCCGATTCGCGAGAAGAGAAGATTGCGCAGAATCTGGATGAAATTCGGGGTGGGGCGGTCTGTCGAGAGGCGAACTGTGCGTAGCACATCCTTAGCAAACATGGGGGAAGGCTCATGTTTGCTCGCTTTTCCTAGAAGATCCCATAGTGGATCACTCGACTGTAGGTCGCTCATGTTTACTGAAACTTCAGAATTCCTGAAAAGTTTCACCGAAAGTTGATTCTTTTTCAATCGGTGAAATCTCGGATGACTATATCGACTGCCATTTTTGTCGACACGAGCACGCGACACCTCTTAAAGAGTCGGAGCAAACTTGTGCGTAATCACCAAAAAATCATAGAATGGGGTGGAAACGTCGTGGTGAGTTCCTGATTTCGAATCTCGCACGATAACTCCGTCACCAGCTTCTCGCGCCTTTGAACATAAGGTGAGCCATCTGGATCGGAATTAGACATCACCACCTCCGTAGCAGATTTCGCGGGAAAGTGCTCCAGAGTCAACTGTAACGGAACGGATCGTTCCTAGGAATCATTGGACAGAATGAGCCGCACCGCACGGTGCATCGTAACTCCGATGTTGCAGTTCCGACGGACATTGTCCGCCTTCGGTTGAATTGTGAACTCCGACGGCGATACGATGTATCCGCTCGTGTGCGCTGGGTGATGAATGCGAAAGCTGGACTGAGGGTTGAATGCCTGCGCTGTATCGGGAGTGTCGTTGGCGCGATCCTTGTATTTCTCATCGCACCACATTGTCCATCTCAGCGGCGGTGATTGATCGGTAGGCACTTCAAAATCATCGTGAAAAATCACGGTTTCCTCCGCTGAAGTCAGGCTCTGTCAGGAGGATATGAGGAGAAATAGTGAGAGTAGGCCTCTCATGGAATTCTGCATCAGAGATCGCTTTATGGTTTTGCCTTATCGGGAGCATTCGCTTGAGCAGACGGCGCGGGTCGGGTGGGGGAGTCTGGTTGATCGAACCCGACGACGCGGTTTTCTTCAATCTGGAAGCTACCTGTGCTCACGATAGGCTGCTTGACATTCACTGCGCCACCTCGCTCGATCAGATTGTTGTGAAAAAGGGCTGTTTGACTCCCAGGGGAAGCTAAAACCACGGGTTCACGACAGCCAGTGATGATGTTGTTGTGAATGTTCCAGTTCAGGTGAGGAACGACGATGGTAAAGAGATCCTCCGCTTTCATTTCACGCGGTTCTCGGAGAGTGAAGCGCAGGGTTTCGGGATCGAAGGAGGCGATGGTAGATCGCTCTTGAGGGGATTTTCCATTCTCCCAGACCAATTGCCAGCCCTCATATTGAGCGGTGCGGAAGCGGTCCAGTGGTAGGTATCGCGGGGGGCTATCAGAACGGATAAAGGTAATGGGGTCAAGCACTTCACCTACACGAGACTGGCCCCGAAGGCTCAGAATACCCTGCTCGCAGTTGCGAATGAGGTTATCGTGGATGACGAGATTCGAGACAGGTTCCTGGATACGAATTCCGGTCGCTTTGGAGTCCGTTTGCGAGCGAACGTATATCTGATTGTCCGATACTGTGAGATCGGCTTCCGAAAGTAAAATTCCGATTCGGGAGATGGACTCCTCACCTATACAGCTCAGGTCGATGCTGTTTCCGGTGATCGTAATATTGCTGGCAGGGTATTCGTAGGAAACGACTCCGCCGACGACAGCCACGGCACCTGAGTTGAAATTGACGAAGGTATTGTTGCGCACGATCACCTGAGTGGCTCCACGAGAGATCTGAATTCCAGCAGTGCTTCCTCGCTGTCCTCCATAGGAAGTTCCCTTTTCAAAGATATTTTCAGCGACGATATGCTGCGCAGAACCCAGATCAGGAAAGGTTTCGTCACGATTTCCAGGACCGAGATTGCCGATCCCCACGGGCCCGGCATTGGACACATAGTTGCCGATGAAGCGGACGTATCGTGAGGCTCCCTCCCAGGCACATCCACCGACGTTTTCGATTCGGCACTGAAGAATGTTCGTATTCTCGATTGTGGAATTCACGTCATTGAAGGCATTCCGTGCGCAGTCCGTAGCAGAGCATCGGAGGTAGGTGATCGACTGAGAGCGATGAGCGTCTGGTTTGACGGTCGTTCGCCCCGGTCCGCCTCCGGCGACAAAGCACTCGGCAGACATACGGCTCGCGTGACAGTTTTCTACCAGAACACGCTCGGTACCCCTGATTGACGTGGCATTGCAGTGTCGAAAAGACATGCCCCAGATCGCGGAGGCCCCCTTCATCGCAATCGAACCCGCACGATCCGCCTCGTCGAAGCCCATGAAGCCGATCATCCGAAGATTCCGGAGGGTCACTTCTTCACCGTCCCTCATTGAGAAGCAACTCCCTTCGCCGTCACTAATATCGAGGATGGTGTCGGCAGCACTCTGTCCCTCGATCACGAGCGCAGAGGCATTTTGGATCATTAATCCGCGTGAGAGGCGATAGCGGCCCACGGGTAGGAAGACGTTACGCTTCTCTCTGATCGCAGTGTCGATCACGGCTTGTAGAGCTTGGTCGTCGTTGTGGCGGACCACTGCGTCCTCTGCACTACGGTTCGCCACATCCTTCAGGGTGAGAACTTTGCCTTCGATCTTTTCAATTGTTGTCACGAGTTGGTCGCGTGCTCCCAAGGCGATTACGTAACCCGATTCCCAGTCGCGCTGCCCCAGTTTCACCTCGATTCCCCCACTCAGCGCTTGCCAGCCGTGCGTAATGGGAACGCCCGTGTGCCAGTTCCGACCCAGATCGTCTGACCAGCGAAATTCGGCTTTTCCCGGTGCGATGTCGATCAAATGGACCAGCCAACTCCCTCCGGCTCCGTCATAGCCTCGAATCTCGACCGATCCATCCACCTTTTTTGTGTTGTAGTAGGGGCGTCCCGTTCCCCACATCTGGATGGGCTGATAGCG
Source organism: Verrucomicrobiota bacterium (assembly GCA_963205275.1). Lineage (GTDB taxonomy): Bacteria > Verrucomicrobiota > Verrucomicrobiia > Verrucomicrobiales > DEV007 > Arctic95D-9. The sequence goes on along the minus strand of CAUJIH010000059.1, from coordinate 39,134 downwards.
GATATTGCATCGAGAGACAGCAACTCCCTGCCCGACTTTAAAATCACCGACATCGCTCACAGTGATCTGGTTCGAACCCGCAGTCGTTTGAGCGTTGGTTTGAAAGGGAGATACCGATGCTCCGTAGTCACGTACAATCATTCGATCCTGTGCTGGGAGCGTCGATGAGAGAGCCAAGGCTAAAATCACTATCAGGAGGCGGGTGAGGCGTTGGATCATTATGATCACATTGGACACGGAGAATCGCCGAAATGCAATTCCGCAGATGCGGAAGAGTAGAGACATGGATTCAAGAATCAGGACACTGCCCTTCATTCATCTGCTTGTCACCGATCTAATCCGTTGAGCCATTTATCTCGCCATACTTCCAAGGTTGAGAAATCAGGTGCTCGCCTACTTTCCGGCAGGAGATCCGTTTAGGGCATTGAAATGATGTGATGGAAGGAGAGTGGGCTTGCTCCGAAATCTATTCGATGCGACGATCAGAAGAGACACAACTCCTGAGTCTAGAACGGCTCATATCAGAACTACAGCATCGCATGAATCCTCCTTGCCTCAATACATATTGGCTAGAGCCGGGCCGCATTCTCTGCGGTCAGTATCCTCGTGATATATCGGATCACGAGGATCAACAATTCATGACAGCCCTGCTCAAGAGCGGGGTTCGAGTATTCGTTGATCTAACGGAAGAAGGTGAGTTGAAGCCCTATCGTGAAGTCGCATTGGAAACAGCGACTTCACTGGGGATCGCACCCGAGAAGCTGGAGTTTCATCGGTTCGCGATTCAAGATGTTTCAATTCCACAATCGCCGGCGGTCATGAGGAATGCTCTGCAAGTGATCCGAGAAGCGAGAGAGAATCGCAGAATTCCGTATCTTCACTGCTGGGGTGGGATTGGACGCACGGGAACGGTAGCAGGCTGTCTGTTGCGCGAGCTTTTCGGACTGAATGGCGAGGAGGCACTGGATGCTCTGAGTAAAAGGTGGAAGACTTGTGCGAAATCAAAAAATAAGCCATATAGTCCGGAGACCGATCAACAGAGAGATTATGTGAGGACTTGGGCACCAAGTTTATTTCTACTGAAGAATTTTCGCGGAACCCCATACGGGGGCGAAGACAGTGAAGATCGGCTCCCGAACCTCTTTCAGGGGATCGAGGAAATCCTACTTGAGGAACAGATCGATCTTCTAGCGAAAGGACAATATCCCATCCGTATCGAACGAATCGTTTCCAAGGGGCACGCATCGCCGAAAGGCTTCTGGTATGATCAGGATGATAACGAGTGGGTAACCTTGCTCTCTGGAGCTGCGATTATGAAAATGAAAGATCCCCTGACCGGTCTACTCAGAGAAATCCGGATGAAACCAGGTGATTGGCTTCTGCTCCCTTCTAGGACTCGACATCGGATTGAATGGACGACGCCTGAAGAAAATAGTGTCTGGCTGACCGTTTACTGGTGATCAAATATCCCGGCGGCTAAGCGAAATCTTTCGGGGGAGCGCGTCTGCGCCAGAAATGCGGAAACTCTTGACCTATCAGGAGATTCCCGGCACCCTGAGCAGAGACATTTTCTATGAAATCTCGACTCATCGCTACGGCTTTATTTTTCTCCCTCAGTTTGGTCCTTTCTTCGCTGTGTGTGGCCCAAAACAAGTCAGTTCCACAGTGGAAGATCGGGGCGGCGAGTGCGAAAATCACTCCTGACAAGCCGATGTGGATGGCGGGTTATGCTTCGCGGACGAAACCTTCGGACGGGGTTGAACTCGATCTCCATGCCAAAGCTCTCGCGTTACAGGACTCAGACGGCGGGAAGTTTGTGCTCATTACCATGGACTTGATCGGAGTGCCGAGAGAGCTTCGTCTCCGTGTAGCGGAACGAGCGGAGAAGCAGTATTCGCTCCCGCCAGAGCGCTTGGCTCTTAACGCCAGCCACACCCACAGCGGTCCAGAGCTTCGAGCGCAGAATGCCTATCGCATGGATGATCCAACGATGCGATCTGCAGACATGTCCGACTATGTCACTTGGCTGGAGGATACTCTGATCAAGCTGATCGGAGAAGCGCTAGAAAAAGCGGCTCCCGCTAATCTATTTTATTCGCGGGCACATTGCGGATTCGCGATGAATCGCCGCACGCCCGACGGAAAGGGGGGATGGAGGAACTTTCCGAATCCGAACGGCCCAGTCGATCCTGATGTACCCGTCCTGAAGGCTACTGGTACGGATGGGCACATCATCGCTCTTCTCTTCGGGTATGCCTGTCATTGCACTACGCTCTCCCTCCAGCAGTTCAATGCAGATTATGCGGGCTATGCGCAGAAGGCGGTTGAAGAGGCGCATCCCGGAGCGGTAGCACTCTTCGCTAATGGATGCAGCGGTGATCAGAATCCTTATCCTCGCCGTGAACTGGCACTCGCCAAGACGCACGGCCAGACTCTGGCGACAGCGGTAGAGGCAGCTCTGGGGACAGAAATGCAGTTGCTCTCGGGAACGATTCGTCCCGCTCTGCGAGTAATTCCACTCGCTTATGACACATTGCCGACTCGAAAACAACTACAGGAAGCGGCAAAGAGCACTGTGACTCTGGATCGTGAGCATGCCGAGCGTGTATTGAGTCGACTGGACAAAGAAGGCAGTCTGCCGAGCGACTATCCATACCCTGTGCAGGTAGTAAGAATCGGCGATCAGCTCACCTGGGTAGGATTGGGGGGAGAAACCGTAGTCGAGTATTCCCTGCGGTTGAAGAAGGAGATCACAGATCCTATCGTATGGATCAGCGGCTACACGAACGATGTTCCTACCTACATCCCGAGTCTGCGTGTCTGGAAGGAAGGCGGATACGAAGGTGGAGATGCCATGAAATGGGGGTTCCATCCGACACGCTGGAGTGAGCGCACCGAGGAGCATATCATCGGCACTGTGCATGAGTTGAGGAAGACGCTGAAATAGGAAATATTCAACTCAGTGATTCAGTCCTTCCTTTTGCGTGACCGCAAGAAGCTGAGTATTACTAATGAGTGAGGACTAATGAATGAGGCTCTTTCTACTTCCATGAGATTCGATGCCTTTTTCTCGTCCGCTGAACGCCATCTGCCTGAGGCTCTTCGTTTGATTCAGAGTCTCGTCGAGGTGAATAGCTATACCGCCAATGCCAGTGGAGTTGCTGAAGTTGCCCAAAAGACAGTCACGGCCTTTGAGTCATTGGGTTTTTCCGCAAAATTCGTACCCTGCCTGACTCCTGACACGGGGCCTCATCTCCTCCTGAGTCGTTCCGGCAGCGGCGATCCCATCGTATTTGTCACGCATTCGGATACAGTATTCCCGCCAGAAGAGGAACAAAGCGAAAATTTTCACTGGGACGAGCGTTCGGAGGAGGGACGAATCTACGGTCCGGGTACGATCGATAACAAAGGTGGCACAGGATTGATCTGGCTCTTGATGAAGATTCTTCTGGATGAAGCACCTCAAATCGTGGAAGAGCACGCTTGGCTAGTGGCGGCGAATGCAGCAGAAGAGATCGTCGGAGACGATTTCGCCCAGGTCGTTTCCGTCCACTGCGGGGGCCGTGCGCGAGCGATTTTGGTATTCGAGGGCGGCCCTCGTGAAGACGGGCAGTGGCATATCGTGACTTCGCGCAAGGGGCGGAGCACCTGGCGATTGGATGCCATTGGGCGAGCTGCTCATGCGGGGAGCAGTCATGCCTCAGGAATTAACGCAATCGATGCCTTGGCCGAGACTTTGCCAAAAGTCGCGGCCTGGACCTCAGATAAAGAGAATCGCACCGTGAACATCGGTCACATCGGAGGGGGAACTGTGGTAAATCGGGTTCCACACGAGGCCTTCGCCGAATGGGAATGCCGTGCGAGCGATCCGGACTCTCTGGCGAAAGCAGATGCCTTTTTCGAGTCCTTGTCCGGCTCTGCATCCAATGAGGCGCAGCTCATCTCCCATCGCACTGGTCATACTGGCGCTTGGCCAGGGGGCGTAGATACGGATGGCTTAGTCGCCGCTTGGCAAAAGGTGGGAGAGGAAATCGATCAGCCTGTCCGTCCTGTGGCACGCGGTGGCCTCAGCGACGCGAATCATTTATGGCATCTCGGTCCCACACTCGATGGACTAGGCCCTTCGGGAGCCAATGCCCATGCCTCTGTGAGATCGGAGGATGGCTTAAAGTTGCCTGAATATATCGAAGTCAGCAGTCTCGTTCCCAAAGCGGTTCTGAATGCAGCCGCCCTCCTCGAATGGCTGTCTCTCTCATTCTCGGAGATGGCGGAAACGTAACGCGATTTTCTCAGGCGACGACTGTCTCTTCTAGAATAGACTCGGGTCGAGAGACTTCGGATTCTGCGTGGTTGGGGCGGATCTCATCGTCGTGCAGATAGCAGGCCGGATCAGAACCCCAGAGGGAACCGTAATTGGCGAATGCGGCACGAGTCCGGAATCCACCACCGCAGACATTGAACCACTTGCAGGTACCGCAGCGGCCCTCGATCCGTGCTTTCCGTTCCTCCAGAGTGAGCAGACCAATGGAGCGAATTTCCTCCAGCAGATGATCAGATTCGGGATCTTTCCCCTCCCAGATCTGCGAGAACGGCGTCTTTTTGACGTTACCCAGATAGACATCCTGCCAGAATTGATCTGGATGAACGTCACCCTGCGTGTCGATATTTGCGACCCCGATGCCGGAGCTGTTCACTCCGCCACCGTTCCAAGCGAGTAGACGGCGAGCTTCTTCCAGATTCGGATGATTCTCGCGCTCCATTCTCAGAAGAAGATAGGCACCGTCCGCAGGTTGAGTGACGGTGAGCAGTTCTCGCTGAATTCCCGCCTTGTTCCAAGCTTCGATTCGGGCGATCAGGATGTCAATCGCCCCGCGAATGTCTTCGGGATCGAGCACCTGAAGCTGAGAGCCTCGACCAGCAGGGACGAGATGGTAAAAACAGGCACGTCGGATGTTTTCCTGCTCGATGAAGTCGAGAATCTGCTCGATATTGGCTACGTTGTGTGGTGAAAATGTGAGGCGAAGCCCCGTCTTTTGCTCAACGGCGTGACAATTCCTGAATCCTCGCACGGCGGAGTCGAAGGCACCTTTCTTCCCGCGAAATTCATCGTGAATCGCTCCGATTCCGTCGATAGAGATTCCGACGTAGGCGACATTATGATCTTTCAGGAACTGGGCACGCTCGGGAGTAATCAGCGTACCGTTGGTGGAGATCGTTAGTTTAATCCCGGCACCGGTGGCAAGATGGACCAAGTCATTGAAGCGAGGGTGAACCGTCGGTTCCCCGCCGGAGAGAAGCAGGGAAGGGATCTGATATGCTGCCAAATCTGCGACAACCTCCTCCATCTGTTCCCAACTCAACTCTCCTGGATAGCTTTTCGATGCAGAGTCTGAGTAACAGTGGAGACAGTGGAGATTACAGGTCCGGGTGATGTTCCAGACCACGATCGGCTTTCGGCTGCGAGCATCAGCAGCGGCATCTTCGCCTAGTCCATAGCGGAGGCCATCAGCAGGCTGTGCCTTACCAGTCCAGAGTTTCGTCAGATTAATCATAATTTAAATAAAATGAATTGCGTTAAAACGGCCTGTAATTAATTGTGTTAAAATCACTTATAAATTATCCAATTACAGTTTGAAGTTCTTCTTCAGGGTGATAGCTTTTCGGAACATACACGCAAGAGGGATCAGTAGCGAGCGGATCTCCGTATACTCCGTAGGCGCGAGCACGCGATCCGCCACATACATTTCGGAACTCACAGACTCCGCATTTGCCACCGAGAGCATCATTGTCACGTAGAGAGATGAAGAGTGGATGCTCCCGATAAATGGTCGCAGGATGTTGATTCTTGATATTTCCGCAGTCAATCGGCATGAAGCCCGAGGGAGAAACCACTCCCGTATGGGAGATGAACATAACCCCTCTGCCGTCACGGATTCCCAGAGGGGAGCGCATTTTTTGCATGGCTCGGGCTTTCGCCCCACGCTTCTGGATGAGCACACGTCGAAAGTGTTGACCCTCTGTCGTCTTGATTCCGAAAGGTGCTTTCCCCACTAGGTCGGCCATATCCTCGAAAATACGCTCCAAGTCTTCGGCATCGGGCAGTTCCTCCAGCCCCGCACGTCCGGTGGGGATCAGCAGGAACAGGCTCCACATGGCGGGCTTCAACTCATACATCAGTTCCTTAAAAGCCTCGTATTCGCAGATGTTCGACCGAGTGATCGTGGTATTGATCTGAAGAGAAATGCCTGTTTCATGGCAGCGTCTGACTGCCTCCATCGTGCGATCAAAGGTACCTTCGACTTTGCGGAACGCATCATGCGTCTCGCGAGTCGCTCCATCGAGTGAGAGCGACATGCGCTGGACTCCGGCTTCCTTGATTTTTTCAAAATCGGTCCGTAACAGGAGTTCGGTCGCTGAGGGGCTGAGTCCCACATGCTGACCGCGATCTGATGCATAGCGAACGAGATCGAGCGCATCACGCCGCATCAGAGGATCGCCTCCTGTGACGATGAGCATGGGCGGGGCTAGTTCGAGCAATTGATCGATCAAATGTCGGGCCTGATCGCCATCGAGTTCATTCGGATCGCGGCGAGGAATTGCTTCCGCACGGCAGTGTCGGCACGCTAGAGCACAGGCGCGCGTGATTTCCCAGAAGACCAAAAAGGGACGGTCTTCGAATTTGTATCCTTCAAAAGAGGGCATCCCTCCGGACGGAGGAAACTCGGAGTGCGAAATCATAAGCGAAACTATTAGCGAAATCTTGAAAAAATCTTCTTAAATCTTCGGGATTTTTTCGTCATGTTTTTCAAGAATCTACGATTTAACCTTCTTGCAGGATGCGACGAAGTGGCTAGTCCCGTGAGAAATTCAAACAACGAAGCCGCTCTTCTCGTATGGTCGGGATTGATTCCGGGACGCTTCATTAAGTCCTCTGCGGTTCCGTATGGTCGATACTCGATGATACGATTTGCATAAGTTACGTCGATTCCAGACACCTTCATTTCGCTGAATTCGGTGCTCTTCCGGCAGTGAAGCTCGGTTATGGGGTGATCTAGGATTTTAGCGCACTCCCAACGGTCTTACTCGACTCCACGGCTGAACGTTACAGTCGCCGATCCGGTCAAAGTGCGAGCGACCTCAATCGCGGAATTATACCACTCACCCCAAGTGTCCATTCTGAGCGGCGGCTGCGGCCCCTCGCGAGTCCCCTGCAGCGTTGACGGCATTCAACACAATCGAATCGATTCAGCAAATTCAGTCGCCATGCACTTTTCCTTCCGACTCCGGCTCACTGCGCTTGAATACCGAAGCGGCGAAACATGGTGGCGTCGTGTCCGTAGATATCCTCGTCAAAACGAACGCGTCCATCGCCCATGATCGTACATGTCCAGTAGGTAAGATAGACCGAAGTCGCCTTATTTAGATGTTCGCGTCGATTGCTGACACCGGGGTTATCCATGGTTGCGCGGATCGATTCTGGAGTCCAACCGGAATTTCCTCGAAGAACAAATTGGGCCAGATCAACCGGGCGGGCGACTCGAACACATCCGGAACTATAGTCGCGATCAGCCCTTTGAAAGAGTTCTGGCGTGTTCGTGTCGTGTAGATAGACCGCTGAATCGTTCGGAAAGATGAATTTGATTAGTCCCAGAGAATTGCTTGGACCACTGCCCTGACGCATTACTAGGCTACCTGAGCCAACTCGATTGAGATTTTCAGATGTGTTGGGGAAGGGAGAACTAGATCCATAGTCTTTAACGATCTGATAATTATGACTACGCATGTAGCCGTCGATTCCCGTGGGATCCGCGAGAGCCGCAGGAATGAGCAGTCGCTTGGCGATGGAGGTCGGGACGTTCCAGAAGGGACGGAAATAGATGTCTTGCATTTTTCCGTGGAAGATGGGGCTTTCCGAGATTCCTTTCTTCCCGACGACGACTGGCATCACTGAGACTTCCTTTCGTTGGCGATAGACGCGCAGGGCACCCTCGGCGAGATTCACCTCAATGTGTTCTGGTTCTTCCCAAGTGCGTGGCATCCAGCGAAGGCGGTCAATATTGATGATGATCTGATTAATGCGCATTGCTGCGTTCGTATTCAGTTCACGCAGGGTCGTATCCCCGATGAATCCATCTGGCTCGAGACCATGACGGAACTGGAAGGATTTGATCGCTTCTCCCGTGCGAGTATCGATAATGTTTTTCCGACTTTTCGCCGTACCGCCAGGCAAGTCTCCTTCCGCTTGCAATCGCGAAACCAACAGATCCACCCCGGCATACTTCCAGCCAGGACCGGCATATCCCGTTGGAGTCGGAAGGGGGCGCCATCCGCCCATTCGGTTGATTTCCCGATATTTAGCGAGGATTTTTATCATTCCTAAATAGCGAGAATCCTGAGGAGGGGCTTGCGCTAGGAGGGTTTCGGAAAAACGCCCAGCCCCTTGGCGGATCGCCTCATCCAGAAATTGATAGGAGGAAACTTGCCGAGGAATCGGCGTCCATTTCGGATGAACCGAGGCCGGATCGACAAAACCGTAGGCGACGGATTGAATCGCGTAGAGCGCGAGTTGGGTCGTGCCTACCTCTACGGCTGCTCGTTGATTCGGATCGGGGCTGGGATTCCTCCACTTCGCGTCCCATTCAGAAAAGCGAAACAGGACCGGTGAGAGTCCGTGAGAATCGAGGGATTGAAGAAACTGGGCTAGACCTCCGAGATAATCGCCACTCCACACCGCACTATTTCCTCGTGCTGCGTACCAGTTGGCCACACCTGTTCCTGCCTTCGCCGCATGAGCACGAATCAGACTGCTCATGTCCTGCGCTGTTGCAGAAAAATTCGTCGAAAGGCTTAAGCAAAAAAGAAGGAGGAAAGGTTTCAGAATGCGCATGAGAGAACGGACCGTGAGGAAACTCAAAGGTATAAACTTTCCCTATTCTTCAGATTCTTCAAATATTCGATGTTTTTTCTGTCGAGACAGGGATGACGAGAATGCTACTCTGTGTAAGAATAAGGTAAAAATGGAGACGTTTCCAAACGATCTTTATGCAGAGTTGAATCGTGTTCCCGAAGACTGGTCGATCCGCCTACGCTTGATCGAGGCAGCCATTGAGCGGGGGGATCGTGAAGAGGCGAAGCGTCTCGTCCGTAGTTCACCTGATGAAGGGCAGCCTCTACCGCCCGATCTTCAGGACAGGATTCGCCTTCTGCTTACAGAGAATCTACCCGGACGGCAGAGGCGTGATTCGGAATCGCTCTGATTGATACGACGCAAATGAGAAAATTCTGTCATATCGTAACTTTTCTCGGGTTATGCCTCCTCGGATCCTGTTCGACCCAAGGAAATATTTCGCGATTCACATCGGGTGTGCCGGACTGCGCCTTACTGACAGAAGTTCGCACGATCACGCGAGAGCAAGGATTGGCCGATGCAAAAGAGCGGGTCATCGCCGGTCTACAGGAGCGCGACGGATCGTCAGGGGCGCTCACAAAACGAGTGGAGCGCACGACTGCTAATCCAAAACTAGTGCTCCCAGATTCACTAGCGGCTCTCCCGTCGAGTCGGCGTGAGCGAATCGCTCTAGTGATCATACCCGGCACAAAGGTGGCGGGACGACACCGCCCTGATCGAACTCGTGAGTGCCTAAGAGGCGCTGCTACAGTGGCTCGTGAAATGGGATTCTCGACTTGGTTCGTCGATACTGAGGCTCGTGGTGAGGTGGATGAGAATGCCGCAAAAATCGCTGTTCAAGTGAGGGGGGCTTTTTTTCAGACAGATCGAGTGATTCTGGTGATGCTCTCCAAGGGGGCTCATGATGTCATCCGCTACCTGCAAGAAGACGGGCTAGCTTTGCCTGCGGAGCAGAGACGAAAATTGGTTGTGGCACTTTCCCTCGCCGGCACGGTCCAGGGGTCAGTCGTCGCAGACTGGATGGCACATTCATCACGTCCGTTTCCAGTCCTCACTCGACAGTGGCTACGTGTTTCCGGGCAAAAGTCAGCTCTCGATATGCTAGAATCTATTTCGCGATCACCGTGGAGAGGTGATCTACCGATGCGCTTGGACTCTGGGTTCCCTCATCTAACTTGGATCGGCATCGCGATGGTTCCGGACGGAGCCGACGGACGCATTACTGAGCGACTATGGCTGCCTCCAGTCCGACGAGAAATCGAAAGAACAGCTCCGTGGTACAGTCCGAATGATGGGCTGGTGGAATCGGCGGCAGAGATTCTACCAGATTCTGTGAAGTTACCGGAATGGGTGGTGATCGGATATGGCTCTCATGCGATGCCCAATGGCTCATACTCGGATGGTAGTCGCATCGCCCCGCAGACAACTCGCCCTGGCGTGGAAAAGCTCCGACCGGAGAGTGGTGGCGAGATCATGAGCGCCTACCTGCGCGCACTTCCGACCTCTCTTCTGCACTGATTCGTCGATCAGTAGTCCTGCTGCTCATCATCCTCAGTAAGCACATCGAGCGTGAAGCCTCCGACGTGCTGTCCGCCTTTTCCAGGGTAGAGCCAGTCGCTGAGGCGAGCGATGTTAGCGGAGACGATGGAGCCTCGATGGACATCCAAGAGTTCGTGTGGATCGTTCAGCAAGACCCCTGTAACGATTTCTCCTTCGATCTTCTGGATGGAGATCCACATAAATTCTGCTTTCCGTCCTTCACGAAATTCCAGTTTTACGATGAAATCCTTCTTGTCCTTTAAGCTACTTTGTTCAAAGGCACTCACAAATTCCGGCCATCGCTCGACAGCTTCTGCGACGGCTGCCGCCAAACGTGGATTATTATCCGCGATTTCTATTACAGGTTCAAATGTCGATGACTCAAACAGGCTCAGCGGATTCTCACCTTTCAAAATCTCAAGTAGACTGAGGTCGAACTCATTGCATCTTTCGATGGCTGGACAGTAGATCGCCAGACAGTCAGGTCCGGCCATGGCTGCGAGTATTTTACCTAAAATTCGGTAGGATTTCGCTTCCTCTTCCGGGTGGTTGGGAAGATCGATCAGATCTACCGATATCCATGCCTGATGAGTCTCGACCGCCTTGCGCAGTCTCTTATCCCGTATTGACTCGCTGGCGAAAACATCGGGGTTTTTCATGTAAGGCTGATTGGATGCCAGAACCGCGAATTCTCCATTCGGGAGAAGTATGGAGAAATGACAAATGCGATCCCCATTTTCTTCTAAATCATGGGGATAAGGCTGTATGACTTCGATCTTCCTTAGCCACGCATTGGCCCCTACTTCTCGCTTTAAGGCATCCTCAATGCATCTCCTGATTCCCCTTTCATCCACCTGTCGTGGCTCTGATAAAAAATAAACCAGTGATACCAAGGGGGATGATTCGCTAATCTGGCTATGAGAGATTCTGGGCGAAGCAGAGACTGCAGATGAGCGAGGTGCCTTTGGCCTTTCTAGGAATCGGATCAACCACTGGATAAGCTCCCATGAGAACCACAGGCAGGTTACTGAGAAAGCAAGTATTCCCCAGCCACTAAATCCCCGAAACCAAAGACGGAGTATCAAGGCACCGAGAAGGGTCGCAGATAGAAATGGGAAGTTGCGAAATCGATTGGACATTAGGCTCCTGAGAGAAACAAGAAACAAAGCGCGATCAGAAACGTAACGATCACGGCAGATCAGAATTTGATCAACTTGCGAAGCGACTCTATCATCGGAATTTCAGAAACATTTCCTGAATCAGGATGTTCATACTGCATGACGCTTCAACTGTCGATGAATCATTTTCCCACCTTCTTCTCTCGTCTTACCATCCTGAGTATCGCCCTCTTGATGCCAATTCTGGCGAGAGCACAGGAGAGTGACAAGGCGCAAGTTTCCGATGGAAGCAAGCGCGAAGCTCGGAAGCAGGCAACAGCGTTGGATTCGCTTCGCCCCGAAGAGAAGGAGCGACTTCGCAAGGTCCTCCGCAGCGCTTGGAGTGATCCATCAGTTATCAATGCTCGAGAGGAAGTAAAGCGAGCGAGTGAAGCCTATCAGTCCGCAATTCGCACCGCCGTGGGGCGTATGGATCCTAGCGCTGTCGAGTGGATCGCCCGAATGCAGGATCGGAGTCGTGGGCCTGCGGGTAGAGGGAATGAAGTTGTGCGCTTCGAGGATCAAAATCGTGCGATCGGCTGGATCGAGAGCCTCGATCCTGAGATTCGGGATCGCGTGCGAAAAGCGGAGAAAGATGCGGCGAAGTCAGAGGCAGTGTTGAAAGCACGGGAAAGTCTGGGAAAGATTCACGAGGAGGATGAAGCACTCCGACGTCGTCGATTGGAGGCGCATCGTGAACTCCGCCGCGCTACAGTCGAAGAGATTCTCCGAATCGATCCTAGTCTCATCTCGGCTAAAAAATTACTTTTGGGTGCAGGGGGGATGAAAAAACAGGATCATCCCGAAGCTTCCGAAAAAGACTCTCGTAAAACCAATTCAGAGAAACAAAAAAAGGCTGAAGGTCTCGCCCCGATTCCCGAAAAAAAGGTGCCCTGACTCGATAATTTCGAAAGCACCTCTTTTTTTTGAATTCCCTGTTTGCGCAGTTGAAGCAATCTCGGTTCTGCTCTTCGGTACCCTACTTTTTGTCATTCTTACGTATCAATCATTCATGGAAACACCCACGAGTCGTCGTCATTTCGTCAAAGGCATCGCTGCCGCTGCGGCCGCCTATCAGTTCCAAGTCGTCCCCAGTCGTGTCTTCGGAGCCAATGATCGCATTACCTTGGCCGGAATTGGGATTTCGGGCAAGGGTGCCAGCGATGTCGCCAATTCCGCTGCTGCGGGATTTCAGATCACTCATCTCTGCGATGTGGTGAATCCGGACAAGGGTGGGGGAGGAGGTTGGGAAAAGAGCCGAAGCAGTTTCAAGGATGCCAAATTCTATCAGGACTGGCGCGAAATGCTGGCGGCAGACGGTGATAAGATCGATGCTGTGACAGTTTCCACCCCTGATCACGTTCACGCATTCGCCGCTTCGGCAGCGATGCTCAAGGGCTGTGCAGTGTATTGTCAAAAGCCGCTGACACACAGTATTTCGGAGGCTCGCCACCTGACTGAACTCGCCACAAAGACCAAGGTCGTGACACAAATGGGCAACCAGGCGCACGCCATGAATCACATGCGTCGTGTCGTGGAACTGATTCGTGCCGGGCTGATCGGCGATATTCTCGAAATCCACGCCTGGACCAATCGCCCGATCTGGCCTCAGGCCATACCCGACTGGCCGGAAAAAGAAGCAGTGCCGGACTACCTCAACTGGGACCTCTGGCTCGGCCCCGCACCTCATCACGACTACAGTTCGAAAATTCATCCCTTCAAATGGCGTGGCTACTGGGACTTCGGCACAGGTGCCCTAGGTGATATGGCCTGTCATGTGATGGACATGAGCTTCTGGGCAGCCAATTTGACAGCTCCCACGAGTGTCTCAGCGATCAGCGCTGAAGGCCGTGGAGCAAAAACAAAAATCTCTCCGCCAACTTGGTCCACGATTGAATATCAGTTTCCTGGCAAGAACGGGAAATCGATCAAATACGTCTGGTATGATGGATACAAGGACGCCATTTTCGATCCGGAGAAATGGCAATTGGTCAACAAGGACGATGGAGGAAAGATCCGTGAGCCCAACGTGCCGCCCATCGAGATCACCGAAGGACTCGATACCACCGAGAGCAAAGGCTACGGCAGTATTATCATCGGGACGCATGGCAAGATCTGGTTTAATCGGAGCAAGGATACATGGATCGTAAAGCCCGGAAGTGTGATGGACGGCTTTAATGCACCAGCTCCCTCCATTCCCCGTGCCAGAGACGAGGATCCTCACAAGGAATTTTATGATGCGATCAAAGCAGGCGATCCCAATCTGACTCAGTCAAAGTTCTCCTATGCGGGTCCGTTTAGCGAAACAGTTCTCCTTGGAAACTTGGCTGTACATTTGGGCAAAAAAGTGGAGTGGGATTCCAAAACGCTGAGTTCTCCGAACTGCCCTGATGCTGCGGAACTGGTGAAGCGTCAGTATCGGGACGGCTGGAAGCTTGAAGGCTGATCCATTTTTTCTGCCTCGATGGGAGACGTGTTTCGACGGAGACTCACCTTGGTGATTGCGATCCTGAGCCTCACGACTCCCGATTTTCATCTGTGCGCCTCCCCGTCCACGGTGGCGGAGGAGGCCGAACAGGCATTTCAGATAGGCGATTTTGATCGCGTCGAGTCGCTGTTATCGCAATCCGAGAATTCTCCGACGCTTCGAGAATTGCGGATTAAGGCACTCCAAAATCGAGGTGTTCAGCGATTTTTTTCTGCGGACATCAAGGGGAGCCTGCTTGATTTCGATGCGGTGATCGCTCTCGATCCTGAACTCGCCCCCTACCACTGGCAGCGGGGACTGTGCTGTTATTATGCAGAGGAATTTGAGAAGGGCCGCGAGCAATTCGTCCTTCATCAGCAGGTCAATCCGAATGATGTGGAGAATGCGGTATGGCACTTTCTGTGTGTCGTCCGTGCTCGTGGTGGTTCTGTTGAGAAAGCTCGTGCAACGATGCTACCTGTCAGCGGCGATACTCGCGTTCCGATGGCGCAAATATACGATCTGTTCGCTGGACGCGGGTCGGAGGCGGCGGTGCTTGCAGCTGCGGAGAAAGAGATCGATGGCGCAGGTGACACGCGGAGAAATCAGCTCTGCTATGCCCATCTCTACCTCGGGCTTTATTATGAGGCCTGCGGAGAGAGGGAGAGCTCCGAGGAGCATATTCGACTGGCAGCAGAATCCTATTCCATGGATCACTACATGGGGAAAACGGCCCAAGTCCATGCGAAACTTCGGGCGAGAGAAAAAGGTGCATCTCAGACTCCGCCCTCGAAGTGATGAGACCCTCTTGACTCCGCCATACGACCCTCTTCTGCTCAGCATTCCTTCCGGACGATGTCGATCAAAAAAGCACTTCTCCAGGCGTATCGAATCGCCGTGCTGATCATGATCGCGTGGCTCATTCGTGCTCATCATGATCGAATGCGGGTCCAAGGAGACTGGCCTGTCACGGTCTCGGAGGTGAAGACCTTCCTGCCGGAAGCCTATCGCCTGAAAGTCGATCCTGGCCCGCGTGGAGGTTTGAAAGTGCTCGATTCTACTGGAAATCAAATCGGCTATGCAATTCGAACCATGCCGAATTCGAAATCGATCACCGGTTACTCCGGCCCCAGTGATGTGCTAATGGTGTTCAATGCGGATGATAAAGCCTGCGGAGTCGCCATTCGTCACAGCTATGATACTCCGAGTCATGTCGAGGATGTCAGCAGTGATTACCTCTTCATGGAATCATGGAATGGAAAGAGCTGGGAGGAAATCGCTGCGATCAAAGATCTACATCAAGCAGGAATCTATGGAGTCTCTGGAGCGACACGGACGAGCGAGGCGGTGGGCGAGAGTCTGAGCTATCGACTCGCCTCGACACAGGGAGAAATTCAGGATGACTGGCAGCTTAGGATTTCGTGGAGAGATTTTGCCCTGATGATTTTCCTGATCTTTGGGTGTCTGTTCGCCTTCTGGAAGAATCCCTCCTTTCAGCGCCGACGCTGGATTTTCTCTCTGGTCACGATCCTGGGATTGGGATTGTGGATGGGCGATCTGTTGGCACAGTCATTGCTGATCGGATGGATCAAAGGAGGCGTTCCATGGAAGACCTTACCGGGAATCGTGATTTTCGCGACGGCCTCCTTTCTCCTCCCTTGGGCCAGCGGCCAGCCTGTTTATTGCCAGTTCATCTGTCCTCATGGCAATCTCCAGCGCTGGGCGATGAAGCTGCTACCGGCTCGCTGGAAGCGCCCCATGCCTGACAGCGTGAAATGGGCGGCTCAATGGATCGCTCCTCTGCTGCTCCTGATCGTCCTGATCACGGTATTCCTTCATCTGGAGATCGATTTGACTGGGATCGAGCCGTTTGACGCCTACCTGCTGAAAGGCGCTGGAATCGCGACCATCAGTGTCGCCGTGATCGGACTGCTGGTCTCGCTCTATTACCCAATGTTTTACTGCAAATACGCATGTCCGACCGGATGGCTGCTCGGATTCATCCGGAAACGGGCGGGAAAGGATCATTTTTCTGCTCGTGACTGGATCGGTATAGTGCTCCTGATGATCGCCTGTGGCCTGTATTGGATGCCTGCCGAATGGATTCTTGGCTAAAGCGGCCCATCTTCTGAACTATTGTAATATTTGCTCCAATTTCTTCAACATGAAGTCCACTCTACGTTTTATCGCTCTGATCCCCGTGCTGGTGGGAGTGGCGATGATTCTCGTCCCATCGATTCGTGAGAAGAGGCTCGAATTACGCGTGCGTTCGACATTGCTGACTGTTCAGGAAGCCCTCCAGCGCCTTCATGTCGCGGACGAGGAGTATCCCAGAAAACGCTTGTCCGGGCACGATTTGGTGAAGCTGCTCGTGGATCGTAAATTTCTCGACCCCACTCTGCTGAATCCTTGGACGGGAAAGAGTTACCTTTCAGACGCCTCTCAGGACTGCTTGCTGTATCACAGTGATCAGGAGGGTGAAATCTATAATCTCAGTGTTGTTTCCCCGAAGTCGAAGCGTGTGCTTTTCCAATTGGACAGCACCGAGCATCAATCACTGGAGGAGGAAAATGAATCTTTTTGAATACAATCGCAATGCCTGGAACGTCCAGTCTCTCGAAGGTTGCCGCTGGAGCACTCCGCTCGAAGATGCTGTAATTCGGAAGGCACAAGAAGGAAAATGGTCTGTTCGACTGACTCCGAATCGTGATGTTCCGGAGCGATGGTTCCCGGCCTATCCGAATTTGAGCGGAGTCCGCATCTTGGCTCTGGCCAGTGGAGGTGGGCAGCAGGTGCCTGTCTTTGCTGCGGCAGGAGCAGATGTGGCTTCTTTTGAAGGCTCTGACGTTCAATTAGGAAAAGACGAAGAAGCTTGCGCTCGTCATCATTTTCCCCTGAAAGCAATTCAGGGAGATATGGCGGATCTCTCGGAGCTACCGGATGGCTTCTTTGACCTCGTATTTAACCCGGTGTCCAATGTATTCGCCGAGGACCTCGTCCCGATCTGGCGAGAATGTCACCGCGTGCTCCGTCCCGGCGGGAGACTACTGTGTGGATTCACCAATCCCGCCTTTTTTCTCTTTGATCATGCGCATCTGGAGGAGACAGGCGAAGCACTCGTCGTCCATCGTCTGCCGTATTCCGATGTCGATTCCTGCGACGAGGAAACTCTCTCGGATCTCATAGAATCTCAGCAGATTTTGGAGCACAGTCATAGCTGGGAAGCGCAGATCGGGGGACAGTGTGACGCCGGATTCGCTATTCTGGGATTTTATGAAGACGACTGGGACGAGGAATCAACTCGCCTCCAGGGCTGGATGCCCATGTTCGCTGCAACTCTGGCGGAAAAGCGATGAGTCCAAGAACGACGGACTCATATCACGACTCTAAATCTTTTCGATCCGACTGATCCGACTCACCTTCCAGCCAAGATCGAAATGTTTCATCGGGAATACGCCAGCACATCAGCATCCCCAATCCATCTGACCAAGCCACTCCACCACTAGTCGAGTGAGGAAGAGGAATCAGATTCGTGATCGCGCCGTAGAGAGCAGCGATGCAGAAGCTCTGCGCAGCAATGATTGACAGGCTCTCTGAAGGAGCCAGCATCGTTTTCCTTCCGATCAGGATCACGATCCCCGCGACGAGCACCAGTTCGATTCCAGGTCCTGCTGCGAAGATCAGAAACTGCTTCAACCGAGGAAAGTCGAGATTGCGAGGGCGAGAGGTGACGAAGCCTGAGAGAGGAATCGTCCGAAATTCAACCTTCATTCCCGCGATTTCTCGCTCGTAACGCACCTTTCCCGCGCCAATACAGACTCGCTCTACCGTCCAGTTCAATAATCGAGCCATCATCGCATGGCCAGCCTCGTGAATCACTAGGAGGAATACCCATGAGACGAAAAAGATCGGGATTCCCAGCTTCGCAGCCGTGAAATCCTGCACTACATCCAGAGCGAGGAATAGCAGAAAGAAAAACGAGAGGACCACTACCAGTCCCCACTCATTGGGCGTCTGTGGAGAACGATCTGGTCCACTTTGCAGGATCATCTTCGCGAGCCTTTCATCGTTCAGATGAAGGCTCGCGAGATCATCCTGATGTCGCACTTACCTGCCATCATCATCGAAGCTGAAATCGTCGTCGTCTTCAGAGTCGTCGTCTTCATCCTCTTCGTCAAAGTCCTCGTCAAAGTCCTCTTCGTCAAAGTCCTCATCATCAAGATCGGCAGGATCCATCTCTTCATCTGAGTCTTCCTCGTCGTCACCGAAACTATCGTCATCTGATTCCTGTTCGAGACCCGCATTAATCTCATCAATCGAATAGTCGAGAGTATTCGCCAAGACCTCTAGAGTGGGAAAGGGACCTTCTACCGAACCATCGGGAGTCGCTGCCCAGAAACCACCGATCTCGGATTCGGGATCGCCATAGATCGTCAGCTCATCTTCTGCGCGAAATACTACGTCGAGCCAATCGACGGAATTTTCGAAGTATGCCTCGAACCAAGAGGCGTCGCAGATGTCGTCGTCTTCAGCATACTGGTCGAAATACGCTTTCCTGAATTTGTCGGGACTCATTGAAATAAAAGGAGATATGTGAAAATCAAAAGTTCTTGGTAGATTACAAAACCCTACAAAATGGATTTCTGCAAGCAAGAGAGGAATTTCAAAATTATCCAATTTTTAAAGTAGAATTCTTTCCACTTTTTCTCTTGATCTTTTCCTGATGAGCGGGCACAGTCACGACTCTTTCCGGCGCTCCCTGAGCGAGAGTCTTCGTTTGATCGAGATTTCGCTAATTCAGGAATAAAGTCGGATTCGTGAGATTCCTCTGTAGCTCAGCGGTAGAGCGGGTGGCTGTTAACCACTAGGTCGTTGGTTCGATCCCAACCGGAGGAGCCACTTTCGCTGGCTTCCCACAGTCCCAACTTGCTGTCAATAGGCACAATGGATTTCATTGGCGAGTTCTTAATTTTCAGGGACAGGTGATTTATCGTTCCGGAGCGGAGTCTCTGAACTTTTTAACCACGAACTACACGAAGCCATTAGCTGTCAGCGGGAGATTCTTCGGATGGCAGGGCTTGGGAAGGGTGTCCCGACTAAAAGAAGCTCGGATCAGTCGTCGATGGTGATAGACCAATCGAGATCGAAGCCTAGACCGTGAGGTAGGGGAACGACTTCCTTGCCTTCGACGGAGAAGGGAAGGGGGTGTGAGGGCTCGCGTCGGAGAGCGAACCTTTTCTCGGAAGCTGGAAAACCATAAAAGGCAGGTCCGTTCGTACAGAGAAAGCGTGAGAATGCGTCCTGCCCGGTGGCTGTGCTGAGATCGGCGCCGGCCTGCTCGAAGGCCGAGGCATAGAGCTGGGGGGCGCAGCCTCCGGTGTAGCATCCGGCGGCACAAGCACATTCCGTCAGCTTGTCTGTGTGAGGAGCGCTGTCTGTCCCTGCAAAAAATTTTGATTGTCTAGCCGAGAGCACTGCTTCTCGAAGCTCGGAGCGGTCGGCGTCAAATTTGACCAGCGGCAGGCAGTAGAGATGATAGCGCAGCCCCTGCACGAGATGACCGATGGTGAACATCAGATGCTGAGGTGTGATCGTCGCAGCGACGTGGTCAAATGCGCTCCGCACAAAAGTCGCAGCGGATGCCGTAGTGATGTGCTCACAGACGATTTTCAGAGTCGGGTGCTTTTCCACGAGGCGGGGCATGGTCTCGGTGTAGAAAAGCGATTCGGCCGTCTGGTTGCGATCAAAATAATCCGGTCCTCTCAGGCCGTGTTGTTCGCCATGAATGCAGAGGATGACGCCCAAGTCTTCCATGGCCCGGAGCACATCGCTACCAATCCACTCGGTCATGGGGACGCCGTGCTCGGAATTGGTCGTCCCGTGTGGCGGATAGTATTTTGCCGCGCGAAGCAGTCCAGAGGACACTCCGCGAGTGATCATGTCAGCATCCGTATCGTGCGTGAGATAGAGCGGGACGATGAGCTGCTCGAAAGCATCGGCACCCGCGTTGAGAAGCTGTGCCCGATAGGACTCGATGGACCACGCCTGTTCCGTGGTGGGACCGGAGATTCTCGATACAGGTGGCCTGGTGTTCGGCATTGCCAAGACTCCCGCACATCCCATCGCGAGATGATCGGCGATGTAGTGTGCCGTGCCTGATCCTTGACGAAAATGGGTATGCAGGTCAAACCAGCGAGGGAGATCCAGTCGCATGGAAGATCAGAGCGGCTTGATGCGGAGATTGCGGAAGGCGTAGGTTTGGCCTTTTTCGCCGTGGTGTTGGATGCCCAGATGGCCCTTGGCGTCTGTGTCGTCCGTGTATTCGGTGATCAGGATTCCATTCACTTCGATCTTGATATGATTGCCTTTGCAGGTGATGCGGTAGTGATTCCAATCGTTCCGCTTCAGGGCAGCGCTAATTTCTGGTTTTTGAAAGTAGGCCTGAGATTCCTCTTCGTGCTTGAGAGCCTCGGGCACTTTGGTGCGTCCGGTTTTGCTGGGCCAGAGCCAGCCATTGCGGCCTTCGTCGTAGAGGCCGCCTGACCAGCGGCGATCCGATCCGTCCACTTCCGCCTGATACCCATAGACCTTGTTCGGTTCTACATGACAGCGGAACATGAAGCCTGAGTTCGCTTGTCCTTCGGGAAGTTTCACTTCGCCCTCGAAGATAAAATCAGAGTATTCGGCGTCGGTGACGAGAAAGAATTTCTTGTCGCTGGTGAGATGAATTTCGTCACCCACGACTTCCGCCTTTCCCCAGTCGTAGGGATTGCTCCAGCCGGCGAGACGGTTGCCGTCTGAACCTTCGGGAGCTGGACCGAGGGATTGAAAACCTGTCTCATCCCCGAGTCCGGAGTGGGGGAAGAGAGCGAGAGCTGTCAGAACGAGAATCGAGGAAAGAAGTGATCGAGTGCACATGGGAGAGAATGCAGCTTGTGTCAGGAGTGTGCAAGCGGAAGCGTAACGCGCAATCTCGTGAGAAAAATTAAGGAGACGACTCAGAGTAAACTGGCTCTAAAGAGAGTAGGAGATGACGAAGGATGGGGATGGTAAAATCAGATCTCAGCCATATGGAAATCCTTAGCACCGAGTTTATCCCTAGCAAGGTCCGCGATATGGCGATGGTGAGTGAACAGCAGTACCTGCGATTTCCGTGCCAATCTGGAAAGTGCCCGCAGAGCGTGGATGGAACGCTGGTCGTCAAAGTGGACGAGGAGATCGTCGAGTATCATAGGGACAGGCGCATGTCTCTCTAGGTGCATCTCCAGACCGGCAAAGCGGAGGGCCAAGTAGAGCTGATCTCGCGTGCCTTCGCTCATGGCCGGAATGTCCACGCCTTTCCCCTTCACCTGGTCAGCCCGGATTCCCACGATGACAGGGTCGTCACCGTCTTTGTAACTGGGTTTGATTCCAGCAAAGGCTCCTCCCGTAATCTCGGAGAACCAAAAACTGGCTTTTTCCATGAAGGGCCCCTGATTCTGTTCGCGGAAAGTGTCGATCTGGTTGTGCAGCATGGTGATGGCGACTTGCAGACGGATGTAGCGCTCGGCATCGTTGCGAACGGAGGAAAGCGCGAAGTCTGCATTCTGCTCCTCCCGAGCGGCGTTATCCTGAGCGTTCTCGAACGCTTTCTTGTCACCATCTAAGACAATGATTCTGCCTTGGACTTCGTTGCGTCGAGCATCGAGCTCGTCTAACTCTTCGTCGAGTTTTCCCAACTCCTCATCCAAGTCGATAAGCTCCTCCGCCTGAAAGCGCTCGATAAATTCAGCGAAGGGAACTCCATCCGTCATGGCGGACAGATGGCTGCGGAGATTTCTCTCTTGCTCGGTGAGTGTCTCCCGCCGGTTGAGATCGATCAGTCTCTGCTCCACCAGAGCCGAATCGAGGGCATCGTCAGCGGAGAGTCCGGCGGCGGCGTACTGCCTGTCGAGATCGGTTTTGATGTGTTCTCTCCTGCGTTTGATTTCTTCGAGCTGGAAGCGGTAATCCCGGATTTGCCTTTCGTAGTTTTGTCGATCTGTTTCCGATTGTTTGGCTGCGTTCAGAGCGGTGGAGAGGGCGTTTTCGCAAAGCAGAATTTCCGTCTCGTCCATCCCCAAGAGGGAATGCGCGAGATGGATTCCCTCTTGCTGGTATGAAGCGATATTTTTCCGAAGCTCCTCGAGCTTCGAGAGATTCTCGCGCCAAGCCTTATGCGCAATGAACAGCTCCTTTCGCGCCTGCAATATCTCGATACTGCTGGAGGGAGCGATCTCCGGCGGGAGGGAACAGCGTTGCGCCTGAGATTGCCATTCGGCTTTCGCCGTTTCGAAAGCGGCTTTCTTTTCTGGAAGATGCTTCTGGCTTTCTTCGAGTTCGAATTCCTTCTCTTTCAGTCTGTCGAGGCGAGTGTTTTCTCGAGTTCGGGCCTCGTCGAGCTGCTTGCGCAGGTGCTGGGCTTCGCTCAGGAGTAGGGAAAAATCTTCGCTCTGACTGCCGAGTGCTTCGGCGAGGTCTTTCGAGATTCCTTGGACTTCTGCTCGCTGACTCTCCAGGCGATCCCGCTGATTCTGGAGCGCCTCCCAATCGCGGCAGAATTCTTCCCAGTTCTCGCGCCATTCGATCATGGCAGCGGCCGAGGAGGGTGTGAGATGGCAAGTCTGCCAGGCTTCGCGCCAAGATTTTTCGAGCGCTTGAATTTGCTCGGCGACTTGAGCGAGCCGCTGGTTCTCGTCTTCGAGCTTTTGCTGCGAGAAGCTCCGCTTGCTCAGCGATTCTTCTTTTTGCGCCACTAGGTTCGCATGACTTCGGAGCCGGTCTGCGATCTCATCGGCAGCATCGACGGAGGCGGGATAGGCGGTGTCGAGCGGCATTCCTTCCTCGGTGGCAATGTTCTCTTCCCGCTGTTTCCAAGCGTCCAGAACCCTATGCCAGAGCGCGTCTCGTCTCTGACGACTGGCGTCGAGGTCCTCGAGCGTCGGAATTTCTCCCTGACGGTCGATCGTTTCGAGCGCGACCTCGACCGCACGGATTTCCTTGCGGAGTTCGGTGATGGTGAGTTCGATTCCCGTTTTCTGGTGATTCAGATCGTCAAACTGCTTTTGAAACTCCTGAATCCTCGCCTTTTCCGGCACGGGAAGCAGACTGGTGGCCTCGGGACTTTCTGGAGCATCCGAAAGCCGGGCCTGTCCACTGCGGACTTTTCGTTCGAGCGACTTTAGCTCAGACTCCATTTCCGGCAGATTCGTGGCGATCCCCTTTTTCTCAGTTGCCAGATCGAGAAGCCACTTCAATCGGTCCAGTCGTGCCGGGTCAGATTCGGGGCTGCTCTCTGCGAGCCGCTTGAGATCGCCTCGTGCTTTCTCGATCTTCGCCTCCAAGTCTCCGACCGCCTTCTGCGCCGCTTCGAAATCACCGGCTAGACGAGTGGTTTCGAGAAATTGAGCGTGGGAAAGCTTCGCGGATTCAAGTTCCTCCAGCGGGACATGAAGGTCGAGTTCGCCACACCGCAACTGAATTTCTTTCCTCTGTAACTCTGTCTGAGTTGTCAGCTTTTGACTTTCCTGCAAGTCCTTCTGGTAGCCACCCAGCCGAGCGTGGAGATCGCTGATCCGTGCCTGCGCTTCAAGGATCTCGGGTCGCAGAACGAGAGTGGAACTCTCTTCCTGCAGGCGGCTCAAATGGGATTCGATCTGTTGAAGCTCTCGCTCGGTGGCGATCAGATTCTTCTGTGTCTCGCGCGTTTCCGCCGTGAAACCTGATGCCAGATCTGGCAGATGAGCGAGTTCTGTCAGTTGGCTAGTGGAATCTTTCCACTCACTCACCAGAGAGCGGGCACTGCGACAGAGCTCGAGCCAGTTTCGTTGGCGCTGCTTGATCCGAATCTCGGTCTTGAGCGCGTCTAGTTGCCGGGTTTCTTCGGCGAGGTCTTGCTCCACTTGCCTCCATTTCTCCGGATCGATTAACGCCCCCTTTTTCGCTTTCTGGTGCTCGTTATATCGCTTAATCGCCTCGCGGATTCTACCTCGACTGCGTCCAGAAAACAAGGCATCTGCTTCGGTTTTAAGTGCTTCGATCACCCGGTCCACCGGAGTCCCGCCGAGCCGAGCGGAGAACAGTGCTCCCCCCAGATCGCCTTTGCCGCTCAGCAGATCGTTGGCTCCCGCACGCAATTCGTCCGATCCCATGCCGAACATGCTGGTGAAGTAGGATTCGCTGACGCCCCCGAGGATCTCGCTCAGAAGGAGTTCAGGAACCGGCGACTCGGACGTATCGAGCAGGGTATCTTTGTTCCCCTTGCGCCGTCGGAAAGTATAGCTCTGCCCCGTGGCATCCTCCAGTTCGGCCTCGATTCGGAGTTCGTTGTAATCGTGAAGGAAGTTCGCAGTGCTGCGAGAATGGATTCCAAAAAGAAAGTCGTGAATCGCCTGGAGGAGAGTGCTTTTTCCTGCCTCATTCGGCCCGTAGATGAGCTGGAAATCGCTCTCGCCTTTGGGAAAGGAAATGGAGAAGTCCGTGAACTTTCCGTAGGCGGGGATGTGGAGACGATGAAATCTCATGATTCTCCTCCTTTCGTGCGGAGTCGATCCAGAATGATCGCCTGAGCATCCTCGTAGATCGCAGTCTGGGCACTCCCATTCCAGTCTTCCTGCAGATCGGAGCAAAGGGGGGGAGGAAGCACTTTGAGCAATGCCGCAATCGCTTCTGAATCAGATAGGGCGGAAGAATTCGCAAATTGCGCCTCCAGAACGATGCGTGTCAGTTCGTCGCTTTCGGCGAGTTCCTTCAAGTCGATGAGAGGACGCGTCTTGAGTCGAATTTTCTCCAACCATACTAGATCACCCCCGAAGCTCTCTAGGATGGCCTGAACCTCGGCTTCAAACTGATCCTGATGGCTCAGCAACGCCCCATGCAGCGCCGTTACTCCACTGATGACGAGACGCAGAGCGAGGAGCCGCTCATCGGCTTCGCTGATCGCCTTGCTCACAGAAGAGCGAATGCGATCATAGAGAGCCTCGTGTGCGTCTAGGCCAGCAGCGTCAATCGTCAGCACCTCCCAGCGCGCGATGTCGAGCGAGTGCCAGGCGCAGTCGGTGACCGCGAGATCGTCGTCCACAGTCACGATGCGACAGCCTCGCGGGCCAGTCTCGCGGCTGTGGCGACCCTGGATATTGCCGGGATAGACGATCCAAGGAGCCTCATGGACGATCTCGGGCTGGTGGATGTGGCCGAGCGCCCAATAGTGGTAGCCCTTGCCCACTAGGTCGTCCACGCTGCAAGGCGCGTAGGTGTCGTGTCCCTCGCGTCCGGCCAGACTGGTATGAAGCAGGCCGATATTGAATTTTCCATCCACGAGGGCCGGGTATTTTGGGACTAGGTTTTCATCGACCGCTCGCCTGGGGAAGCTCATCCCGTGGATGGCGACGGGCCAGCGATCCAGCGTATGCGTGCTGGGGGATCGACTAGAGAAAACGCTCACATTTTCCGGGAGAGCCAGCGTTTTTGTAATGACAGAGGCCGCATCGTGATTCCCAGAGATGAGGTATACGGGAATTCCGGCCCGCAAAAGACGCGCCATGCCTCGCACGAAGAACAACCCTGTCTCGTATCCTTTCCAGTCGCCATCATAGACATCGCCCGCGATGACAAGAAAATCTACTTTCTCTGAAATGGCGAGGCTGATGAGATTCTCGAACGCTTTGCGACTGGCTCCGAGTAGAACTTGTGACCCTACAACCACCCGAGCAGCCAGCCCCCGCAGCGGGCTGTCGAGATGCAGGTCAGCAGTGTGCAAAAAGCGGAACATTGGGGAGAAAAGTGAGCAGCGGATTTTCAGAATTCAACCCTGTTGGATCGGCGATTGAACAGGGCTAAGTGAGGGGGTTAGTAGCTCAGGATTCAACAAATGTCACATGAAACCACCAGAGAAAACTTAGCGATGGAGGTAGAAATTGCAATCTCTCTCAGTTGCATGAGAGGCCATCCGCAGGTAGAGAAGGGGAATAGGCTCTCATGAGCGGAAGTGCGGAAGATTTCATTTTTATTCAACTGCACCCGAGGCATTATTTATGTGGCTCGGGGCCGTTTCGTATGCTCGCGTCGCCGCCGGGAGATGGGTCGAGCCTGTTTTATCGAAACGACTTTGAACTCAGTTCGACGACCCCTTGGATTCTGCCCTCGCGGGTTTTCGAGACTGATGACCTAGGCTGCCTACTTCCTGCGAACGGTTCGACCGCTCTGCCAGAGATTGCGTGGGCGGGCTTGGGAGATGACGATGTCCGCACGGTGTTTGATGAAATCCTGACTCGCATTCGCGAGGGGCGTCTGAAGAAATCCGTGCCAGTGTTGACGGAGCGGGGCGTGCTTCATCGTGGGGAGCCCGCAGCGCTGGTGAAGGCGGTCGGTGCCGCTCCCGAGTCTCTGCGAGCGTACGGCTGGCGAGAAGGAGAGCGTGGGATTATCGGAGCCACTCCGGAGCTGCTATTTTCTGTTCGAGATGGGGTGCTGGAGACGATGGCACTGGCGAGTACAGCTCCACGCCATGAGATGGGAGCATTTCCATCTGATCCGAAAGAGATTCGGGAACACGAAGTCGTAGCTGATTATCTGGAGGAGTTGCTCTCACCCATAGGGACGGTTGAGCGCGGGGAGCGTGAGGTTCTGGATCTCGGGTCTATCGTCCACTTTCTTACTCGTCTGCGGGTTCGTCTGAATGGAGCACCGGACTACGATCAGCTCATCCGGAAACTCCATCCGACGCCCGCTCTAGGCGCAAGTCCTCGAGGCGAGGGGGCGCTTCGCCAGTTGCTGGAATACCGCCATCGACTCCGCGTGCCCGCCGAGTTTGGCGCTCCCTTCGGAGCTTATCACCAGGGCCGATTCACGGCGATCGTCGCGATCCGTAACGTATCTTGGTGCGGACGTGAGGTCTCTCTGCCCAGTGGCGTCGGATTGGTGGAAGGCAGCCGATTTGATCGGGAATGGCGAGAACTGGCACTGAAAAGGAATTCTGTAAAATCGCTTTTAGGTGTATGATCATCAGATGTCAGTGGATGAGGACATAACTCCGAATGCTCGCCTGTCCGCTCAAGTGCTCGGACTACTGGCGGGTCTCGACACCCACGCGGTCGTGATTTGCGCTGGAGCGCGGAATGCGCCTCTCGTGGCATCGATATTGGGGGGAGAAAAGATCAGTCCCTGGCGTGTCTATCATCATTTCGACGAGCGTACCGCCTCTTTTTTCGCCCTTGGAATCGCAAAAAAAGAGGGACGACCTGCTGCGATCGTGACCACATCGGGGACAGCGGTGGGCGAGCTGCTTCCGTCCGTGATTGAAGCCTATTACAGCGGAATTCCGCTGATCGTGGTCAGCGCTGATCGGCCGCGCTCCTATCGCGGCAGCGGTGCTCCGCAAGCGATTGAACAGAGCGGAATTTTCGGAGTGTATGCGCAGACTCACGATCTGGCGACTCCAGACGATTTGAAGAATCTGAGACGAGACGGCTGGAATCGTCGCTCACCGCTCCATCTCAATATCTGTTTGGAAGAGCCTCAGCGCGAGGATAGGGTGTCGAACTGGGAGCGAGAGAGGATTCCCACAAGTTCGGCTCAGGAGGTAGAGGGTTTAAAGAATGCGCCAGACTTCTGGAAAAGCCTTTCCGTGTTCTGTGGGAACGGGGAAGACTCGCTCATCGTGCTGGGAGAGCTGCCGGAATCTTGGCGCGAGACAGTCAGCGCGTTCGTTACCTCATTGAAAATTCCGCTCTGGGCCGAAGCGACGAGTGGACTGCGTGAGGATCCGAATTTTCTAGATCGCCTGATCCGGGGTGAGCCGAAGGTGCCTCAGCGTCTGATCCGCATTGGAGGCGTTCCCAGTCTGCGCCTGTGGCGTGATCTAGAAGCCGGAGGCAAAGCGGAGAATACCTGGATTCTATCGATTTCTCATCGTCCCTTTACCGGACTCGCACGAGATTCGATCCTGACGGTACTCGAAGATCTGCCAGATTTTGTATTCTCTGATATTGATCGCTTGAATCGAGAATACGGCCAGTCGATAGGAGAAAGGACAGGAGAAAGGAATCCTGATACAGAAGGGATTTTCTCCTCGCATCCGGACTCCGAGCCAGCGCTCGTGCGAGAGCTATCTCGGAGGATTCCCCAAGATGCTTTGATTTTCCTCGGGAATAGCCTGCCGATCCGCGAGTGGAACCTCTCGGCAGTGGATCATCCTCCTCATCCTCGCTGTTTTGCCAGTCGCGGCGCAAATGGTATTGACGGACAAATCGCGACTTTCCTGGGCCTTTCTGAAGGAGAAGAAGAAGCATGGGGGATCTTTGGAGACCTAACGGCTTTTTATGATCTGAACGCTCCGAGTTTCCTCGATCAGCTCAAATGCGGGAATCGTCGAATTGTTGTGATCAACAACGAGGGAGGACGTATTTTTACGCGACTTCCGGCGATGTCGAATCTGACTTCCAAAGAGCGACAGATCGCTGAGAATCATCATACTCGGCGCTTTGTTCACTGGGCTGCGATGTGGGGCATCGAATATCGATCCTGGAAGGCCGGAGAGCCGTTTCCGAGCGATCTGCCACCCACGGTCGTCATCGAAGTATTGCCGGACAATGCGGCCACCGAGCAGTTCTGGAGAGCCTGGGAGTCGGAGCAGTCGCGATGAGCAGTGCTCACCATAGTTTTCCACCAGACGGAATCTTCGCTCTTCACGGGAATCTGGGAAGTGTGGAGGACTGGAGCGGCATTGATCTCCAGGCAGGGCGAGCACTTAATCTTTGGGATCACACGGGGAACAGTCTAGTGGAGATGGCCGATGCTGTGGCTGGAGAATTATCACGAGACTTCCGAGCACCCATTCTGGCGGGCTATTCGATGGGCGGACGGATCGCCTTGCACGCCTTAGCGCGGCATCCGGATCGCTGGAGCGGTGCGATCCTACTGGCTGCACACCCCGGATTGATGGATGCGGAAGCACGACGAGAACGCAGAGCGACTGATCAAATCTGGGCAGACCGAGCGAGATCGTGGGAATGGGAACGGTTTCTCGCTCTCTGGAACGCGCAAGGAGTCCTCGGACCGCCGAGTCCCGCACTATTTCAGCGACAACTCGCTCTAGAGTCGAACCGAGAGCACATCGCCTCTGCCTTCGAGAACTGGTCGCTGGGGTGCCAGGAGAATCTGCGAGAAGCGCTCGTTGCCTTTCGACGCCCTGTCTTATGGATTGTTGGGGAGAAGGATTCTCGCTTTTTGAGCTTGGGAAGAGAAATGGCAAATGTTTTCGAACACGTTCAGTTGTACGTGCTTCCGGGTGAAGGACATCGGATTCTCGATGCGAATGAATCGAACTCTCATCTGCTGTCGCAGGTGATTGAAAAGTGGTGTCGAACAGTATTTATAGGTGTTGATTGATAATTAAGTTCATTTAATTTTATCAGGATTATGAGATTTCTTTTGGCATTCGCATTCTTTTTGACGATCACGGGCGTCGTGCACGCGGCGTCCTTGATCGTCGTCGATGCGCAGAGTGGGCGAGTGCTTGAATCGAAAGCAGAGGATGAGCCGCGACAGATTGCGAGCCTGACGAAAATTGCCACTGCGGTGATCGCTCTCGAGTGGGCTGCTTCTCAGGGAGTGATCGCCGAGGAGTGGAAGATGAAGGTTCCCGAAGCAGCGATGACGGATGGAGCGAATCCTCTGAGCTTGCTGAAGGGAGACGAACTTAGCCTTGATACGGCTTTGTATGCTGCCCTCATGGCCTCTGATAATCGCTCGGCCCTAGTGATCGCCGAATCAGTAGGAAAGGCTCTGGCACCGAATGCTGCCAATGGAGTATCTGCCTTCGTGGATCGGATGAACGATCTAGCGAAGCGACTGGGGATGACACAGACGCATTTCGTTAATCCACACGGACTCGACGCAGGAGAGCGCTCGGGTGTCTCCACGGCAGGGGATGTCGCGAAGCTCGCGTGCTTTGCCGACCGTCTGGAGAACTTTCATCGCTACTGTCGGGAGAAGACTCAGGTCGTGACGATTTTTCGGAGAGGAAAGGCGATTCAAGTAACTCTGCAGAACACGAACGAGCTCGTCGGTTCTCGCGGAATTGATGGAATGAAGACTGGGACGACTCGAAAAGCAGGTGCCTGCCTCGTCCTGTCGGCCTCGGGTGATCCGACTTTCGAGACGCAAGCATCTCGCCGCCTCATCGTCGTTCTGCTCGGTGCAGAAGATCGCTTCCGAGAAGCCGTTTTATTGCTCAACCGCACGAGTCCGAAACTTTGATAGAATTTCGATTCTGTTCTCTGATGAGGAATTGCTACTTGCGGACAGGCAGAAAGGGCGTCTCTTTCTCGCTTTTATGAGAATTGGATTGCTTAATGGAGGAGGGGATTGCCCCGGTCTGAATGCGGTCACCCACGGCGTCGTTGGGGCGGCGACGCGCTTGGGCTGGGAGGTTCTCGGCTTTCGTGACGGCTTTGAGGGCCTGCTTGCTCCTGGCGATTACAAGAAGCTATTGCTCAGGAAGACGGAGGGAATTCTGAAACTCGGGGGCACCATTCTTGGTACATCCAATAAAGGTCATTTCGCGGGAAAAGTTGGAGAGGGAGGCGTGAGGAAGATCCCTGCCGAGCTAATGGACGACGCCTTTCGCACGCTGAGAAAGCTGGGAGTCTCGGCACTGATTTGCGTCGGCGGCGACGGGACGCTGACGACCGCCCTGCAATTCCAGCAGGAAGGGTTTCCCGTCGTGGGGGTGCCTAAGACGATTGATAATGACCTCGACGCTACCGCGACGACCTTTGGATTCGATTCTGCTGTGCAGGTGGTGACGGATTCGCTCGACCGCCTTCATACGACAGCCGACAGTCACCGGCGTGTGATGGTGCTGGAGGTCATGGGACGCCATGCCGGATGGATCGCTCTTTATGGAGGAATGGCGGGCGGGGCGAGTTGCATTCTGATTCCTGAGATTCCGTTTTCCTATGAAAAAATCGCCGATGCGATCCGCGCTCGCGAGCGCTTCGGATTCCATAGTTCTCTCGTCGTCGTAGCTGAAGGAGCGAAACCTATCGGCGGACAGCAGATGGGAGCGGCGCGAGAGGGCGGGGAAATCCGCCTTGGCGGTATCGGAGACGTGGTGGCGGAGAAGCTATCGGAACTGACAGGCAAAGAGACACGCTGCACTCGACTGGGGCATCTCCAGAGAGGGGGGAGTCCCACCTGTCTGGATCGCGTTCTGGGTACGCGATTTGGAGTGGAGGCAATAAACTTGATAGCAGAGAAGCGTTTTGGACGTATGGTGAGCTATCGCCAATATCACGTCGGATCCGTGTTAATCGAGGATGCCGTGCGGAAGCTGAAGCTGGTGGATCCGGAAGGTGAAATCGTAGCAGCGGCCAAGTCTGTTGGAATCCACTTTGGAGACGACGACGTGATTCCGCTGAATGTATTTTGATCACGATGGACGCATTAGTAAAAATCCTACAAAAAGACGCTCGACTCACCCCTGCTCAACTCGCGGAGAGATTGGGACGAAGTGAGGAGGAAGTGAGTGCTGCGATCACAGATCTGGAAAAAAACGGTACCATTCTGGGCTATCACGCTGTAGTCGATCCGGAGCGCGCAGAGCGCGGTCATGTGTCCGCTTGGATCGAGGTCAGACTGACTCCCGAGCGCGATGGTGGATTCGATCGACTCGCCCGGCGCATTGCCCGATTCGATCAGGTCTCGAGTTGCTATCTGATGAGCGGCGGTTTCGATCTGGCGGTGCGGGTGGAAGGTGAAGACCTGCGCGAAGTGGCGCGTTTCGTCAGTGAGAAGCTCAGCACCCTAGATGGCGTGCTTTCCACCGCCACCCATTTCCAACTGAAGGTGTATAAGCAAAGCGGTTTCTCCGCCGGGGAAGGGGAGAACGACGAGCGACTAGTCGTCAGTCCGTGAACTGATCGCTTTTTTCAAAAAGAGAGATCCTCTCACATTACCTTTTCATCCGTTTTATCCTTCTCAAATTTTGCTGATTTAGCGAGACCCGAAATATCAGATTCTCCCCGGTCTCCACCTCCTTCTTCTTCTATGAAACCTCTACAAGACCGCATCGCTCATCATGTGCGGAGCATTCCACGCTCGGGCATTCGCGACTTTTTCGAGCTGGTCGTCGGTCGGGACGACGTAATTTCTCTCGGTGTCGGCGAACCGGATTTTTCCACTCCATGGCATATCCGTGAGGCGGCGATTTATTCATTGGAGAAAGGTCAGACCAGCTACACCTCGAATCTCGGACTACTTTCCCTACGGCAGGAAATCGCTCACTACGTAAAGGGCTTGTTCAAAGTGAGCTACAATCCAGCGAACGAAATTCTCGTTACCGTCGGAGTGTCGGAGGCGCTCGATCTTGTCTTCCGTGCTCTACTAAATCCCGGCGATGAGGTGATTTATCACGAACCCTGCTATGTCAGCTACAATCCGAGCGTCGTGCTCGCCTACGGCGTCGCTGTTCCGATTCAGACTCGGGTGGAGGATAATTTCGTGCTGCGGGCCGAGGATGTCGAGGCAGCCATTACGGACAAGACCCGGGCGATTTTGCTGAACTTTCCCACCAATCCCACCGGAGCCGTCGAGCCACTCGAAGAATTGGAGAAAATCGCAGCTCTCGCCATTCGTTACGACCTGATCGTAGTTAGTGACGAGATTTATTGCGAACTCCTCTACGGCGGAGAGGATGGCATGTCGCCCGGCCATCATACATCGATCGCCAGTCTGCCGGGAATGAAGGAGCGCACTGTTCTTCTACACGGATTCTCCAAGGCTTTCGCAATGACTGGTTTCCGCTTGGGTTACTCCTGTGCTCCCGCCGTACTGACTGAGGCAATGATGAAAATCCACCAGTATTCGATGCTCTGTGCCTCCATCATGAGTCAGCAGGCAGCGATTGAGGCTCTTCGCAACGGCGCTCCCGAGGTCGAGCGCATGCGCCGCGCCTACGCCCAACGACGCAATCTGATGCTGAAGCGATTCGCCGAGATGGGACTGCCCTGCTTTGCTCCCGGTGGTGCCTTTTACATGTTCCCTGACGTGCGAAAGTTCGGACTCAGCAGCAAAGAATTCGCTCTGCGTCTCCTTCAGGAAGAGAACGTAGCGATCGTTCCGGGCGATGCTTTCGGCAGCGCTGGCGAAGGCTGCGTCCGGGCCTGTTATGCCACTGCGTATGACAAGATTGAGATCGCAATGGACAGGCTGGCGGCTTTTGTCGGACGCCTGTCCTAAGATCGTTCATACGAAGGCCGATTCATTTCCACCCTTTTTATCGATTCGTATTCAATGGGACAAGTCAAAAAAGCAGTGATTCTTGCCGCAGGTCGAGGCACTCGAATGGGGCATCTCACCGATGAGCTTCCGAAGCCCATGGTACTGGTGCATGGAAAACCCGTTCTGGAGATTATCGTGAGAGGTCTCGTGGCCAATGGAATCGAGCACATCCTCATCATTGTAGGCTGGAAGAAAGAGATCATCATGGAGGCCTTTGGTGATGGGAAGGCCTATGGCTGTGAGATCGAATACGTAGAGCAGCTCGTTCAGGACGGAACGGGGCGCGTGGTCGAATTGGCGAAAGAATTCGCTGGTGAGGCCCGATTCCTCCTCTCCTATGGCGATATTCTCGTGCCCGAGTCTTCGTATGCACTGCTCACGAACTTCTCCGATGACACGGAGGGCAAGCTCTCCGTGCGTATCAACGAAGACGTGCGAAAAGGAGGAGCAGTGTTTATCGAGAATGGACTGGTGACGGATCTGATCGAAAAGCCCGCCGAGGGTCAGCCTACGAGTCCCTACTACAACGCCGGAATTTATCAGTTCTCTCCACGCATCTTCGACTATACAGCTCGACTGACACTTTCTCCGCGAGGTGAATACGAACTAACAGATGCGATCGCCGCGCAGGCCCGTGACGGACTCAGGATCGAAGCAGTGGAACTCCCGGGAGACTGGGTGGATGTGCGTGATCCAAGTGTATTGACTGAGATCAACGCATCGTGAGGAGGCATCTGTGACGAAAAGGCGTTTTCGCCTCTTTCTGTCCGAGATGGCGCAAAGATTGTGGCTTTCTTTCTTGAAGCGATCCGAGGATCGTTCTACAAATCATTTACCGCATAGCGGATCAATTATCTGAAAGAAACATCATGGGTAGACCTGTCACACTTTTCACCGGCCAGTGGGCTGATCTCGATTGTGAAACCATCATTCAAACGGCGAAGGGGATGGGCTACGATGGAGTGGAACTCGCCTGCTGGGGCGATCACTTCGAAGTTGCCAAAGCCGATGCAGCTTATTGTCAGGCGAAGCGCGAACTACTCGCGAAGCACGACATGAAGTGCTTCGCTATTTCTAACCATCTCGCTGGGCAGGCTGTTTGTGATAATATCGATGCACGTCACAAGCAGGTCGTTCCCGATTACGTGTGGGGGGATGGCGATCCGGAAGGTGTGCGCCAGCGTGCTGCCGAAGAATTGAAAAATACGGCCCGTGCAGCCAAAGAGTTCGGGGTGAGTGTGGTCAATGGGTTCACAGGTTCTTCCATTTGGCACTTGATCTATTCCTTCCCGCCTGTTTTGCCCGGTCAGATCGATGCTGGATTTCGCGATTTCGCCGACCGCTTCGGCCCCATTCTCGATGTATTCCAAGAGAACGGAGTCAAGTTCGCCCTAGAGGCTCATCCGACGGAGATCGCCTTCGACATCGCCTCGGCTGAACGCGCTTTGGAGGCTCTGGATCATCATCCGGCCTTCGGTTTCAACTACGATCCCAGTCACTTCGGCTATCAGGGTGTCGATTACGTCGAGTTTCTCTATCGCTTTGCGGATCGCATTTTTCATGTCCACATGAAGGATGTCGGATGGTCGGACCGTCCCACCGAGGCAGGAGTCTTCGGTGGACACGTTGATTTTCACAATCGCAAGCGTTACTGGGACTTTAAGTCGGTTGGGCGAGGAAAAATTCAATTCGAGCCGATCATTCGCGCACTGAACGACATCGGCTACAGCGGTCCGCTGTCCGTAGAGTGGGAAGACGGAGGCATGGATCGCATCGCTGGCGCGACCGAATCCGCTGCGTTCGTTCGGCGTCTCGATTTCCCCCCTTCGAATATCGTCTTCGACGCTCAGTTTGATCGCTGAGCGAAGGACGCTTTATCCCCGTTCTATTTCGAGGACCTGCGCTATTTCCTCACCGCATCGCTGCGAGCGGATTCAATACTCGGGACAAGGAGCCAGATGACTCTAGGGCTCCGATGAGTCATCTGGCGATTGCGCAGGAGAAATAGGGGATGAGAAGATCACCGCTTAGGATTTCTTAAACTCCAGTCCAGGATCCCCAACCGGACCACCGGAAAGGATGAAGTGAAGCGTATCGTCGTCCAGTGAAACATCCGCAACGATTTGCACATCTTCCGCTTCTAGAACGAGACGACCCTCTTCGTCGATAGACCAGTCTCCCGAGAGAACTTTGCCATCGGCGGAACCTTCATAAGCCCATGAGAACTTCCCATCCTCACCGAGAGCGAGTGTGATCGGTTTCCCATCGGCTGAGGCTCCTTTCCAGGTGCCTTGGATGTCAGATGGTTCAATCGGGTCGACAGTCACATCTTCCTCCGTTGTCGCCTTGTCTTCCAAAGGTTCAGGAGTGCCTGTGAGCGCTTCTTCCTGATCGGGGGCAGAGCTTTGGGCAAGATTTCGCAATTGCGCAGCGACCGTATCGGCGGGCTGAAGCGTCGTAACTCGGTCAAACATAGCCCAAGCTTCTGTGAGATATCCCTCCACCATGTAGTGGTATCCGAGCAGAAACGCAGCATCCGCAGCATCTGGCGCTCCGGCCACATAGGCTTCGAGCTTTCGTAGTTGTGTGGTATAGATCTCAACATCAGAATAAAGGCTGGCCATCGTCGCCCAGTCCCAGCCTGGACCAGATGCCAGTAGCGGATTTAGGACCCCAGCAGCATCTCCGTAGCGTCCAAGCGCGAAGAGGCACAAGGCACGAAACTCGTGCAGAGTCGAGTCATCGGGGGTATAGGAGATGGACTCGTCAGTCGCCTTGAGAGCCGACAGATAATCGCTCCTGCGAAAATCCTCTCTTGCTCGTGCGATGGCTGCTGACGATTTTTCCTCGTTCGTTTGGGAGACTTCTTCGGAAGGTGGTGTCTCTTTCGCTGCCACGACGGAGATGGGCTGGGTGTAATTGATTACCGTCGTCCGTGTCTGAACCGGAGGGGCTGTGTATGGATTGCGGTAGCTGTTGTATCCCATTTGGTAGATGAGGCTACCGAGAGACCAAGCTGTCACGCCCCAAGCTGCGGAGGAGCGACCGTCGCGATAGCCTTGGTGATAGCCGGGTAAATAACCGGAGGAGTATCCTGGATGGACTTGAACTGGACGGTGATAATTCTGCCAACTTTGGTTCCATCCGTAATTCCAACTGCCATAGTGCCAATTGTGATAGGAAGAACTCGACCACCAAGGCCGTCCACCCCAAGAAGTGGGGCGATAGGCATAATTCATCGAGCGCTGGAAGTTCGGCTGAATGACGATTGGTCGATGTCCGATGGTCCGATTGGTATTCCAGACGCCAGATCTGTTGTTGAGCCATTGATTCCCCCAATTCCGATTTACATAGGGATTGGGAGTGACCGTTGTGACACGGGGGCTGTTCACATTGTGGATATTCGTCACTTTGGTCACTTTGGAAACATTCGTCACGTTTGACACATTGGAAATATTGGTCGTGCGATGATTATTGGAAATCACCTGACTGAGCGAGCGTGGGGCTTGGCGATTTGCGAAGTGTGAAGGGTGTTTGGATGAAGGCCTCACTTTAGGAGTCGGACGGGTGACTCTCGATGGATAAGTGACCTTGCCAGGTACGAACTTCGGCTTTGTCGGAGCTTTGGGGAGTACTTTGGGAGCGAGTCCACTTGAGACCGTAGGCTTCGACGGGATCGTAGGCCGTGCAGGGGGACGGACGGCTGGCTTCGAAGGCTGAACGGCTGGTCGAGTAACAGGGGGAGCCACTGGTCTGGCCGGTGAGACAAGGTTCGAAGAAGGGGACGATGGTTTTGATGGGGTGGCAGGCCGGGATGGCGTGAGCGCAGGTGCGCTAGGCTTCTTCGACACGGCTGGCTTCTTCGAAGGCTGAATGGCTGGACGAGCTGACTTTGCAGGAGCAGTGGGACGAGTGGGAGAAGTGGCTGGCCTGCCCAGTCCACCAGAGGGACGCGCTGGATTCGGCTTTGAAGCCGATCTGTGCGTCGATGGGTTGGGGCGAGAACTGGTCATCGGATTTCGCTGAGCTGGCGCTGGATGGACGGAAGCCTTCGGACGTGCAGACGGAACTGTTCGGTTCGATCGCATCGCAGCGGCACGACGTGCTGCCTCAGCCTGAGCCTGACGACGTTTTGCCTCTGCTTGTTTTGCAAGATTGCTCTGGGCAGAGACAGGCATCGGTAGCTCAGAGCAGGTCAGTGCTACCGCTAGAGCCAAAGCGGAAAAGAAAGAAGTTTTCATGGTCATAAATCAAGACGAACAAAAGGAGGCGCTTATTCTGCAGATTCGGATTTTTTCTCTGCGACTGGATGATCCAGAGGAAAGGCTGGGGCGGGGGGACGGCGCATCATGCGGAGATTGAGATCTGGTTGAGGCACTCCGTCGAGAAAGCGATGCGTAGAATTCCAGAGGATGGTATTCTCATTGTCCTCGAAACGAAGTTCCTGCGTCTGAGTCATCTGCTCGCCTGCTGCGGTCACACCAGTTGACGTAATCAGCCAACTCCCGTCATTCGATTTCTGCCAAAGTCCTTCAGAAAAGCCGCCGAGATCGTCGAAGGTCCACATGCGAAGTTGCTTATTGGCAGCGTCGTAAAGGATCCGCACATCTGTCTCAGTCGCTCCATCGGAAGGAGTCGTAACGACAGCGTGGCCGAGGAGCGAGCGATCTGAAGGTCCGCGCTTTACCTCATAATCCATCTGCATCTGCTCGCCTTGGATCATCCAGTGGCCGAGCAAAGGATAGAGCTCAACAAGGGGGGCTACATCATCCGCCTCTACTCTCAGTTCGCGTGACGATGCGATTTTCCAGCCGCTTTCGCCCACATTCATCAGAATCGCAGAGTAGGAAACCGACTCTCCTTCCTCATTTGGAACTTCGCCAGAGAATGTGGCGACTCCTTCTTCGATGACAAGATTCTTCGCGATTTCTCGAACAGAGATAGTTTCGAGTGAGATCTTTCGGTCGGGATAGCGTGAAAATGATTTCTCGAAAATTTCGCGGATCTGATCAATTCCCGAAGCAGAGAGTCCGTCGATTTCATCGATCATTTCCGCCTCCTCTGTGAAGAGAGAAAGCATGTCGGTGATTTTCTTTTGATTGTAGGCGTTGACGTAACGCTCAGCTAGCTTCGAGAGGGCGTTCGCGTCGGCATCTTCTCCCTCCTGAGAGAATACAGAAGAGGCCGGAAGAAGGAATGCTAGAAGGAGTAAAGACAGGATCAGACGCGACTTCATAAGTTCAGGAGATTCTACGAACGATTGTCAACATTGCGCCACAAGAATCAAGCCTGATTCTGCGAATTCGTGACAAATGAAAGAAAACGGATACAGGAAAATCGGATCTAAGGAGAGCGCGAAATGGCCCCATCTGTGAAAGAGGATCACGAAAACAGACGGGGCGACTCACAGGAGCCAAGGATTGAGAACCGCCACTTCGGGGGGAAAGTCGCTCGTGTTCCGGGTGACCACGATCAGGTCATGATGCAGGGCGGTGGCGGCGAGAAGGCTGTCCAGCAGGGGCAGCTTGCACCCAGCACGCTGGTGGCTAGCGTAGAGCACCGCCCATTCCGTAAAAACCGGGCCGTCGAGCGGAAGTATCCGACCGGCAGCCCACCTTTCGAATCGCCGGTACCATCGCTCGATCTCGTCACGCCGATTTCCCGGATCGAGCAGATGGACGCCCTTCAGCACCTCGCCCAGCGAAAGGGCGCTGAGGCGGAGGTCCGAGTCGTGGTCCCGAATCCAAGAGACGACCTTCGGATC
>CAUJIH010000058.1 GCA_963205275.1 Verrucomicrobiota bacterium | reverse complement strand
CGAAGACGGGGCCAAGGTGTTCTGCGTCATACGCAGCTATCTGTCCACGGCACGCAAACAAGGCCTGAGCATTATCGAGGCCATCCGCAACGCCCTGGGCGGATCCCCCCAGCCCTTTGCCGAGGGTGCTGAATAGTTACCTGATTTGATTGAAAGATACAATTATGGCTACGACGTACGACGTAAAATTATTGAAGAGAACTGAGATCGCCGAAGGCACTCTCGAGTTCACGATTGAAAAACCCGCTGGCTTCGAATACCGCGCTGGCCAATTCGGCGACATGGTGCTGCCTCTCTCGACAGGACTGGACGATAGCAACAACAAGCACGGATTTTCCTTTGTCAGCGCTCCCTATGAGGACACCCTGCGCATGGCGACTCGGATGCGTCCGAGCAAGTTCAAGCTGGCTGCTGTGGAAGTCCAGGAGGGGACGATGATTCAGCTATTAGCGCTGTGGGGAGACTTCATTCTCCATAAAAATGCGGATGTTCCCGCTGTATTTCTGATTGGTGGAATCGGGATCACTCCTGTGCGCAGCATTATTGCTCAAGCGACTCATGACAAGCTGCCACACAAGATCACACTGATCTACGCCAACCGCACGCAGGCACGCGCCGCTTATCACGAAGATCTTCAAAAGCTTGCTGCGCAAAATCCGAATTTCACCTACGTGCCTGTCATTACCTCGACGGAAGGGCATGTAAATGCGGACACGATTCGCAAGCACGTTCCTGACATCGTAGCACCGCGCTTTTATCTGGCCGGCCCGGAGGGCATGGTGAAGTCTATGCGTCAACTCCTAGTGGAAGTCGGGGCAGATGAAGACAACATCCGCACCGAAGAATTCGACGGGTATTGAGTGATTTCAAGAGGTGCGGGACTCTTGCTCTCTCACCGTTCTTCTCGCTCGACCGCCATCGCGATTCCCATACCGCCCCCGATGCAGAGGCTGGCGATGCCGCGTCGCTGATTCGTATCTTCCATCGTGTGAAGTAGCGTCACGAGAACCCGTGCTCCGCTCGCTCCGATCGGGTGTCCCAAAGCGATCGCTCCACCGCGTGTATTGATGCGCTCGGGATCGAGATTCAGCAATCGCGTGCATCCGAGCACTTGGGCTGCGAAGGCTTCGTTGATCTCGATCACATCGATCTCCTCGAGCGCCCAATCAGCGATTTCACAAGCTCGCCGAATCGCCTCGACTGGCCCCAGCCCCATCATCGCTGGATCGCATCCGACCGCGGCACTGGCCACGATTCTCGCACGAGATGTCAATCCATAACGCGAACGCGCCTCCTCGCTCGCCAGTAAAACCATGGCGGCTCCGTCATTGATGCCCGAGGCATTGCCTGCTGTCACCGTTCCGTCGGGACGAAACGCAGGAGAAAGTCCAGCTAGGCTTTCTTCGGTCGTCTCGGGGCGTGGATGTTCATCTGAAGAGACGGTTTTCCCTCGCACATCGATAGAAACGATCTCGCGAGTAAAATCAGCGCGATGAGCTTCCGTCAGGCGCTGACTCCGAGCAGCATAAGCATCCTGTTCGATCCGGGAAATCGAAAAACGTTCGGCGATACGCTCAGCAGTTTCTCCCATGCCTATCCCGAGCATGGGATCACTGAGACCGTCGCAGAGCAGTGCATCCACCAACTCTGAATTGCCTAGCTTTTTTCCCCAGCGCAGGTCGAAGTTATAATGCGGAGCACGACTCATCGATTCGACCCCGCCCGCTAGTAGCAGTTGCGCATCCCCCGATCTGATCTCGCTCGCTCCCAGAGCGACGGCTTTCAGAGAAGAGCCACAGGCCATGTTCACCGTATAGGCAGGGGTCGCCTCCGGCAGTCCGAGCTTCCACCCTACCTGACGTGCCACATTCATCCCGCATCCCGCTTGCAGAACCTGACCGAGGATGACTTGATCGACGTGAGTTCTTAGATCCTCGGGCACCACAGCTCGTGCGACTTCGAAGGCCAGATCGGCTGCAGGCATAGTTTTGAAACCACCACCGAAACGACCGATGGCAGAGCGTTGAGCAAAAATGATATGAACAGGATTCATCGATCAGAGTGTATCATGTCATACGACTGTGCCAAATGTCGAGAGTCCGATTCCTCTGATCGCAATTGATATTTCTCGTTCCAAACTGGAAGATCATTGGAAAAGCTGTCATGCCGATCCCAATTCTGGTATTGTATTCAAGCTCTTTCCCATGAAACAATCCGTATTCCTCTTGATCGCGATGATGAGTGTCTCCCCAGCCTTCGGTGCAGAACCTGCAAAGCCTGTTCTCATTGCCCACCGAGGGCTGCATGTTGAGGCTCCGGAAAATACACTCCCTGCCTTTCACCTCGCTTGGGAGCACGGTGCAGACGGAATCGAAGGAGACTTTTATCTGACCAAGGATGGCGTGGTCGTGTGCAGTCACGATGCGAACACTCTGCGAACTAGCGGCACAGATTTTCTAATTAAGGAGCACAGCTTCGAAGATCTGAAGAAAATCGACCAAGGGGCAAAAAAAGGCTCCAAATATACCAATACACCTACCCCGACTTTGAAAGAGGTTCTGGCTACGATTCCGAAAGCAAAAAAGATTTTCGTGGAGATCAAGGACAAAATCGAAATCATCGAACCGCTGGCAAAGGATCTGGCCGAGTCGAGCCTAGAGCCTTCTCAGATCGTTCTGATTTCCTTCACGGCGAACAATATCAAGCGAATCAAGAAACTTCACCCGGAATGGAAAGCCTACTGGCTGAAAAGCTTCACCAAAGATCCCGCGCTCAAGCTGTCCTTGGAATCTACGATTGCCACACTTGCGAAGATCGGAGCTGACGGACTGGACGTGCGCGATGATCCCAGGATCGATAATGATTTTATCAAAGCCCTGCACGATGCAGGATACGAGTGCCATCTCTGGGTGATCAATGATCCGGATCGCGCTTGGGAACAGATCCAGCGCGGAGCTAACTCGATCACGACTGACCGACCGGATCTGTTGAGCGCCGGGATCAAGGCCAAGGCACAGCAACCATGAGGACTCTCTGGAACTAGTGTCTCACCGATCCTACCCAGATGTCTGATCGAGTTTTCCATTGCTCAGACATCAAAGATACCAGACGGGAAAAACGGAACGCTGCCGATGGGTTCCTTTTGATCTTCTGTGCTCTAACGCTTACCTTGTCGAATTCATTCCTTCCTGTTTTTTAAATGCTTCTGAGAGGGTTCTTCATCCAATCCCTTTCCGTCGATTCTGTTTTGATTTCATGATCCTTCAAGGCCAGAGACTGCCCACTGTCGTTATTTCCGATCTCTCTCCACTCGTCGAAGGAGGACGATACCCAACGAAGCGCGTCGCAGGGGAGCAAATCCAGATCGAAGCAGATATTTTCAAGGAAGGACACGACGTGACGGTGGCGATCCTCCTGTGGCGCCCTGCCCACCGAAGAAAATGGACAGAGGTGCCGATGACGAAACTGGATAATGATCGATGGAGCGCTCCTTTGACATTTCATCATCCGGATCGCTATGAAATTCGCATCATGGCTTGGGCCGATGATTTTCTCTCCTGGCTCCATGACTTCGAGCGACGGATCGAGGGTGGTCAGGAGGATCTGCAGACGGAGATCGAGGAAGCTCGCGTGATTCTCAATCAAACAGCGATTCGTGCGGCATCGGAACGATGTGCAGGCGATGCGGAAAAGATCGAATCTCTGACGACCCAACTGATGAAGTGCCCTGTAGAGGAGGTTCTGGATCTGATCGACACTCCGGAAGTACGGAGCCTTCTCGCACGCTGGCCCAATCGAGCACTAGCAACGACGAGCGATCAGAAAATTCTGCTCCAGGTCGAGTCAAAGGCGGCACTTTTTTCTGCTTGGTACGAATTTTTTCCTCGGAATGCTGAGGGACTTGCGACTCGCCACTCGACCTTTCGCGATTGTCTGCCGCGGATCGAGGATGCAGCGGCGATGGGCTTTGACGTGGTGTATTTCCCTCCGATTCATCCCATCGGCAAGACACAGCGAAAGGGAAAAAACAACTCTGTAAGCTGTGAAGCG
This sequence comes from Verrucomicrobiota bacterium, assembly GCA_963205275.1. Taxonomy (GTDB): domain Bacteria; phylum Verrucomicrobiota; class Verrucomicrobiia; order Verrucomicrobiales; family DEV007; genus Arctic95D-9. The sequence continues at coordinate 48,170 of CAUJIH010000058.1, read as the reverse complement.
GATGACGTCGGCTCCCCTTGGGCCATCGGATCCGAGATCGGAGGTCATCGCTCTGTCGAGCCTGCTCTGGGTACGGTGAAAGATTTCGTCTGGCTGCTGAACAAGGCACGAGAGCATGGAATTGAGATCGCACTGGATTTTGCACTAAACTGCTCACCAGATCACCCCTATGTGAGCGACCATCCCGAGTGGTTCTTCAGCCGCCCTGATGGTTCGATCAAATACGCCGAGAATCCTCCCAAAAAGTATCAGGATATCTATCCGCTCGATTTTCACTGCGATGACTGGCGAGAACTCTGGGCAGAATTGCGTGATGTCGTGTTGTTCTGGGTGGACAAAGGAGTCCGCATCTTCCGAGTCGATAATCCTCACACGAAACCAGTCGCTTTCTGGGAATGGTTGATCGCTGAAATCCACGCAGTCGATTCGGACGTGATCTTTCTCAGCGAAGCCTTCACTCGTCCCAAGATGATGCAGGTATTGGGAAAAGTAGGCTTTACGCAGAGCTATACCTACTTTACCTGGCGCGAAACTTCTCAAGAACTGCGTGAATACGTGGAAGAACTGACGCACGGACCGATGCGCGAATATTATCGAGCGAATTTCTGGCCGAATACGCCGGACATCCTGCCCTATCATCTACAGAACGCACCGCCCGTCGCATTTAAAATTCGAGCAGCCCTAGCAGCGACGCTCTCAACGTCCTGGGGCATATATTCTGGCTACGAACTCTGTGAAAACAAACCGCTACCGGGACGCGAAGAGTATCTGGACAGCGAGAAATACCAACTCAAGGACAGAGACTGGAATCAACCCGGGAATATCAAAGCATTCATTTCACAACTGAACAAAATCCGTCGGGGAAATTCCGCCCTTCAGTCCTACGCGAATATCGCCTTCGTCCATGCGGACAATGATCAGATTCTCGCCTACTGCAAGTGGTCAGATGATCGCTCCAGCATTCTTCTGATGGTGGTCAATCTCGATCCTCATCATCGTCAGGAATCTATGATCCATGTCCCGCTAGAGCTCGTGGGAGTGAAGCCAGATACTGACTACCTGGTGGAAGACCTGCTTCACAACGAAACCTATACTTGGAAAAACTCATCGAACTTCGTATCCCTCGATCCTCGCATTAAGTGTGCTCACATCTTCCGGATCGGAGAGAAGTGAGATTCCTGTTTGCCAATCCTTGCTCTATCGAATGTCTGGACGGCTGACATTTTTTGTCATTTTAGGAGCGATTCTCCTCATCGTTGCGGCGTGGGGAGAACGCGAGCACAAGTTCGATTCTCTCAATCAGATCTGGCTGGAGTTCTGTATCGGAAATTCGCTGGACGACGTGGAACTCCCCGCCGTGACAGTCATCCGTATCGATGACGGATACGAGCCGATCGTGATCGGAGAGAAACTGAGAGATTCACAAAACATTCGTCTATCTCGCTTGGATTATGCTACGATTTTCGCCTTTCTGGCGAAGTTCGCTCCTCGCGCCGTAGCCTTTACTCCAGAACCAGAATTCGATGATTCTCTGCCGCTGAATCGCACGGACATCGCCCCACTCAGGGATGCGGCAATGAAACTGCCCCGCCTGCTGATCGGCACGACTGTGATCGATGACCAAACAAACGTTGAAAAAGAAGGGGCGCAAGAACCCGTCTATCCGAGCATCCAGACGGAAGGCGATCTCTCCCATCTACCCGTCTTCACGCGTACCGTGCTCTCTCCCGATCCACAGATTCTAGCCAATGGGATCCCGGTGTTCAAGAGCATCCGTTCCACCTCTCCCTCGAGTGCGGATGGTTCTCTCCACATCCCACTAGTGGCTCGACAGGGAGATCAAGTGGTGCCATCTCTCGTGCTAGCTGCGGTGGCGGAGCAGGCCAATGTAGCACTGGAGAAAATTCGGCTCAGGGTGAACGGATCGCGCTCGCGAATCGAAGTCGGCGAGACCTACACGATCCCTGTAAGCGAAGACGGCAGCTTTGAGATTCCCCCATATACTGGCTTTGAAGGCCAGACGATCCTTCACGCCCAGCCGGATACCGGCGGCGCGATACGAGAAGTCGACCGATACTGCAACCTCACGGTGGATGAGCTCGCCTACACCGGGACAGAGGATGACGAGGTAGCAAAGCGTCTTCTCTCTCATTTGCAGCCGCGCTTCGAATCTCTGCGAGAGAATCTGATTCTGATCGGTTTTGATCGGACTGCGGATCGGCGAATCACGACAAAGACGGGTGAAATTCTCTCAGAAACTGGCCTTCTGGCACGCGCCATCGCCACGATCCAGAGCGGGCGCTACCTGCACTGGTGGCCGCAATGGTGGCGCTGGCTGGGAGTGGCGATTACCGTGCTGATCGCCATGATGCTCTTTCACCTGCCTAGGCGACGCTTTCTCTCGACCTTTCTGATCGCAGGGCTGGCCTTTTTCGCCGCTCAGGTGCTAATTTTTTCCTCGACTCTGGCGTGGACGCCGCCGTTCACATTTTTCGCTCTCTTCGGTCTGATCTTTTTCACGGGATTAATTCTCCCGCCCACCCGAAAGAAAGCCCCTCACTCTGAATCTCGCACAAGCGAAACCACGGCATCGACCAGCCCCGGAATGTCGTGAGAATCAGCTTCGACAGCCGGCTCATAACCATTTTCCCGAATCGCTGCTGAGGTGATCGGGCCGATGCTAGCGATCTGACATTCTTCCGGGATCGAAAGTCCTAGATCGAGAAAGCACTCCAGCGTCGATGCACTGGTGAAGGTGATAATGTCCGCCCCCTCCTCTCGGAATCGTGCCACCGCCCCGGTCGGATCACTCGTCTCAGGCACCGTACGGTAAGCGATCGCTTCATCGAGGATCGCTCCTGCCTTGTTGAGTGATTCCGCGAGGACATCACGTGCGCCTTCCGCTCGAACCCAGAGCATGGTAGTATTTTCCACCGAACCGATCTCTTCCAGAAAGGCCTCAGCCAGAGCCTCTGCGACGTGCTTCTTCGGCATCAGATCGGTGGCCATGTGATATTCTTTCAGCTTCGCAGCAGTGCCAGGTCCGACGGCAGCGATACGAACTCCACCGATTTCACGAGCATCAGATCGCAATTTGTAAAAGGCAGAAAAGAAAAAATCGACCGCATTCGGACTGGTGAAGATGATCCAGTCGTATGTGTGGGCATCTACGACCATGCTCGCGAATTCACGAAGATTTTCGCCTTGGGACTGCTCGATCCGAATGGTGGGGATCTCCATCACGTCCGCTCCCAATGTCCGCAGTTGCCGACTGAGTCCGCTCGCCTGTGCCCGAGTCCGAGTCACGACTACGCGCTTGCCGAGAAGTGGCCGGCTTTCGAACCACGAGAGCTTTTCTCGACAGTTCACCACAGTCCCGAAAATTGCTACAGCGGGAGCCTGAAAATCCTCCCTCTGCGCGATCTCAGCGATGGTCGCGAGGGTGCCTACGATGGTCCTCTGCCGCCCGGTGGTGGCCCATCGCACCATGGCTACGGGCAGATCGGGATCGGCTCCTTCCTCCATCAGAGAGGCTGTGACTACAGGCAGCCGCTCGACACCCATCAGCATGACCTTCGTGCCGGGTGTGCTCGCGATCTGGCGGTAATCCAGCGTAGATTCTTCTTTCGTGGGGTCCTCGTGTCCTGTGAAAATCGTGAGTTGGGTGCAGTGATCTCGATGCGTCACCGGGATGCCAGCGTAGGCAGGGCCAGCGATGGAAGAGCTGATTCCTGGCACGATTTCGAAAGGAATTCCGGCCTCGACCAATTCCTCGGCTTCCTCCCCACCTCGTCCGAAGATGAGAGGGTCGCCACCTTTGAGTCGCGTCACGATTTTCCCCTCTTTTGCCTTCTCGATCAGGAGTTGATTGATCCCGCCCTGGGGAATCGTATGATCTCGCGATTTTTTTCCAGCATAGATTTTTTCTGCCTCAGGCTTGGCCCATTGGAGGAAGGCGGGATTTGACAGATAGTCATAGACGATCACATCCGCCTGCTCGATGCATTCCTTCCCACGCAGCGTCATCAGCCCTGGGTCACCAGGGCCCGCGCCGACAAGATAGCAGATGCCAGTCTTTTTCGTCATCATCAGGAAAATTCAGTTTTTCGGAGTTTCATCAACTGCTCCGCCAGTGCCTCAGGATGAGAAGCAAGGCCACGCACTTCGGCAGAAAAAGGCTCGGCATCGGGTTCATCCTCGTCGAAGACCCTTACCGCCATCGCCAAGGTCGCACCGTCGTCCTCAAACCAAGTAAGCGCTCCCACCGGAGTCTGACATCCCGCCTTCAGTGCGGCTAGGTAGGCGCGTTCCGCCTGAACTCGCACGAAGGTCGGAGCGTGATTGATTCGTGCGAGCGCCTCCCGAGCCTCGGAATTTTCCCGCAGAATCTCCATCGCCACAGCTCCTTGCCCCGCTGCAGGGAGAAATTGTCTCTGGTCCAGTTCATCCACCCAGACCGTGGAGTCTTCAAACTCAAATGAATTCGAACCCGGTCGATAGTATCCCAGTCTCTCAAGACCTGCTCGAGCCAGCAAAATCCCCTGCCAGTCACCCTCCGCCGCATGCGCAATCAGCTTGCGTAGGCGCGTGGGCACGTTGCCTCGAATATCGACAGTCGTAACGCCCGGGCAAAGCCAACGCAATTGTCGGGCTCGGCGTACAGAGCTGGTCGCCACCGTCTTGCCATTCAACAGGCTTAGGTCCCCGACTAGACCCTGTTCCATCGTCAGCAACACATCCGCCGTGTCTGCCCGAGGCAGGGTGGTACAGATTTCGAACTCTGGAGCCAGTTCCGTAGGTACATCCTTCAAACTGTGAACGGCAAAATCGATTTCTCGTCGTAGCAGAGCTTCCTCCAGTTCTTTTGTAAAAATTCCCTTGTCCACCGGAGTCGAGCGATCCGTAGCGAATTCGGCCAATTTCAGATCCGGACGCTTATCACCGCTGGTGTGGATGACGTGGATTGCGCTATCGACTCCAGCAGCAGCTAGGGCATCGCGTGTCATGTTGGCCTGAGCGAGAGCTAGCTCGCTCCCGCGAGTGCCCAAGAGAAGAGTGCGAGTCATGGTTCGGTGAGAGGTTGGCCAGAACCGGGAGAATCGGTCCTGTTTTGTTCTGTATCTTGATGCCTGACCCGATCAGGCGGAAGCGGAGCCAGTGCATCGATTCCTTTCTCCCGGAGAAAGGCGGCGATGACATCGCGACAAATCACCAACTGACGCTCGCGCCGTGCCTTCCCTTCAGACGCGATCTGCTGAAGCTGGTCGATGTTATACAGATACACATTATCAAGCACATTGACTCCGTCCTCGATATCCCGAGGCACGGCGATATCGATCAGAAAGAGAGAGCGTCCCCGTCGTCTAGCCATCGCTCGACGGATCGGGAAAGCCTGAACCACCGTATGCGGTGCGGCAGTCGAAGAGATCACGATGTCCACGAAGTCGAGCTTACTTTCCCAGTCATCGAAGCGCACGGCCTCGCCATTCAGCTCTGCCGCTAATTCCGCCGCCTTGTCATAGCTACGATTGGATACGATGATGCTCCGTGCCCCCCGAGATACTAGGCTCTGGGCCGTGACTCGGCTCATCTCTCCGGCACCGATGATCATCACGCTGCATCCCTCCAGACTACCGAAAATCTTCTCCGCTAGATCCACCGCCGCCGAGCCAACTGAGGTAGACCCCTGCTGAATGCTAGTATTCGAGCGCACTAATTTCCCTACGGTAAAAGACTGCTGGAAGAGCTTGTTCATCTGTCGCGCCGTACTACCCACCTTTTGCGCGATCATGTAGGCCTTTTTCACCTGACCGAAAATCTCTGTCTCGCCCAAGACCATGGAATCAAGCCCGCCTGCGACTTCGAAGAGATGATTCGCTGCCGCCTCCTGCTGGTGGCGGTAAAAATCAACCTCTCCGGACCGGACCTGAAAATAGCTTTCGAGATAGGCTTTGAGCGAATCAAGAGCGACGACAGGATCCTCGCCTCCTCCATAAATTTCCACTCGATTGCAGGTCGAGAGCACCACGGCCTCATTTACTCCCTTCAGATTGCAAATTGTGCCCAGATGAGCCGGGACAGAATGCTCCGAGATGGCGAGACGCTCCCGGGCTTCGATCCGGGTAGTCTTGTAATTCACGCCAATACAGAAAATAGACACGGAGAGGAAATCGTTGTGTTGAATCAGAGTGAGAGAGCCGACAGAGACACCAGAGCGATCACAAAAGCCCCGATCACATACAGAGCGAAGCGCCGAGACACGAGCCGCCGCAGTGCATGCACGATGATCAGCGCAATATATACCAGCCAGACGAAACTGTAGATGAAAAGGTGCGTCGCATTTGGCCTCACATCCATCCAGAATGCGGCAACGATCCCCACCGTCAAGAGCAGCGATCCGATCCAGAGCAAGCGCTCCAGCGCGCTCATGAGATAGCGGATCGGAGGCATGGAATAAAAGAGCCGCCCCAACTGCCGGCTCTTCAGTTGCCTGTCCTGCACCAAATACATGACCCCGGCAATTCCCGCGAGCCCGAAGGCTCCGTAGGCGAGCAATGAAGTGGATGCATGCATTTCCAGCCAGACATCCAGCCTCGCTGGAGGGCGAGCACCGGGATCAGAAAACAGCAGGAGCGCGATGGCGATCACCTGTAGTAAAAACACAATGGGCATCGAAAACAGCCCCAGCAGCGATAGCCGAAAGGCCCGCCCGAGGATGAGATAAAACACCACGATGCTCCAACTTACGAAAACTAACACCTCCGCCCCACTCGTAATCGGACAGCGTCCATGCAGTGCCCCGCGTTCGCGAAGAAACAGCAACTGGAATACCAGCCCCACCACGGCCAGCGGAATCCCTAAGCCATGCCTTCTCCCTTCTTCTCGACGCAGAGAGGCCACGGCGAGGGCAAAGCCACCGCCGAAGGTCAGAGTCGCCAGAATCAGGTAGATCAAATCCATCTCAGCCGGACAATACACGCCGGACGATCACTCTAAGATGTGGTACCCGCTTTGCAAGTGAGTGGATGAGTCCGGGCTATTCTGATGAAGCCCTCCCCATTCAATGACCACTCCAGCCAGATGAAATGCTCCCTTCATGCCGAACGACTGATGCTTGCCTTTTCCCCAGAAATTCGCTTATCTTCGCATTATGCGTTTTCGCCTTGCCCCTCTGACCCTGTTTCTCCTCTTCGCTGTCGTCAGCGGAGAGGGCTCGGGTGCTCGTTCTAAGCTTGCCATAATCTCCATGCACGTCGAAGGAGACGAGACGGACAATCCGAAAATGGTAGTCCCGCTCAAGCTCGGGACAGAACACAGACAATACTACTTCAGCAAGCTGCCTTCCTTTACAGATCGGGATATCGCGTGGTTTTACCCATTCACAGCGGCCGATGGAGTCACATACGGGGCCGCGTTTCGACTGAAAGAGCATGCAGCCACAGAACTCAAGGCACTGACACTGACCCATCAGGGAAAATTGATCGGCATCCGCTGTTCTGACGCCCCCCTAGCCGCCGTACTGATCGACCGTCCGATCGATGATGGGGTCGTGGTCGTCTGGAGTGGACTGCAACAGCGCCACCTGCAGGAATTTCGCAAACGGTTCCCTCACGTCGATGACTACAAGCCGAAGACCGGCCCTCAGTTCGATCTTCCGCGATGAGCTAACTCGATCCGCCCACGACCCGCCACGGGTCAGGTGATTTTTCTCTCTCCATGGTTTCTCGTTTTCTTTTCTCACTGTTTTTTCTTCTTACCCTCTTCACGTCCTGTTTCGCGTTCTCGTCTCCTCTCGGGCTCGTACTTCCTACGGACAATGATGCGATCTTCTCCGATCCGTCGAAGTTCTATATGTACGTGTATCGGAACTTCGAAGGAGAGGAATCACGGCCATGGAGCGGCGGTGGCTATGGACTAGTGCGGAATCAGAAGCGCACTCCGGAAGGCGTAATCTCGACTCGATTCCACGAAGGAATGGATGTTCTTCCTCTGAGACGCGATGCAGCCGGGGAGCCACTCGACGAAGTGCGTGCGATCGCCGCAGGTACGGTCGTTCATGTGACGCCAGCAGCCAATCTGAGCAACTACGGACGCTATATCGTCATCCACCACGACTGGGGCGAAGGCCCATTCCTCTCTCTCTATGCCCACCTGTCCGCAGCGCACGTCTCTGATGGACAGAGCGTAGCTGCCGGTGAAAAAATCGGTCAACTGGGGCATACGGGTGATGGAATCAATCGCGAGCGATCACACGTCCATGTGGAATTAAACTTCATCCTCAGTGATCGCTTTGCGTTCTGGTATGACAAGCATTTCACCACGAAAAATCATCACGGAATCTATAATGGGATGAATCTGACCGGACTGGATATCGCCCAACTGTTTCTCGCTCATCACGCCGATCAGAAGATCGCGATCTCCCAATTCCTATCCCGTTCTGAACCCTATTACAAGGTGATCGTTCCTGCTCACGAACACATGGCCTTCCTCCGTCGCTATCCCTGGCTGGTCCAGGGACAGGATCAGGTGCCGGAACCGAAGAGCTGGGAATTCTCTTTCGACGCTCTCGGAGTGCCTCTCGCCATTCGCGCCCTGTCGCAATCCGTCTCTGCTCCCGTTGTTAGCTACGTGAAACCGACATCCGGAAATCATGCTGACTATACCGTGCAGAGACTCTCTGGCACCGGAAGCACTGCTACTCTTTCTCCCAGCGGCTCGCGCTATATCGAGTTGATCACTGACTCCTTCTGATCTCTCAGGAGAAAATCTGCTCGAAGACTCCCCCGCCCAGCAGGCAGTTTCCTTCATAGAAGGCACAGACCTGACCAGGAACGAGGGCACGCTGTGGAGTGGAGAAGCTCAAAAGCGCAGTCGTCTCATCAATCGGCTCGACCTCCACCGAAACCGCAGGAGCGCGATAACGTGGCTGGGCCAGAAGAGCACGCTTTTTCAAAAAGAGCGGATCGCGAATCGCACTGATACTCCCCACCCGACAGCGTGTGGCATAGAGATCTGGCGCATTCGGTTCGTCAAAAGCCACCACCAACTCGTTGCTCTCGAATCGCTTCGCCACTACGACATAGGCCTTACCGAAAGTATTCGAGGGAACCCCTAACCCCTTCCGCTGGCCGAGTGTATGCAGATGCAGCCCTCGGTGGCGACCGAGAACTTTTCCCTCTGGATTGACGATATTTCCCGGCTGATCCGGAATGTAATGGGCAAGAAAATCCGTCATTCGAATCTGACCGATAAAACAGATCCCCTGACTGTCTTTTTTTTCTGCGACCGGGATCCGTAGCTCTGTCGCCTTTTTGCGCACCTCCGCCTTCGTCATCTCACCGATGGGAAACAGCGCCGGTCGGACTTGCTCCTGCCTCAGCAAAGAGAGAAAGTACGTCTGATCCTTATCCGGCATCCCGCGCAGGACATCGACAGCACCATCCGAGCGTTCCACACGACGTGCATAGTGGCCAGTCGCGATGAAGTCAAAGCCCTGATCCGCAGCGAATTCGCGAAAGATGCCGAACTTCATCTCCCGATTGCACATAGTATCCGGATTCGGCGTAATCCCCTCACGGTAGCCTGACAGCAGATAGTCAACGACTCGCTGTCGATATTCCTCCATCAGGGATAAAATGCGAAACTCAATCCCGAGAAAATCACAAACCGCACGGGCGTCGATGATATCCTGCTCCCAAGGGCAATCGCCAGGCAAGTCGTCCTCGTTCGTCCAGTTTTTCATGTATGCACCGACCACCTCGTGCCCCTGCTCCAGCAGAAGCGCCGCCGCCACACTGGAGTCCACCCCACCAGACACCGCTACCAGAATCCTCGCCATTAAATCAAATCAGTTCAGAAGAGAGAACGCGTCTAATATGAGGCATCCAAGACCGTCGTCTCCCCATCGCGGAAGAGGAATTGCCTGTCCATCACACGGGAGATGCAGTGGTCGGAGCCAATACCCTCGCCTCTAATTCGCGCCCGTCTCATCGCAGGGGAGTGTGGAGGATTGGAGGAGATTATTCAACGATAAATAAGCTGCCCCGGAAAATTCTGAACATTCAACAGCGACGGATCCGATAATGCGCAGATCAGGCCCGACTCAGTGACAAGAGATTTTTCACGCCAGAGACTTCCTGATTTCCGTAACTACACTTTTTGTCACTGTTTTTTATCTTTTGTAGCTTCCTGAATATTCGATGCTTCTCAACGCCCTACTCATTGCCGTTCGCGAGATTCGCCGCAATCTCATGCGTTCGTTTCTGACAGTGATCGGTATCGTAATAGGTGTCGGAGCGGTGATTACGATGGTCACACTGGGGCAGGCGGCGACGGAATCGATCCGAGCGCAAATTTCGAAAATTGGATCGAATTTGCTAGTTCTGCGTCCTGGCGAGAGCTGGATGTCACGGAATGCACCGAAGTTCACGCTCCGTGACGTGGATGCGATCCGCTACCAGGTGCCAGGCATTCGAGACATCGCTCCCATCGTCGGCACCACAGTTCGAGTCGTTTACAAGGAATCGGATCGTAGTACCAGTATCCAGGGCACGACGACACACTATTTTTCTATCGCGAACTGGGAACTGAGTCTCGGTCGCTTTTTCAACGAAAAAGAAGTGACCGATGGAGCGACCGTCGCTGTGATCGGAGAGACGGTGCGGCGGGAATTGTTCGGAGAAGGGATGAATCCCATCGGAGAACTGATCCGGATCGGAAAATTCAATGCTCAGGTGATCGGCGTCACCGCAGTCAAAGGACAGAGCGGATTCGGATCGGATCTGGATGATAATATTATCGTCCCGTATACCACCCTCATCCAGCGCCAGACCGGCCTCCAGAAGGAGCGGTATGTTACACAGGTGATGATCTCGGGAGAAGAAGGCTATCCAGGGATCAACATTGTCGCCGACGTCTCATCTCTCATGCGAGAGAGGCGAAATATCGTGAGTAACGAGAACGATAATTTCAACGTCTTCGATTCGCAGCAACTCGCGGAGACGATGAGTTCATCCACCCGGGTGATGACCTCGTTGCTCGGTGCTGTGGCAGGCGTATCGCTGCTAGTCGGAGGGATCGGAATCATGAACATCATGCTGGTGTCCGTGACCGAACGAACACGCGAGATTGGAATCCGACTGGCCATCGGTGCCCGCGCTCATGAGGTACTGCTTCAATTTCTCGTCGAAGCAGTGACACTCTCCTGCGTCGGAGGCCTGTCCGGGATCGCACTAGCCTATGGCCTCTGTCATGCGTTGGTGAAAACCGTAGGCGTTTCCTTCACCTTCAACGCACCGATCAATCTGATCGCCTTTCTCTTCTCGGCAGCCATCGGGATTCTCTTCGGCTTCATGCCCGCACGACGAGCCGCAGCACTGGACCCCATCGATGCACTTCGTTATGAATAGGAAAATCGGAGAGAAAATTACTAATCCTGAGTCTGAGAGTCCGAAAACAGTGCATGTTCCGACCAAGGAGAAGATAAGGTTTCACCTGTCCCCCTGATTTTTCCCTTCGGCCCCTGGCGATCTCCCCAGCAACAGTTCCTGAGATCGACCACTTCTCCTCCTTCGTGGATCAGTGCCAAGTGATCCCCTTCGAACTGGTTTCTCTGAGCGACAATTCCTGATCCTGCCTTACGAATCACCCATGCAGCGCGGGAATGGCCAGCGAAGCAATTCTCTGCTACACCGAGATCACTCACATTCTCCATCTCGATTCCGAGCACGCCGACCTTGTCCGCTTCGATCCGATTCCCCCTTATGGTACCACCTCTGGATTGCTCCAGTCGCAGAGCACAGGTATTTCCGCGCAGCGAACATCCCTCGACGAGCAGATCGTCCGACTGATTCGCCTTTGCCAGAATCGCAGAAGATTGCTCACCAACGACGTTCTCAAAGATCGAGTTTTGAATACAGACGCCCGCCGCACTCACTACGATGGCATGCTTCCCATCGTTCTGTAAGAACTCCGATCCACCCCGGAAGAGCAATCCCTCGATCACGACATTCGATGCGGTGATCACAAAACAACTGTTCTCGATCAACGATTCCCCACCTCGCTTTCCAGAGTGGCTTCCAGCCGAGATGTCGGCATTGGCTCCACGGATGGTGACTTCTTTGGTCACCGTCACGTCCTCGCTATAATAATTGGCATCGAGCTCGATATCATCGCCCACTTGAGCCACGTCCACGGCTTCCTGAATCGTGCTGAACTGGGCGGGAACATGGATCACTGCCGCCCCGGCGATCCCGCAGGACAGGGGAATTAGGAACAGCACTTCCATCAAAGGAAGAAAGTGCAGAATAGGGCGAGATGATCGAGTCATGGATTTTCGAACAAAAACGAGGATAGCAGCTTCATGCAAGGAATTTGAGGCTCTTTTCTGCGCAGCGGCGCATTAATTCCTCAGAACCTACATCTCCCGATTCAGTCGCTAGAAAATCTGATTTCCTAGTGGACTGAACGCGGTTTCCCATTCATGATTCCCGATTGTATGAATTTTCTCAAAGTTACGATTTATTGCAGTCTCGCTTTGATCGCTCTTCCCCTAAGTGCTCAGGATGGCGGGTATGATCACGAGAGTCTGACGACCAAAACTGGTCAAGTCTATCATGATATATCCGTCTTGGACGCGGATGCTCATGGACTCATGTTCCGTCATCGTAACGGGATCGCGAAGATCAGTTTCGTCTCTCTCCCGGATTCCTACCGAATGCTTTATGAAACCGGAGAATCGCTCGATAAAGCGGCAAATTCTTTTCAGCCAATATCCTCCACATCCACGAAAAGAAGGCTGAGTTGGACACCGCAGGGATTATTCTCTCACGGAATTTTCGTTTACCCCACCGATTGGCAGACGACTGGCTGCGTATCGTCGCAGAGATCGCCCTTCTCCGTCGTCCGCTATGGCAGTCTGCCACCTAGGGCGATACTGCGCCTAGCTGAATCGAACTATCGAGCGTGTGTACTTCAGGACTTTTTGACCCAGACCGGACTCTCGTCTGTGCAAAGACGGTGCGATTTCTGAAGCCGAAGATTGTCGTATCTGGGAAGAATATGTTACAATATCTAATCTTCGTATCCATCGAATTATGATCGACCCAGATGACATCAGCTTGCATCAGACGCATAGTCGCGCCCCCATGATCGCCCTGAGTGTGGCGGGGCTACTGCTGCTCGTCATTGGGGGATTGAGTTATCGCGACTACGTAAAATCCTCCTTGGAGAAGGAATATACGGAGAAGGAGCTCGCACTCAAAAAATCCTTAGGACTACCTGTCGAAAACGCGGGTGCTCCCGCCACCCCCCCTGCAGCTCCGACTGCACCAGGTACGAGCGCCTCCACCACCGGAACCGTACTCTACGATGCACAGGGGAATCCGGTCTATCTGAGCACGGTTGCTCCCAACGCCAATCCTTCGGCGCCTCAAACCCAGCCCAATCCAAATCCTGGCGCGGCACCATCAACATTGCCACCGGTAGCAGCTTCTCCTGATGTGGAGAAAAACCTACCACGGCCCGAGGATCCTGAGATCGCGAGCATGAGAAATTCTCTCGAAGCTGCGAAAAAAGCGGGACAGGCGACGGAGCAGAGAATGAACGAAGTGGCTGGCAATGGTATGGGAGCAACTCCGACACCGGGAGCCGGCACCACGGAAATTACACCTGATCTTCCTGACTTCCTGCGAGATGCCGTAAACAATCCTCCGGGTGGAAACCCTCAGATGGAAGCTCAGTTGAATCGTCAACGGGAGCAAATCAAAAGAGCTCCATCGATCGGGAAGGTGCTCAGTTATGATCCCGAGTGGGGAGTCGTCACTTTCGATGCCGGAGCCGATGAGCTCGTGAAAGTCGATCAGCGCTTCGCTGTCCGTCGGGGTACGGAAGTTCTCGGCTGGGTGAAGGTAAATCAGGTGGATCAAGGTCAGTCGATCGCTACCTTGATTACAAAAAACGCCAATAGCGATACGGCGATAAAGCCGGAAATCGGAGATGAGCTGATCGACTTCGAGTTGTACTAAGGCCCCCTCGGATCACTCGTCCGAAGACTCGCAATCCGCGCGGGAAGGCACCGCGCACGCAGTGCGTCATCTCAAACAACACGCCCCATGAGGGGATCACTGATGCTGTCAGCCCCAGTTTCCACGCGCCCAGAGAACCTTCGAGCGAAGCGATCAAAGCCTTTGACCGATAGGGTGAAATCATACCATCCCTGAACCGCACTGGTATCGACGATCAAGCTCGCCTTCTCCCCGGCGACGAGAGATCGAGTGATCGGCGCAGCCCCATAGGACTGATCGGCGATGGTGATCTCCACTGCCTCGGAAGAAGTATTCTCCAGATTCAGCACGACGTGGCCTGTCGCCTTGCTCAGAGCACCTTTCACGCGCTGATAATCGCATTGAATCCTCAGTTTCGGATCGTCCTCTCCTCCCTGATGCTCGCGATAGAACCCATTCGGTCCGTGGAGTCGCAGATGATAGCGGCCATTCTCGAAGTAGCTGAGGGGAAAGCTGTCCTCCAACTTGCCTCCAGCGACGACAGCATATGTCCGACTGCCGACATAATCCTGGATCGTCCCCTTTCCATCCGGAGCCGAGACCGGATGCTTCCCCGGTAGATACAGATTGAAAGGCGATCCAGCAGATCGGTCGCCGAAGATTTCATTCCGCGCTTCCATCTGCAGTGTCAGATTTTTTTCATCCTTGCTGAGTCGAACATCTCCATAGAGCTGATACGGCAGCGCACACGACGGCTTAACACCCGGCTCCTGCTTCGGAAGAAGAGGCGATCCGAGCGGGTCTTTCGAAGTCTCTGTGATCTGCTCCCGAGTCAGCGACTGCCAGTTGGTCGGGATCGGCTTGAACTGAGCGTCGTAGATGCCTTTGATGAAAGGTTCTCTCTCCAGCGGTGAAAGCTGCGTGCTGCCTTCAGGATCGAAGGGACGGAAGGCCGCTGTCAGATCGCCACAGACCGTTTTCCGCCATGGCGTAATATGATCGCCTTTCACTTGTTTTCCCTTGCTCTTTTCCAGCCAGTCCTGAACAAAGCGAATCACTGAAGTGTGATCAAAAACCTGGGAACACACGCGCCCACCTCTCGACCAAGGTGAGGCAATGATCATCGGAACCCGATAGCCTAGACCGATGCCACCGCTGCGAGCTGATTTCTCGGGGAGTCCATCCCGAATCTCGTTCTCGATCCGGATATACTCGGCTCCAGAATCGATCCCCGGCGAGCACTTGCCCGTCTCCGGACGCTTGGGATCGGGAGCGACATACGGCGGAATGTGATCAAAATAGCCGTCGTTCTCATCGTAGGTGAGAATAAAGACCGTTTTCTTCCAGACTTCTGGATTCTTGGTCAGGATGTCGATTACCTCAGAGACATACCAACTTCCATACCAAGGGGAGGATGGGTGATCCGAGAAGTTCCCCGGCCCAACAATCCAAGACACCGATGGAAGTTTCCCGTCGCTCACATCTTTACGAAACTGATGAAAAATATCTCCTTTCGGAATCTGCACTTCACGCTTTTGACCGTCGGACTCATAACTCAGCGTCACCAGAGAACGAAAATCAGGATCGTCCTTATTGATCACAAAGGCCTTTTCAAACAGGTTGCGATCTCTCTCTGATAGCTTGGCAAAGGCTTCCGGAGTCCATTGTTCTTTCTCTGCCTCTTTTCCTGCCAGCACTTCCTTCTTTTTCGCGAGAGCCGCTTTGGCCTTAGCCTGTGCCTTCTTTGCACGATCATGGGCAGATTTGGATTGAGGAGTGTCTCCCGGCGGCGGTAGCGGCCTCTCCAGCGCCTGCTCCAACTCGGCGATCTCAGTCTTCAGAGTATCCACCGTTCGACTCAGACCAGAGACATAGTTCTCTGAGAAACGCACATTAAACTGGGCTTGATACTCGAGAGGATTACACCCGAAATTCGACAGCCATCCTCGCTCGGCTCCGACAAATCCCCCGACAGTCGTAATTTCATTCTGATACACTCGCCAGGAAACCCCGTGCTTCTCCAGCAGTTCAGGGAAGGTAGTCCATCTCGCCTCACCCCATGGGATGCTGTTCCGGGCGTAGGCCTTGGCATCAATGTTAGGCTCTTCGCGAATGGTGCCGCTCCAGAGATAGTTTCGATTCGGCCAAGTGCTGGACATGACGGAACAGTGATTCTGATCGCAAATCGTGAAAGCATCGGCCAGAGCGTAGTTAAAGGGAACATCTTCACGGGTGTAGTAACCCATGGTCATCGGCATGTCTTCGGCTCCCTTGCGCTTGACCCGCTTCGCATCAATCCATCGGTCATATTTCCCTTCGTTGTTGGCATCGACTTGATCGTGGCGTCCGTGCGGAGTCGATCCCATCCAGGTGATATTCGTGCCATGAATATCGAAGCGGAAGGGCACGTAGGTCTGACCTTCAGCACTCGATTGGAGCCAGACGGGATTCCCGTTCGGCAGCCGAACGTAACGAGGATCATTAAATCCGCGCACACCTTTGAGTGTCCCAAAGCAGTGATCGAAAGAACGATTCTCCTGCATGAGGATCACAATATGCTCCGCATCCGCATACGTGCTCCCTGGGGCAGGATCAATCGCAGCGGCGCGAGCGATGGATTCAGGAAAAAATCCTTCCCATCCGAAGACACCGGAGAGAAGCATAGCCTTTTTAACAAATTCGCGACGAGTATCCATGGAGCCTCAAGTGATAATACTAAGGGTAAGGTGAGCCTGTTTTGATAAGGAATGTTTCGCAAAAGACCCCTTTCATTCGAGCCCATGAAGCAGAAACACGGGTCATCGTAGGAGATTCTCCCTACTCACGCTATGGCGCGATCAGTGTAATTTTTTCCGCTCCCTTCCTCTCTCCGAGAGCATCCCGATAACTACGCAGGAATTTCAATTACGAGAATTCTCATTTAAACCCATCTTTCTAGTCCATGGGAGTTCCTTGAGATGGCTTATTACATTATTGCAATTATTACGAAACCGACGCATCACGATACGGCGCATCCGAGATTCCCCTTCCATCAAGAAATTCCTTGCAATCCAGTGCACGGGTGGATAGAACAATGAATTGAAATGCAAAAGACGTCAAAATTAAAACCGATGTATTATTTTTTCATCGGTATAATCGCTTTCTCAAGCCTCCTTGCCGCCATCCTGAATCATTTAGAATCAATAGATTCGACGTACCCCGATGGTAAGAGGAGCGGCAGGGATACCAGAGCGACTCTTTCAGCTTCCGTTGAGGGCAACACCGATGACTCGGCCGTCACCCTGTCGAGCGATACGCTCACAAATGAAAAAGATCAATCGACGGCTTCTTTCAAAGCCATTCCCACGGCAGCTCTCCCTCCCTCGCTTGATCTGACTCGAACCACGTCAACCGAATCAGACCCGAATCACCCTCCACAACTTCGAATTTCTCAGCCTGATTTTCTGGAATCCTTTTTTAATCGTACAAAGGGGGATGAGATCGAAATTCCCTTTTCTGACGCGTTCGTATTCGTCGGTAAAGTCGACTGGATCATGTCGCAGATCGACACAAACGTGAAAGCCCTCGCGGCGACAAATAAAACATCTACGCTGCACTTAGAGCGTTATAGCCAGGGACACTACGGTGGCTATATCACTCACAGAGATTCTACGCTCGCCCATCAACTAACGCCCCAGACTGACGGGTCTCTTCTGATCGCTCAAATTCCCTACAGCGACATAATATGCGCTCCGAAAGGTGCAACCCCAGAGAGCGGTGGTGGCTTGCCGTCGGTTTCCGGGGCTGGTGAAAATGGATCCCAAGCGAGAAATGCGAACGATCCTCTCGGAATTCCGACTGGACCAGGGAATCCGACATCTGGGCCTCCCTCTGGTCCGCTGGCTGCACCCACCCCTACTTTTGACAGTCGCCCTTCAGCTCGTGCTGTAATCTATTTGGACTTTGATGGACAAATCGTTACTGGAACTCTGTGGAATACTGCAAATAACACCCCAACGATTACAGCAGCCGCAAGCAGCCTGTCCACAGCAGAAATGCAGCGAGTTTGCGAGATTGTCGCTGAAGATTACAGCCCCTTTGATGTAAGCGTCACGACTGATGAGACTCGCTTTAATCGTGCATCAGAGGATAGTCGCATTCGAGTGATTATCACACCGACCGACGACTGGTATCGAGATGACGTAGGAGGGGTTGCTTACACGGACACATTCACATCTTCTGGGGACACTCCCTGTTGGGTCTTCGAGAACAACATTGGCAATAAAATAACTGGCACCTCCGCCGCTGCTTCTCATGAGATTGGGCATACGATGGGATTGCATCACGACGGACTGCTCCCGGATGAAGAATATTACGACGGGGTGACTACCCCAGTGAGTTGGGGACCCATCATGGGGACCGGGTACATTTCGACCTATACCCAGTGGAGCAAAGGAGAATATCTAAATGCGAGCAATACAGAGGACGATCTCTCGATTCTTACGACAAAAAATAACTTCGGCTATCGTGCTGACGATAAGTCCAATACATTTGTTGGTGCCCGTCCAATCGAAATAGCGCAAACGATCACAGGTGTTCGAACCGTTGCGGATTCAGGAGTGATTGAAAAGAGTTCAGATATCGACGTAATGAGCTTCAAAGCGGGAAGCGGCCCCTTGAACATGACGATTAATCCACTTCCTCTTCGACCGAATCTCAATCTAAAGGCGGAGATTTTAAATCAAGCGGGAAGTGTAATTCTCAGCGGAGAATCGACAACGAATTCGCCCACAGTGAGCTTCTCAAGCAATTTAACTGCGGGAAATTACTTCCTAAGAATTAGTGGAATAGGTCTTCCGAAGCCTTCCGGAAACCCACCTTTTCCATATGATACCAGCGGTTACGGAAGCATTGGACAATACTGGATCAACGGGACATACACAGCACCGGTTTCCATCATCTCGCTCACGCCTACATCGCTCACACAATCATTAAACGAGGGAACCAATGGCGGAACACAGAGTTTTAAAATCGCAAAGCAGGGAAAGGAAACGACGGTCAACTATGTGGTCGAGGCGAACGCATCGTGGCTAAGCGTCTCTCCTGAGAGAGGTTCTATCGTTGGCGTCGGGAACGCAAATATTTCAGTTCGCTACAATTCCGGCGCTCTCGCACCGGGCACTTACACTGCTGCAATTACCGTAACAGCTCCTGATGCCATTGGCTCCCCTGCTACGATTCCTGTGAGTCTCACTGTCAGCGCGCCCGGAGCGAAGATCGGATCCCCCACTGGTCTCTCGGCCTCCGACGGAGAATATCGAGATCGGATCTATATCTCGTGGAACAGTGTCTCAGGAGCTAGCCACTATGACGTGTATCGCTCCGCAACGAACAACCGAAATACGGCGTCCCTAGTCAGCACTACCACATCAACATTCTTCTACGATGCCGAGGCTAGCTCGGGTAAACACTACTATTGGGTACGCGCTAGAAATGCCTCATCTAAGGGTGTCAGCGATTTAATCGGATCTGATCCAGGGCATTACGGCATTTCCGCTGCGTCTGTAGGAAATGACGATTTCGCACGAAGTATCCCACTATCGGGCAAGTCACGTAATTCGCTCACAGGTTACAACTTCGCTGCAACCAACGAGCCGAATGAACCCCGCCATGCCGGAGCGATCGGCGGTCACTCAGTGTGGGCGAACTGGACGGCTCCTGCGAACGGAACTCTTACCGTCGATACTGAATATAGCGATTTCGACACAGTTCTAGCAGTATATACCGGAAGTTCTCTCACCAATCTGAAGAGAGTCGCCTCCAATGACAATATTGCGGGCGCATTGAATCGAGCGAGTCGCGTAACCTTCCGAACTCGCGCTAAGACTACTTACTATATCGCCTTGGATGGCAAGAATGGCGCGAGAGGCGACTATTCTCTAAATCTTCGATTCACTGACTACTCAAAGTCGCCTCGTGTTAGCGTTTCCCGCGCTGGGAAGCTACGCGCTCGTCTGAGTTGGTCATCGAGTGGTTACGAAACGAAATATCAGATTCAAGGACAATATCCAAAATCTAAAGGATGGCGGCAGATTCGTAATGTGCCTACTTATCCTCGTAGTTTGCCTCTTTCAAATCTGAAGAAAAAGGGAACGTATCGCTTTCGGGTGATTCCCTTCCAGTGGAATATCCAAGCAACCAAGCCAGGAATATCCTCGCGAATACGATTCTGAAGCAATCTCCTACCTAGGGAAATATTGCTCTGGCGGGATTCGACAAAACCTCATGGTCTTTTGTGAGAATTCTATGTCAGTGGACTCCCAGCGAAGCTTGACCGACGAAAATTATCTACGGAAGTTTCTTGCGTAATTGAGGCATCCGAACACATATTCCGACTCGTATTGTACCTCGATACTCGAGTCCAATATGACAATTTGGATAGAGAATCTCTTCCCACAGCTTCACTCACATGAAAGACTCCTTTCGCTATTTTTCCTTCTGCATTCTTTCCACCCTTATCGTCGTAACGACGGATAATGCATTTGCGGGACCATCCGATACGACTCTCGATCCGAAATCAGCGATCAGCACTGAACCTTCGGAACCTTGGATCATTCCGCTGATCGATCTTCGTCTGCGCTATGAATTCGCCGATTTGGAAGGCTTTGATGACTCAAATGCTTGGACGGTGCGCGAGCGAGTGGGATTCGAGACCAAGGGCTGGAAAGGCTTGAGCGCACTCGTCGAAGGAGAGTTCCTACAGGCGCTCGGCGATGATTACCATGGTGGGGCACCGGGTGCCTTTCCTTTTAAGCCGACTCGCTCACTGATCGCCGATCCGCAGACAGTCGAGCTCAATCAGGCCTATCTTCAGTATAAGAACTTCGACACGGTCTTCCGTGCTGGTCGTCAGCGAATCATTTACGACAATGCCGCCTTCGTAGGTAATGTCGGCTGGCGTCAGAATGAACAGACATACGATGCCCTCTCCTTCGTGAACAAATCGCTTGATGAACTGACTCTTCAGTACGCCTACGTCGGCCAAGTCAATCGGATTTTCGGTTCGGATGCGGATGCCCCCTTAGCTCCTGGCTTTTCCAACGTCCAAGATATCGATGCCCGAGTCAATCTGCTCAATGCGTCATACACCGGGGCGCCCGGGATAACACTCGGAGGCTACGCCTACATCATGGACTTCCCCGACTATCCTGCCTGGGACAACGACACCTTCGGACTCAGTGCCAAAGGCGACTTGCTGGGTCTGACTCTCTACGGAGAAATGGCGTGGCAAGATCAGGCCGGAGTTGCTGCGAATGACGACGCTTTCTACGCGCACGGAATCATTACGAAAAACCTGAACGAGATGGGATCACTGAGTCTCGGACTGGAACACCTCGCCGCCGGATTTAAAACTCCGCTTGCCACCGTCCATACGATGAACGGCTTCGCGGATGTGACCGACGCCGCACGTGTATCGGGTGCCCACAACGGCCTGACGGATACGTATCTCTCCCACACCATCCCGCTCTTTTGGGGAATTCAATGGATGAATGTATTCCACATCATGGGTGACGATGAAATTTCCTCTGGCTACGGATGGGAATATGACTCAGTTCTTACGAAAAAGTTCGACGACAACTTCACCGCCATCGCCAAGCTCGCCTATTTCGAGTCAAATGGAGACGATTACACGGCGAATGCGATCATCGATCGGCTACCGGATGCTACCCGGTTCTCGATAGAGCTGAACTACCGTTTCTGAAAAATCGTTGGAAGATCGTGTCAGATCGCACGCAAGACGGTTGACTCTGTCGCCTCAGAGGGTTGATTTCGGGATGGATATCAATGCCCCTGATGAAGACGAGACTAACAGCAGTAGCTCCGCTATAAGCGCGGCTGCAGGGTTTGAAACTCGTGCGATTCAGCTCGGGCGTGACTTCATTCACGATACGGGCGCTGTCACCCCTCCTGTGTGGCTTACCTCTACATTCGAATACGGAAATCCCGGGGGCTTTGATTACACTCGCTCGGGCAATCCCAACTTTCGTCTGCTCGACCGAACGGTTGCGAGCCTAGAGGGCGCTGCTTTTTCCACTTGTTTTGGCAGTGGAGTTTCGGCGATCACCGCCGTTGTCTCGACCTTGCGCAGTGGCGACGTAGTGGTGGCGGAGGAGAATCTCTACGGTTGTACATTCCGCCTTTTTGCTCAAGTGTTCGCAAAGTTCGGAGTGGTCGTAAAGTATCTAGACTTTACCAACCCAGCTTCGTTGGAAAGAATCGCGGAGCATGCGCCCACTCTCGTCTGGATCGAATCCCCGACAAATCCGAATCTAAAAATCCTCGATATCAGCGCCATCGCTTCGGCGACACACGCAGCTGAAGCAGCGCTGTTGGTGGACAACACTTTCGCCAGTAGCTATGTGCAACGTCCGATCGAGTTGGGAGCCGATCTATCGCTGCTCTCGCTCACAAAATACGCAAACGGGCACTCCGATGTGCTGGCGGGAGCTGTCTGTACGAACTCGGACGAATGGCATGAAAAAATGATCTTCGCTCAAAAAGCTCTCGGTTTGCAGCCCAGCCCCATGGATTGCTGGCTGGTCTCACGAGGCCTGAAAACACTGGCCGTCCGAATGGAGCGACACAACGCCAACGCACTTGCATTCGCTCAGTTCCTAGAGCAGGAGACGGACGCTCGATCTGTGCGCTATCCTTTTCTGCCCTCGCATCCACAATATGAATTGGCACGACGACAGATGAACGGCGGATCGGGGATTGTCACAGTAGATTTTGGACGTGACATTTCTTCGACCCTCGATTTTCTGGAGCGTCTCACCCTTTTCCCGAAAGCCGAGAGTCTCGGTGGAGTCGAATCACTCTGCTGCCATCCTGCCTCCATGACTCATGCGAGTGTGCCGAAGGACCATCGCCTCAGCGTCGGAATTACCGATTCTCTCGTACGATTCTCTGTTGGCCTAGAGACGGTATCGGACCTGATCGCCGACCTCCGTCAAGCGCTCTCAGCATTTTGATTTTCTGTATTGAATCGATCCTATGAGTTTACGTGATCCCATCGAAGATCCCTTCTGCCAGCCCGAGGATCTCGGTTGTGCGATCCCCGATAGTCCTCATGCGGTCTCCGTCTGCCTGCCGTGCTGGGAAGACGTGATCGGATACGAAGAAGCCGATTCTCGTGTCATCGATCAGCTAGAACTGGGGTATCCCCGCTTTGTCGCCCATCCTTGCGTCGCCGATCTGTTTCTCGCAGCTCAAGCAGAGTTCCGTAGCAATCGCTCTCAGGGCGATTCAGCACTCGTTTTTCCCTCGCTCTCGGCTGCGTGGCGGGCGGCTGATTATGTGAAGAGGCAATGTGGAGCGGGAGCTCGGATCGAGTCCTACGGCTGGGGAGATCTCACGGCTCTACTCGTCCCGGAATCTGCCTATGAGACCGCATGGAAATACTGGCAGCACTCTGGCGAGATCATCAGTAGTCGACTGGCTGAGTCCGCTCTGACCGATGCTCCTCTCGATCCTGAGATCGTCGCTGCCGGTGAGGTCGCTTTAAGGACCCTGCGTGCAAGAATTGCTGCTCTCTATACCGATGCGAATCCAGAGGATGTCTTCCTGTTTTCCTCTGGCATGGGAGCGATTTCCGCTCTCCATCGACGACTCGCGACACGTCGTCCGGGACTACGTAGCGCACAGGTGGAGTTCCCCTATCTGGATACGATGCGCGTGCAAGAACTGTTCGGTTCCGGCGTACTGGATCTGACGGCGACAGCATCCGGCGGCTATGAGGAGATGCACGCCTGCTTCTCCACCGGCGAAAAGCTGGCTGCTGTCTTCACCGAGGTTCCCAGCAATCCTCTGCTCCACACGGCGGACTTGACTGCGATGAAGTCGCTCCTCGCAGAGCACGAGGTGCCTCTCGTGATTGACGATACCATAGCCACGCCGGTAAATATCGATACCTTCCGTTTCGCCGACGCTGCTGTCATGAGTCTGACGAAACTCTTCTCCGGGGTCGGGGATGTCGCTGCGGGGGCGGTCGTGCTGAATCCCGCCTCACCGTATGCCGAGAGCTTGCGTGCTGGACTCTCATCCGACGAGACCGCCAGCCCACTTTTCGCTCGCGACGCCATCGTGCTGGAGCATAATTCGCGCCACTTCGCTGAACGAGTCAAGGCGACCAATGAAAACACTCTAGAACTCGTTGACTGGCTAGCGCTCCGCCCCGAGATCGCACGTCTCTGGCATCCTTCGCGTGTTTATCGAGAGCGCTATGACGTAATCCGTAGATCCGATGGCGGATACGGTGGACTATTCTCCCTCGATCTGCACGGAGGCGAAACCGCCGCAGCTTCGTTTTACGACGCTCTCGCCCTATCGAAAGGACCGAGCCTCGGGACGAATTTCAGTCTCGTCAGTCCCTACACTCTGCTCGTCCATTATCATGCGATGGATTGGGCGACGCAGCGAGGAGTCCCTCGCACCCTGATTCGGCTCTCCGTCGGCTTGGAGGAACCAGACGATCTGCAGGAGCGATTGGAGGTGGCTTTTAAAGCACTCTAAATATCACAAAATATTGAATAAATTTATGAAATTTCCTGCTTGCTTTCTTAAGCAAAACCAGCTTGGATGCTGCAAAGCGTTTTTTATGAAAAAGATTTTTGCCCTCTTCTGTGCTGTTTGCCTGATGCCCGGATTTTCCGCCCAAGCGTGGATTGGTGGTCCGTTTAGTGGAAATAGTTTCTTTCAGGCGGAAGATAACGACGGAGTTTATGAAGCGACTGCCAGCACGCTCAATGGAATCGGCATCTATCGCTTTGCCGTAGGGAATAATTTTGACGGTGTTAATTCGAGTTCAGTGAATGCCACCGTTCCGAGTCAGATCACTCTTGGATCCGGGACTATCATTACTCAGCCAGGCATCTCTTCTGGAAATGTTGTGATTGGAGCATGGGGCAACGGATTCACGAACGTATGGTACTATCAGGGAGTTCAATATTTCGGCACGACAATGGGAACAGTGAATTCGATGTCCGGAAGAGTCTTCGGAATGGCGACCTCTCGTGATGGAGGCGGACTCGGTGTCAATTCCCTCAGCAGTATGTTCACTGCTCGCATCGTTCGCGGAACAAAATGGGTTGCTGCGACTCCTTTTGTCGGAGTAGGGGAGGCAACTCCCACCTCCGTACTCGGTCCTGGTACGCCGTTTAAATTCACTATACTCGGCTCGAAAGTATCGAATAAACTAACTCTCGGTCTCTAAGAGAGACTCCGATTGCGATTGTTTCAGACCGTATTCCACTCTCACTTTTGTGTGAAGATTCGACGCACTTCCGGCTTCACCTTGCTGGAGTTGTTGGTTACGATTGTGGTAGTGGCCTTACTCATTGGTCTGGCGACGATCATCGGGTCCACGGCGGTGAAACGAGCCAAAAAAGCTCAGTGCATCTCCCATATGCGTACCCTACATTCCTCTCTCGCGTCCTACGTATTGGACAAGGGGATGTGGCCTCAGATGCAGGAGAATCGTTACAATTTCACCGAAGAACAGTTCTTCGAATTCTGGATTAAGGCGACCGAGTCCTATGGTATGAGTCAAGAAAGCTGGCTATGCCCGATGGATCGGAATATCGAACGCATCAGGGGACAGGTAAAAGAGCGTTACTATGGCTCATACAATATCACCCGGTTCGATAAAAATCCGGCGACTCCCTATCGCTGGAATCAGCCTTGGGCGATGGAACGAGGGAACTTTCACGGAAAAGGTGCCCATATCCTAATGCCGGATGGCTCGATTCAGGAGTCGATGAATCCCTTTGCCGGACGCTGATTGTGCGAAGAGTTCTCAGCTGAAGTGTATCTGAAAGTTAACCTTTCTCCGGGAGACGTTTATACTCACTCCTTCGGAGTCGTCTGACTCTTATCATCGAGTAACTGGCTATCCACGAGCCATTCGTAGAAGCGATCCGGCCATCGTGAAGCGGCACTTGTGGAGGCAGCGCTCTTTCGATACCCGAAGCCATGTTTCGCATTCGCAAAAATGTGCAATTCGGCCTTCACTCCAGCCGCTTTGTATTGGAGATACACGGAGGCCATTCCCTCCGAGATATCGGGGCGATCTCCGTATCCACAGGCGATGAACACGGGTGGCATCCCTGCTTTTGCGCTAAAGGTACTCGATTTCCCTGGGTAAATCAGTCCCTGAAAGTCTGGACGACAAGAGGCTCGCTCAACCGGATCTAATGAATCGACTTTTCCCAAATCACTTTCCATTGCACTATAAGCAGCCAGTTCTCCTCCGGCGGAAAAACCGATGATTCCGATGCGCTCGGGATTGAGATGCCACTCAGCCGCCCGACTCCGAACCGTGCGGATCGCTCGTCGTGCATCAGCCATCGCGTGATCTTCCAAGGTGTAAGGAGAATCCGGCTCCTTGCTGAGTCGATATTTCAGAACGAACGCTGCGATCCCGTGATCTCGCATCCATTCTCCAAGAGAATAGCCCTCATGTCCCAAGCAGAGCTTCGCGTGTCCGCCTCCGGGACAGATAATCACTGCTGTGCCCGTCGCTTGATCCGCATCTGGCAGAAAAGGAGTGATCGAAGGAGCGTGGACGTTGGTGATGTTGTCTCCTTCGCGATGCTCCGGTTCGTGCTGACGTGATTCTGAACCGGGCGCTCCGCTGGGCCAGAGTAGAATGGCCTTCGGAAGAGGATCGGGAAACTCCGCCCGCGCCAGAGGAGTCGCAAGAAGAGATACGGTCAAGGCACAGAGAGCAATAGAAGCAAGCAACGAGGGATTCATATTCAGAGGATGAGCGCGGAATTCAGCGCCAGCCGTAGAACAGAACAGCCGGAATTTCTGTATCGGGAAAGGGACCAGGCGGCATCTCGATGCGCATCAGCACCAGATAGAGTCCACTTCCGACATTGTTTTCGAATACCAGCTTCACCGCAGGCGCATCCGGTTCACCAGCGACAGTGCTCACTTCGGCATTCTCCTGGTCGATGATGTGCAAATGCAATCGCGATCCTTTGGGCAGAGCTGTGGGGGCGACCCCAAAAAACAGGCGATACTCATTGCGCTTGAAAAATTGGAGTCTCACAGCTCGCCCTGTGCGAGGGGCGACTTCTCCTTTCCAGTAATCCTCGCGCAGAGTAAAATTTGGCTCCGATAGCGATTCCTTCGCAAGCAGCAGAGCCTGATGCTCTGGGCTGGTCTCGTCGATCATGTCGTCCGCGAGAATCACCTCCGTCGTCGACAAAGACAGGATCAGAATGACAGCACCGAGGAAGAAACGAGGGAAAATGGTGAGGAAATACGACATGCAGAGTCGATCAATCAGATGATAGGATACTTTCCACTCATTCGGCTGAGATGCCAACGACGCGACTCCGCT
This sequence comes from Verrucomicrobiota bacterium, assembly GCA_963205275.1. Classification (GTDB taxonomy): domain Bacteria; phylum Verrucomicrobiota; class Verrucomicrobiia; order Verrucomicrobiales; family DEV007; genus Arctic95D-9. The sequence continues at coordinate 20,780 of CAUJIH010000058.1, read as the reverse complement.
ATTTTTTGATCGGCAATCGCATTTTTGTGCTCATCTTCTAGCCAGCCCCATTCCACCAGACCACTCTTTTTACAAAATCTCCTCTTCCACTTTCCCTCCCATGCCCGACTCCATTCAACTCAGCCGCAAGTTTCTCATGGATACCGGAGGCTGGAAGGAAATGAAAGAAGCGCGCTCCATCCACGAAGCAGGACGAGTTCGCAACGCCAGCTTTCGCAACAACGTGATCGAAGCGGATGTGATGGTGGGAAACAAGGAAATCCACGTTCGCCTTGAATTCCGATCTCGCACCGACGTGATCAACCACTGTCCCTGCTACCTGTCGCGCCGGGACGGACTCATCTGCGCCCATGCCCTCGCGGCGGGGCTCGAGGTGATGGAACCCAAGACGACGCCGACTCTCGCATCGCCTTCAGGCGCCTCCACGCCTGCCTCTCATTCCCCTGCGAAGCGACCGACTCTCAATCCCGCGTGGCCTGTCCTCTGTACCCAGGCGGAAGAGGGAGCCGTTTTTGCGACACTTCATTTCGTCCTGCCACCAAACTTCACTTCGGCATGGGAAAAGGGACGAATCACGGCGGGAATTGAAATCTCGCGGGGTAAGGAGCGGACCTTGCTCAAGGCGCTGCCTCCCGCCACACGCATCGTGCTCGATCCGATTGACGAGATTTTATTTCAGCGGATGCAGGAACTTTCCCCTGAAGCTGTTCCCGGGATCCTCATGCTGACACCGCCCGATATGTCGCGGCTCCTGGACAGTCTCGTCGCTCACCCTCGAATCACGATGGGCCGAGATAAGTCCCTCTATGTCGCCGATGAGATCTTGCGTCTGAAATTGAAATGGATGGGCGGCACCAGATTCCGAGCCGTATGGCCTAGCGGACTGACCCCGCTCCTCTCTGATACCGGCAGTTGGGCCTTTGATGGAAAGACGAATCTCTCGATGGTCGCCTCTGCTTTCACCAGTGCGACAGAGCTTCTTGGAGAGGGTCTTTCCGTCTCGGCGAATGAACTAGCAAAGCGGCTCGCGGAATGGGAGTCGATTTTCGATACATCCGCCTTACCTATCGTGACATCCACCCCTAGGATACGGCTGCAGCTCGAAGGATCGTTAAATCACCTCGATGCAGATCTCGTGTTTCTCTATGGTGAACGCGAGATCTCTGCCGCCTCGAATCGTCCGAGTGTCTGGGAGCAGGACGGTCAGTTGTGGCTCGCCGACACCGAGACCGAACAGGCAGCCATCGCCGATCTGGAGGCTGCTGGTTTCTCCGCCCGTGGAGACAGCGGACGCTATGTGAACAAGGACAAGGACTCGATTCTGCAATTTCTCGCGCACGGCTATCCCATCTTTCGACAACGGTGGGAAACTATGACGGGTGAGCGCTTCGAGCACGCTCTCGGCCAGGTCGAACCGATCACCCCTACTCTGCGCTTCCCCCGTAGTGGCGAAGATTGGTTCGCGTTGGAAGTGGGCTTCGTCACTCCTTCCGGCGAGAATTTCTCTCGTCAGGAAATTCAGCGGCTCCTCGAGTCAGGGCGGCGTAGTCGTCCAGGGGCAAAGGGAAAAATTGGAGTGGTTGCTCCAAGCGCTGCCGTCGAATTGAACGAAATTCTGAGCGACTGCGAACCTGAGCAAATTCAGCCCGGCGTGTATCGCATCGCTCAACAACAGGCGGACTATCTGTGTGAGTCAGTGCGTGATTTCGGACTTCGCATCGACGGTACCCCGCCCTGGCAGAGTCGCGACGACGGAACAAAGATCGAAATCCCTTCTGTATCCGAAGCCTTGGCTTCTATTTTGCGTCCTTATCAGCGCGAGGGAGTGGACTGGATGCGCGGCCTCGCCTCTCGTGGGATGGGCGGGATTCTAGCCGACGACATGGGACTCGGGAAAACTCTGCAAACCCTTGCGTTCCTCGATTCCATCGGCGGTCAATCTCTCGTGGTTTGCCCATCGTCTGTCGTGCATAACTGGATCGCCGAGGCGGAACGATTCATCCCCCATCGAAAAGCAATCGCCATCACCGGGCCAAATCGCCAGAATCTCCTGAAATCTCACGTAAATGCCGATCTCTTGGTGACCAGCTACGCACTACTTCGTCGCGACGAAGCCATCTGGAAATCGCGAAAATTCGAGACAGTGATTCTCGATGAAGCACAACAGATCAAGAACCCTGAAGCTCAGGTGAGCAAGGTTGCCCATCGTCTTCAGGCAAAATATCGCTTCGCCCTCACGGGCACCCCGATCGAAAACTCTCCCGAGGATCTCTGGTCCATCAGTCGCTTCGCCCTGCCCGGATACCTCGGGAGTCGTGATCGCTTTAGCGAACGCTTCACGCGAGCGCTCACAGGAAACACGCCTGACGCATCCGCCCGCGAGAGACTCGCTCGCAGGTTGCGCCCTGTGCTGCTTCGCCGCCTGAAACAGGAAGTCGCTCGCGATCTGCCTGATAAGATCGAGCAGGTAATTTTCTGCGAGCTTCCTCCGCGTCAGCGCGAGGTTTACAGCCGAATTCTCAGCGAGAGCCGAACTTCCCTTCTCGAGGCCGAAGGTGGCCGGAGACGGATGCTCGCCCTCGTTGCTCTCCTGCGTCTTCGCCAAGTATGCTGCGATCTCCGTCTGCTCGGACTCGATCACGATCCCGAGGAGGAAGCATCCGCCAAAGTCGAGACGATTATGGAGTTGCTGGACGAGGCCATCGCAGGGGGCCATCGCGTGCTCGTCTTCAGTCAATTCGTCAGCATGCTCCAGATTCTCGCGGCTGAACTAGCCACCAAGCGGATCGCTTTCACCTATCTGGACGGAGCGACGAAAGATCGAGCCGCTGTGGTGAATCGCTTCCAAAGTGGTCAGTTCCCCGTTTTTCTCATCAGTCTGAAGGCGGGAGGAGTGGGGCTCAACCTGACCGCCGCCGATACAGTGATCCACGTCGATCCTTGGTGGAACCCTGCCGTCGAAGCCCAAGCAACCGACCGCGCCCACCGGATCGGGCAAGAGCGCATCGTGACTAGCTATAAATTGATCGCAAGCGATACGGTGGAGGAAAAAATTCTCTCTCTGCAGAATCGTAAACGCTCTCTCGTAGAATCGCTATTGGCGGACACCAGCAGCACTGGCATCAGTGATGATGAACTGATGGCACTCTTCGAGTGAAAAGCAGATGCTCCGCTCACTCTTCGCGCTCCCGTGTAACAGGCCGGTGAGTCCGGTTCAGGCGATCCGCCGTCATCGCCGCCACGATCGAGACCTCTCCTGCGAGCAGCAATCCAGCACACACCTCCGCCAGAGCATATCCTTTCCCCGCCCCCGACAGGCCCATTAGTTCTAGGCAGGCCTTCTGACTAGGCAATTCTGTCGCACCTCCGACCGATCCCACCAGTACTGATGGCAAACTCACGCTCGCATAGAGATCTCCCTCGGGCGTGACTTCCATTCGAGTCACTCCTGTAGCCGAAGCCGCCGCACTGGCCACATCCTGTCCTGTCGCGAGATAAAACGCCGTCAGCCCGTTAGCGAAATGTCCCTGCCCTCCTGTGGAACCACCGAGGGTGGCTCCGATCGACGACAGACGCCAGTAGTCCGCCATCGCCTGCGTGCCTGTGTGAAGATACTTCCGCACCACCTCTGCCGGTAAGATCGCCTCTGCAATGACTCGTTTGCCTCGTCCGCCTGTGAGGCCGCTGAAACCCGCTCTTTTCTCGCCGGAGAGATTGGATTCTGGATAGTGACGATCCGGCAGCACAGGCGACTGACGGGCGATCCAGTCACAGATTCCATCGACGGCTCGATTCACACCTACTAGGCTCGCCGAGTCCCCCGACGCAAACCGAAGATCGAGATACACACTGTTTCCCTCCACCATCGGAGTGACCTCAGTCAAGCTGTCCACGCCGATCACGTCTGTTGTAATTTCACGAAATTTTTCATGCTGCGTCCTCGCCCAAATCACGAACTGACAAGCATCCAGCACCGTGGGAAATACGAATCCTGGAGATCGGCTGACTCCATCCGACAATACGATACTCCGACATCCGCCCGCCAGTGTGAGAACGCGACAGCCCCGATGATAGCTTGCCACGAGAGCCGCCTCCGTGGTCGCGAGAGGAATAGGAAAATCACCTTGCGCAGACATGCCTCTCACTCGCAGCGGCCCGGCCACACCGACCGGCGTGCGCAACACTCCGATCACATTTTCCACATGTCCCTGATATGCGGAGAGTTCTTCCGTGAACGGAATTAATAAGGCCTCCTGGAGCTGTGTCCGATACTCGTCAGAGAGTCCCAGTTCCTTCCAGTGATGTTCGGCATGATTCGCCGACACGACAGGACTGCCATTAGAAATTCGCGGCAGATTGCTCCGATCCGGTTGCAGACGCGCTGCTACCTCATCCATATTTTTTCCTTCCAGCATGTTCTTGAGATGCTGCTGGTTTGAATCCTGATAATCTGCCATGACGATATGTCCCATACGGTTCCCTTCGGGTCAAAAAATCTCTCGTGAATCCAGACCATGTCGCCAGTCACGAATCGGTGCGACTGCTGAATCACGGAGATATATTATGTGTGTGAAAACCAGCGTCTTCTCTGCGCAAATCGGCGTCAGACACAGATCGAGATTGTTGATTCCATCGGAATCTCCGTCATACTCACCGAATGCAGTTGCTGGATGAGTTGAGAGCCGAGCACGAACGGATCGACCAAATGTTGGATTCATTCCGCACAGGAGTGAATCGCTTCTTGGACGAACACGATGACCCGGCAGATCTCGCTCATTTTATCCAATTTTTTCGCCTCTTCGCTGATCAATTTCACCACTCACGCGAAGAGGAAATTCTGTTCGATGCGATGGTGAATCAAGTCGATTTGCCGGGCGATCACGGTCCCATCATGGTCATGGTGGATGACCACCGTCAGTTCAAGGAGAAACTCGATCGAATCCACCAACTGATCGAAAAGCCCTCCCCTACCCCCGCCGATCAGGTTCAACTGCGACTGGTGACAGAGGAATACATCGCCGGAATGCAGCACCACATCGACGCAGAAAACTCCGTCTTGTTTATTGAAGGCGGAATCTGTCTGGACGATCACGGCATTCTCGAGCTGCCTTCCCGCGATATGAGCGACGAAGAAAAGCAAGTGCTCGACATGTCCGATCAACTCCTGCAGCTCTATCCTCCTACTCTCGATCCCGAGATTATTCGAGGAGATGGCTGCTTCGTCTGCCCGGCCTTTGAGGTCACCTGCGACGGCTTCGAACGCGAATGGCCCAATCACTCGCGATGGAGTGGTCTGGATGATGATCCGTTCTCGATTTGGTAGATTTTGATCCTCCCTCCTCGTATTACTGGCTCTTCTATGCCTCGATCTGTGCGAGCACCTCGCTGAAGGGAATTTCGCTGAGAGCACCGAATCGATCATCCTTCATCAATCCACCTCGTCGAGCTGCGGGGCTCGAAAGTCCACAAAGAAAGCGGGCCAATTGCCGTGGCTGGCGGAGAGCCGGATGATTTTCCTTCCTGACAGCCTGAATCAGGGCGACATCCTCCAGAGAGAATGCACGACGCTGTGTGACAGGCAGCGATCCCGCCGTGCTCTCGCCGCAACAGGAGCTGCACGTTCCACAGGGTTCCGACTCCTCTCCAAAGTACCGAAGTAGTTGCTGCGTCACACAGACTCCATTCTCGCACAGATTCTGGAACTGGTGAAGGCGGTCAATCTGACTTTGCTCCAGCGCTAAGAAACGTTCCACCAGTCGATCTGCGATCACGGATACGGGAGACCGATCTTTCTCCACTCGATGCCAGACCTCGCGCACCCCACTGCGCTGAGTGAGAATTCCCTCCTGTACCGCGAGTTCCTGCAGTAATGCCCTCACTCTCGACTCGTCCTCCCCGAGCGTAGCTGCGGAATCTGCAATATCGAAGCGCATCCACAGACGGCTCTTTTTACCTGTCGAGAGGAGCCGTCGGAGCAGTTCCTTTTCTTCCGGTGGGAAACCCTGAGTCCAGGCCTCAATCGACTCCGTCATACGCAATTCGATCCGATCCCAAGTGACCCCGACCGGCGTTATCCAACCTTCCATCTCCAGATAGGAAAGCGCTGTCTCGATCACTGTCTGGCGAATATCAAGCGAGATAGAGAGATCGTAGAGCGACAGAGAAATTGTCTCCTCCTGGCGCAGCACATAGTCGATCAGGGAACGGAGAGAGCGATCTGAAGGAGTATCAGCATAAACGAAATTCTCCAAAACGGTCAAATCATCCGCACAGGCGATTAGATCACACACCGCAGGCAGTCCGTCTCGCCCAGCACGACCAGTCTCCTGCACGAAATTTTCGATCGACTTCGGTAGATTGTAGTGAATGACACGTCGCACGTCAGGCTTATCCACCCCCATGCCGAAGGCCACTGTCGCGACGACGATAGGAAGCTCTCCGGATAGAAATCCATCCTGAACCTCAGCGCGATCCTCTGATCTCATTCCTGCATGGTAGGCACGCGCAGAAAACCCCTCTCTGCTGAGGAATCCGGCAACTCTCTCCGCAGTTTCTCTCAGCGTCACATAAATGATCGTAGCGCCCGCCGGTCCATCCTTCAGGAGCGAGAGCAGATTCCCATCCCTGTGATCGAACTCGCAGGCATGGAGTCGATAGCGAAGATTCGGTCGATCAGCAGACGTGCGCACCCAGCCGTGCTCTGGAATCCCGAAGCTCGCGCCGATTTTCTCTGCCGTCACGATGGTAGCCGTAGCAGTCATGGTCAGCACACAGGAAATTCCAAGCTCTCGGGCAATCTTTGGAAGACGGAGGTAGTCAGGACGAAAATTATGTCCCCATTCAGAGATGCAGTGCGCCTCATCGACGGCTAGTATGGAAATTTTCTGTCGTCTGAGTCGACGAACGAAAACCTCACTGGCCAGACGTTCGGGCGAAACGTAGAGAAGTTTCCAGGCTCCCCGCTCCAGCCCGCCCTCGATTTCTCGCAGCTCGTTCACCGACAGTGTGGAATCGAGTCGAGCTGCCGAAATCCCTCGTCGCATCAGACTCTCGACCTGATCTTTCATCAGAGCGATCAGCGGCGAGACGACCAGAGTCAACCCGTCCACCATCAGGGCCGGAAGCTGATAACAAAGGCTTTTTCCCGCTCCTGTCGGGAACAAAGCGAGCGTCGAGCGCCCGGACAGAAGACGGCGAATCACATCCTCCTGTCCGGGTCGAAATGTATCGTGCCCAAAGAATCGCTGCAGGACCTCGATCGGCTCCATCAATCACCTCAGCGTTCAGACGATAAAGTTACGATGATTTATGCAGCATATCGCGCCGAGACTTCATCCCAATTCACCACGTTCCACCAGGCGGTGACATAATCCGGACGTCGATTCTGATAATGCAGGTAGTATGCGTGCTCCCAGACATCCAGCCCGAGGATAGGAGTACCCAGATCAGAATCAGGAACTAAGCCCGTCATCAGCGGATTATCCTGATTCGGTGTGCTCGTGACTTTGAGCGCACCATCCTTTTTAATCAGCCAGGCCCAACCTGAACCAAAACGCTTCGCTGCAGCATCGGCAAAGACCGTCTGAAATTCTGCAAAAGAGCCAAACGCGGAATCGATGGCTTTTGCTAGCTCAGCGGACGGCTTCCCGCTCTTCACTGCCGAGGTCATGCTCTTCCAGAAGAAGGTGTGATTCCAGTGCCCGCCTCCATTATTGCGCAGCGCGGTCTGAAGCTTCGCGTCGTCTACCTTTTCGAGTCCCGTGACTAGTTGATCGATACTCAAAGCCGACAGAGCAGCCTGCCCTTCGAGAGCAGTATTGAGATTCTTAATGTAAGCCGCATGATGCTTGCCGTAGTGAATCTCCATCGTCATCGCGTCGATGTAAGGCTCCAGCGCATCGAATGCATACGGTAGCGTCTCCTGTGAATGTGCATCTGCAGCGGAGACGGAACGAGTCGATAGGAGCGAGGCCCCCATCGCGAGTGCTCCAGTCATCACGAAATCGCGTCGAGAAAGATGGTTGTCAGTAGTCATGCTTGAATCAGATAGGTTTGATCGGATGGATTAAAGATCGAACTCCTCTTTCCTCTAAAAGTCATTTCGTACGGAGAGAAGTCGATCCCGACTACCATAAGCTGAGATTCAGTAAAAATCCGCGTGAAAATGGCGTGAAGTGATCTGATGAAAGAAACAATTTCTTCGTAAAATACGTTTAAATTATTCATTTTTAACACGAAGCTCGACTATGAGCTTCTCGCATCTCCCCTTCTCCGCGAAGGCTCACTTGACGCATCATCTCCCGTCCGGTTCACTATCTCCTATGTCCGATACGCTCGATTCGATTCCGCCTACTCCGCGCAGGAAGCACTGGCTTCGTCGTTGCTTCGTCGCTGTTCTGGTCAGTATCGCACTACTCTTCGCCGCCGCATCCCTGATGAGCACGTCAGATTCGCGTGCCTTTGGCCACAGCGTAGCGGACTGGATTCGGCAAAGTGAACAGGGGCAGGTCTTCGACACTACCCTCTCCATTACCTCAGTAAAAGGCCTGTCTGACAAAATCTCCGGACATTCCCTGTCTCTTCGGTGGCAAGCTCCGTCCCATCTTCTCTTGCGCACGGAAGTCGATGGAAAAAAAGTAGCTCTGGCGAGGGATGATCGTTTGATCTGGATTCAGCGGGAAGACTCTGGCTTCACAGTCGTAGGTGATGAGACCGTGCCCTGCTTCGCAGATGATCCCTCCTCAATCGTGCCGATCTCCCTACCGCCCTATACGATCCCCGTCCACTCCTCCGTCGCACGTTTCCTCCTGCCACTGCTTGTCTCGGTATCACCGCGTAATCCCGATTCCTCCGAGCAAAAGATCCGCCCCAGTCGCCTCGGGAAATTGATCGGCCTACCGGATTTTACCCTCGATTTGATCGAGACCCCAAGTGCGGAAAATGTCCTACAGTGTCGAGTCAGCTTCGATGGCAAGGAAATCGACCTCTCCTTTCGGAATCCCACCTGGAGCGAAGCGGACGCGGATGCCTCGAACTGGGCGGTGCCAAAAGACGCAAAGATCGAGCGCGTCGCCCTGTCTCACCTCGTCCGCAGCGCGCGCGTCCTGCGCAGTCGGATCGGAGCAAAGACGCCTCCCTTGCCCCCGAATACCGGAAAAGCCAAAATCGTGCGCACCTCCGGAAAAGGGCGTCTGGAGGATCATGACGGCTTGCGCGTACTTTTTCTGAGCGGTTCACCCGAGGAAATAGGTCGCCAGCACGGTGAACTCCTCGGACCGGAAGTGCGAGCTGTCGTCGAGAAGATGGTCTATGGCATCGGAGTCGCCAGTTCCTTTGCCAAGAATCGCTGGTTCTTCGGTGAGATCGAAGAGGCCACGAATCGCTCGAAACCATTCGTTCCGCCGAGCTATCTCGCTGAGATGAGTGCTCTCGCCTCGGCGGCTGGACTCCGGCACGACGAAGTCCAACTAGCGAATTTCTTTCCCGAACTCTTCCACTGCTCTGGCTTCGCCCTGCACGGAAAGGCCACCGTGGATGGAAAACTCTATCACGGACGCATTCTCGATTACATGATCGGGGTCGGGCTAGAGGATAATGCCGTCGTCATGATCTATCGTCCCGACGATGGGAATGCTTGGGTGAACGTCAGCTATGCTGGTTTCGTCGGTTCCGTAACCGCGATGAACGAGAAAAAAGTCGCCATCGGCGAAATGGGCGGGCGTGGGGAAGGAAATTGGGACGGAAAACCGATGGCCCAGCTCGTCCGCGAAGTCATGGAGCGCTGCGACACCATCGACGAAGCGGTCGAGCTGATGCGCAACAGCCCCCGCACTTGCGAATATTACTACGTGATCTCCGATGGAAAAACTCATCGAGCGGTCGGAATTAAAGCCACTCCAGATATTTTCGAAACCGTCTGGTCTGGAGAAAGTCATCCTCAGCTCCCCGATCCTGTCGAGGACACAGTTTTGCTGTCCGCAGGGGATCGTTACAAGGAACTGGTCACTCGAGTAAAGAAAGGATACGGCCACTTCACTCCCGAATCAGCCCGCGAATTGATGACACGCCCGGTCTGCATGAAGTCGAACATCCAGTCCGTGCTCTTCGGTCCAGACACACTCGACTTCTGGGTCGCCTACGCCGACTCGAAAAACGTAGCTAGTCATGCACGCTACACCCATCTCAACCTGGCCGAGCTTCTGGAAAACGTCACCTCGACTCCTGAGCAGCGATGAGCGCACCCACAACAGACTCCAACGAACCCTCTCCCCCCACCGGGAGGATCAAAGGCGGCTGTCGGCAGGTTTTCTGTCGCCTCCTGCTCGGAGTCCTGATCCTGATCCTTCTGCTCGCAGCAGGAGCCGGGGGCATCTACTGGTATTACACCCCCTCCTGCGAGCGTACCGATGGAATCGTCTATGGCCAGCGCGACGGTCACGATCTGACTTTCGACATGGCGCGTCCGAAGAATCCGAACGGAGCCGCCGTTCTCGTGATAGTTAGCGGCAAATGGAAATCTCACCCCGAATCCTTTCGCTCGTGGAAATTCTCGCTCACAGCGCCTCTACTGCGCAGCGGATACACCGTATTTCTCGTCGCCCATCGCTCTCAGCCAGAGACGACCATTCAGAACACCGTCGCCGATGTGAACCGAGCCGTCCGCTTTATCCGTCACCACGCAGCCGATTATCGAATCGATCCGAATCGCATCGGAGTGACAGGTGGCAGCTCGGGTGGACATCTCTGCCTGATGCTGGCAACCCAAGGCGGACTCGGTCCCGCCGATGCTCCCGATCCCGTAGACAGGGAAAGCAGTGCCGTCCAAGCGGTTGCAATCTTCTTTCCCGTGACCAATCTTCTCGATCTCGGACACTCAACCGAGAATGCCGGTGACGGGGGACCACCGAAGAGTTTTCGCAAGTCCTTCGGACCGGAGGGGACCAACCCTGAAAAATGGCCAGCCCTGGCCCGCAGTCTCTCTCCCGTCTTTCACGTCCATCCCGGCCAGCCTCCCATCCTCATCCTCCACGGCGACGCCGATACCCTCGTGCCACTGGAGCAATCCGAGTGGTTCGTCGAAGCCTCGAAAAAGGTGAACGCAGCGCCCGTCAATCTGATCATCCGCAAAGGAAAAAAACACGGCTGGCTAGGCGCGGTTCTAGACTTACGCCTTTTCGTAAAATGGTTCGATCAGTATCTTTAGCCTTCCAATCCTCCATTCTCCATGACCTCTAGACTCTCCATTGCCTTGTCCCTTAGCATCCTTTTATCACTCACTCCGTCCACGCAGGCTTCTGACCCTGTGGAACGTGATCTGGTGATCTACGGGGGAACCAGCGCTGGCCTCGTCGCCGCAATCCAAGCTCGGGCCATGGGAAAAACGGTGATCGTCATCGAACCTTCGCAGCGCGAAGGTGGTCTCACCACCGGCGGACTCGGCCAGACCGACATCGGGAATAAAATGGTCATCGGAGGACTCTCGCGTGAGTTTTATCACCGCGTCGCCCTCCACTACGCCAAGCCAGAATCCTGGACCCGGCAGAAGCGCGAAGATTATAAAGGTCGCGGACAGAGTAGCACCGATTCCGGCGAGGCCACTATGTGGACCTTTGAACCCTCCGTTGCTCTCAAGATATACCGCGACTGGTGTGCCGAATCGGGAATCGAGCTGATTCGAGGCCAGCGGCTTGATCGAACGAAAGGCGTCCTCAAAGAAAATGGACGCATCGTCTCCATCACGATGGAATCAGGCGAAGTCTATCGAGCCAAAGTCTTTCTCGACACCACCTACGAAGGCGATCTGATGGCCGCTGCCGGGGTCAGCTACACCGTCGGACGCGAACCGAACTCTCAATACGGTGAGACCCTGAGCGGGGTTCAGACTCAGCGGGCGAGATACCATCAGTTCGTCCCCGGCGTCGATCCCTATGTAAAAGCCGGTGATCCACAGAGCGGACTCCTTCCCTTCATCGATCCAAAGGGGCCTGGTGAGGAAGGCGACGGGGATAAGCGCGTTCAGGCCTACTGCTTTCGGATGTGTCTCACCGATGATCCAGAGAATCGAATCCCCTTCGAGAAACCCGAGGGATACGACGAGCAGTGGTATGAACTGCTGCTGCGCAACTATGAAGCGGGCGAAACCATTGTGCCTTGGATCAATGCGCCCATGCCCAACCGCAAAACCGACACCAACAACCGCCTTGGTTTCTCCACCGATTTCATCGGGCAGAATTACCAATATCCCGAGGCCACCTACGCCGAACGCGAGAAAATAATCGCCCGTCATCTCCTCTACCAGCAAGGTCTGATGTGGACACTCGCCAATCATCCCCGCATGCCCGATACCGTTCGGAATGAAGTCGCCCGCTGGGGCATGTCGAAGGACGAATTCGTCGAGGGACAAGGCTGGCAAGACCAGCTCTACATCCGCGAGGCCCGGCGCATGGTATCCGATTTCGTCATGACAGAATTGTATTGTCGGGGAGAAAAGAACGCCGAGCGCTCCGTGGGCATGGGAGCCTACACCATGGATTCCCACCATACCCAGCGCTACGTCGGCGAAGACGGATTCGTCCACAATGAAGGCGATGTGCAAGTCGGAGGCTTCCCCCCCTATCCCATCGACTACGGTGCCCTCGTGCCGAAGCGGAGCGAATGCAAAAACCTGCTCGTGCCCATTTGTCTGTCGGCCAGCCACATGGCCTTCGGCTCCATCCGCATGGAACCCGTATTCATGGTACTCGGGCAATCCGCCGCGACCGCCGCGAGCTTGGCCATCGATGCTGGCAGCCCTGTCCAAGATATCGATTACACCGCACTCAAGACCCGTCTCGAAGCCGATCACCAGATCCTCGAATACACCGCACCTCCTCGAGCGAAAGGGAATTTCGTCGCACTCGAAACCCTGTCCGGAATCGTCGTCGATGACACCGCTGCCCAGCTCACTGGAAACTGGAAGCCGTCGATCATTATGGGAGGCATCCACCGAGGCTATCAGCATGACGAAGGAACGTGCGACGGAAAGAGCAGCGCCAGATTCACAGCCGCGCTCCCTGCCGCTGGTGAATATGAAGTCCAGATCGCCTGGATAGCCAACCCCAACCGCTCCACACGTACACCCGTGAAAATCGAACACGCCGATGGCATCAGCGAAGTCACCATCAATCAAAAAGAGAAGCCATCCATCGACAAATACTTCCACTCAGTCGGGCGATATCGTTTTGAAAAATCGGGCACAGTCACAATTTCCAATCTCGGAGTCGACGGCCACGTCATCATTGATGCCGTCCGATGGATTCCCGTCGGAAAGTGAAAGGGCCGCAAAGAATCCACAAATATCCAATCGAAAATCGCCTGTCCCTAGAAATCCCAAGAAAACCATGACCAAGGGTGCCATGTACAGTCACGGCCGCTTTGATAATGGCGAAGCTTTTTTTTGGGGGGGAGAACGCATGATGTTTACGAAGTTTCATCCACAGATTTCACGGATTTCCACGGATGCTTTGGCTCCGTACTTTATAAATCTGCGTCCATCTGCGGAATCTGTGGATCGTTTGTTCCGTATTCGTCTCTAGGAAAAATCAAGAATCGCCTGCCCCTGAAAATCCCAAGAATACCATGACCAAGGGTGCCATGGACAGTCATAGCCGCTCCGATCATGGCGAAGCTTTGGGAGGCGCGCATGATGTTTACGAGGTTTCATCCACAGATTTCACGGATTTCACATGCGGATTCAACTATCTATCGAAAATGGTCTAGGCGCTCACTCGTCCCGCAGCAACTGCCACACTTCCAGCCCGTGCGCCTGTGCCAAGCGTTCTAGCGTGGACAGGCGCAAATCTCGTTTCCGACCAGCCTCCACCGCCTGATAATACTTGTAGGAGAATCCCGCCTGCTCCGCGAAAGCCTCCTGGGTCAGCCCCCTCCGCAAGCGCAGCTGACGCAGACGCTTGAGCAGTGGTCTTATCGTCCGGCCCTCCATGGAGGCACAGCGTAGCTCGGAGTATTTCAGCTTTACACCCTCTCAACGGTAGTGTAAAAAAGATGGAAATCGGATCAGAAAATAAGATATGACCGCTACTTGCGATACTGAATACGGGCTTTTTGATGGGACAAAACCCGCCCGCCCTCGCACTGCACGCCCTCAACACTAATCACCAATATTGAGCCAAAGGCCGATCCGGCATCTCAAGAACAAATCTCAGTGCTCTCACGTTTCGTCCCTCTCAATCCACAACTCCGTATGAACAAAAAACACTGCTCAACACCTTCCTTTGTCATTCCGGCATCTTCGATCCTCGCGCTTACCGCTTCACTCGTCTTCGCTCTCGGCAGCCAAATCCATGCTGAAGGCTCCGGAAATCGCTTTGAAAAACAACTCGCTCCCGTGTCAGCAGCCCCCGTCGGTGAATGGTGGAAGGCCTCGTGGCAAGAGGGGTGGACGTATCATCATCGCGCCGACTTTCAGCTTTCAGCTCGTGCGCAGGTCGAGAGCGTTGACAAGGTCAGTTTTTGGAGCCGCTTAAAGACAACAGTTGCTGACAAGACCGTAGGGGAAGTCAATCTAAACGTGATGGGCAATGCGGCTGTGCAGAGCACCGTTATCGAGAACGCGAATAACGAGATTTTTCTTTCTCGATATTATCAGCGAGTAGATACCAACCGCAGCATTTTTCGCAAGCCGGTGGGTGAACCCAGCTTCTTTGATAGAGCGCTCACAAGCGTTCTGGATGAAGAGAAACGCAACAACATGATTGATGTAATCACGACGGGTGGGGGCCAAGTGGTAGGCCAAGGCGTCGGATCTTTGATGCAAGCATTCGGAATCCCCGCAGGATTCGTGACCAGCAAATCTCTCGGATTGCTCATCAATAATTTTATCGGACCCAAGGCGAAGAAGTTTCTGACCGAATCATTGGATAAGCTTGGTGTCAGAAATCTTCAGGATGGTGGGACGGAAATCGATCCAGATTCGCCCCTCCTGCAAAAAATGGCATCAACCAAAATTCTCGCTGATGTGGCCAATCTCGCCCTTCAAATCAGTCAGGGTTTCAGTGATCGTATTTTCCTTATCCAAGCCAGCGAGAAATCGGGACATGCCTTGGATGCCCGAGAAATCTATAACGAAGGCAAGGATCTGATCACTTTTGCGGAGATGACCGAGCGCGACGGACGCGAGCAGGCCGTGGCGTGGCTGAAGACACAAAAAAATGGTTACAAGCGACCACAGGAAGTAGTAGAAGGCGTGCTGCAACGCGAGAGCTTCGCCTTATCCAGTATGATCTTTGATTCTGTAAAACGTTCACCTGGCGACATCTGGATCGTTCCAGCCGATTTCTTCAACACGTTCCTCCACCCGGATCTCAGAGGTAAATTTCGTGGCAATGTGATCCTGCAATACGTAGGAGACAGCAATGTTACCAGCTACAATAACGAATCATTGGTATTTGAGGCTCGGGAGATCGAAATTCTGAGCAAGGGCATGATCGAGGGGCGCGTCTATGAAAGTACGCTTGAATACGTCGAGCCGGATTTCTCCGCCAAGCTGCGTGAGGATGCTGATGGGGTGTTGTTCGTGGACAAGAAGGAGGGCTTTCTCAGACAGGCCAACCTGAATATGGATTCCGACGCTCGCTCCGGCTTACCGAAGATGCGCCTGCTCGATGGACTCGAAGCGGTGGGTTCCGTAATTTTCAACGTCAAATACACTTGTGACGGCCAGCCAGAGCTTCCAAAGCATTGAGTTTGCGACCCCTGGGACCTATCTCATTTGATTCCATGAAAAATAATCGATCTATCCGCTCCTATTTCGTACCTCCCCTTGTCACTACGATTCTTCTAGCTGGCCTTGTCATTGTCATGATGAATAGTTGCAAAAGCGGCAAACAAAAGAGTTCAAAGGGTAAAGCCCTAACCACCGAGCAAATCCATGAAATTCTGAAGAGCTCCAAAGCATTCGTCGAGGCGCAACATACCTATTATGTGCATGTAACTCGTAGCGAGCGTTTTGCCAAGAACGTCAAAGAACTTGGTTCGCGTGAAGAATCCGGTGGCGTTGTCATGGTCATGCGTGCGTGGAATGCCTCCGACGCGGTTGAGAATCCAGTAACGATTCATGGTTACGTTTTCAAAAGTCTCCTGCTGGCTAGGGAAGAAGGGCAAAAGGATGGTTTTGTCATCGCGGCGTACCCACAAGATGACAAGGCCAGCCCAAAAATCCGGCCCATCTTTCTTTCCGTCATTCCCGATGCCAAGGGCGGCATTATCGGGATGTCGTCTCGAGACACTTGGGAAATCAAGGATACAAGCGCTGTCGGCAAAATTCGAGCCATGCTGCGAACAGAACGTCTCACGAGCAGTGACCTGGAGCGCTTTTCGCCTGACAAGCTGCACAACAGCGACTTGATCGAGGGCTTTGAAAAGAAAACGCAGTAATCCAAAGCGCAATCGTACGCTTCACCTGTCATGCCGAAGAAATCGCGACTGCTCTGTCTCGATCTGGCCAACTTTGAGGCAGACTCCAGAGAGATCGCTTTCAGCATTCCCTTTCTCGCATTGGAGGGTGGTGATTTTTGCGCACTGGTCGGGAAAAGTGGCTCGGGGAAATCCGTCTTACTGAGCGTGTTGACAGGGTATTGTCCATGGATACACGATGCTCAGTCTGTAAGTTTCAATCGCTTTGTCATCGGTAAAACTCATGTGGAACCGAAGAATTTCACCTCCCCCGCCGAGATACGCGAGATGCTAGGCAGGGAGAACTTGATTTACCTGCCGCAGAAGTTTCCGGACGATCACTCCTCCAACCGCAGTTGCCTGGCGGAAATGGCTGATATTGTCGGAGCGATCGCTCCACACTGCTCCCGCAGTGCCGCCAAGAAACGGCTGGGGAAGAACTGCCTGAAATTCAACCTTTCCGAGGCTCTGGATAAGTCCCTAAAAGATTTGTCTGGTGGTGAGCGAAGACGGGTCGAGATCATTGCCCGATTGTGTGGAGTGGAGATGCAGGACGACGAGGAGAAAGCTGGCGGTATCCTGTTTTTACTCGACGAGCCGACCACCGGACTCGATATCGCGTCGCAATGGCACTACATCCGTTTTCTCAAGGATACGAGGGCGGAATTCCCCAATATCGCCATCACATTTCTGATCGCCACCCATGCTCTGTCTTTGTTAACTCTTGACGAGCCACTGTTTGACCGTGTGATCCTCGTGGAAAAAACAGCGAATGGAAGTAACGGCAAAGCAAACTGCCGGGTAGCCTATTGCGGGAAAGCGGAAAATTTTATACATTCGGAATGGTTTTCAGAATTGCGTGGGCAGGACGTTTCGTCGGGAATCAGAGCCTGCTCGCCGCACACGCAAGATTCACGGGGTGAGCCTGTCGCGGCACCCTCTGAGTCATGCGGTGTGATTCCGGACAGAATAGCCACTCCTCATTCAGTTCCCATCGAAAGGAATATCGGCATCTTTCGCAAAGAGCTGTGCCGGGCGTTTGGGAAACAGTTCACAGGCAAGTCAGGATGGGACAAATCTCTCTTTTTCATCATCCCTCTGTTCGTCGGTTTGATCGTGTTCGCCGCCTTGCTTGCCCGTGATCGAACGTTGGGGGAAAAGTTCATTTTCTTTAGCACCATTTACGCATTTTGGATTGGGATTTTCAACAGTTGCCAGATCGTGAACGGCGCAGTTGCCTCCGGAGAGTGGAAATACTGGGTGCTTGCGTTACGGCGATCGTTTGTCCACTACATCGCGGCTCATGCGCTAGTCAGCCTTCTGCTGTCCCTACTTCAGGTGATCGTCTTAATTCTTGGGATCCTGCTGTTCACGTATCTGTGGGGTGCGAACAGTCTTTTTAATGTTTACATCAATCCCTCTCAGTTGTCGCCCTTCTTCATCGAGCACGCTTCTGGTTTGCCGGAATGGCTGATCACGCTCACCCTGCTCGCATCCAGCTTGGGAATGGCCACCTTCTCCGGTGTGGGGATCGGAGCGCTCATCAGTTGCGTCGCCAGAAACGCTCTTGCTGCGCTGAAAGTGGCGGTCGGCGTGGTCGTCGTGGCCATGGTCTGCTCAACCACCGTGTTGAAACGGGATGGAGGGGCAAAACGTCCCGTGTCTCCTCCTCTGTATCTCAAGATGTCTCGAATAGGTACCAAATCCTTTTTGTCCTCCTGTGCAGTATGGCACAATCGGGACAAGGAAGCACGCAGAGACTGGTTTTGCCCTCATCTGTTAGAAGATATTTCCCTACTTCTGCCGCAACGCTACTTTTACAATATCGGCCGCATTCTGGACGACCAAGTATTGCAATACAGCGATTCTGGCCATGCTGAAACCGAGTTCGACTACAAACTGACAGGCGAACTGGCCGAAAACTGGAAGCACTGGAAAGAAGTAAGGAACGAGGGACAATTTCAAAGAATACAGGAGGAGCTGAATCAACAGGGTACGACGCTGAATGAGTCGGGATTTCGTTTTGCCATGTTCCGGATTATCGGGCTGGAGGTTCTGGCGTGCAGCGTCCTCACGCTTTTCTTCTTTGCCGCAGGTTGCCTCATCATATCAAAAAGACGGATTCACTACACGATACGCTGAACTCAACAACGACCGAGCCATAATTCTGATCATGAAAATTATCACACACCGACTTCCGTTAATCATACTGATCCTGTTCTCTTACGGCACCTTTCAGGCCGAAGACTCGTTGGAAGTAGATAGGAAAATGCTTCTGTGGAAAAAGGGCCTTGATTATCGAACGGAAGTTAAGGCGAAACTGGCTCTTACCCACACCAAAATCAGAGCGGAAATTAAGGATGGGAATGAAACAAGACAGGCGGAAGGAACGGTGAATCGAGCCTTTCATTATTCAGGAGCCATGGTGTATTCTACAGAAGTTGTTAGGGATACGACATACAACGGGAGTGCCAGCCGCCTTTATCAAGAATGTGATATAAACAAGGGTGAAACCGATCCTGCTGTGATGACCGTGGATGCCAGCCTCTGGGAAGTATGGAAATCCAGATTAGCAGGATTTACGACAGGAGGCCTTCCGGAGGAGTATCGGGACAAATTTGAAGTGGTGGAGAGAAATGCAGAAATGTTTGGCAAAAGCTCTATCACAGTCAGACCAAAATCCGGAACCCTATTTGATCAAGATGCTTTGGAACTTGCGTTCGAATCCTTGAACGCACTGAAGGACAAATACTATCTGCTCGAATGGGATCGTCTGAAGAGCATTGAAAAAGCGAAACTCAAGGTCTTCTCAGCTCAACCGACACTCGACGGACAATTGAACAAAACAGAAGGATCTGTAGCATCTGTGGTTACAGATGTGATCAGACGGGAAGCAAAATTGCTTTACGAAGCCATGATGGGTTCGATCCGCACTCGTCGAGATGGGGATGTATGGCTTGTCGAAGGCAGAGATCTCGAAGCATTGATCCATCCGCAACTCGAAGGCCTTTTCCAAGGGAGAGTCTTAGTGAAAGCAGAAGCGATCAGAGGGCTATCTCCAGAGCGCAGTCGCACGGTTGGTGAAATGAACGGATTCAAATTAAAGTTCATTCCTCGTGGAATGGTGGAGGGAAGAATCTATCAATCAACTTTAAGTTTTGATGTCAAAACGACGGATGACAGCACGCATAGAACCGATTTTGAGATTGCTCCAGGAAAATTTGAGGGTGAAATCTGGCTGGATACGGATAATCAAACAGTCAGATACGGACGCGTCGTTGCCACACGAACTCGCTACGATGGATATTTGCCAAAAATTGGGAAGTTGAATGCAAAAATCGACTTGGAAGCCGATCTGGATTTTGATTTTGAGTATAGTCTGGGCATTGCCGCAAGCGCCCGTGAATAAGGCGGTTTGGAATCTTTCGAGATGTGACAAAGATGAATTCTGAGCAATATCTAAGGCCCGAGCAAGACTCAGAAAGCAGTCGAAATGGAGTTTTCTTCAATATGATTATTTGTCGTGTTATCGCTATGGCTCGCTCATTGTTTATGCGCAGTATAGCCACGACTTCGGCTCTTTGTTGCTCGACCGTGCTATCGCAAGATTCACGGATACCGCCAGCCTCTTTCGCAGGGAAATATGCTCGTGATACACCGCCGTATGTGGAATATGAATTCGATGTGGCGACTAAACGTTTTATCTACTTTGTTTCTGCATCAACGAGTAAAAACGAACTTTATCCGCAAACGGAAATCCGTTCCTGTCAAATCGCCTGGGCAGATGACTCAAAGAAGTCCATCGTCATTTCGGGAATAGACCAGCAGGCCTCTGGCGACAGTGAATCCAGTTTCCGCCTGACGAAGGAGTCAGACGGCAGTGTCAATGTGACACGACTCGGGGGCCTCGGGGAAATTGCAGGTGACTTGGGTCGTTTCCGTCCCGTTCAATCGAGCGAAATTGCTGAAATGCCACCCCAAAACAGTCGTAATAGGAATAGCTCCAACACAAGCGATTGGGAAGTGGATCGAGACTATTATAATGCTTTGTTAAATTCATATCATAGTAGTTCGCTATCCAAAAAAGTGGAAATGTATTTAAGAGATGCTCCCCTGCAGCATATGCGGAGAGAATGCGAAAGGCTGCGTGACTATCTAGAGCAGACTAAGGATCCCCGCCAGATTACTGAGCCGGTCCCAAGACTCTGGCCAGATACCCGGCTAACTTAAGCTATGATATCGCGAACAGCTAAAGGAGTAAAGGATTACAGTGAGATTGTCAAGGTTGAGTCTGATTAGATGGCGATTTCTCGTGCGCGAGGCGGCGG
>CAUJIH010000057.1 GCA_963205275.1 Verrucomicrobiota bacterium | reverse complement strand
CTTCGGAATGATCGCGATAAAGTTGCGCACTGATTTCGATGGCTCGATTACGAGGGGGCCGCCGAGAGTGCCACGCTCGAAGTAAAGCCCGGAAGATGAACCACCATCGAGGTTGAGTGCTCGAAAAATACGACGACTCGGGGAGAGTTCAGCTCGTGCGAGCACTTCTCCCAGTTCAGCTAGGGTAAATGACTCGCTGAGACCGAGGGCGAGCCATTCCTGCCCATCGTGTAGTACGAAAGTCCTCCGTCGTGAGCTTTCAGGCGAGAGTCCTTTCACCGTTATCCACTGATCCACCAAGAAAGGTCCCGACTGAATCAGGTCAGTGGCCAGATATTTCTCTGCTACATATTCTCCTCGACGCAGGAGATAGGGATTCCCTCGTCCGCTTGAGAGAATCACGCCGCTCAGCAGAGCGCCTTCGCCAAAACGGCCTATCGCCTGACGACTCGCGAGCATCAGCCCGGAAGGAGAGTAATCTGGATGAAAAAAGCCACCATTACAGCCCAAGGATACTCCGTTTTTCCTCATGGCATCGGCTACTCCAGTGTAGCGACGTGCATCGGGTCCGTTGTCGATGACGCGAAAGGTGTGAGTCGAAGAGCGAAACCAGATCAAATCCACTCGGCGAGGAGCTTCTGCTCTCTCTCCCACGACTTTGCGCACGAGCTTGCGCTCATGCACGAAGGGTGACGTCGGGTCTTGGGCAAAGGTCTCATCCTCGATCCTCCAATCATCAGCACGCGTCAGTCGCACCGAAATCGAGGAAAGCAGGAGAAGAAAGAAAATGAGGCGAAAACTAGAAACCATCTGTATTATGAATACGCTTGCAGGATACTCTTTCTTTGAGTCCTTCCCCGAAAAGAAGAGTGCGAATTCTCACGATTCACGAAAGATTCACGGATTTCGAACTTCTTGCAAATTTTGATGTGCCGTCGTCCATTGCGCCACTTTTAGATACCGATTCGTCGATGATGAAATTGTTCGATACCATGAGCCGTTCGATCAGAACCCTGTCACCTCGTGACGGGGAGACTTTTCGATTTTACTGCTGCGGGCCCACCGTGTATGGCCCGGCGCATATCGGCAACTTCCGCACCTTCGTCTTGCAGGATGTTTTCCGCCGTACGATGGAGCTCTCTGGGTTCCGAACCTATCACGTGCGGAATCTCACCGATCTCGATGACAAGACGATACGTGATGCCCAGGCATCGAAGAAAAGTCTCTCTGATTTCACCGCCTACTGGCGAGATCGTTTCCATGAGGATGGGCATCGCTTGAATTTATTGAGTCCTCATCTCGAGCCCAGTGCTGTCGCCCACATTCCTCATCAGATCGCGATGATCGCCGAGCTGATGGAAAAAGGCCACGCCTACGCCTCTGCCGATGGTTCTGTGTATTATCGGGTCTCCAGCTTCGCCCAATACGGTCGTCTCTCACGGCTCGATCAACGGGAACTACGGGAGGGAGCCTCTGGCGCGATCAGTGAGGATGAATACGACAAGGATTCCGTTTCCGACTTCGCCCTGTGGAAGGCTCGACGTGAAGAAGATGGCGTCAATTTCTGGGAAAGCCCGTGGGGGCAGGGACGACCTGGATGGCATCTAGAGTGCTCGGCGATGTGTCGGGAGCATCTGGGTGAGCGCTTCGACCTGCATTCCGGTGGAGTCGATCTGATCTTCCCTCATCACGAGAACGAAATCGCCCAGAGCGAAGCCTGCACTGGACAGACGATGGCTGATCATTGGTTTCACCTCACTCACCTCCTAGTCGATGGTGGAAAGATGTCGAAGAGTCTCGGGAACTTCTACACCATCCAGCAGCTCATCGATGTAGGCTTCGATCCGATCGAGGTTCGCTACGTTCTTATTTCCTCTCACTACCGCCAGCCACTGAATTTCGTGGCCAAGGATGCCGATGGAAAGGAGACTTTCCCCGCCCTACTCGGGGCACGTCAAGCCCTGCGCCGAATTGCGAAACTGCATCAAAGTTTAGTCCAGATGGCTGGCGAGTTCGAGATTCCGGAGTATTCTCGACTGTTGGAAGTTCAGGAGGGTGCTTCTTTCCAGGGTGCCTTCGAAGCTCTTCAGAACGATCTGAATACGCCCGACGCACTCGGACGCATCTTTTCCACGGCCAAGACGCTGAAAGTGGGTTCACTTTCGGCAGATGAAGCAATCCGCGAACTCCTAGGGCTTCATCGCGTCCTCGCCGCACTGGGGCTGCTCCTGCCCTCTCACGAGGAGGAAAAATCGATCGAAGTTCCTGCGGAGATAGTCGAGAAAGCCGAGAGTCGCCGTCAGGCAAAGCTGGAAAAGAACTGGGCCGAAGCTGATCGCCTACG
Source organism: Verrucomicrobiota bacterium (assembly GCA_963205275.1). GTDB lineage: Bacteria > Verrucomicrobiota > Verrucomicrobiia > Verrucomicrobiales > DEV007 > Arctic95D-9. Next base: position 31,873 of record CAUJIH010000057.1, on the reverse strand, counting down.
TGACGAAATTACTGCGATGGGCTGGAAGCTCACCGATACCAAGGAGGGATACGAACTATGTCCGCTAAACTAAATCTCATTACCCGTCCACGTCGAAATCGTAAGAGTCCTGCCGTGCGAGGACTCGTGCGCGAGACCGTGCTTCATCCATCTGACTTCATCTATCCGCTGTTTTTACATGAGTCACCGGAGAATCACCCCATTCACTCGATGCCCGGATGTCATCGATGGAGCCTAGAGGGACTCGTCGGTGAAGTCGGTGCTGCCGCCGCTGTCGGAGTGCGAGCCATCGTGCTTTTTCCGAAGATCGAGGAACATTTGAAGTCCTCTCACGCGGAAGAGTGTTTTAATCCCGATGGCCTTGTCCCTCGTGCGATCCGTGCTCTGAAGGCCGCCTATCCTGATGTGGCCGTCATCACCGATGTCGCTCTCGACCCGTACAACTCTGATGGGCACGATGGAATCGTCGAGACGACCCCCCAGGGTGATCTGCGCATTCTGAATGATGAAACCGTGGGAATCCTCTGTCGCCAGGCCCTCTGTCACGCTGAGGCGGGTGCCGATATTGTCTCGCCTAGCGATATGATGGATGGACGTGTGGGCGAAATCCGCGCCTCCTTGGATGACGCCGGATACGAGGAAGTCTCCATCCTCAGCTACACGGCCAAGTATGCCTCCGCCTACTATGGCCCCTTCCGAGGTGCTCTCGATTCTGCCCCGAAGTCCGGAGATAAAGCGACCTATCAGATGGATCCCTCCAATCGCCGCGAAGCTCTGCGCGAAGCAGAACTCGACATCGCCGAGGGAGCAGACATGTTGATGGTCAAGCCCGCCGGACCCTATCTCGATATCATCCGCACCCTGCGGGATACCTTTGATCTGCCTCTGGCAGCGTATCAGGTCAGTGGAGAATATCTGATGATCAAATCCGCCGCACGAGACGGATGGATCGATGAGACGAAAGTGATGATGGAATCCCTGACGGGCATCAAACGAGCCGGAGCTGACATGATCCTGACCTACTTCGCGAAACAGGCGGCCACATTCCTACGAGAGCATGGCTGAATCGCTGAACGAGCGGAGTTTTTGATCGGAAACTTTCGCTTCCCATCCGTGTGAATCTCCAGTAGGGATAGGCATCTATGTCTCGCGGATTCTTTCTGATTGTTGCCCTGCTCCCCTTCATCTGCTCCTCGGCGATCACGGCAGAGCCGCCTCACGCTCGGAATGGGGAGAAGCTGATCATCACGAATGATGACGGCTTTAGCGCGTTTTATTCGGGGCGCTATTCGTCGGAGGAATCCCTTCGCAATGCGATGCTTCGATTTAAGGACACTCAGGTCGCGGTGCTGGAGTGGTGCGTGTTGGCGGGCAGTCGGGTGAATTTTCCCTCGAAGAGCTACGAGATGATCGGTGCCGGGATGACCGAGTTTCCTCGTCGAGGGGATCAAAAAGCAGCGGAGACTTATCGGCAGCTCGCTGATGCGGGGGTGGATACGCTGAAAGTGGTGATCGATGCTTGTCACGATGCGGGGGTGCAATGCTACGCCTCGCTGCGAATGAATGGGGATTACAATACGAACTGGATGGGAGAGAGCGTATCGCGCTTTTTCAACAGTAGCTTCTGGTGGGAGCACCCGGAGCTACGAGTGCGGGGGCAGAAGGGAGAGGACAGGATCAAGCTATCCTACGCCTTTCCCGAGGTGCGGGAGTTTCGCTTGAATTTGCTGCGTGAAGTAGCGGCTCGAGACATCGATGGAGTCAATCTCGACTTCCTGCGTCATCCGCCGTTTCTCGGCTACGAAGAACCGCTGGTGAAGGCCTTTCAGGAGAAATACGGTGAAGATCCGCGTCAGTTGCCTACGGATGATCCACGCTGGCTGGAGTTGATCGGCGGCACGATGACAGGCTTTGTCACTCAGGTGCGTTCGATGCTGGACGAGGTGGGGAAGGCAAAAGGTCGACATATCGGTCTGAGCGCTAGGGTCGACTGGAAGGGCGCGAAGGGTGTCGGCTGTGATGTGGATCGGTGGTTGGAATCGGGACTGCTCGACTATCTGGTGGTAGCCGGATACGGGAAGGGTGGATATGAGTTCGATATTTCTCCCTTTGTTCAGAAGGCGAAGGCTAGTGGTTGCGCGGTGCTGTTCGGGGAGGAGGCGACCTTAGCGGGGCATGATACGACGCCGGAAGAGGACAAAGCGGCAGCCGAGGGGAAGGCAACTCTGCCGAAACGTCAAAAAATGAGCTTAGAGCAGTATCGCGAACGCGCGGCGAAATGGTACGCCGCCGGAGCGGATGGCATCCACCTGTTCAATGAAACCGATCCTGCTGTGCTGAAAGCCTTGGGCAGTGTAAAGCCTGCAACAGCCCCGACAGGGCGGTAAAAACGATCAGCAGCTTGTGGGACGAATCACTCTGATTCATCCACTTTCTCCGATGCCTGTTCCGCGTCGAGATTGGCGACCATTTCTCGAATATCTGCGGCTCCACGGATCGCGATCCACACAGTGATGGTGGAATACCAAGCCACAACGAGAACTGTGATGCCGAACCAAAACCAGTGTTCTGTCATGCTTGTGCGGGGGTTGGGGTGACGCTAGAGGACTTGGGCTTCAGCAGTGATCCGATGACCATGCCCAGTGCCGACGCAACGAAGGCGGCGATCCCGGCATGATCTTTGTTGAATCCGTGCAGCAGGGGCTTCAGAGAGTCCGACTGCTCCATGACGAGGTGGACGACAGGGACCAGCGCTCCCAACACGATGGCGGAAAAGGCTCCCCAGTTGTTGGCTCGGGGCCAGTAGCAGCAAGCGATCAGCAGGGCACTCATACTGGAGAGATAGATGGAACCGGTCAGCGCCAGATAGGACCAGACATTGCCTTCCATATTATACCAGAGTCCGAAGACGAAGAGATAGACGCCGATCAGGGCGATGATGCAGCGATTCCAGAGGATCGCCCGGGCGTGGGGCCAGGGTTTTCGTCGGAAGGGGGCGAGGATGTCGTTGTAGATCACGCTGCCCCAGCTCAACATGTAGCTCGCATCCGTGGACATGTCGGCGGCGAGCATGGCGGCGAGGAGCAGCCCCATCAAGCCAATCGGCAGAAAAGTGCTCATCCATTTCGGCATGGCGTTAAGCGAGGCGTCGTTCAGGCTCGCCTTCACCTTCGCAGGGATGGCCGCCTGCTCCTCCAAACTCAGGCCATCCAGGGGGATTCCGACGGGAGAAGCCTCGATCTTTTGCGCTACTTCCTGAGGTAAGGTGGCGCGATCTGTAGCCGAGAGCGCGTCGAGCGGCTTCCATCCCAGCATGGCCAGCGCTGCGATTCCCCACAGGCCGGGAATGATCCAGCGGCAGACGAAGAAGAAGCTCGTGCGGGTGAAGACCTGCTGCCCTGTCTTCGAATCCTTAGCGGAGAGCAGACGCGAGATCACGGTCTGCCATGTGAGCGTGGTAGAAATCCCCATCAGGATCTGCATGGTGACGAAAGCCCAGCCCGTGTGGGGATTCGCAAAGGGGAGGAAGCCCCCTGTTCCGTGATAGGTTTCCACTGTGGTGACGAGCTGATCCCAACCGACATACACGAGCACCATCACGGTCACGACCAGTAGCCCAACGCTCATCACGACGAACTGGAGGAAGTCGGTGACCAGCACGGAGAGCATGCCGCCCAGCATGGTATAGATGGCCACCAAGCCGAGCAGGATGGTCATGATGAGAACTAGATAGCTGAGATCCAGTCCAGTCACGAGAACGAGAAACTGTCCACCGATCTTGAGAAAGACGCCCATGTTGAGCAGTCCGCCCATGACGATCACGACACCGGAAAGCCACCGAACGCGCTGTCCGAAGCGATTTTCAAAGAGTTCCGGCAGAGTCATCACGCCCTTGTCCCGGAGTCGCTTCACACAAAAACCTGTCCAGCCGACAAAGAACATTCCCCCAGCCTGGCAGAGACCGGGAAAGGCTCCGGCAAAGCCCTGCGTATAGCCCGCCTGCGCGGCATACATGCAGGTGATCACGCCGAACTCAGTCGCGGCGAGTGAAGCGATCCCTAGGTGTAGGTTCATCTCGCGGCCGGCCACGAGGAAATCTTCGACACGACGGACGCGCTTTCGCAGCCACACGCCAGCCGCCATCGTCACCAGCAGGTAGAAGCCGATGATGGAACCGTCGATGGACCAAGAAAAATGGGGCATTGGATTATCTAGGCGAAAAACCGATCTCTTTGCGAGTAAAAATTTCGAAATTTCATCTCCGTCATCAGGGGAGCGGAGTCACAGCACTGGGTTCGAGACCTTCGGCATAGGCTCGTGTGCGAAGCCGTGTGGCGAGCTCCGGGGCGAGGGAGAGGGGTGTCTCGTAGAGCGCCGAGTCCTCGTCCGGCACTGTGCCGTCGGTCGTGTAGCGGATGACGGCACCCGGCGTCAGCGACTTCAGGGAGATGGTCACCTTGCCGTTCTTCTCGCTGCGCTCATCAATGGGCATGGCGGCTCGTCCGATGCGGTAGCCGGTGATCTCCTGCGCCTTCGGCAGGTAGTAGCGATCATAAAAGAAAGGCTCCCTGCCTTTTTCCCTCCACAACTCGTGCATTTGCTGGAGCGCAGCGTAGTAGGTGGGAACGTTGAAGCCGATGTTGTCCCGTCCGTTATAGACCAGATCGACTAGATTTTTCCTCTCTCCCATAACCTGTCCCGCAGCGTCTTGCCACTTGTCCCCTTTGGTCACGCCGAGATTGTTGGTCTTGCGAAACATGGAGGTGACGTAGCGGGGATATTGCCAGTTTGCTCCCTGTTTCGTCTCGATTCCCTCCGCCATGTAGGTGAAATTCGCATAGGTGTAGAGGAAGGGCTTGATCTGGGCGATGTCTAGATTCGCCTGTCGCACGCTATCGTGGACGGAGATAGGGCCATCGGGAAAGAGATCGCGCAGCATTCGCATTTCTCGGTAAGCCAGCATCCAGTCCTCCGGTGGCAGTCCGTCGCTGTATACGCCGTCGATTCCGTATTTCTGGGCAAAATTTCGGACTCCAGCGATGTACACGTCTGCGTCGCGAGTCGGCGTCCAGTAGGCGCTCATGTAGGGGATGGCTCGATGGCCCTGACTGTGGATTTTTTCCATCACGGCTCGGAAGGTGCCTTCGCTCCGGGGTTCATACTCGTCCGAGTAACTGTGCCCCCACATCTTCGGGATATAGTCCCAGAGAATCCATGTATCGACGAAGGGGATGTTTTGTTCGAAGTAAGTGAGCGGTGCGGCGGAGTGAGCGAGCTTCCAGCCAGAGCGGAAAGACTCCTCCCAGGGATAGGGGCGGGGAGGGAATACGCTGGTGCAGAGCAGCTCGCCAGGTGACAGGGTCCAGCGAGCCATCCAACCCTGTTGCACCGCTCCGAGTTGCTCGTAATCGCGCTCTGCAAACTGGGCGAAAGATAGCCCCTCCGTGAGCAGGGCCGAACGCGGCGTCCGGCCTGTGCCGGGAGGGCAATAGGGATTGACCGTGATGCCGCCGAAATCGTCGGTGCTGTACACATGGCCGCGGGCGTAGCGGTTGAAATCACCGCCGAGGAGGTTGGTCAGAGTCATCTCCAGTTCCTGATGCGGATTGAAGGCGACCATCGAGTCCGCTTGCACGCCTATGGTCAGGTGCTCGTTCGACAGCACGCAGACATCCGCATTTTGTTGGTCGATTCGAAGACCCGCGAGCGGCAGCGAAGTCTGCCACTGGGCGAGCTTGCGAGGGAATTCGATCCTTTGGGAGGCGATCACCGTGTCGTTCGACGTGTGGAACTCGAACCGCGCTCCTGTCGTCTCCACTGTGATGACGCCACCCTTTTCCGTCGCTGACTCCACTTTCATCGGCAGGGAGCCGACGCTGCCGGGAAAGGTCACCCCTTCTCCACGCTTCGTTGGCACGAGCGCCTTCGCGGGCAACTCGACGAAGGCGAAGTCGGCGAAGCTCAGTTCTGGCGGAGTGTCATAGTGAATCCACCCTGGTGAAATGCAGGCCCGCCCTTCGTGAATTCGCGGATCATCGGGCACTGTCAGCGTCCATTCCAGTCGTTGCCAGCCGTCCGGCCCTTCCGTTTTCTCCGGCAATCCCTTGAGCTGGCGCGATCCCGCACGCTGCCCATCGACGTCGAAAAAGCGCATGCAAAGATTGATCTCCATGCTTTTGCGAGGGAAGTCGGCCCGGACGAGTGCGGAGAGCAGGTAATTGCGATTAGCCTTCACCGGAATGCCCTGTTTGCTTACGATTTCACTGATGAGCTTCGTCGCTTCTCCTTTTTTTGTCGTCTCTTTCGTCGGAAGGTCCTTTAGGTGCAGGCGATAGAATCTGAAAGAGGAATCGCTGTCGTCGTATTTCATCTTCGCGATACTCTGGTTCACCCACTCGGCATCGGGCTGGGTGAGATCGAGTCCTGCCGGGCGCAGAAGGTTGCCGCCACGGAGATCGATCTTCCATAGATCGGGGGTCTTCACATTCTCACTGTATGCGGGAGAGAGGGGGATGAAAAATGCGAAAGAGCAGCTCAGAAGAATCTTCAAGGGTGAGAACGAGAATCGAGGAGTCGAGTTCATACGAAGAAGATTGCGCCCATTCAGGAAAAAATTCGACTGAGTTTTTTGAGTCAGCGTCCAGAGACGGAGCATATGGAATTTGCTTCCATTGCCAGAGGCCACTCGATACACTGATCGAGTTTCTCCCACGATCCCAATGAGACAGTACATTTTCCCCATTTTTCTCCTGATATTATCGCTTCCGACTCTAGGCGAGGATTTCATCGTCGAAAATGGGCAAGCGAGAGCGGAGATCGTCATTGCAGAATCACTTCCTCGCACGGCTCGTCTGGCGGCTGGAGAACTGCAAAGCTACATCGAGAAAATGACGGGAGCACATCTTCCCATCGTCACGGCTCCGAGTGGTCAGGCGGTCTGTCTCTATATCGGGCGGAGTCCTGGGACGGACGCGCTGGGGATCACGGCAGATGGATTGAAATACGGAGCCTGTCGCATCGTGTCGGGAGATCGCTGGATGGTTTTTATCGGCGATGACACGGAATTTGTTCCTCGTGAGCCTTGGCCGCGCCACAATGGAGATATTGCGAGCGGAAAATTGCAGAGGGAATGGGAGGCGGTTAGCGGTGGTCGTTGGGGAGCACCAAATTGGACCATGTGGAAGGATCGCCGTCGCTTCCCCGCCAGTGTCGGGCTACCAGATGCCGCACCAGAACCGAGACAGCGGGAGACATTTGAATCCTGGGCCTATGACGAGCGCGGCAGTTTCAACGCAGTCAATTTCTTCCTGCGCAAACTGGGCGTCCGCTGGCTGATGCCGGATGAGCTGGGCGAATTTTATCCCTCCATGAAGTCGATTCCTTTGCCGAAGATGGACGAGACCGTGCGTCCAGACTTCGAAATTCGACAATTCAGCGTCCACGGTCCCAATGAGTGGTCGCTGTGGGGAATGAGGCTCGGCGTGCGCTACCCCTATGCGATGAATACGGCTCACGGGATGACGCTGCTAAATCGTGAGGAAATCTTCAAGGCGCATCCGGACTGGTTCGCGATGTATGGAGGCGAGCGTCGCTTTGTCCCCGGATCGTCTTATAATCAATTCTGTTATTCGAATCCAGAGTTGTTTCAGGAGATGCTGCGCTGCGTGCGTGCTCAGTTCGATGTGTATGACTACGAGGGAGTTTCAGTCATGCCGCCGGATGGTTATATCTCTTCGTGTCAGTGCCCGCTCTGTCTGGGGAAAGACGAGCCGGATCGAAGCGGCGAACGTGGCACGCTGTCGAACTATGTATGGGATTTCGTCAATCGGATCGCAAAGGAGATCGCGAAGACTCACCCTGGAAAGCTGATCTATTGCTGTGCCTACGGCGAATACAGCGCTCCTCCGACGAACATCGCGAAGCTCGAGCCGAATGTCCAAGTTGTCATCGTGGGTGGACATAATCCGAAGTCTGGTATCGCGGAACAGCCTGCCATCCGTGCGTTCCGAGAGAGCTGGCTGCCGAAGACGGATCGCCCGATTCAGATTTTCGAGAACTATCCGATGACGAGCCGTGGCTGGTATCTGCCTAGCTTTATGGCCCGCACCATAGGAAAGAGCATCAACGAGACGAAAAGCAGTTCCCGAGGAGATGAAATCTGGATTACCCCGAGCAAAGACACGAAGGGCGACATGATCTTTAATTCCTTCCTCTACTATTTCACTGCTCGGATGTATTGGGGTGGGCAGAAACAGGATCCAGGCGAATTGCTCGAAGAATACTGTCGATTGATGTTCGGACCCGCGAGTGACACGATGAAGAGATTTTTCGATCACTGCGAAGTCCACTGGATGGAAATGGAAAGTGACAAAGGCCAGGTGGACAAAGCTCTAACCCTTTTTGATTCAGCAAAAGCGAAGGTGGCTCCACAGAGTTCGGAGGGGATACGATTGAGTTATTTTGACGACTTTCTGCGCGACCTGCGCAACAAAAGCGTCGCTCTCGGGCAGAAGCGCGGTCTCGTGCCGCAGATTCGTCTCGTAGGCGATGCCGAGGGAGTTGTGATCGACGGGAAAATTGACGAGCCGTTTTGGCAAACGCTCAATCCCGGCAGTGCCGGACGCTTGCGAGAGGTGCAAACGGGTCTAAAGCCAGCCTTTGGCACAAGTTTCAAGGTGGGTTGGCTCAAAAACAATCTCTACTTCGCCGTCCACTGCGAAGAAAGTCCGGGTAGTCAGCCGAACGTAGCGACAAAGAAAGCCGGAGATCCGGCGATCTGGTATGGCGATCTCGTCGAATTTCTCATTCAGACTGATTCTCACTCGTACTATCAGATCGCGGTGAATCCCGCCGGGATCGTTGTCGATTTTGATCGTGGGGCCAGCAAGGCGGCTTGGGATAGCTGGGGATCAGGGGCTGAAGTCGCCACGCAGATCGGTGATGGATTCTGGACGGTCGAGATGCGACTACCCGTGACCACGGACACGAGTGATCCACTGCATCAAATCATCGGTCGCGTACCATCCACCAGTCTCCCGTGGTATTTCAACATTTGTCGCCAGCGGGTTCGGAAGAGTGGCACCGAACTTTCTGCATTCTCTCCGACCGGGAAGCCTAGCTTCCACGAGCCGATCCAGTTCGCTCATCTATACTCGGGCCGTTCGCACACTTTCGAGGCTGATCCTGCGGTAAAGACTTTTCCAACAGCCTTGGCAGAGGTGGTGAAACTGCCGAAGAAAGAGATGCTTGCCGCCTGTATCACACTCGTTGATGCCAGTGAAAATCTGAGCGATCTCCAGAAGTCTGTCGCTCTGAAGTCTGCCGCCGCCGCCGCTCGCTCACTGAAAGATCTGGAAACAGCAGATGCATTGGCCGCCCGCATTCCCTTGGAGGCGGAGCGCAAGCTTGCCGAGATGGCGAATTTTGTCGCTCGTCGTCAAGCCAAAGAACTCATCGAGCGCTTTGGAAATGAGGATATGAGTCAATGGCCGTTTTGGGTGGCCACAGAAGGACGGCAGATCCGATCTCTCGCATTCTCAGCCGTGGGTGAAAAGGACCAGGCCATCGCTGATCTCGAAGCGGTGTATGGCCTGACCACCGACTCCCGAGTTCTCAATCGAGTCGCTGAATCGCTGGAAGAATTACGAGCGAACAAGTAAGGCTGTAGCCGTGATGAGATCAGTGTCCGGAAACCGCTGATTTCGTCGCAGCCCCGACTCCCTTCACGATTCCGACAGCTCCTCCGACGACAGCTCCTCCACCTTTTCCGACCACGCGACCTGCTCCAGAACCGATGGATCCGCCCATCGCAGCACCCCGTCGAACCGGAGCACAGGAGACGAGGACGCTGATCAAAGAGAGGAGTGCGACAGCAGTGATGAGAGAGATGGATTTCATGGGAGAGAGTATGAATTGGTGATCGAAAAGAGTCCGCCCACGTTCATAGTGTGCGAGTCGGGCTACCGCTTCTTATACCTTCGAGATTATTTTTCAGAGAATTTTCTTTTCTATTTTGAGTTCTGGTAAATATTAAATATTGCAAATTTGTTCCTTTTATACAATTATTGGAGTCTTTTCTGCAATTTCTCTTTTAAGATTTCATTGAGTGCCCTCTCCATGGATGAATCCTCCATCAATCCCTTTTTCGAGGACGCCTTTGTGGATCGTCCTGACAATCTGCCGGGAGTGACAGGCGTGCATGCAGAGGCCTTTCGTCGGATTCAGGCACTGGCGGAGCGCTTTTACGGACGAGCCGAAGACGCGAATCACAAGCAAGGACGCCTCATTCGCCTGATGGCACCCGAAGCGGGGTATGGGAAAAGCCATCTCTTGGCGCGACTTCGTGACAGCCTGACGGGACGGATATCGACGTTCCAGTTACCATTTGATCGCTCGCGTCCTGTGAGTTGGTCAATGGCTCTCAGCGCTCTGATCAGGCAGTTTTGTGCTTCTTCCCCTGCGTCTGAATTCTCTCTATTTGAGCGGGTTTCGCGAGCCTTTCTGGCGCAGCTCATCTTCGATGCGGCAGATAGTCAGTCTCGCCTACTTGCTGGATGTCCAGTCGATCCACATCATCTCAGGATGGAGTATGCATCCCTGCTTTCTCAGAATGCTGACCCGAAACTTCTCCAGTGGCTCGATAAGCGAGCGGATGAGATGGGAAAAGGTGCCTCCGCCTCCTTTCATCGTCATTGGGGGCTAAATTGTGCTGAAGTTGTGTTTTGGACTCGCCTGTTTCTTGATTTCAATCGAGGACTCGCTGGGGAATTACAACGACTGGGGGACGGCTATGACGGTGACGTGAAGGACAGACTTCTACAACTGCTCCGCATCATCACCACCAACCAGCCAGCTCTGCTGATCGTGGATGGACTGGATAGCCTCTTTGAATCGGATTCAGCAGGGATAGCTCTGGCAGAAATCATCGATAGCATTCGCGAAAGCGTGCCGCGATCCACTACTGTGCTCAGTGTGAACGAGGATTTGTGGCGTTCCACCTTCTCCGCTCATCTGCCGTCGGCGCTCAAGGATCGTTTGGAAAGCGAAACAATTTGTCTGCACTCACTCGATGCGGAGACTGCGAAAGAGTTGTTATTATTCCGACTGCGTTCTACCACGATTCAGGATGAAACGGCCTTGCGTTTCATCCAACAGGTCGCCAGCAAACATCGATGGAAAGAAGGAGATTATCCGCTCTCTCCGCGAAGGGCGCTTCGAGAAGCTCGCATCCTCTGGGTGAAGCAGATCGATTCGAATCCTGAGAGGCGGAAGCCGGCGGGAGGATCCGTCAGAGAACGGCCTGCAGGGCCGCCTCCGCTCCCGCGAACTCAGACGATTGATTCGCACCGTATGGGAGAGACTGCGACTCCGCACGAATCTCAGACGGCAGGCCATGAAGTGGAGAGGGTAGAGGGTGACTTCACCGGAATTGATTCGATCATCAACGACATTCGCGGGAGCGGGAAAGCGGTGATCAGCGAGCGAAATGAGCGTCCTTTCCCCTCGGATGATCCATCAGCGGCCACACCGTTTCCAGAGGCTCCTGCGGACTATGTCTCCGGATTCACAACACCTTCTTCCTCCTCTGTAGAAACTGCCTCAGAGACGATGGGATTCAAGGCTCCCTTACCTTCTGCCGACTGGCCAGGTCAGAGTCCTAGGAGTTCAGGAGATGAAACCAAAGATAAAGTTTCGGTGCGCAATTTTCCAGGAGTGACACCCTTAGTTGAGGCCGCTTCGCCACCTCCGCCACCTCCCCGTCCGCCACTGTCGCGTACAGAATTCACGGAGATCATTCAGCGTCGAGAGAGTGAACTGCTGACGAGTTCGGCACTCACGATGGATACGACGCGAATCGGGAATTTTATCAGGAGAGTCGGTTCGCAACATACGGCCCTTGCGCAGACTGAAGAACGATATGCTGGGAGCTTGTCCCCATGTCTTCACTGGAAAGTCCGCGAACTCTCTGTGATCATCGGCTTCGAATCACCGCGTAATATCTACTTCTGGAATAATCTCCTGCAGCGATCACTCGCATCGAATCGCATCGAGAAACTCACTGCATTTTCTCATCCTTCCGACCCCTTCGATCCGACGCTTTTTGATCGATTCGGCTTCAGTCCCGCAGTAGTTCGCGCTCGTGTCGATATTATCGAGATGAATAATCGAGAACTCGCGATGATCTACGCGACAGAGGAAACTCTGAACAGCTTCGTAAACACTCCCGACGCTGAACGTGCGATGCAGCTAGCGACGCTGCATCTTGATCCCCTCTGGAGAAGAATGATCCAGTCACTGTGAGGACGCTGCGAGAACGCTGTGAAATGTGCTGCAGCAGCGGTGCCATAAGGCTTCTGCGGGATCGCTCCGCATAAATCTCGACGATACCATCCGGTACCTTTTCTTCATAATAAGAAGATTATTTGAAATTACAGAGTTGAATTGTTTCAAGAGTCCTTAAATATTACTCTGCTGCGCTTGATCCCTGATTATTTCTGAATGGTATCTGATTACACTGAAGAGCATATTCGCTCGCTTGATCCCCGAGAACACATTCGTCTCCGCCCGGGAATGTATATCGGGAAGTTGGGCGACGGCTCTTCTCCTGACGACGGGATCTACGTCCTGTTGAAGGAAGTCATCGATAACTCGATCGATGAGCATGTCATGGGCCATGGGAAACAAATCGAGATAGAGATCGATGAAGAGCGGGTGCAGGTCCGTGACTATGGTCGAGGGATTCCGCTGAAAAAAGTGAAAGACTGCGCGGCGATCATTAATACGGGAGCAAAATACGATAGCCAAGCTTTCAAGAAGTCTGTCGGCCTCAATGGCGTTGGCATCAAGGCGGTCAACTTCCTGTCGGCCTTCTTCGAACTCCAGTCTTTCCGGGATGGCAAGACAGCGGCGGTCGAGTTTGCTGAAGGGGTTCTGGTGGACGAAACGCGGAAGCAGATCGCCACCAGTGAAGTGAACGGTACTCTCGTCACTTTTGTGCCGGATCGAGGCATTTTCGGATCGTATCACTGGAATCTCGAATTCATCGAGGCGATGGTGCGTAACTACTCCTATCTCAATACGTCTCTGACTCTCGTACTCAACGGGAAGAAGTTTCGTTCGAAGAACGGCCTGCTCGACCTGCTAGAGGAGAATCTGGCGGGGCAAGAGGCACCACTTTATCCCATCGTGCATCTGATCGATCACGATATAGAGGTCGCCTTCACTCACACTGAACAATCGGGAGAGGAGTATTATAGCTTCGTTAACGGTCAGCATACGACGATGGGTGGCACTCATCTCAGTGCGTTCCGTGAGGCGGTGGTGACGACAGTGCGGAACTACTACAAGAAACAGTTCGAATCCGCTGATGTGCGCGCCGGTATCATCGCGGCAGTGAGTGTCCGCGTGGAGGACCCAGTCTTCGAATCGCAGACCAAAACCAAGCTAGGATCCACGCTCATGGCTCCGAAGGGTGAAACGGTTCGCGCCTTCGTCGGAAACTTTCTCGGTCAGCAACTCGATAATTATCTGCATCGAAATAAAGAAGTGGCCGACAGTCTTTGCGAAAAGATCCAGAGATCGGAGCACGAGCGCAAGGAACTCAAGGGCATTAAAAAGCTAGCCAAAGAGCGTTCGCGACAGTCGAAGCTGCACAACAAAAAACTTCGTGACTGTCGGGTTCATTATGATACCTCGCACAAGCAGCGCAATCACTCGACCCTATTTATTACCGAAGGTGATTCGGCGAGTGGCTCGATTACGAAGTCGAGGAATGTCGATACCCAGGCGGTATTTTCCTTGCGTGGAAAGCCGCTGAATTCCTTCGGGATGACGAGAAAGATCGTGTATCAAAATGAGGAATTCAGCCTCCTCCAAGCCGCCTTGGGGGTCGAGGAATCGCTCGAAGGACTTCGCTATAACAAAATTGTGTTAGCGACCGATGCCGATGTCGATGGGATGCACATTCGACTACTCAGCATCACTTTCTTTCTCCAGTTCTTCCCTGATCTGATTCGCGAGGGGCATCTCTACATTTTGGAGACTCCCCTTTTCCGCGTTCGCAATAAGAAGGAAACTCGTTATTGCTACACGGAGGAAGAGCGTCTGAAGGCACTGGCCGAGGTGAAGGGACACGAGATTACCCGCTTCAAGGGATTGGGAGAAATCTCGCCCGAGGAGTTCCGACTTTTCATCGGCGATGACATGCGCCTCTCACAGGTAGAAATGCCTCCTAGGCCTCGAACGGTTCAGAATTTGCTCGAATTTTATATGGGAAAAAATACTCCCAATCGTCAGGATTTTATTATACAAAATCTTCGAGTGGAATCCGAACTTCCGCCGGAAGATCCCAAGGCGGAGACAAAGATTTCCGAATCAGCAGCCGCCTGAAAAACAACTCTGAGAAAGCACGATGATGGAAGAACCGCAGACACCACTGGAAGGCATGTATTCCGAGTGGTTTCTCGACTACGCCAGCTACGTAATTCTCGAGCGTGCGGTCCCGCACATTGACGATGGGCTCAAGCCGGTACAACGGCGTATTCTGCATTCGCTGAAGGAAAAGGATGATGGGCGCTTCAACAAGGTGGCGAACATCATCGGCCATACCATGCAGTATCATCCGCACGGTGATCAGGCGATCGGTGATGCTCTGGTCAATATGGGGCAGAAGGAGCTGGTGGTGGATACGCAGGGCAACTGGGGCAACATCCTCACCGGAGACTCTGCCGCTGCTCCGCGCTACATCGAGGTCAGACTCTCGAAGTTCGCGAACGAGGTCCTGTTCAACTCGAAGACGACCGCTTGGACAGCGAGCTACGATGGACGAAATCAGGAGCCTGTCACGCTGCCTGCCAAGTTTCCAATAGTGCTGGCACATGGAGCCGAGGGAATCGCCGTAGGACTCGCCTGTAAAATTTTGCCACACAATTTTATCGAGCTCATCGACGCCTGCATCGCGGTGCTGAAGAAGGAACCTTTTGAAGTCTATCCCGATTTTCCACAGGGTGGCATTGCCGATGTTTCGGAATATAACGACGGCCTGCGTGGTGGTCGTATCAAGGTTCGTGCGCTAATCGAGAAGGTGAAAGCTAAGGAGCTCGTCATCCGTGAGATCCCCTATGGCACCACGGCATCGAGCGTCTGCGACTCGATTCTGAAAGCGAATGAACAAAGCAAAGTTCGCATCGCACGTATCGAGGACTGCACAGCGCAGAATGTAGAAATCCGCGTTCACCTCTCCGCCGGATGCGATGCCGATCAGACGATCCAAGCGCTCTATGCATTCACGGATTGCGAGGTCAGCATTTCACCGAACTCCTGTGTGATTCAGGGGAACAAGCCTCACTTCTTGGGCGTGTCTGAGATCCTCCGGCATAGCGCCATGAGAACACGAGATCTTCTCGGACAAGAATTGGAAATCAGGCTTGCCGAACTGGAAGAAAGTTGGCATTTTTCCAGTCTGGAGAAAATCTTTATCGAAAACCGCATCTATCGTCGCATTGAAGAATGCGAAACTTGGGAGGCCGTCCTCAATGAAATTTGGACTGGGTTAAGGCCTTTTCTTCGCATGTTGAGGCGTGAAGTTTCCGATGATGATGTCGCACGTCTGACTGAGATCCGAATCAAGCGTATTTCGAAGTACGATGCATTCAAAGCGGATGAATTGCTGCGAAATCTGGAGAAGCAGATCGCCGAAACGAAACGCTCCCTGAAACAACTGACCGCCTACACGATTCAGTGGTTTGAAGGTCTTCGTGTTCGCTACGGTAAAGGACGAGAGCGTCGGACGAAGCTTTCAGCATTTGACCGCGTCGATGCGAAACAGGTCGTGGTTGCTAACGACACCTTGTATGTGGATCGGAAAGAAGGCTTTGCAGGCTGGGGATTGAAGCGCGATGAGGCGGTCTGCAAGTGCTCGCGCATGGATGACATCATCGCTTTCTCCCGCGACGGAACGATGCGTGTCGTTAGGATCGCGGAGAAAGTGTTCATCGGAAATGATAATCTTCATGTCGCCGTCTTCCAGCGCGACGAACCGAAGATCTACAACATGATCTATCGCAATGGACGAGCGGGGAAAGTCATGGTCAAGAGATTTCGGGTCGAAGGGGTCACCCGGGATAAGCTGTACGACCTCACGGCTGGATCGCCCGGGACACGGGTCCTCTGGCTTTCCGAGCACGACACAGAGGAAGAGGCAAATATCGTTGTGAGAGTTCATCTAAAGTCTGATCTGAAGTTGCGCAATTTCCAGATCGACTTTCGCTTTGCCAGTGCCCTGATTAAAGGGCGTTCGGCAAAAGGAATCATTTTGACCAGACATCCGGTAGATCGTGTGGTGCGGCTTTCCAAAGCGGAACAGGAAGAGATTGAAGAGCGCTTCCAATCGTCTATCGCCTCCGCATGAGTACATGACATTAGAACTTGGAATGAAGCACCTCCCTGATTGAATCCTTTTCCCAACGAATTTTGCTGACGAAGCACTACGAAAAATACTCAGTAACTGCGAATCCAATGCCAACGAAACCTACCAAGAAAGCCGCTCCTGCGAAAAAAGCCGCTCCTGCAAAGAAAGCTGCTCCTGCGAAGAAAGCCGCCCCTGCGAAGAAAGCCGCTCCTGCGAAGAAAGCTGCTCCTGCGAAGAAAGCTGCTCCTGCGAAGAAAGCTGCTCCTGCGAAGAAAGCTGCTCCTGCGAAGAAAGCTGCTCCTGCGAAGAAAGCCGCTCCTGCGAAGAAAGCTGCTCCTGCGAAGAAAGCCGCTCCTGCGAAGAAAGCTGCTCCTGCGAAGAAAGCTGCCAAGTGAGGCTAATTCAAAACGAACAATATTCGACTTCGAACCGAATCGAGCCCCGACGGGAAATGGTGATATCATTCTCGTGCGGGGCTCGCTGCTTTAAGGGCAGTAACCTAGGTTAGAATCAGTCTCCTGTGATACCTCACGCTGCGCACCCTATCCATTTCTGAGATAGATAAATATTTTAAAAAGTTTCTGATTGCGAGCCTTGTATCTCGCTCCGACAGTAGTGATTCGCTGACTCAAGAGACGAGGCGCGGGGTTCATGAAGCGGCTACAGATCCTTATTTTCATTGGAGTCCTACTCACGATCACGAGATCCGCTTTTGCGCAGATCAATCTTGATCTGAAGTTGGATCGCAATCTCTATCTCCTGAACGAGCCGATCACGGGGGAGCTTCAGATTGTGAACATGGCTGGGCGTGATCTGATCTTCGGAGAATCTGGAGGGATGAGCTGGTTGGACTTCACGATCACGGACTCCGGGGGGCACTTGGTCTCACCAGTGCGCGGTTCTACACAGGAGCGACCGATCGTGCTGACTGCAGGACAGAGCTACAAGCACAAGGTGGTGATCAATCGTCGCTATCCACTGTCGGGTCTGGGGACATATCGTGTGAAAGCAACAGTGCAGTTTCCTCAAATTAACCGCGTGTTCGAAACGAAAACTGTTACGGTGCAGATCGTTGATGGCCAGCCGATGTGGAGTCAGATCGTAGGAGTCCCTCAGGGTTATCCTGATGCGGGCGCATTCCGCGAGTATGCGCTGATGACGTACTACCACGGTGCTCGTGCCCGTGCTTTGTATTTTCGGCTCAAGGACAGCGATTCAGGTGTGATTATTCGCACCTATTCTCTCGGAGACTTTCTCTCGGTGCGACAGCCATCACATGCACTTGATCGACAGAATCAGCTTCATGTGCTCCACATGACAGGACCGAATTCATACAAGTACACAGTGCTCAATATCGATGGGGAACCCGTGCAGCAGCGTATTCTCTATTCGAAAGGAGAAAACCGGCCTGAGCTGAAATCAGATGGTGCAGGCGGTGTCACTCTGGTGGGCGGAATGAGTGAAGACGAAGCAAAGACACCGTATGAGCAGCAGGAATTCCCACGTCTCTCAGAGCGTCCTCCCGGCCTCCCGTCTCTTTGAGTTCCGGAGCATTACTCTTTCCTGAGAGCGAGGCGATCCGCAAAGTCTTGCGCGCATGTCATCAGCTCCGCCGGAGCATCGATACAATAATCCGGCTTTTCGGCTTCGAGTGCCTCACGTTCGTTGGCTCCCCAGCAGACCGCTATCCCGCTGACGCGGGAATCTCGGGCTGCTTCGATATCGCGTGTCTCATCCCCGACATACATCACCTGCGTCGGCTCGATGCGCAATCGTTTCAACACGCTCTGAATCCGGCGTGACTTGCCGAAAATACTCACGCCTGCCTCGATGAAAGAAAAGTAATCCAACAACTCGCAGCGTTGCAGGACGGCCCGGACATTGTCCACAGAATTCGACGTGAGAATCGCTGTCCGGAAGCCCTCCTGATTCAGCGTTAGGATGGCATCCTTCACTCCAGGAAACAGCACGACTTCTTCGATTTGCTCATGCAGCATCCGACGGATGCGCATGACGATCTTCATCGCTACGAAGCGTGAGATTCCCAGATGACTGAGTAATGCACGGGTGTTCAGATTTCGCCATTCCCTCGCCTCATGGAGCGTCACCGCTTTCAGCCCGTAATCAGCGGCGATGAGATTGTAGATCTCGATGCCCGTTTTGATTGTGTCGGCGATCGTCCCGTCGAAGTCGAAAATGAGAGTGGAGCGGAACGATGCCGACATAAAGGAAGAAGGGTGACGCCTGATGAACAAATGTTGCCTGAGCGACTGATCCTTCTGAAAAAATCACTCGACTGACTCACCCTTCACCGTGATTCGATACCCCATGAAATGCTTGCCATCCAGCAGGGTCACGGCTCGCTGTGCCTCTTCCACACTCCCCATCTCGATCCGGTAATTACGAGTATGTCCTCCTTCGCCGCTGCCGTTCTCAGCGCGGCTCGTGATCGTCCCTATTCCTTCGAACAGAACTGAAATCTCGACATCTTCAGCGTGGACATTGAGATTCGATAATTCCAGATTGGGAGTTCCAACGACCGGAATCGGACGTGGATGCACTTTGCGGGAATCCTTATCGCCCCCTTCACTGCTGCCGCTTCGTGATCGGGGACTACGGCGCTCCCGCTGGCCGCCTCTTTCCCGTCCTTCGCCTTCGCCTTGCTCCCTGCGCCCGCGCCTCTCTCTCGGCTCCCGATTGGATGTTTCTCTAGAAGGCCGCGATGATCTTGGCTCGCGACTGACCGGAGTAGACTCTGATTCAGAACGTCCATCTTCCTTGGCACCCGTAACCAGCAGTTTTCGCTCGCGAAATTCGTGATCGTACAGGGCTGCTACTGCCGCCCTCGCCTCTGCAAGTGTGCTCATCTCGACGAATCCGAAACCCTTGGACTGATCCGTTCCGGTTCGCGTGATTACCGTTGCCTCCACGACATTTCCATAAGAGGAAAACAGTATCTCCAGATCCTCACTCTTCACACTGTATGCGAGATTCCCGACGTAGAGGCGAGGACTGTTCGGCTCGATCAGCAATCTAGCGCCTTCTCTACGATCTTTCTTTTCACTCTTCGCTTGTGAGGTCTTTTCTGCGGACTGGGTCGTCGCTTTCTTAGAAGCCGGTTTGACACGTCCAAAAGTGACGAGCCGAACTACCGCCTGAAGAAACGTTTCCTTTGGCGCGGACTGAGTCGCCGTCTTACTGCGAGGCTGAGAAGATGACGCTCCCCTTGGAGCTGACTTCGAAGTAGATCGTCCTTTCGCAGAGGATGGGCGTGACGGAGTGCCATCAGCCTGATCGCTCTGCGATCCTTTGCCAGATCGACGGCGATTTCGTGAGCGGGGACGCCATTCGTCGGGAGCACCAGACGAGCGATTGCGGGATTTCCGAGGACCATCGGAAGAGGAGTCTTGCATACAGATAAATGATTTGAAACCGATTCTGAAGATCCATTGTGAGGAAATTCATCGACTTCGACAGCAGAGCACTCTCTGAGCTGCCGCTCTCTCCATGATAGGAAGGGACATCGACATGATCGGAATGTGTCTATCCTAGACGAGCAGACTCTTACGGCAAGTAATTAGAATCGGAAAATGCAGGAATCTCGCGAAGAAAGTGACGAGATGAACTCTCGGCAAGCGAGTCACGTCGCTTTGTGTTGGGCGTGTGGTAGCGTAGTGATCTATGTCATCTAACGGTTTGATCTCTACAGGTCATTGATCCACAGTAAATTTTCTATCCGAAGAAACTAGCGTGGCAGCGGAAGCGAACCACTTTTTAGACTAATTCGATAGATTTCGACATCATCGATCCAGATCGTTGCGGGCGCGAGGATGCTAAACCAGCGTTTATTCGGATGTGCGAAGCCGGGAGATTGATGGGAGGCAATGAATTGTCCGTCGATCCCGAGAGTCATTACGTCGCCACGTGTCATCAGGGTGAGTTCGTGCCATTCGGCGTCAGGACGCCAGGGGGTCGTGTGCTGGCGAGTTCGCAGGAGAGAGGCGAGTTCATCAGGTAGGGGTTTTTTTGAATCTAGGAATTTCTGACGGCGGGCACGGATGTCCAGATTCATCACGCCTGTTTTGTAATCAGCCAGTGTAATCGCTGTGGATTTCAGGATTGCGTAGCAGAGATGGCCCGCGTGAACACTGGTCAGTGTGCGATCTACAAAGCCGACCTGCAGTGCTTCTCTAGGACGTTCGCCCGGAAAGCGAAAGCGAAGGATGACCCCACCGTCGGTAAATCCTGCATCGTGGTGGAGGTGAATCTCATGTCCCGCAGCCTTAGTAGCGCTGTCAATCTTCAGGATTCCGTCGTCGAGATCAGCTTGGCGAATGTTTGGCACGCGGTTTGCTGTGGCGCTTTCCCAGCCGTTCCCGAGAGCTGTAGCTCCGTTGCCTTTTTCCTCGCGGTCGAAGGAGTCCTGGAAGATTAGAGTTCCTTCACGACGCAGTTGCGCCGCTGGCTCCGCATCGTCTGAAGCCAGTGAGAGAAAGGCTGTCGCAAAGATGCTCAGAAGCTGATAAGTAAGCGAAAAGACAGGTCGCATTCTGAAAGGATAGGCTGCATCACTCACGACATCGAATACGGATTCACATCCACCGTTACAAACACGTCTCCGGGAAAGGTCAGTTTCGCCAGTACACTCCGGATATAGCGTATCATCGGACGAGCCGTCTTAGATTTTAGCACGACCTGGAAGCGCCATTGATCGTGTGATTTGACCAGAGGAGAGGGCAGGGGATCGCTGACGGTGACGCCTTCCGGCAGTCCTTCCACTAGTCGAGAATGCAGAGTTTTCAGGGAGAATCGGGCGCGTTCTTCGTGGACGGAGCGCGAGGTGATTAAGACGAGGTGACTGAAGGGCGGATGCTCAAAATGCCGCCGCAACCCCAACTCGTATTCCGCGAATCCGAGAAAGTTGTGATGTCGGGCATACTGGATCGCCGGATGATGCGGAGTGAAGGTTTGCACCACCACCTCGCCTTCCAGTTCGCCCCGCCCGGCTCGTCCCGCCACCTGCGTGAGCAATTGAAAAGTCCGCTCGCTCGCCCGGATATCTGGAATGTGGAGTCCCACGTCGGCGTTCAGCACACCTACCAGCGTCACGTTGGGAAAATCGAGCCCTTTCGCGATCATTTGAGTGCCCAGAAGAATGTCGATCTTCCCAGTGCGAAAGGCGTTGAGTGTGTCGCGAAGCTGATCCTTTCTACGCATCACGTCTGTATCCACTCGGCAGATTCGCGCATGAGGGAAAACCTGACGCAGAACGTCCTCTGCTCGTTCCGTGCCCCAACCCGAGGTTAGAATGCCACGACTCGAACACTCCGGGCAGATTTTCGGAGGCAACTGGGCGAAACCACAGATGTGGCAGATCAGCTTGTCTTCTTTGCGATGCAGGACCATCGTCGTGCTGCAATGCCGACAGGTGGCGACGTAGCCGCATTCCGGGCAGAGAATGCTGCGAGCGAAGCCCCGGCGATTGAGGAACAGGATGATCTGCTGTCCGCTGGCCAGTCGCTGCTCCATCGCAGTGCGCAGCTTCAGGGAAAGAATGGCCGGGCCGGATCGGTTTCGTCGAGTCTCGTCACGCATATCGATCAGGCGAATGAGCGGGAGCTTCCGATCATCGACACGCGAGGACATCGTGACTAGCTCGTATTTTCCCGTCTGCGCATTCTGCCACGACTCCAGCGATGGGGTAGCGCTCGCCAGCAGGACGGCACACTGTTCGATCTGCCCTCGAACGACCGCTATATCTCGGGCCTGATAGCGTGGAACGGTGTCCTGTTTGTAGGAATTTTCGTGTTCTTCATCTACCACGATCAGTCCCAGATTCTGGATGGGGGAGAAAATGGCGCTCCTCGCTCCGATTACGATTCGGGCTTTGTGGTCGAGCACCTTTCGCCACTCGTCATGGCGCTCGCGCTCGGAAAGATTGCTGTGAAGGATCGCTACGCTCTCCTTGATGTGGGCAAATCTCTGCTTGAAGCGATCAGCCGTCTGGGGGGTCAATGCGATCTCCGGCACTAGAACGATGGCTCCCTTGCCCTCTTCGACCATTTTCTGGATGGCTTGGAGATAAACCTCTGTCTTTCCACTGCCCGTAATTCCGTGCAATAGGATAGGACGGGCCTTTTCACCCGATTGCCATTGATGGGCGCTCGTCAACACTCGATCAAGCGCCAGTGCTTGCTCCTCGTTCAAACGGAGAGGCGCAGAAGGTACGAATTCGATGTGCTCCATCGGATCTCGAGTGACCACTTGATCGAAGACTTTGATGAGATTCGCTCGTTCGAGTGCGGTGATGGAGGATCGGGGGATTCCGTGCTCCTCGACGAGGTCGCGCAGGAGTAGTGGGCTGCTGCTGAGAAGAATTTCCACCGCCGCCTTTTGACGAGCCTGGCGGGCGCTGAATTGAGCGATCACCTCCTCCCCGATGCCCTTGGCTAATTCGACGAACTTAGCAGTTTTTCGCTCCTCCTTTTCGCCTCGGGAAGGCTTGGGGATCATGGATCGAATCACAGTCTCGATAGGGGCTAGGTAAAACTCTGCGATCCAGGCGGCGAGCTTCATCAGGCCGGGAGTTAGAAAGGCATCTTTTGCCACCACCCCCAGAATCGGTTTCAATTGATAAGCAGACGGCACTGTATCCTTCATCTCGACCGAGATCACAGTGCCGACCGCCTTGCGATTACGCAGAGGCACACGCACGCGCTGCCCCGCTGTTACCGTGGTGCCCTCGGGCACTGTGTAACTGAAAACGAGATCACTCGTCGCCCCATCGATCAGCACCTGTACGATCCGAGTCGCAGCCATTCTTCTTTTCACCCATGGTCGCACCGCATTAGAGAATCTTCAACGAAGGAGCGCATTCGAGTAAAGGTGTTTCACGAGCGACGATGGAGATTGCGAAATGCGGCTTCCACAGGAAAGATTCTCCTATGTCACTGCCTCGAGTTTTTGTCACGGTTCACGTTCCCCTAGAGCATCTGTCTCCATTGGCTGGTCTGGCCGAAATCGTTATGCCAGATTATGGGATGAGTGCAGCTCCCAGAGCAAAGGTGCTGGAACAAATTGGAAATTGCGTCGGTGTTCTCTCCCAAGGTGATCTGCGAGTGGATGCAGAGCTACTGAAGGTGGCGACTTCCCTGCGCATCGTGGCGAATGCGGCGATGGGCATCGACAATCTCGATTTGACTGAATTGCGACGGCTCGGAATCGCAGCCAGCCATACTCCCGATGCCTTCGCCGAGTCCACTGCTGACCATGCGATGGGCCTGCTACTGGCTGTCACACGGAGGACGGTCGAAGGAGATCGTTTTATTCGCACGGGCGACTGGCCGAAACGAGGGCGAGAACCTCTGCGCTGGGAGGGAATGCTGTTGCGTGGAAAGATCCTAGGCCTCCTGGGATACGGTCGTATCGGGCAGAGAGTCGAGCTTCGGGCGAAGGCTTTTGGAATGCAGGTGATTCATACGAAACTGACGCCGCACTCGCATCCCGGCTATCGTCCGATTGACCAGCTTTTGAGCGAGGCGGATGCGATCATTATTCTCGTGCCGCTCACTGAGCGGACTTTTCACTTGGTTAATGAGTCCTTCCTGTCGCGTATGAAATCGGGAGCGTATCTTCTCAATCTCGCCCGAGGCAAGGTCATGGATGAGTCGGCTGTGGTGGACGCGCTCCGAACTGGTCACCTCGGTGGAGCGGCCCTCGACGTGTTCGAGGCCGAGCCAGTGGTGAACGAGGCATTGTTCACGATGGAGAACGTCGTGCTTACGCCCCATGTGGGCGGGGCTACGCACGAGGAACGACGACGCGGACGACTGGAGGCCTCGGGAGAGATCGCACGATTTCTTAGAGGCGAAGAGCGGCTATTTTCGATTCTCTGAGAGTCGTGCTGCGCCTATTTACTGCGACTTTCGGTTCAGTCGCTTGAGCTTCTGTTGCACATGCATCAGGATGGCCGCGTGAATCGCTAAAGAAGTGGAGAGTCCGATCACATGGTCGGCCCAAGTGCCTTCGCCAGCACTGTGTAGAGTATAAAGCATAAAGCTTCCGAGCGGCAGAAATAGAACAAGAGCGGTAACGAGGCCAGGATTATAAGTTCTGAAAATCAGCGCGTGCCCAAGATGTGTCAGCCCGTTGATGAGAACGAGATACGCGGCAATCAACGACCAGCCAGGGCTGAAAAACACAGCGCCATACAGGGATAGAATGATCACACCCCATACGATGGGAACGTTGACCAAAAAAATGAACAGAGGTGAGAGAATCTCGCATCCGCTGCCGATGGTTTTATTGAAAAAGAGCCGAAAGCGATCCCGTGCATGCTCTTCGCATTGATGCAAGAGATACCCTGGGAAACACAGAAAGGTCAAAACCATGAGCATCGACCATCCCTTGAGAAAAAGCGGTGAAAGTGCCAGAAGTACGATGCAAGTAAAGGCTGCACCGATCACCCAATTCGAAATAAAACCGGAACGCATGATGGCATCATAAGTCAAAACGGATTTCTGTCAGCGTTCATTCACTTTTCATCCCAGAAGCTTCCTTCTTTCTTGGCGGTGGCTTCGAAGTTCTCAATCGCTGTCTTCAGCTCCTTCACGATCTCGGGATGCTCAGCCGCTACGTTATGCCGCTCAGAGGGATCGAGTTCCAAATTGAAGAGCAGAGGTTTTTCCAAAACCTGGCGAGTATTACCATCGGGTGCGTATCCGTAGTTGATCCCGAGCTGGGAATAAAGCGCGATGTGCAACTTCCACGGTCCTTTGCGCACGGCGTTTGTCGTCGTGGTATGACCTTCGTAGAAAAAGGTGAACTCGGGGACTTCCCCATCGAAGTGAGAGGGGTTCAGATAAGGAGCGATATTGCGCCCGTCGATACTTCGGTCCGTTGGCAAAACGCCTCCAGCCAGTGTCGTAAGGGTCGGCAGAATATCGAGATTTGAGGCCGGGTGACGGTTTGTGCTGCGGGCAGGAATGGTTCCTGGCCAACACCAGATTCCTGGTTCGCGCTGTCCCCCTTCCCAAGTCGATCCTTTTCCGTCGCGGAATGGGCGTGCACTGCCGACGAGGAGGCGGGCTTCCATGTAGCGAGGATGGCTCGCCGTATCCTGGAAGCGAATCCATTGTCCGTTGTCAGAAGTGAACACAATGAGGGTGTTTTCAGCGATTCCTTTTTCCTCCAGCGTCCTCCGGAGTGTTCCGACGAGAGTGTCGATGTCTGTCATCGTGTCTCCTAGCAACCCCGCAGCCGATGTGTGAAGTGATCCATCGGAAGCAGCGAGCTGGAGATGAGGGAAGTTCAGCGGGATGTAGGCGAAGAACGGCGAACTGGCGTTCGCTTTGATAAAACCGACTGCTGCGTCCTGATAGCGTCGAGTCAGTGTTTTCAGAACTTTCCAATCGTGATCCAGCCCCAGATCGACGGCGAGGGTGTGATAGCCGTTGATCGGATCGAATCCCTCGGGATCGCTGCGGATCAGTTTTGAGTCGAGATAATCGTGAGATACATTGGTGCCTAGCCAGAAATTGAATCCGTGCGCGAGCGGAAAGGCGTTACGATCGAAGTGATTCGCCTCATTCGGAGTCCCCACATGCCATTTGCCGAAGATCGCGGTAGCGTATCCGGTATCGCGCAGAATATTGGCGATGGTGATTTCCTTTGCATGAATAAAGCGAGGAAAGGATGGCGGAATGACCCAGGGGAACCCAGATCGCAGGGGATGGCGTCCGGTCAGCAGTCCATAGCGCGAGGCACTGCACGCCGCTGCGGCAGAGTAGTAATTGGTGAAATTCATCCCATCTTCTGCCATTTTTGAAATGTTGGGAGTTTCGATGGTGGGGTGCCCGGAATGTGAAAAATTGGCATATCCGGCATCATCGAGCAGGATCACGATGAAGTTCGGTTTCTCCAGTGCTGGGCGAGCCTGAAGTGCAGCGATGGGAAGGGCGAGAGCCACCGCTAGAATTCGTAAAAAGGAGCCTGTTTTCATGGTTCTCAAATCGAGAGTTCGGTCAGATGAGGCGATTCGGGATCGGATGATTATTCCTTGGTGCTCTCCAGTGACTTCGTAAACTGGTCGGCAATCTCTCGCAGCGACTGCACCCGAGCCGATGCGAACGGAGCTCGATCAATGTGTTCCTCGGGGTCGTTGTCGAGGTTGAATAGCTGGCCAGCTTGTGTTGATCGATTGTTGTCGGGATCGGTCGTGGTCACGGAGCGATGGAGTTTCCAATCCCCCTCTCGGACGGTGGTGACAGACCACTTTCCGTCCTCTCGTCGCAAGCCGAAGGCACGGGCATCTGCAGGAGTTCGAGTCGTCGTGCCTGTGAGGACATCGGGACGTGGGGTTCCGTCGATGATCTGTCCGTCGGGTGAGAGGTCGGAGTCAAGCAGTGTTGCTAGGGTGGGCATCAAATCGGGGATCCAAACGGTCGCCAGATTCATCTGCCCGGCAGGTAGCGTCCCCGGAAGTCGAGCGATCAACGGCCCGCGCAGCCCACCTTCCCAACTCGTTCCCGCTCCGTCGCGGAGGAGGCCATTCGATCCGCCGTCTTTGTCGGGACTTCGGCTCGCGCTACTGGTAGAAAGAAAGAGGACTAGTGTCCGATTGCTCAGCTTGAGCTGATCCAGTGTTTCGAGGAGACTTTTCACCGTCGCATCCACTGCCTCCACCCGATTTCCGTGAGGTCCGGCGAGCGACTGGCCGGAGGCATTCAGATGCGGAATCTGATACACGATCGCAAAGGGTGAATCTGCATTTTTCTCCAGAAAGGTGCGAGCCTGAGCCGTGATCTGAGGGAGTAGCTTGTCGGGATCAGGCATTTCAGACACTACTTTTCTGTCATCGCACAGAGACGGATGGAGTGAGAGATCCGCGAGCAGTCCATAAAAATGATCGAATCCCTGATCCAGCGGATGACTGCCTGTGGCCGCTCCGAGGAGCCACTGACCGATAAAGGCCGTCCTATGGCCGCTGGCACGCAGCATTTCCGCCAAGGTCCACTCCTCAGCTTTCCATCCGGCACCATCTGCGGCGACGAGTGAGTCCGTGATCTCGGATCGAGCCGCGACTCGTCCGGTCAGCAGAGCATACTGGGAGGCGGTGTCGCCCGATCCTGTGGTCGTAAATTGGGTGAAGCGAATTCCGTCATAGGCGAGCGAGTCGAGTGCTGGAGTGGCAATGTTGACATTCCCCTGACACTGGAGATCTCCGTGACCGATGCCGGGAGCGGCGATCACGAGCAGATTCGGCTGCCCCAGAGGCTGCCGTAGGGCGAAGTGATGATTCTTCTCGGCAGTCCTGGCACCTTTCTGGATTCCAATCACGCGCACTGAGGCCGATTTTTCGAGCGTGATCGGTCCAGTGTAAGCGGGGGATGACTCGTCGGGAAGCGATCCATCGAGAGTATAGAAGAGTCGAGTCTC
The DNA here is from genome assembly GCA_963205275.1 of Verrucomicrobiota bacterium. Lineage (GTDB taxonomy): Bacteria > Verrucomicrobiota > Verrucomicrobiia > Verrucomicrobiales > DEV007 > Arctic95D-9. The sequence goes on along the minus strand of CAUJIH010000057.1, from coordinate 4,029 downwards.
CGGCGGGTCGGCAGTCACGCTAATTTTTTGACCAGAATCGATCAGGGTGGTTTCGGGCGAGATCGTGATCGTCGGCGCGGCGGCGAGCGGAGCACCGACGGAACCGTCGATCGAGAGTCCGGTTAGATGCCAGTTTCCGAGAGGGGTGCCTTCTTTATCGCGGTCAATGATGAGCCGAAAGACGATGGATTGCCCGTCTTCCAAGCTCAAGTCCTGTCGAAAGATGTTGGAGGCATTCGTCCCAGCCCCTTTTTTCAGTCGAAGCTGCGGCTGATCGTATATGGTCCAGTGTGAGCCTCCGTCTAGGCTGTATTCGATTCGGATGGAATCGGGTGCTCCCTCTCCGTTGCGCCAGCCGGAGAAAGTGACAGATGCTATCATCACTCTGGAGTTCGGAGCGACACTCAGGGGAAATGTGATAGACGCGGCATCTTTTTTGCCTACACGCAGCCAGCCGCTCAGATTGAGATTGTGCTCTGGATCCCCGCCCTCTGCCGTAGACGTCGCATATTTTAAGTTTACTCCTATAGGACTGAGGTCGCCGGGGCTGACTTCGGAGACAGCTTTTGCTTCGGTTTTTCCATTCAGGAGATAGGTTTTGCCCTTGCGAGGATCGTTCTTCCAGGTGGCTACTTCTGCCCTAGCTCCCGCCGTCCACGCGATGCGGTCTCCGGTGAGGACAGAGAAGTCGTATTCGACCAGCGGAGCCGCAGAGGCGCTCACCGAAAGAAATAACACGAGAAGGGTGAGTTTGTTCATATCGGTACGGGATCGAACGGGGTTGAGTGTAATGCAGAGGTACGCTTGATCTGCTTCACAAGTCTGACAAGATGCGCGATAAAGTCAGGAAGGAGCAGAAGGGGCCGATGGGGCAGATGAGACAGATGGAGCAAGCGACGAAAAGAGAGGATCGCCCTTCCGCATTCTGCGGCGAGGAGCTTTTTCGCCTCTGATCTAGGGCTGCTTTTCTCCCGAAAGCTCCTGTAGGGCTTCGAGAATTTTTCCGACGGCTCGGATTCCTTTTTCCAGATCGGGATTCTTCGAGAAAACTCCCAGTGCCGTTTCGAGCGGTGAACTCGCCGAGCCAGTTGCTGCGGGTTCTCCAATGGTCCAGGCGTCCAGCCAGATAGGATCGCTCTTCGTGAAGCCCTGTTCGAGCAGACGACGCTCAAAGTCCGGCATGTGTCCAGCTCCGTAGAGAATCGCATAGGTCCCACCGCCTTTCGAAAGCCGCAGTTCAGCGAGTTTATCCATCGCGACCGCATTTCTTCCTGCCACTAGGGGAGTTCCGTCCGTTCCTTCGAAGTGTTTGACCATGCGCTCGGCTTCGCCCAGTAGAGGAGCGACCATTTTCTTCAGCGATTCACGGTCCCCCGAAAGCAGGGAGTTCAGCAGTTGCTCCTGCGATGGCATGGCGGTACCACCGGGCAGTTTGCCATCGCGCAGCTCAGGTGCGGGAATGGAGGCGAGTCGAGTGAGGAGATTGGCGAGAATTTCGCCCTGATTGCCCAGCAGAGCTTGGAGCTTCTCTTGGTCAAAGTCAGCGTGGACGAAGTTTCTCGCGCTGTAGTCGATTCCTGTCAATTGATCCTCAAGGCCCAAGAATGCCGCCGCCATGTTGCGCCACTGGCGCTTATCCACCCCCGCCGAGGGATCGCTGGCTGCCGAAGCCGTCACCGCCGGACCGCCGACCATCTCGTAGAGCACGGCGTCGTAGGATGCGAGACGCTTGTTGAGATCGGCGTAGTAGGCGGCATCGGCGAAATGCACCACGGCGACGAGATCGACGAAAGTCCCGTTTTTCTCAAAGCGTGTAATGGCCGTCTGGAGTACATCTCTGGATCGCGTCTCTCCACCTTCCACTGTCTCCACGGTGACGTGCCTAAGATATCGGGAGAGACTCTCATCTTCGGCATCGTCAACTGCGACTGCACCGGTCTGCGCAGTCACTGGCAGGGCCGGTGCCGGAGGCGGGGGAACGGTCGGTCCCTCTGCACGAAGCGAAGGGAAAAAGATGATCAGGAAGGCTGTGATCCCGCTCAGGAGGCGCAGACAGAAGGGGAATCGGGAATCGTAGTGCATGGCTTTCATCCTCCGCTTTTCATGTCGAGCACGACCATACGCCCGGCGGAATTCCGGCAATAGACGCGACCATTGGCATAGACTGGCACTGTCCAGACCTTGGCGTCGATTACCTTCTGCCGGAAGGTCGGGCGGTAGGCGATGGGGGAAACCGGGGCGACTTGGAGTTCACCGTCTTCCGTCACGACCAGCAGATTTCTCTGCACCGCAACGGCGGCTCCGTGGGCGATGGACGGATCGGTCCATTTGACCGCACCCGTGGAGTATTCGACACAGCGCAGGCCTGTGCCGTCTTGGCTTTCATTCCCGCTGATTCCGTAGAGATAGCCGTCGATCAGCACACAGGAGTTCATCTGTGTCTGCATGTCACGATTTTGCCAGACTTTTTCCGGGGTTCCTTGTCCCGCCCATTTCAGGAGGATGGCGCCTTTTCCGTAACCAGTCGAAAGAAAGACCGTGCCATTGGAGGCAATGGGGTCAGGTGCATTGACTCCATAGCGTGTCATCCATTTCATTTCCCACTGTTGGGCACCGCTGCCCGCATCGACGCAGACATAGGCTCGCTTGTTGGAAAAGAAGACAAAGCGGGCATCCCCGATGGTGACTGGATAGGGAGAGGAGTATCCGGCGGCTTCATTCGCGGATTTCCACATGATCGATCCGTCGGCCTTGTTGAGACATAGTCCCCCAGCTCCGGCGTTGATGAAAAGTCTGTCTCCCCACACCAGCGGCGATCCAGCGAATCCCCAAGTGGGCTTTTCATACCCGAGATCCTTTGCCAGTTGCTTGTGCCAAATTTCCTTTCCGGTGTGCAGATCTAGACAGAAGAGATCGCCGTCTCGTGAGAAAAAGTACACCCGTCCTCCGTCGATAGTCGCCGATCCAGTGGTTCCTCCTTGAAAGTACAGATTTCCCAGCTCTTGCTCGTAGTTATGAACCCATTTGACTTGCCCTGTGGACTCGTCGAAGCAATAGAGTGCATCGTTTTTATCCTTCTTTCCATGCCCTGAAATAATGACATGACCCGAGGCGATCACGGGAGAACTGTATCCCAATTCCAGTTCTGCAGACCAGAGCTGCTTCGCCTCCCCGGAAGTCCGCAGTCCCGGCTCTGTGGAGATCCCATCGAAATTCGGACCTCGGAAGCGCGGCCAGTCGGCGGAGAAACTGAAGTCGGCGGCGAGGAGAAACGTAAAAAAGAAAAACGCTGGATTGACTCGGAGACACGAAAAAGACAGCTTCGCCATGTGCAAAATCTCGTGCAATTCGTTCGCAGTGCAAGCCTCTTCGTGATCGCTGTTTTTTCCTACGGACATGTGGCGTTTGCTTCGCCAGTGAAAACGGGAGTTTGGGGAAAGCTCCCGGATGGTCGTGAAGTGAAGATTTTCACTTTGGAAAACGCTGACAAAACGCGTGTGATGCTCGCGGAATTCGGAGCACTATTAGTCTCTGTGGAGACGGCGGACAAAGAGGGTCGAATGGCGGACGTGACCCTGTCGTATCGCACGCTCGACGAAGCTCTGGCAGGTGGTGTATTCGGCTCCGTGATCGGACGAATTGCGAATCGGATCGACGGTGGGGGCTTTTCTGTCGATGGACGACGTTATCCCATCTTTAACAGGAGAAAACGTATATTGCTATTAATCAGTATATTACAACTCAAAAAATTTCCTTCTGGCACTACTTTCGCTTACTTTTCGCTAAATCTTCATCTTTTTCACTCCGCCGGGGAGAGAGGGAAGTCGGAGTTTATCGTAGATTGCTTGCAGTTCAGGCTCGGCTTCCGTGGCCTGGCGGACGTGCAATGTGCGCCCATCACGCTGCTTGAAGGTCGCGGTTACCCGATATTGCCTTTGCAGGATGGCGCGGAGACTTTTCCAGCTCATCGATTCACCCTGGTCACGGAGCTTACGGCGAATCACTTGCACCGCCTGATAGGCTAAAACC
>CAUJIH010000056.1 GCA_963205275.1 Verrucomicrobiota bacterium | reverse complement strand
AGGAATCTGGCAGAGGGCCTCGCGATCTCGATCTCGTCGATTTAGATCGAGTCGCCAACAGGTCATCCAGGCAGGTTCGAGAAAAGCTCGCACTCGCTCGAAGAGTGTCATCAGCGATCCCTGCGGTGAAACGACCGACTTCATGTCGATGAAGATCCCCTCATCCCCTGTCCAGAGGTCTGCTAGGTGAGGCATGAACGCACGCGAAGTGATGACGGTCCGGATTCCCAGCGGCGCGATTCGTCGTGCGATGGATTCCGCATCGTTAGGAGCCAGTGTAAAGGGGAGAATTACCGGTACTCGACCCGCCAACATCAGTCCGATCTGTATCATGGATGCGATGGGGCCAGAGGGTAGCAGGATTCCGATCCGCGTTCCGTATTCTCCCGAATCGTTCATCCAGCGTCGGGCGACCGAAACCGCGACAGCCAGAACCTTCATGCGCGACCAGACGCGGATTCCGTCTCGCGTTTGTTCGATGAAGAGCGCTCGGTGTCGTTTTCGTTTCAGCGCATGAATCGTGGCAACCTCCAGTGACGGCCTGAGTTCGATACGTTGGGAAAAAGCCGCTGCAGATTGCTCCCACAGTGCCTGACGCAGGGAATCTGTATTCACCTGATCTGCTGCGATGACGGGACCGAATGCGATCTGAAGTCGACAGGGAAAAGTCTTTGGCTTTTTCTTCATGAAGCGTCCCCGCTCGAAGGAAAAAATCGATTGGAACAGCCCATCCATATAGACCGGCACTACGGGACAGTTGGCCCGACGGGCGATCAGTTCGAAGCCCTTTTTCAGTTCTGTGATCACCCCGAATCGCGTCAATCCACCCTCGGGAAATAAGCAGACGAGATCCCCCTGCTCCAGCGCCTCCACCGTGCGAGTAATAGCATCTCGCGCCTTTCCCGGCTGGATGGGGATCGCTCCGAACAGTCGGAGAAACCAGCCGACACCCTTGACGTGCATGTAATCCTCTCGCACGATGAAGCGCACTGGACGCGGACAGGCGTAGTGCAAAATGAAGGAATCGATATAGCTCACATGATTGCTCAGCAGGAGCACGCCACCTTCGGCGGGAAGATTATTCCGACCGATCACCTTCATCCGGTAGACCCACCAGACAGGTAGGGCGAATAGGAGACGGAAGAAAAAGCGCACGAGGGCCTTCATTCAGACGAAGCGGATCGGGGATAAAGAGCAGAAGTCTTCAACAGGCGAATCAAGAGGCCCGTCATAATCATCGTCAGAGCACCCAGAATCAACGCCTGCTTCGACGTGGAAACATTAATCATCTTCAGTCCGACATTCATCAGGATCGCTACGATCCCCGAGAATGAGATGATCAGATTCTGCGCTGAAAGCACGCGACCGCGAGCAGACTCATCGATCTGATCCTGCAGGTGTGTGCTGAGTGGCACCAGAAAGAAGCCGCTGGCGAATCCAGTGAGAGCCACGGCTCCCAGCCAAGGCCCGATTCCGGCGGCCAGAGTTCCCATCACGAAGAGTCCGACGGCGACTCCTAATCCCCCGTAGATCGTGAGAATCAGGCGATTTCCCTTTCGCGAGAAAAACGAGACGAGTAAACTGCCGAGTGTTAGCCCCAGCCCCGTAACGATGAACATCTGTGACGAAGATTCCCCGACTCCGCCCTCCGCTGCATTGGGGTGTAGATCCTTCGCGAATCCAAAGAAGAGTAAGCCAATGAAATTTGCCACAAACCAATACCCAGCGATGAATAAAATTGTCCGCTTCAGAACCACATGACCAAAGGCATAGCGTAAGTCGGAAAAGTGACTAAAGAGTATCGCCGAACGAAACTTCTGCTCGGGATGTTCCGGAGTTCGCTGGATCATCAGTCCGATTACTAGTGGAACGAGGGCCAGCGCCCCTCCCCAGACGAAGAGATGGATGCCCGCCTGCCACGCATTGTCTGCGGATACGACAGTGGCAGAATTCCGCTGCACCAGCTCATGGTCAAACCACCATCCGGCGACAGCCATCCCACCGAGAATCCCGATCATGGTCAGCATCTGGACGAGACCGTTGGCCACTCCCAGCTTTTTCGATCCGACCAGTTCCTTCAGAATTCCGAATTTCGCCGGGGAAAAGAGGGTGGATTGCAAGACGAAGAGAAAATCAGCCGCCAGTGCGAGTGGCAACGAGCGGAGAGCTAAGGCCGCGAGGAAGAGTCCGAAAATCAGGACTTTCAGAATCAGCATGAGATAGATCACGCGATTCTTGGGATAGCGATCCGATAGCCAGCCCGCGAGTGGTGCGAACAGGATAAAGGGGAGCGGAATCATCGCCGCCAGGATGTTCTCGATGTACTTTCCCATCGTCGATCCAGCGGCTACGGCGACCGTCAGGGTGATCAGTGTGAGCTTGACGAAATTGTCGTTGAAGGCGTTTTGCGCCTGCACGAACAGGAGCGCTCCGAGAGATCGCCAAGAGCGTGCGGAAACTTCCGGCGAGGATTCTTTGAGAGCGGATGGGGGGTCGGACATGATGAGGTAGAAGTACGCCGAACCTAACTCTTACACGGAAGCTGTCTCCGTGCGAAAACTTTACGTGCGTGAAATGGTAAATATTCGGACAACGATCATTCGCTGCATCAGCCGATTTAGCGGGTCTCTATCTGCGCTCTTCACTCGATGCGTCGCCGCACTTCCTCTAGGATACTCGCTGCTTCCGCAGATCCACCCGGAGCGGCACCGCGTGCCATCTCTGGCCGCCCTCCCCCTTTACCGCCGACGGTAGCGAGAGCATCACGCACCAGATCCCCTGCTTTAATCTGCGAGAGATAGTCAGGATGAACCACTACTCCGAGATGCACCGTTCCATCGCCCTCCACGATCATCGCAGCGACTCCGCGAAACTGGCGAGCCTTCACCGTATTCATCGCTTCTTGCAACAGGGCTGCTGAGTCTCCCGGTAGAATCCCCACCCAGCGATCCTCAGATGCGCTCGCAAGACTCGTTTCATACCAGTGGGAAGCGATGCTGGCTGCTGCTCCGGCAGAGGCCTTCTTCACGGCTTTTTCCGCCTGCACGGCAGCCTCATGCACAGCGGAACATTCGGCGCGAAGCTCCTTGATCTTCTGATTGGCTTCCGCCAGATCGCCGGACGCAAGAGCATCGACGAGCGCCTCCGCAATCGACTCGTTACAACTCAATTCAACGGGTGACTTGCCGTACTCACATAGCCTCCCATTGGCTGCGGCGAGTTTATCCTTCGCAGCCGCTAGTTCGGCCTCGATGCGTGATTTCTCCTCCACCAGCAGACCGTGGGCAGCGTCACCACAGACAGCTTCGATCCGGCGAATCCCCGCAGCGACGGCTCCTTCACTCTTAATTTTAAAATAGCCGATGGCACCGGTGGACGGTGTATGTGTCCCGCCACAGAGTTCCATCGAATAGCCATTCAGAGCGCCTTTCTGGCCTCCGATCTGGACCACGCGCACCTTCTCACCGTACTTGTCGCCGAAAAATTGCATTATATCCTTTCGCCCCTTCACTTCAGAGTGCGGAACTTCACTCACGCTGACGGGATCGTTTGAAAGAATACAGCGATTCACCTGCGATTCGATCTCTTCGATTTGTTCAGCCCCGACGGCGGTGGAATTAAAATCAAAGCGCAGGCGATCCGGCGCTACAAGTGAACCTTGCTGAGCAGCCTCGGGACTCACGACGCGGTGGAGCGCCCAGTGCAGTAGGTGGGTAGCCGTGTGGTGCGCTTCCAGCCCGCGACGACGGGATTTGTCGATGAGCAGTTTGACATGGGAGACGGCGGCTTTCGGCTGGCATTCGAGATGCAGGACGGCGGCTTCGCCGACTCCGATGATGTCCATCACGGTAATGCTCTCACCGTCGGCGATTAGCGTCCCCTGATCCCCCAATTGACCGCCTCGCTCGATGTAGAAAGGGTTGCGGTCAATGATCGCGAACACCCCCGAGTCGTTCGTGATCCACTCCAGCACAGTTGCTTCGGTCTCGTCATGATCATACCCGACGAATTCGGTTCTCGCGTCTGTCTGAATCGCTACGGCCTCGATGTGAGCAGTTTTTTGTCCTTCCGCTCCCGTATGACGATGAACATCGACTAGACGAGCGACTTCCGCCGGATCCGTCGAGAGATGGCGCTCATCCAGCAGAATCTGCGTGAGATCAGTCGGAAATCCAAAGGTCTCCCAGAGCTTCACCACGGTGGCAGCGGGGAAAAGGTCTCCATCTTTCAGTTCGGATGCAGCTTCATCGAAGAGCTTCAACCCGCGATCCAAAGTGCGATTGAACTGACGTTCCTCCTCCTCTAGAACAGTGGTGATTTTTTCCTGTCGTGCCTTCAGCTCGGAAAAAGTATCGCCAAATTCCGCGACGAGCACAGGGACGAGTCGATGTAGGAAAGGATTCTCAGCGTCGAATCCGAGGATGCGTCCGAAGCGGACGGCGCGGCGCAGAATGTTGCGAATCACATAATTTCGACCGCCATTCCCCGGCTCGATGCCATCGGCGATGGCGAAAGAGACGGCTCTCACATGATCCCCGATCACTCGGTAGGCTACGTCGATCAGTTCCTGCTCCGACAGACTGTGACGTTGTCCATCCTTCGGTACCGTCGCCGTGTAACTCTTGCCGCTCATCTCTGACAAGCGAGCGAAGAGGGGAGAAAATACGTCCGTATCGTAGTTCGACGCGAGTGTTGAAAAATCGGTGAAGCCCTTCGTTCCCTGAATCACAGCACAGGCTCGCTCGAACCCCATCCCTGTATCGACGTGACAAGCAGGCAGAGGACGAAAGGTTCCATCTTCATTGGCATTAAACTGAATGAAAACCAGATTCCAGATCTCAATGCAACGCGCATCTCCGGCATTGACTAAGCTGCCCTTCGTATCACCAGCAGGGGTCAGGTCGATGTGGACTTCCGAGCACGGTCCGCAGGGTCCCGTCTCGCCCATCATCCAGAAATTATCCTTTCGATTGCCATTCACGATGTGAACCGCTGGATCGAGGCCTGCTTTGGTAAAAAGATCGGCCCACAAATCGTGCGCTTCCTGATCGAATTCTGCAGGATCACCTTCGCTCGGAGCATACACCGTAGCGTAGATGCGTTCTGCGGGGAAACCCCAGCGATCGACCAGCAGCTCCCAAGCCCAAGAGATGGCTTCGGCTTTGAAATAATTCCCGAATGACCAGTTGCCCAACATCTCGAAGAAGGTGTGGTGATACGTATCGTAGCCCACGTCGTCGAGATCGTTGTGCTTGCCTCCGGCGCGGATACACTTCTGCGTATCAGCAGCTCTGGGTGGATCGTAAGGCGCAGCTTCGGTGCCGAGAAAGTAAGGGATGAACGGATTCATCCCCGCATTTGTGAAAAGGAGGTTCGGCGAGGAAGGCATCAGAGGCGCTGAAGGCACGATGCTGTGTCCTTTTTCAGAAAAAAAGTCGAGGAAGGATTGCCGGATTTCGCGAGATGTCATGTGAGGGAGGGAGCTTAGCCTCCTCCTGTGTCAGCGCAAGCATTTGGAAACGTCACAAATCAATCGTCTCATAAGAGCAACTCCGGATACTCCCGCGAGTGCGGCGCGAATAAGCTTCACTCTGATCCCACGTTTCCTTCTTGCCACGATCCCAGTTTCCGTCTACTTTTCGCACGATCCCTCGAAGAAATTCGACGAGAGGATGAAACCCTGTCGGGGCATTAGCTCAGTTGGTAGAGCGTCTCGTTCGCAATGAGAAGGTCAGCGGTTCGAATCCGCTATGCTCCATTTCTTCTCCGACAATCATCGCTCGGATGATTACTTCAGAGCTTGCAGCTCCTCCAGAGGGATTCTACGAATGACGCTGTTCGAAAGGAGACCTGTTTTCTGGTTCCCTGCGATGTAGCCCAGCAGGAGGGCATCGGGGGTGAACTCCATCGCGGTGTAACAATACCAGCCCTCCGGGTCCGGCTCGATCACGAGAGCCTTCGACCAACTCACTCCTTCGTCTCGCGAAACCGCAACGCTGAGCGGAGTGCGTTTCCCCCTCTCTGCTAGCGGAATATCCGTGTGATCGTTCCACACCAACACCAGAAGATCGCTGCCAGGCAAACGCTCGATGGATGCGGGGGACACGGGCGAGGCTAGCCCCATCGACTCGGGTGCTGACCAGCTCTCCCCCTCGTCTTTGGAAAAGGCACGGTATAACTCTCCCATGTCTGTGCGAATAAACATGAGCACGCGACCATCTTTCAGGTTTACGATTCCTGGCTCCTGCACAGTGAAACGCTGTCCGTCCGAGGCGATCCCTTGACGCAGTTCTCGTGGAAATTTCCACGTCGCGCCGCCGTCGTCTGAGTAGCACGTGCCAATGGATCCCTGCCGTTCAAACTTACCCCAGCCAGGTCGATTATGCAGGCAAATCGGCACCAGAATGCGCCCACTGGGTAACTGGATGACTCGATCATTGTTCACCACGTAATATCCTGCCTCGCGATCCGGGATAATGTGCGTCGGCTCAGTCCATGTAACAGCTTCGTCTGAGGAAAACCGGACGACGGGGCGGCAGTCGGTCTCCGCATTTTTCTCCAAGTAGAAAAAGGCAATGCGCCCGTCCTGTAGGCGAAGCAGGGAGACGGACATCACATTCATTTGCGCATAATTTTTCACCACCACCTGATCTGTATCCGACCAAGTGCGTCCGCCATCGTGCGAAATCCGCGAGCAAAGTTTCGCCGAGGCGTGGTCGTTGCCTTTCGCTCCAAAACGGGTGTAAATGTAGAGAATATCGCCGTTTTTGAGCGTCACAAAACTGCCTTCCGAGTTGCGGGAATTTCCCTCCGAGACAGGAAGGTGGAGAACCACTTCACTCGCCATCAGAGCGGTGAATGAGAAGAGAGCTAGAAATAGAAAGGACAGCAAGCGCATAAGGTGATGGTGACAAAGTTCTGTGTTGGGTGCAAGCCCCGATCTCGGTGAAGGCAATTTCTCCCTATCGACTCAGCTGATATTCTCCTGCTGCCGCTTCAAAATAAATCGTATTTTGTCCCGAAATTACCTCAACTGCACGGGTCTCCCCTTTCGGCCCGCTAATCTTCCACGTTCCGGCTTCCATCCCGGCGAGGGCGACCTGATAGGATCTGTCGGAAGGTGGAAGGGCGAAGCGGAAGCCGCGACTCTGAAGGGCAATTCCTTTCGGTAAGCTAATGAAGTGGCCGTCGATCAGGATCATGTGGAGTTCCGCACTCTCTTTGTGTTCGATCGGCAGTTCCTGATGTCCGTCGGCTACGGTCTGAAGGATGGTCAGAAAATGATCATGTGGACTCTTCTTCTTCGGAGTGACGACAACTCTGTGACCGCTTGCCTCGGGTAGTTCTGGCTTTGGTGGCAGATAGTAATGTCCAGAAACCGAGCTCGCCTCCTTGCCGCTCATCACCGTAATTTCGCGATCCGTCACCACAGGGAGTAGCATGTTGACGAAGGTACGTCCAATCTGCCCCTCGTGCTGGCTTTGCAAAATAATGCGGTCTCCCGTCACTTTCGGCGGATTGAAGGGGTTGATCTGCCAAGACTTTTGGAAGTCCGCTGAACTAGAGGTGATATCGTCCAGCAGAATGATGGCCGCAGGCACATCGTCCCGATGGAGATTGATCAAGCAGAATCGGCGGTGGTAGTCTTTGACCTTTTCGCTATAGGCCCCTGTAAGATCAAGGTCGAAATAATTAAATGTCGGAGTTTTCTCCGATGGGCCGAAGTCGGCAGAAATTACCCTACCGTTGTTAAACATGGGGGTGGATTGCAATTCATCCGGATTTCTCGGAGTGGACGAGACGTAGCGGGTGCCGCCGTCATTCGATTCGGCTCGAGAGAAGACTTCTCCGGGATCGAGGACGCGCATCATACTGTGTGCGATGGAGCGCTTGTTGAAGTTGGTATCGTAGGGGGTTCCATAGAATTTGTATTCACCCAAATCTCCGAACTGATACCCGCGATAGTAGAGCTGAATCGCTCCGGCATCGGCGTGTTGATGATTGCCGGAGTGATAGCCGCCGCCTTTGATTTCGGCGATCACATCGCTGCTGTCGGGACTAAGATTCCATCCGGTGCGAATGATCAGTGAACCCAGAATAGGCCCGGTATTGAGAGTCAGAGGCCAAGAATCCATACTCGATTCGGCTTTCAAGTCAGGATCGTTCACACAGAGAAAGACCTGTGGATTTCGAAAGAGGATATTCTTGATCCCTCCTTGGCGTTCAAACTCTCCCTTGATTACAGGATCGTCGGCATAAGCATAATTTAGCAGGGTCGTGACGGGAGATCGCCAGTAGTCAGCGGTATCGAATCGATCTCCATCGCGAAGCATCAGGCCATCAGGTGTGCGCATATAGGGCCAGAACTGGCGAACTGTCTTCAGGTTATCATTGAAAACGCGCTTTCCTGTCATGCGATAGAAAAGCCAGGCCGCGTGCATCTCCCAACCGAATCGAACCGCACCATAATCGATGCCTTGATTGTGTCTCGGCGTCTGGTATTCAAAAGCACGCATCGGCACCAGTTCTTCTAGGATTCTATAGGATGTGTATCGATAGGGAACCGGATCGTCATCATACAGAGCGATAGACATACTCAACAGATCACGATTGATCTGAGATTCGCCCCCGTGGCCATTGACGATGACCTGCTTAAAGGGCGGCCAACCGCATTCCATATCGATGGCCAAGCGCATCAGATTTCCCCGAATCACCTGCCGATCTTCGGGAGTCATCAAGGCGTTGCACCAGTCATAGACCAGAGATGCGGTGTAGATGGCTCGACCAATCTCTCTTGTGATATCGAGAAGATTCCCGAATTCAACATGCGAAATGTAGTCCTTGGTCAGTTCAATCGCATCTTTCCCGGTCTCGTTGTCGCCCGTCATGAGCGAGTAAAAGGCCTTGGCTTGGATCGCTGTTTCCAGCTTGCTATCGTAGGAGATTTCTTCGTCAGGAGTGAACTGGAATTTGATCGGGGTAAGTGCGGTCTTTTCCAACTGCTCCCAGACGATCTTATTTTCTCCAAGCGCCAAGCGATGTTTGACCAGGGGCAGGGAGTCGCTGTTGAGCCAAATCCTCGGATGAGTCGAGGGAGGGAGGATCGTAGGCTGATAGTTTTGTGCTGCCTCGGGGACTTTGGGTTCCCTATAAGTGATTAACTCGATCATGCCGAGTCTCACGCCCTTCGGTAGCCAGAATTTCAGCAATTGCTTCTTGCCATTGAATTGAAATTTTCCCAATACCTGTCGTGAAACACCCAAATCCCAAGGAACAAAGACCACCCGTTTCGTAGGGCGCTGATCGCCTACCTGAATTTTCATCTCGATAGAGTCGTGCTTACCCTTTGCCTTCTGCGCCGCAGCGGCAGTCGCGTCGTCCAGCGATGCGTAGCTAGTCATGACGTAGAGTCCAGCCTCAGGCGCTTGGATTTCGTATGACACATCGGCTTCCGCTTCCTTGTCCGCGATATGGGATTCAACCTCTGCTTTCAGGCTCGCGGCTTTCTTCGTCTCCGAATGATCGTCTGAAATGAGTTCTGAGGTCATCGGATTGAGCAGGAAATCCTCCGCTGTCAGGCGACAGGATTTTTGGGGTACAAAATCCGGTTTTGCAGTGACGACCCCACTACTCGTCAGAAGGAGACTGGTGACAATAAGGAAGAGAAATGGCTTCATATCAGAGTCTGAGATCTGTCAATCGATGAAAGGCGAGTTGATTCCCAAGATCACAACAGATGATGGAATCTTGAGGAAGAAGTTTCCGACAAATTTTTCTTCGATCACGGAATTTTTCTCCGCGATCTCGTATGACGGTCAGTTGATCCTGATTGCTTCGATCTCTTCAGCGATCTACGGACGAAGGATACCCCCGCTCGCAGGAGTATCTGGAGGCACCCTAGAGACTCAGGATACTCTTAATATCCTCTGCGGTGTGCACCGCCTTCAAATCAGCAGGCTGATATCGCTGAATCCTCTGATTGATGAAACCATACAGCGCCTCGTGCTCGGCTATACTATTGTCCACACCGGTGACTAAGATCCAAATGTGGTAGACAGATTCTTTCAGATCGGTAAACAGCACGGGCTCTCCAATCGAGTTGCCAACCACTACGAAAGAATGTTTGTGCTCAGGTGCGTGAACATCGATCAATGCCGTGCCTCGGATGACTCTTACAGAATTCGAGCGAGCAGATTCGATCAAGCGTTCCGCCAAGCCAGGGAATCGGAGATGAGAGGGCAAAAGTGTGGTGATCTCATGCAGAGCGTCACTGGCATTGATTGAGGACAGGCTCAGTGGAGAATCGACAGCATCCACGTAGTCTCGTAGTCGAGATTTCGCATCGAAGCTCTCGATCACGGTAGAGGCTGCTCGCTGATTTCGTGAATATGCCACCATGAAACTGTTCTCCGGGAAACGTGTTGCGAGTAGCCCTGGCAGGCGATCATTTTCCCTCGTCCACGAGATGGTTCGCTTGCGCGAAGCGACGAGAATCATTAGATCGCGACGAGGTTTCAGGTTTTGCGCCAGTTTCTCTGGCATGTGATCCCATGTACTGAGGTCGTGCCAGGCCAGAGGAGCGGAAGTTTTGATCCGTGCGATGGCTTCCTCTGCGGCCAGACGACTGTCGCTGGGAGTGATAATCTCTAGGGCAGCTCCGAGTTGCTCGCACAGAGTGCATGTCTCCATCAGAACATGATGAAAGCCGGGCAATCGATTGGAGAAAGGCGGAATGAGTAAGATGACGCGCTGATGCTCGCTGATGGGACAGGCGTCGCGATAGACGAAAACCGTCTGTTCGGATCCCACCAAAAGCCGATCAAGAACGCTACCAAAAATGAATCGATCCGTCGTGATGTGACCATTCCATCCGATGAGTACGGTCCGAATCCGGCGTTCGGTCAAGGCTCGAATAATGCCATCGGCGACATTGTAATCGACTCGTGTCAGAGGGACGGCTTCCAGATTAGCTGCGTTCGCCAGGCGAACCGCATTTTCCAATTTTTTCTCTGCTTGTCTGACCTGACTGTGATTTTCGTCATCGTCCGAGACGACAGTGAGCGGATAAAGCGGCTCTTCGGATTTCGGATTGTGAAGAAGAATGGCCATCGTCATGAGTGACTCAATGCTGGCAGGATTCGCCAGAGGAATGAGCAGACGCTGCGGCGCTCGCGAGGGCACCAAGGAACCAGTTTCAGCCTGCAAGGCCACTTTTCGCCCCCATCGTTCTGTAATCCAAGGAGAGAGCAGACAGGTCACCAGAATCAGCATAATGATGCTATTGAGGATCGTGTGATTAAACAGCCCGATTTCGTGCCCGATAAAAGTCGCCGCAAGGGTCGCCGCAGCCTGAGAAACACACAGCCCAAAGATCACCATCGCTTGGTCACGAGTGTAGGAAAACAGGCGTGCGCTGCCAAAAACGGCGATAATTTTCGTCGCAAAGACAGCGATCAGAATAACTACAGCGACTCCCCACATCGTTGGGTCGAGCAGCGAATTGATATCCACGATCATTCCCACAGTGATCATGAACATCGGGATAAAAAGAGTCTCTCCGACAAAATGAATGCGCTGAGTCAGAGGGGATCGGACCGGAACAAGCCGATTGATCGCGAGACCGGAAAAAAAGGCTCCGATAATCGCTTCCATCTTGACTACCTCGGCGAGCGCCGCGCAGAGAAAGACAATGGCGAGGATATAGATGAAGCGCTCGTTACTGCCCTCTTTGAACTTACTAAATGTCCAGCGACTGAGGCGCGGAATGATCAAAAACAGCGCGATCGTATAGACAGAAATCCCGAGGAGGAGCACGAGCCAAAATCCAGCACCCGCATCTCCCTGAACGATAGCGGCGATCACCGCTAGGGTCATCAGGGTGAGTGTATCCGTAACGATCGTCCCCCCGATTGCCGTGGTAACAGCGGGATCCTTCATGATGTCGAGCCTCTTGGCGATGGGCTGGCTCAGCAGTGTATGGGAAGCAAAAACGCTGGCCAAGAGCAAGATGGTCGGCCAGAGATGCTCGTGGTTCAGATGATTGTGCAGAAATAAGTAAATGATCGCCGATCCGAGAAGCATCGGAAAGGCATAGGACAACACACCGAAAATCACGGAATGGCTTCGATTTTCCTCGAACTCGTTCATGTCGATCTCCAGCCCCGCCTGGAACATGATGTAGATCAGACCGACTTTCCCGAGCAGTTCCACCGCACCCCCTTCCGGAAGGAGGTCTAAGGCATGCGGCCCGAGGACGATTCCCGCGATAATCAGGCCAACAATCTCAGGAATGCGCAAGAAGCGGCAGAGAAGAGGAACGCACAAGATCAGCAGCATCAGCAGCGCGAATAAGCTGACCGGATCGACGATGGGACGAGAAAGCGTAAAGGCGAGAGAAAAAATCATTCAGTGGTGTAGAGAACTACTCTACAAGATGAAGAGAAAAAGGAAGAGCCGTAATTCCGAGGAATTTCCTCTCGCCGAAGCCAAACGGCTTGTCGTTTGAATTCGGTCAAACACACGGAATTTATATTCCTGGTACCACCTCTCGATCAGACGATCACAGCGACAGGAAACGCATGAAAACTCTACGCTTTTTTCTGAAGTCAGCCCAGCCTTGAAAAATCACGAAGCTCAGCGCGATGAAATCGCTTCCTCAGATCAGATCTTACTGAGCCCGAAGGTCTCATGCACCACGTTGGCGGCACGGTCGATATCTTCTTCTGCGACAATCACAGCCACTTTGATTTCAGACGTAGAAATCATCTGAATATTGATTCCCGCATCAGAGAGTGATTTGAACATCTCAGCAGCGACTCCGCTATGAGAGCGCATCCCGATTCCGACGACGCTCAGTTTGGCGATCCCTTCGGTGGCTTCGAGATTGACATCGTCACCCAATTCAGCCAAGACGGGACGCAGTGCATCCACCGCTTTCGAGACCTCATCCTTGTGAACTGTGAAAGAAATATCGGTAATCCCCGTCTTCGATACGTTCTGGACGATCATATCGACGATGAGATTCGCATTCCCCACCGCCCCAAAAATCACACTGGCCGTCCCCGGCACATCGGAGACCCCGCTGATGGTGACCTTCGCTTGGGCGCGTTCGAGACTGACGCCGCGGATGACTATCGATTCCATGCTCATGGTTTCTTCTTTGACGAGGGTTCCGGGATGATGGTTGAGACTTGAACGAACTTCGAAAATAACGCCGAATTTTTTGGCGAACTCGACAGAGCGCGACTGCATGACCTTAGAGCCGGAGCTGGCCATTTCCAGAAGCTCGTCGTAGCTGATCACGTCGATCTTCCGCGCATTCGACACGACTCTGGGATCGCAGGTATAGACGCCGTCCACGTCGGTATAAATCTGGCAGAGATCCGCATCCAGAGCTGCGGCCATGGCGATCGCCGTCAGATCTGATCCCCCGCGTCCCAAAGTGGTGATGTCTCCGTAGCTCGTCTTGCCTTGAAATCCCGCCAGAATCACGATCTTGCCTGCATTGAGCAGTTCATGAACACTGTCGGGGCTGATATTGGAAATGCGGGCTTTCGTGTGCAATCCATCCGTCTCGATGCCTGCTTGGGCACCAGTGAGAGAGGCCGCTTCCGCACCCAGCGATTGCAAGGCCATCGCGGTAAGAGCGATCGTGGTCTGCTCTCCGGTCGATAGCAGGACATCCATTTCCCGCTCGCTCGGGGTCAATGGAACAGACACCTCCTTCGCGAGATCGATCAGGTGATTGGTCACCCCCGCCATGGCGGAGACGACGGCGACGACGCGGTTTCCCGCACGCTGCGTTTCAATGATGCGCTTCGCGACATTGCGGATGCGCTCTGGATTGGCGACGGAGGATCCGCCGTATTTCTGGACGATAAGGCTCACGGGATGGACCGCCTGATCATTTCGGGCGGGGAGGGATTAAAAACTCAACTTTCGGATTTGTCCACCATCGTTTCTGAGCGAATCCAAGCAAAGAACTCTTCTGAGCCACTTTCGGGAAATAGGACAAGCATTTCGGGAAGTTCATAAGGATGAAGTTCACGTAACGACGCCTCCAGTTTAGGTAGGCGCGAGCACACTGTTTTTACGATCACCTGCACCTCTTCTGAGCGTTCCGTGCCGCCCCTCCACCGATAGATCGACTCGACTCCAGGCAGTAAATTCACACATGCGGCGAGTTGCGACTCGATCCAAATTGTGCCAATTTGTCGCGCTATTTCTTTATCAGGAAAAGTAGTCAACAAAAGGACCACTTTTCCTGCGTCATTTTGTCCCTCGTTCATCTCTGAGGATCGCATGATCCGAGGCAATTTCCAGAGGCAAGCTGACTTTATCTCGTTCACTGCCCCCTCTCATGACTCCCGGAATGATTGATCGCCTGGTAGATCGGCTGGATAAGCTGCCGCCGGAGGATGTCCAGCGTCTGGTGTTAAAGGTGATCCAAGAAAAAGGATTTCTGGAGAAGGTGTTCGAGGTATTGCGAGAGGGAATCGTCGTGGCAGGGGTGAAGGGGGGCATCCATTATATGAATCAAGCGGCCTACGATTTTTTTGGATTGGATCCGAAGGAGGGACTTCACAACACGGTGGAGACGATCTTTCCCGGACTGGACTGGGCTGAGATGGTCTCATCCGGAGAGGTGATGAATCGCGACCTAATCGTAAGCTACCCAGAGCCACGACTGTTGAACTTTTATGTCGCGCCGTTGGATAATCAGGATGCCGGACGTCCGGGGGCTGAGCTACTGGTGGGATACGTGATCATTCTGCGCGATAAGACGCGCTCGGTAGCCCAACAGCGACAAGAAATCGAATCAGGAAAACTGGAGGCCGTGACCAGCTTGGCGGCGGGAGTTGCTCACGAAATCGGGAACCCACTGAATTCACTCAACATTCACCTCCAAGTGGCCGAACGAAAAATTCGAAAACAGATCGATCCTGAAATCGCCAGCGATTTGCTCGAATCGATCGGGGTCGCCCGCAGCGAGATCAAGCGACTGCATTTCATCGTGGAAGAATTCCTAAAAGCTGTGCGTCCGGCCCGCCCCAACCCCTTGCTGACCGATCTGAGCGATCTTCTCGGCGGGGCGATGGATTTTCTCGCTCCCGAAATTACGGATCGACGAATCCTAATTCACCGGGACCTCACGGCGACGCTGCCTCTGATCTACGTGGATCAAGATCAAATGAAGCAAGTCTTTTACAATCTGGTGCGCAACAGTTGCCAGGCGATCGGCAGTGATGGGGAGATCACGGTGCGCACGGGATGTAATGATCAGCACGTCTTCGCCGCGATTTCAGACAACGGTCCAGGAGTGGCAGCAGACCGTGTGAGTCGCGTGTTTGAACCCTATTACACGACCAAGGCGACAGGGTCAGGTCTGGGGCTACTCATCGTTCACCGTATCGTCCACGATCACGGGGGCGAGGTAGAGTTCCGGAGTCGCGAGGGGATCGGTACGGAAGTCATCGTATACCTGCCGAGAGCAGAAAAAAGGACACGCTTTCTCCCGACGCGATCCAGCGCCGCAGTAATCGACGTAGAAACTGCTCCGTGAGAACCATCTGAGAATCGATGAACTTTTCCGACCGTATCTTGCTGATCGTAGATGACGAAAAAAACACACGCGATGGCCTGCGTCGCTCTCTGGAGGACGATTTCGACGTATATGTAGCGGCCAATTCCGCCGAAGCGGAGGAAGTCCTGTCGAGCGAGTCCGTGGACGTAATGCTGACAGACCTCCGGCTGGGGGGAGAAAGCGGCATGGAACTCATCCAGCGCACGCTCACCCGCCCACAGGCACCACTCTGTATCCTGATGACCGCCTACGGCTCTGTCGATGTAGCGGTAGAGGCGATGAAAAACGGAGTTTACGACTACATCAGCAAGCCGCTGAACATCGATGAACTGGAGATTGTAATCAAACGAGCAATCCGGAGTCGCATCGTCGAGGCAGAGAATGTGGTGCTGAAAAATCAGGTCTCCGAGCGACGTGGACTGGAAAATATCATCGGGCTCTCCGCCGCGATGGAGCCAATTTTCGACATGATCCGACAGGTCGCGCCCACTCGCGCCACAGTGTTGATCGAGGGAGAAAGTGGCACGGGGAAGGAATTAGTTGGGCGGGCGATCCATCAACTGAGTGGACGCCCGAAGGCGAAACTGGTGACAGTCCATTGCGCCGCCCTCAGCGAAAATCTGCTGGAGAGTGAATTGTTCGGGCATGAACGGGGAGCCTTCACAGGAGCGACGGATCGAAGAATCGGGCGATTCGAAGAAGCTGACGGCGGCACGCTCTTTCTCGACGAGATTGGTGAAATCAATGCCAGCACTCAGGTGAAACTCTTGCGCGCCATCGGTGAACGAACGATCGAGCGACTCGGATCGAACAAGCCGATCAAAATCGATGTCCGCGTCGTGGCAGCCACGAATAAGGATCTCAGCGAGATGGTGCGAGAGGGAACCTTCCGCGATGACCTGTATTTTCGCCTGAACGTGGTATCGATTCACCTGCCGCCTCTTCGTACACGAAAAGAGGACATCGTCCTGCTCGCCAGTTCATTTCTGCGCGAATTCACTGCGGAGAACCAGAAAAGTCCGATGGAACTCAGCGCAGAGGCCCTATCGCTGCTACTCGACTACGATTGGCCCGGGAATATTCGCGAACTGCGCACGGCGATCGAGCATGGAGTCGTGATGTGCAATGGCACCCGCATCGAAGTCCGTCATCTACCCACTTTCCTGCGAGAAGGCAGACTAGGTGATTTGCGAGAGACAACTCGCCTCGCCCATTCTACGGGACTTCCCGTTTCTACCCCGATCCATCAGCCATCCTCCCCTCCCCTCTCCATTTCCTCCTTTCCGACAGAACCGGAGGACCTGAATCTAGCGAAGATGGAAGAGCGTCTGATTCAGCTTGCACTTGCTCGAACTGGCGATCACCGAACCGAAGCAGCCAAGCTACTCGGAATTTCTCGGCGCACACTCCAGAGAAAGCTGAAGGAGATGAACGAAGACGAATTGTGACGATCATCTCGCATTCGTGGCATCCATCCGAATCGGGCGATGGGCAGAAGCGAAGATGCGGAGATGCGGGCCTTGCTCTCTGCTTTCCCTGAGTGATCATTGTTCGGATATGATGCATCGACGACATTTTCTCCATTCATCGCTCGCTTTGAGCATCACCGCCTTCGCAGACCTCGCCGAGACTCTCGCAGCAGCAGCCCCCGGACGTAAGCCCCGCATATTGTTACGCAACGGTTGGCAGAGTCAGAACATCGGAGACATCGCCCATTATCACGGCATGATGGAGCTGCTCCGTCGACATCAAATCGATGCCGAAATCCGCTTTTGGACCAGCAACATGGAGAACGGAGCCGACGAATTATTCCGCCGCTGCTATCCCGACGTTCCCTTCTTTCGCGACAATGCCAGTATCGAGAAAGCCTTCCGGGAATGTGATTTTCTCCTGCACGGGTCCTCGTCCGGCTTTGCTGCGTGGAAACACGCGAAGCGCTGGCACGAGGAAACGGGAAAACCCTTCGGAGTCATGGGAATCTCCTTGGTCGATCCCGATCCTGAAATGATCGCCACCCTCGCGAAGGCCGACTTCGTTTACTTCCGCGACGGCGTTTCCGCCCAGACTGCGGTGACTGAGTGCGGGATCGCCTCTCCACCCGCCAAAGGATGGGGGCCGGACACTGCTTTCGGAGTGACCGAACTGGCGAATGACGAGAAAGCGAAAGCCTATCTCGCCGCCAACGGGCTCGAAGAGGGGAAATTCCTCTGCTGCATTCCTCGCTATCGCTGGACCCCGTTTTGGGTTCTTCACCCGGATCGCGCTCCCGACCCGGTAAAAATGGCTCGGAATGAGGAGCGAAAGGAACCCGATCATGCCCCCCACCGCGAGGCGATCATCCGACTGGTACGCGAGGCAGGAGTCAAAGTCCTGATCACTCACGAGGATCAAACTCAAATCACTCTGGGGAAAGAAGTACTCTACGACCCGCTCCCGGACGATGTGAAAAAAAAGGTCGTCTGGCGAGATCAGTTCTGGCTCCTGGACGAAGCCTTATCCGTCTATCGTCGAAGCCTCGGTCTGTTCGGAAACGAAATGCACAGTCCCATCCTCTGCATTGCCAACGGAATTCCAGCCTTGGTCGGGCGCTGGGATGAGCAGACGAACAAAGGCTTCATGTGGCGCGATATCGGACTCGAAGACTGGCTCTTCACCATGGACGACACCGAACGAGTGACCCACATCCCCGAGACCGTCCTCCGCTTTGCCCAAGACATTCCGGGATCAAAATCTCGGGTGCAAGCAGCGCAACAGATTGTATTGGCGAAACAGAAGGAGCAATTCGAGTGCCTGCGTGAGACGATTCAAAAATCCTGAACCATTTGAGGATCGTTCAGTGTGGCACAGACACTCCTCCACTAGCCCCTGTCCTAGGTCCGCCAAGGTTCTCGTTGGCCCGTGAGCTAATGCGGCGATAGCCGGTGACTCCTTTACTTGCGCTATCTGTAGGGCATGCTGCCGACGAGGACGTCGGCAGTCCTAGGAATGGCTTACACAGACAGGATTGTCTGCGCTACTTTTCCTCCACTACCCCAGCCCTGGATCGGATGGGGCTACGGGGATTGCGCCCCGTAGCCCTTCCACACCACCGGACATGCGGTTTTCCGCATCCGGCGGTTGAACAGGAGAAGATCAACACGCAGCTCACGCTGTCTTCTCGGATTCCCATGGTAGTATGAAGCCATAGCGGCGAAGGACGCTGTTCTTTAGTGCCTGCTGGACAGTTACGTGTTTGGCCATAGGCCAAGCTCCGCAACTGCTCCCAGCATTGCGCAAAGCTCGCCCCCTCACCCCCAGTCGCCTCAAGGCGTTTAGACGACCTCGCGGAGTCTTCCACCTCAACCAGAAGCACTTGCGCATATGACGACGGATCCACCCGCTCTGGTCACTTACATCCCACAACCTTTCGGTCAGGCGATAGTAGTTCCACCAGCCACGTATGTAGCGCTGCCATTGTGTACGTAGTTGCTTACTTGTCAGGCTTTGCCGAGCATCCCACAGGAGTCGAACTTTCGCACGAAAACGCTCTAGTGACTTCTTCGCTATGCGAATCCGTCCGTCGTTCTCTAACGTAAAGCCCAACAACCCGCTTTGATCACTCGGACCAACCCCGCTCTTTTCGCGGTTTACCGGCACCTTCAGATGCTTTTCAATCCAGCTCACGATGCTCTCAAAGACCCGATGTGCAGCGCGTTCACTATTGACAAAGATGGCCACATCATCCGCATAGCGGACGAAGCTAAGCCCTCGCCTTTCGAGTTCTTTGTCCAGCGGATCGAGGTAGATATTGGCCAGAAGCGGGCTGAGGGGACCACCTTGCGGCGTGCCCTGCCAACGCTTCGTTTTACGGCCATCTGCGTCCTGAATAGGGGCGCGTAAATACGCCCCAATCAGTGCTCGCATTCTCTTATCCTCGATTTTGCCCCGCACTAGGTGCATGAGTTTATCATGGTTTACCTGATCGAAGAAGCTCTTCAGGTCGATATCCACTTGCCACACCTTCCCTTCCTTGACGTAGTTTGCCGCCGCTTTTACTGCGTCATGCGCACTGCGTCCCGGTCGGTAGCCGTAGCTGTGGTCGCTAAATTCCGGCTCCCACACCGGACTGATTACTTGATGGATGGCTTGCTGGATCACGCGATCCGTAATGTTGGGAATGCCAAGCACGCGCTCTCCTCCTTGGGGCTTGGGAATTGACTTGGGACGGATCGCTCCCGGAACGTAAGTCCCAGCAAGGATTTTGTCACAAATGGTCTTCCCGTGCTCCGCGAAGTGCTGCTCGCTTTGCTCTATGTCCATCTTGTCCACTCCAGAAGCTCCCCGGTTCGCCTTGACGACTCGCCAAGCAGCTTCCAGATTGGCCGGGGCGATCACTGCTTCCAGCGTTGCCCCCCATGGGTTTCCTTCAGGCATCTTCTGCCACCTCCTTTCTCGTCAAACAGGGGCTTGCCATCGCGTACGCTGGGAAGTTTCCGTATCCACCGGAACTACCTTTTGCACCACCTCGGGTAGCTGTCTTTACGACCACTCCGGAGATGTTTCGCGCAACTACGCGCCGCCTGTCTGAAGGTCCGTCGGTTGACTGCCTTCTTCGGTTCTTCAGCCCTTCGCTCCACCTGCTTTCACAGGCTTCTTCGCTACTATGGCTTCTGCTGACTCCTTGACCGCTCTCACGGTCGAGGCCTCCTCGGGTAAGGTGCATGAACTTTCGACCCGTGCCGTCCTCATCTACATGGTGCGCCTTTCGCTGGATGTCGGATTTCGCGTTCGCTAGCACGCTTATCGCAACGCACCCTGCCTCACTTGAGGTTCGTGTTCCTACGGTCGTGTCTTTGCTACGGACTTCTTTCGAGCTGAGTTCCTCGCGGAACCCGCCTTGTCTTTCACTACGGTTATTTCCAGTCATTCCGATAAACACATTTCAGTTTATTAGTTCATGCCCATGCCGGGCACACGTCCGCCAACGTCCTCGTTGGCCCGTGAGCTAATGCGGCAATAGCCGGTGACTCCTTTACTTGCGCTAGCTGTAGAGCAATCTGCCGACGGGGACGTCGGCGGTCCCAGGAATGCTGGCGCTGGGGTCGAGCTTCCTGCCCTGGGTTCGCCAACGTCCTCGTTGGCCTGTGTGATACTGCGGCGATAGCCGGTGATGTGTGGGCGGAACGAGGCTCTAGATATAGGGGTTTCCTGGCTAACGCCAGTTGAAGAGTATAGCTGCCGACGGGGACGTCGGCGGTCCCAGAAGGCGCTGGTGCGTGCTGAAAGAGTGTAATCTATAACTCGTCCCATGATGGCATTGGGCGGCGAGCACTCGACCAAGGCCAATCACGGGCGTCTTTGCAGAGCCTAGCCTTGACGGGATTGGTGTGAATATAGTCGATAGCCGCTGCATAGTGCGTTCGATCTCGAATGAAACGATCCCAGTATTCTCGTCGCCAGACACGTCGTGACTCAGGAAGGCCCAACTGATGCGACTCATTCATACTCCATAAGCGACGTGATGAATAGCTTTTCCACGATTGAATGATGGTGGCAATATCTACTCTCGGGGTAATCAATACGTGGACGTGGTTTGGCATAATCACCCACGCATGGAGACGATAGCGTATCTGATGTCCGAACAGTAGAACCTCTTGCATCAATTCGGCGGCTTGAGCGTGGCCCAAAGCGCAACAGCCGATTCCCTGATCAAGCCATTTCTCTATTTGCTGTCGACGGTGGAGCGTGTGTTCCTCTTGAGGCATATCCTCCAATTCCACCTCAAGCTCCGACAAACTCTCTTGTGAGAGACTGTCATCGAGTCGAAAGGTAATCATCTGAGTGCGAGCACGCTCGTCGCAGTGAGGGAGATAACCACGAGAATACCACGCCGATGGAGAATCAATGAAGCGAGCAACATCCGTCATGGTCCTTGATGGATAACAAAAATGGGATCAAAGGAAAAGAACAAAATAGAGGGCGCTTTCTTAACCCACAATATTCAAGAGAGGGAGGTTTCCTGGCTAACGCCAGTGGTAGAGTAAGCTGCCGACGGGGACGTCGGCGGTCCCAGGAATGCTGGGGTCGAGGATCCTGCTCTGGGTTCGCCAACGTCCTCGTTGGCCTTTGTGATACTGCGGCGATAGCCGGTGATGTGTGGGCGGAACGAGGCTCTAGATATAGGGGTTTCCTGGCTAAAGCCAGTTGAAGAGTATAGCTGCCGACGGGGACGTCGGCGGTCCCAGGGATGCTGGCGCTGGGGTCGAGGATCCTGCTCTGGGTTCGCCAACGTCCTCGTTGGCCTTTGTGCTACTGAAGTCACCCTTCTCTGGCTGGGTGATTCAAATCAATTGATAAAATTTTAAAAAACCTCATATTTTAAGCTTTTCGTCTCTTTGCCTATTCTTTGTGCCCATGACGATCCATTCCATCCTGAATCGACTCCTGTTGCTGGTCGTGCCTCTACTCGCCGCCCTGTTCACCTCCTGTTCCACTGTAGGACCGAGCACGGCTGGGGGCGGCTCATCAGCCGCCTATCCCGTCGGTTCCGTGCAAGGACGGATCGCTGCCAGTCAGCTCAATAATCCACAAGTCCGGGCCAGGGATGCGCTGATCGCGGCAGAACCGCCAGGGAATTACTTCATCGGTCGTCGCTGGTGGACAGACGGCACCCGATTCTGGGGCTATGTCCGCGAGCCGGGCAAGCCTTGGTCCACGGCTCGTCTCGTGATCATGAATGAAGGGATCATCAAACAGCCTGATCGCCTTCCCGAGGAAGGAGGCACGCAAGTCCACGGCTACGATCATAATTACGAGTATCGGCTCTGGGGATCCTTTACCGGGAAAAAAATCTACGATCCGAACTCTAACTTCGTGATTCCGGAATTTCGTGCTTCGAAATACGAGGTAATCAGCACCGATCCTGGGTTCCTATTCTATCCGAGCGAGAAATACAATCCTCGCTATTTGCCGGAAGTACACCCGGCATTTCCTGGATCGTAACTTCCGGGTCGTGATCCAAGAAAAGGCACGCTCGCTCTCCCGGGTGGAGACTCAGGAGAGCGATGCTGATCGAGATCGCCTCACTTCCAAGCCCGAATTGCTTTCACCCGATATCGTTCGATCAGTCCGTCGCCCAGAGGCAAATTGACTGTGTCACCGGGCTTCGCATCCAGCATGACCTTTCCGCGCTCGGAAAGGTAGCTGAGGATTTTCTTTTCAGGATCAGAATCCCAAGCGCCGAGTATCGTATAGGTGAGTGGTTTGCCAGCATCCACAGGTTCAAGATCGACGACTGTTCCGATCGAAACCTTCGTCGTGTCCGGATTGGAGAAGTCTGACGACTGAGCCAGCTTCAAATCCCGCTCCCAATCATGCTGTCGCTTCATCAGGATGCGCTGCATGTCCTTGGCCGCCTTATATTCGAAGTTCTCTCGTAGGTCACCGTAGGAGCGAGCGACCTTGATATCCTCGCGGTTTTGCGGAATTTCTTCCTTAACCAACTTGTCATAGGCAGCCTCACGCTCGGCGAGACTCGATTCGGAAACGATCAGCTTCTCCTCCTTCTCCCGATCCGTATTCCCCAGAAGATCCATTGTGTCTGGATACAGTTTAATGATTCGAGCCATCAGAGATTTTCGCGTCAGATCATCGAAGGACATCGAACTCATGAGACGCCCTGCGAAATTACGAATGGTCCCGATATCAGACTCTGCGATGAGATCGGAAATCAACTTCGAATCTGACTCGATCAGATCGCGGAGACGATTCGCCGAACGAACGGCACTTTCCTCGTTCAACTGGTCCGCCTCCAGCGAGGCGATGACCGAAAGACATAGGGTTGGAGTGAAAATCGGCGCCGCCAGCCCGCTTCTTTCCCGACAAATCCAGGCGAGAGAGTCTGAAGTAATGGTTCGCTGCAGTAAATTTGTTTCCAGATATCCGAGAAACTCCTCCAGCTTTTCTGCATCGTTCATCCAAGAGGCGATTTCTCCGATCGTCCGCAAATTGCTGGTCGGGATGAACTCGTGCATCTTCGTTACCCACTCCTCCTCACCGAAGGCCAGCGGGAAGCTGCGCAGCACCTGTCGGAGTCGACTGACAGTCAGCTCACGGAGCAATTCAGGAATCTCCTGTTGTTCTGTGGCCAACACTTCTGCGGTCGTGATTTCACCTTCTGCCGGAGAGAAATCATCGATCTCCTCCTGCAACTCTTCGCGAGCCAGAATCAACTCCACTGCCGCCACACTGCGCAGCTTGATACTTTTACGGGCAACATCGCTGATTTCCGAGACGAGACTCACCAGAACATCGCGATGCCCCTCAAAGGCTCCGATTTCCTTCAGGATCGCCTCAATGGCCTTCAACTTCGCTCTTAGATCCCGAGCCTCTTGGAACTGACTGACCAGTCCTTCGACGGGATTGAAGTCATCCTCTCTCAATTCGAGCGGCTCCGTTCTCTTGGAAGGAACCGTGAATTGCGGGCTTTCGCGGAGCTTCTTCTTCGTCGATTCCCACCATTTTTTGTATTTCGCATCAGGGATCACCGCACCTTTGAGTGCGCTCTCGAGATCGCTTAAGAGCATTTTCCCGCCATTCCCTGAGAGAACCATCTTCACCAGCGCTGTCGGATCAGATTCCGAAAGTGCGGTCAATTCCTGCGGATCGCGCAAGCGTCGTGCAAGAAAACAATCCTCTGCAATAGGGGTCACCGACGCCGCCGCAAACTGCATTCCGAGCGCATGACCTTTTTTCCCCTCAAAATCAATGACGATTTTCAACCCGAGCCGATCCCAAGACTGCACCTTCCCAGGCCCCCAGGTTTTGTGGTAGCAGTAGGTGCCGGGAGGAAGACTTTCGATCTTCTCTGCGGTGGCTTGATTTATTTTGTCATACTGGAC
Organism: Verrucomicrobiota bacterium; assembly: GCA_963205275.1. Lineage (GTDB taxonomy): Bacteria > Verrucomicrobiota > Verrucomicrobiia > Verrucomicrobiales > DEV007 > Arctic95D-9. Next base: position 3,562 of record CAUJIH010000056.1, on the reverse strand, counting down.
GAGCTTTTCGAGGTCGGGATGCATTGGACTATCAACATATAAAGAAGCAGCCTTACGCCAAGAGAAAAAATTTTTTGGTTGCCAAGATTCTCGCTTCTGCCTAATCTTGGCTTCCAGTTATGAGAAAACTTTTGTCAGTCCTACTTCTTCTCGCCTTCGTGTCGCTCTCCTTTGCCGACATCCATGAGCCGCCGAAGTCCCGTTACACTAAGGCTCGCAAGCTCGGGCGCGGTGTAGCCAACATCGTTTACGGCTGGACGGAGATCCCGATGACGATGGTTCGCTGGCAGGAAATGCATTCGGAAGAACAGACCGGAATCGTGACGGCAGGATTTTTCACGGGCGTTCAGCGGGCCGGAGCGCGTCTGAAATACGGTTTCTATGAAGTGATCAACTATCAGCGCCCTCTCTACAAGGACAGCTACCGTCCGTCGATGCCTGATATCGATTATCTGCCAATCAGTGGTTATAAGGAGTTTCCACCTCAAATCGGTTTCCTGACCACCACCGGATATAATCGGGGCGGTTCTTGGTGAGAATGGTCGTCATTTTTTCTTATTTTTAAAAAAGCCGCCCTTCGAGGCGGCTTTTTTATTCAACTGAATATCCCCCCTCGCGACGCATGAGCGAGTTTATCTGTCCAGACTGCGGTTCTGCAATTTCTCCCAATGCCCTCTCGTGCCGGTGCGGGTGGCGCAAGGGAGAAGTGAAGAACAATCGTCGTGTCACGGATCACACGAAGTATCGGGATTCAGAGAAAAGTTTTGATGACGATTTCGACTACGATGACTTCGTGCGGCGCGAGTTCGGGGCTGGCAAACGGCCCACCTGGTTTTGGCAAAAATCCCCGCGTGAGAGATTTTGGTGGATGATCGCTGTGATCGTCTTGATTGCGTTCACCGTGACGATGGCTCTCCTTTGACCGGGAAGTCGATTCTCAGGGAGTTTTTTGCGAATCCCCGCCGGAAAGGCCCACGACTCGGATACCTTCCACTCCCCATCAAACTTCACCAATCGCGTCTGAGTCGGATCTTCGTTACGGGATGAGTAGAAGCAGAAAGCTCCGTACCAAACACCGTCTCTACGATCAGCCCATGTGAAGGTGCCCGCTGGATTGGGAACGATGTTAATACTCTCGACATGCTTCAGAGTTTTCGTATGCCAGACTTCCAAAAAAGCTTCTCTCGGCATTTTAGGGTAGTTGGAGTGCGCACAATAGAGGCGCTCCTCGTGAACCACCCCCGCATTCAGATGTCGAAAGCGTCCATCTTTCTCGTCCTCCCACCGAGTAACAAGCTCTCCCGTATCTTTCCGGTATTTTCCTATGGCACGGCTATCGATCGCATAGAAAAAATTTTCATCCACTGCCACTCCCTGAAATGCTTCAGGAGCTGGGTAACGGCGGAGTTCTGTGAATGACCAATCATCGGCGAAAGAAACGGTCACGAGAGAGAGAAAACTGACAGCGAAGATTCGGAATATCATATTTCAATTGATCAAAGCTAGGGCAAAAACGCGACAGTCTCCTCCCCCGCGATCAAGGACGGGGAAAAACGTGATCGTTCTTACTCTCCCACCCTCCTCCGCAACGTCTTGCGCTCCTGCCGACGTTGCTTCGCGACTCTCCGACGAGCTTTCTCAGCCCGCGAAGGTTTACGCTTCTGAAAGCGGATTTGCGCCCGAGTTCGAGCCTGATTCAGTCGGATCGTATTGAGAGCTGATTCGAGTTTGTCACAGAGCCGCTCGCGTGCGATCTCACGATTCTTTTCTCGTGATCTCGTGGCCTGACAGCTCACCTCCTCCCCACTGACCTGATGCTTCAGCCAGACGCAAGACGAAGTTTTATTGATCTTTTGCCCACCACTTCCAGAGCCGAGTACAAAGCGCTCCTCGAGATCCTCCTCGCGGATTCCCAGACGCAACATACGCTCAGGCAGAGACTCCATGATAAAAACAATCCGATCTGAAACATGTGGTTTGACGCCTATACGATACGCGATTGATTAAGAAAAGGCGATTAAAGCCAATAAAAAGGTGAAAGGAGACTCTACCATTGCCCCTGTTGACGATCAGATACGCAAACTCGTCCGTGCGGAGGGCTGGTGGGCGGCGATGCTGAACCGCCGAGTCTGGCACTGTCCTCCGGAAATTCGGGTGAAGTTTGCTCTCGAAAGAGTCTCCGATAATCATCTCGAAGTGCAACAGATCGCGACCCTCCAGTCGCTAAGTGCCTCGCAGCAATCTTTCGATTCGATCCATTTAGATCGAATTCTGTATCGAGTGCCGGGACGCATGGAGGCGAAGGCGGGGCAACTTTTCGACGAGTTGATTCCTCTTCTGAATCCAGAGGGAGTCATTTTTGGAAGTTCGATTCTCGGAATGGAACTCCAGAGGCCTCTCCTCGCTCATATAATCATGGCTATCTGTAATCGACGTAGCCGATTCTTTAACGCTGAGGACTCTCTGGGCGGTTTGATGGAGGCACTGTCGCATCGCTTCCGAGTATTCGAAGTAGAAGTCCATGGATGCATCGTTCTGTTCTGGGGAAAGGGCATCCGGACCTCATATCTGGAGAGCCATCCAGATCTCCGCCCGAAGGATGAAGACTCAGATCGATCCTGATCGGTTCAGGGCGTCTTGTGAACTACCCTAGAAACGACGACTTCCTTCGCTTTACGATCAATTCCCCAGACTGCGCCTTCCTGACTAGGACTAAAGTCCCAGACGAAAGCCTGTCCTGGAGCGGTTACAGGGACGCGTGTGATCCAGTGCAGTTCTCGGCTGTCCGTTGGGAGCTCGATCAGATAGAGTTCTTTTTCGTCATGTCCCGAAACGAATAATCGCCCCTGTTCATCAAATCCTCCACCGGAAGAGCTACCACCACGAAATTGTTCGATCAGATCTGCGGGAAAGGTCCAGGAAGAAAGCGGCTTCCAATCGGCATCATAGCTCACCACTCGCGTTCCAGCAGCAGAACCGTTGCGCTTTTTGTAATGGGCAAAACAGGTGTACCAGAGTCCTTTGTGGGGAATCGCCCAGGTTAACGATCCCGGAGGATCAGGCAGCGAAACGCTCTTCACGTGTTTCATCGTCGCCGTATCCCAGATTTCGACTGAACAAACATCCGGTAGGATGGGGAAATTCGAATGGGCACAGTAAAGTTTATCGTCGATCACGATTCCGGCATTCAGATGGATAAATCTTCCGCCTTTTTCGTCCTCCCAGTGGGCAATTTTCTCACCCGTGTCCTTACGATATTTTGCGATTTGTCGATTATCGATCACATAGAAGTAGGTCTGATCCACCGCGACACCCTGTTTGGCCTCGGGTGCAGAATAGCGTCTGAGTTCAGTGGAAATCCACTCGTCAGCGTGAAGAGAAGCGGACAGGATGATGGAGCAAAGCAGAAAAAGTCGTGAAATCATTCGAGTGAAGTCAGCATTGTCAATCAGTCATCATCATGCTGGAACCACTCTGGATGACCGACGATGGCGGCGAGGATATCGTGGGTCACCTTCCAAGGAGGCTGATTCGCATTGATGTCAGAGCGACGATCTGCATA
>CAUJIH010000055.1 GCA_963205275.1 Verrucomicrobiota bacterium | reverse complement strand
AGGATTCCGGTCACGGCGGGGAAAGTCATTCCGGCGAGGATACCGATGATCGTGATGACGATGAGCAGCTCAATCAGGGTGAAGCCGCTGGCAGAAGGGTTCGAGGATGACTTTTTCATGTTCGGAGGAATTTTTCGTGGGTTTCTAGGAAAAGGATTTTGTTTTGGTGGTTTGCTGTCATTATAAAACCACATTTTAGGCGGCGAAGTCCAGCCTTTTTATCTCTTTCCGGAGCATCTGTGAAAAATATTTTTGAATCAAAGATCCTAGCCTTGTTGTCATTGCCGAATTATGAGCCGATGGACAAGTCGGGAGTGGGCCGTACGCTGCATGTTCGGACGAATCAGCGTGTCGCATTTCGGACGGCGATGGTGACTCTGGAGGATGCCGGAGAGATTGCGCGAGATCGAAAAGGACGCTATCAGGTCGCTTCGCGTTCCGAGCGAAGGGAAAGCCTGACGGGGACGATCCGTTTTTCTCGCGACCGAAAGCAGAAGGGGGCAACGGTGACTCTTGATGAGGTGAGATCAGGGACTTCTGCTGCAGGGCCGTTGGGGAGTCTGTTTATTCCCGGTCGATATACGGGCATCGCTTTGGAGGGAGACCGGGTAGAGGTATGTCTAGTGAGGCCTGAGACACCTCATGAGCCTCGATCTAGAATGCGAGGCAGCAGGCAGCTCTCGGAGGCTGATAGAAGCGAAGGGCGAGGGCTTCAGGCGAGGGTGATTCGTATCATCGAGCGACATCCCTTGCGTATTGTGGGACGATTTTATCGCAAAGGAAATCGTGTAACTGTGGTGCCGGAGGATGGACGACTGCCTTCATCCTTTCGGCTTTCGAGAGTGCGGTCGGAGGCAGAGCCGGGAGATGTGGTGGTGGCGAAGTTCGTGAGCTGGGAGCATCCGGAGAGTCTGCCGGTGGCGGAAATGGTGGAGATTCTGGGAAAGCCGGAGGATCCACAGGTGGATTTGCTTTCGGTGATCCATCGCTTTCGATTGCCACTTTCCTTCCCGGATGTAGTGCTACGAGAGGCGGAGCGAGTGGAAAAAGAGATATCGTCCGAGGAACTGGAAGGGCGTGAGGACTGGCGAGGACGTGAGATTTTCACGATCGATCCGACGGATGCCCGGGACTTTGATGACGCCGTGGGAGTAAGCGAGCGATCCGATGGAAGTTGGGAGGTGGCGGTGCATATCGCCGATGTATCTCACTACGTGAGTCCGGGCAGTGCGCTAGATCGGGAGGCGCGGAAGCGAGGAAACAGCACCTATCTGCCGGATCGGGTGATTCCTATGTTGCCCGAGGCCCTAAGCAACGGGATTTGCAGCCTGCGACCTGATGAGGACAGGCTGACTTTTGCTGCGATTCTAGGATTTAGTGCGACAGGGGAGCCTCTGTCTGCTCGCTTTGTCCCTGCGGTGATTCGGAGTAGCCGTCGTTATACCTATGCTGAGGCGATGGCTCTGCTGGAATTGGATGAGACTGCACTGGCTGAAATTCCGGAGGAGAAAGAGCGCCAACTGGCGGAGCATGTTCGGCGGGCGGGGCGTCTGGCGGCGATCCTGCGGAAGAGGCGCTTCGATCAAGGGGCTCTAGATCTGGAGTTTCCGGAGGTGCGAGCGGTGCTGGATGATGCGGGACGTGCGGTCGGAGTCGAAAGAAGCGAATCAGACGCGAGTCACCAGTTGATCGAGGAGTTCATGCTGGCGGCCAACGAGGCGGTTGCGTGCGAGACCAAGAGAGCCGGAGTGCCTTCAATCTATCGAGTCCACGAGTCTCCGGATCCCGCGAAGTTGGCGGAGCTATCTGAGACGGTTCAGTTGTCTGGTTACAGTCTTTCCGCCACGGCAGATCGAAAAGAACTGGGAGTCTTTCTGCGAGAGTTGGCAGGAAAGCCCGAGGCACACAGCCTGAAGGTCGAGCTGCTCCGCACGATGTCGCGAGCTGTGTATTCGGCGCGCCCCGACGGGCATTATGGCTTGGCGAAGGCGGACTACACTCATTTTACCAGCCCGATTCGGCGATATGCGGATCTGGTGATCCATCGGGTGCTGCGATCTCTGGTGATTCAAAAAATCGAACGGACGCGCGAAGGGGCTGCTACGATGGAATCGGGAGGGAAGAAGAGTTTCTCTCGTGCCGAGATGATCGCCATCGCCGAGCATGTGTCGGTGTGCGAGCGAACATCTGCAGAGGCAGAAGGGGAGAGCCAGCGACGAAAGTTGATCGAGTATCTGGAGCGCTTGTGCGCTGACAATCCTCAGATGACTTTCACGGCCCATGTCACGGAGACGAAGTCGATGGGGATTTTCGTGGAACTCGATGATCTGCTGTTGAGAGGACTGATCTCGAAGGAATCATTAGCCGTCGGGAGCAGTGCCTACTTTGATCGGCGAGTGAGGGAGTTCCGAGATTTTTCTGGAACAGCGACTCTTCGGCGGGGCAGTGAGGTGGAAGTAAGGCTTCGCCGTGTCGATCAGAGTCGAGGATTTCTCGATTTTTTCCTTGTGACAACAACTCCTGAGAAAGACGGGCCTTCTCTTCGAAGCAGGAAAGAGGGAAACAGACGAAAGCAGAGGAAAGGCTCGACTGACACAAGGGGGGCTGGTCGCAGATCAAAGAGGGTTCAATCGATAGATTGAGAGTGCTGGGTTGACCGACGGGAGAATTCGTGGAAACACTGCTGATTCTCCGGGGTTGACTCTGGAAAGCCATTCATGCCGTCATTTACTTACACCGCCATCGATTCGTCCGGGAAAAAGATCTCCGGCGACGTCGTCGTGCGCAATAAGGCGGAAGTTTATCGGGAGCTGGAGGCGAAGTCACTGACGCCGGTGAAGGTTGCTCTGGCGGCGGAAACGAGTGGAGCGTCAAAGACTGGAGGTAAGGGAAAGGCAGAGGCGGTACGGGGACCGAAGGCGCACATTCGGCTGAAACGGCAGGAGATGGTCCACTTTACGGAGGAATTGGCGGACTTGCTCGATGCGGGCATGAATTTGGAACGAGCGCTGAAAATTTTGCACGAGCGGCAGGCGAATGCTTCCATCCGTGCTGTGGCAGGTTGTCTGCGAGAACAGATACGCGAGGGTGCGCGTTTTTCCAAGGCACTGCCCTTCGCCTCCCCATCGTTCGACGAACTCTATTGCAGTCTGGTTGCTGCCGGAGAGGCCAGCGGATCGCTGCCGGAGATTCTTCGGCGACTGGTGATCAACTTGAAACAGCTTTATAACCTCCAGCGCCGCACGATGGGGGCGATGATTTACCCGCTGATGGTGATGCTGGCAGGCGTGGTGCTGCTGTTCGTTTTCAGTACGGTTCTGATGCCATCACTGAGCAAGATGATGGCCAAGACGGGGCAGGAGCTACCCGTGATCACAGAGGTCCTGATTCGTTTTACCGATTTCATGGCGGCATGGTGGTGGCTGCTGCTGGCGCTGATGATCGGCACGGCAGTGATGTTCCGCTCCTTCATCGCGACTTCGTCAGGGCGTCTGTGGTGGGATCATTATAAGATGAAATTGCCGGGATTCGGACCGGTGATTCTCGGTCGTTTTTATACGCAATTTTGCCATACACTGGCGAATCTGGTCGCGAATGGCGTTCCGCTGTTGAACAGTCTGCGACTGGTGGCGCGAGGAACTCCGAATCACTATATCCGAGGGCATCTGGATCGCGTGGTGGCGGAGGTGGGTGAGGGGACTAGTTTGGCGCGAGCGATGGAAAAAACGAAGGCTTTTCCCGAGCAGTTGGTAGACCGGATCGCGATCGGTGAGCAGACGGGTGAGCTGGGCAAGTCCTTTGCCAAAGCGGCGGCAAAATATGATGAAGATCTCGATGTGCGCATCGGGAGATTGACGACTCTGGTCCCCACCGTCATGCTGATCGGTGTCGCTGTGATCGTCGGAGTCGTCGCCTACAGCGTGATCACGACCATATTTGGCTCGATGTCCGGTATCCGTGGGCGTTAGAGTTGACTTTGTTCTTATTATTCTATTTTAGTCTAATCCCAATCTGATGAAATTCCGATCTCAGTCCCAGTTCCGATCCCAATCCCAGTCCCGCCGCAGATGGGCGGCATTTACGCTCGTCGAACTCGTCATCGTGATCACGATCATCGCAATTTTATCGGGTTCAGGGATTTATTTAATTATCGGTTTTATCGACGATGCCAAGGTTCAGCGAGTGGAGTCTGACATTCAGGCACTGGACCTAGCGCTGAAGGCTTACGAACGCAATAACTACTTCAAGCCGCCGACACAGGAGCAGGGGCTGCAGGCACTGGTCGAGCGACCGACAGGCGATCCTCAACCGGAGCGCTGGAGAGCCTATCTGGAAGAGCCGATGAGGGATCCATGGGGAAGTGAATACCAATATCGAATTCCCCCGCAAAAGAGCAAAAAGAAGTATGACATCTTCTCTCTGGGCGAGGACGGAGTGGAGAGCGATGACGATATCGGGAACTGGTAAATCTGCCGGAAAGCCAGGTTTCGCTCACGCCTTTACTCTGGTGGAACTGGTGATCGCTCTCACCGTAGTTGCTCTATTGGCAGGATTAGCGGTTCCAGCAGTGGACAGCATTCAGAAGGAGCGACTCGCGCGTGAGCCGATTAGTCGATTGGTGTTACTCGCCCGGCAGATGCGCGTCCGAGCGATGGATGAAGGCCGCCCTTATCAGATTATTCTCGATTCACAGGGATTTCGTGCTTCTCGCTTCCTGCGACCCTACGGAGGTGCCGAGGAGGCGGATGAGATCAAGCAGGAGATCGCCGAGATGAAGGAGAGGGAGGAAATGATCGATGCTTCGCGTCGTCGAGGCGGCGGTGATGCGCCTGAGATGAGTGGGCAGCAGGGTGGCATGACTCCGAATGCGTCCATATCCGCGTCTGGGGTGATCGAGTCTGATCCACGACATGAGCGGATTATTGAAGGACTGTCTTTTTTCGAGGAATATACGTTTCCGAACGAGGTGCAGGTAAGCATCCGGAGATGGAATGATCTGGCTTGGGTCGCTTTGTCCGGAGGCGAGAGAAGGCGTTGGATTTTTCAACCTTCCGGCATGTGCGAGCCGATGACTGTTCGAGTGGAGGCGGACCACTCTTTCTTCGAGGTCGAGTTTCATCCTCTCACGGCAGATGTGAAATCGGAGAAATCCTGGGTGGAATGAGAGTCTGGCTCCATACGGTTGATGTGAAAGCGAGGGGCAAATCTGGTTTCGCCCTGTTGGATGTCGTGCTGGCCGTTACGCTTTTTGCCATCGTGGTGACGGGGATTCTTCAAGTGATGCGACGCGTCAGCGAGACTTCTGCCGAATTTGCTCGGGATCGATACATCCAGCAGCGCCTCGAAGGCTTGCTGGCGGAGAGACAGCGATTGGAGCTGGGATCGATGAATTATGAAATGGTGGATGAATTGAGTCACATCACTTTTCGTACCTACACCGAACCCTGGGAGGTAGATAACGGAGAGGGCGCAACTCTCACGGGACTCTACAAGCTGACTGCTGAGGCTGTCTATCTCGACGATGGGGGCGAACAGACGGAGAAGGCGGAGCTGATTATTTACGTGCCAGATTCATGAAGCAGATCGCCCAACATGGCCGACTAAAAGCAGACGGCTTTTCCCTCTTCGAGATCGTCGTGGCTCTTTCGATTCTGGCGATGATCTCGGGCGCGATTTTTTCCATCCTTTGGCAGGCTGCGGATACGGCGACGGAGGTGCGTGACCGAGATCGCCGTGATGAGGAAATGGCTCATTTCATCGATCTTCTCCGCGCCTCCATCGAGCTGCTCCCTCCCGACGGGACACTGTCCGTGGTGCCGCCCGAGGAGACGACCACGGGATTCGCCGAACTAAAAATCGGAAATAGCGCCACTGCCTTTACCTTCGGAGAGATCGTCGGAACTGTCGAGGAGACAGTCATTTCCCTACGTCCTTCGGAGAAGCTCACGGAAGACGGTTCCCCGACCTACGATCTAGCGATTAGTCGGCCCGATTTCGTGCCAGATGAGGAAAAGCAGGGAGGGATGGCTTTTCGGGCGAGTGCAGAAGATTTTTTACCCGTTGATGAGGATGGGAGGCCTTGGATGACTTTGCTCACTGGACTGACCTCCGCCGAGTGGGAATATTGGGACGATGAGCAGGAGACTTGGGAACCGGATCGCCCGGATCCTTCGAAACTTCCGGAGCTGATCGCCCTTTCACTGGGGGATTCGGAGCGTGCCAGTCCGCTGCGGATCGTATTTGAAGTTCCAGAACAGGTAGTGAATCCAGTAGAATCGGCCCCTGCTGACACCGAATCGACGACTACCCCAAGCACGAATGATGACAGGACGAATCGTGGAGGCGAGAGAGACGGAGTCCAAAAAGGCCAAGGTCCGCGTGGGAACGGACAGCCTAGTCAAAAGGGGGAAGGTGGAGACAGAGGCGGAAGACATCCTGGAGGAGGTGGCTCCACCGGTCCTGGGGATGGAGGCGGGCGTCTAGGCGGTAGGCCCGGAGGTGCCCCCGGTGGTAGACCGGGAGGAGGTCCCGGTGGGGGCGGAGCGTCCCCGAGCGGAGGCGGGTCAACATCAGGAGGAGGGACGACACGATGAAGCAAAGTTTTTCTAGAAAGAAGACGCGGGGAATGGCACTGATGTTGGCCTTGATGGCGATTATCGCGCTGACTCTGATCGCCGCCAGTCTGTATGAGGCCTCACAACCGTCTTGGGATGAGAACACGATGGCACGCGGGCGATATCAAGCAGGAATCCTCGCCGAGAGCGGACTCAATATCGCCTTGCATCCGGATGTGAAGCCTGGAGATGTGGTGCTGCAACAGGAATTCGCACCTGGCCGGAGCTGGAATGTGCGCATGACGAGTGAAGGCGGGCTTTTTCCCGTCAACGAACTGGGTGAGGAAAAAATGCGGAAGGTCGCCGTGGAACTCTTTATTATCTGGGGACTCGATGCCGCGACGGCGAATCGAGTGACTGATTCTTTGGCGGACTGGATCGATACAGACTCTGATCCTCTACCCAATGGAGCAGAGAATCCTTGGTATGCCAGTATGGGATATCCTCAGTTTCCTGCAAATGAGCCTTTTACCTCTCTGGAGCAGCTCCCCTTCGTGGCTGGAATGGATCAGCTTGAGCGCATGCAGCCTTTCTGGCGGGATTATTTCACCATTGAATCGGACGGACTGATCGACCTGAATGCCGCTCCAGCGGACTTGATTCAAGCCTTGACGAACTCGACCCCAGACGCAGCCGCCGGTTTCGTAACATCTCGCTACGGAGATGATGGAATCGAGAATACGATTGATGACGTGAAAATCACATCAGCCACCGAGGCTCGCGCTCTGCTAGGAATGTCGGAGAGTGCGTGGACGGAGATTTCTTCCTTTGTCACGTTCGCTGGAACAGTTCAGCGGATCGAAAGCACGGGGCGGGTCGGCGATTTTACAGAAACGCGTATCATTCTGGCCGAGCAGGTTACGGAGAACAATAAGACGACGCTGCACCCTTTGGCCCGGCTGAGAAAATGAGACACGCACAACACCTTTCACGATGAAGATCGACATCGTTACCATCTTTCCTGAGATCGCTTCCGCTCCATTGGCAGCGAGCATTATTGGCCGTGCGGTGAACTCGGGGCTGGTAGAAATTCACTATCATGACCTGCGCCAGTGGGCGGTCGGGCGCTATCGCCAGGTGGACGATGCTCCGTATGGTGGGGGGCCAGGCATGGTGATGAAACCGGAGCCATTTTTCGCTGCCGTAGAGGCTCTCCGAACTGAGATTTCGCATGTGATTCTGATGACGCCTCAAGGTCAGCCATTTCGCCAATGCAAAGCAGTGGAACTGGCGGCTCGGGAACACCTCATCCTGCTCTGTGGACATTATGAAGGAGTTGATCATCGCGTAGTCGAGGCCTTGGTGGATGAAGAAATTTCGATTGGAGATTACGTCCTGACGAATGGGACCATCGCCGCCGCAGTGGTCGTCGATGCCGTTGTGAGACTGCTGCCAGGAGTCCTAGGAGACGAGCGTTCGGCTGAGGAGGAATCTTTCTCTCCTAGCGGTATCGGAGGACTGGAGGCCCCGCATTACACCAGGCCTCCCGAATTTTCCGGGATGGGTGTACCTGAAGTCCTTTTGTCGGGAAATCACGCCGCAATTGCCGCTTGGAGAAAGGAGCGATCAATAGAGCGCACACGAGCGATTCGACCTGATCTCGTCGGGGAGGACTGATCACTGATTCTCGTAGAGGCGTCGCCAAATTTTATGAGCGATTCGATCCGTGAGAGGATGGATGGGATTCGATCACTTCTGCTTCCACGTCGATCACCCCAGAAGGATCGCTGGGATCTGGACGAGGAATACGAGAGTGGTAAAATGGCGTATCTGTCGTGCGTTCAACCGTATAGGAGACGAACTGAAAACGATTGCGAAGCGAGTTTTCCAGCCGATGGAGCACAGATCTACGAAGCGGGGGGCAGAGAAGCAGCAAACCTGCGGCGGTAGTCAGAAATCCGGGGATGAACAGGAGAAGGCCCGATAAAAAGAGCAAAAACTGATCGATCACCGATTCCGCAGGAAGGCGATTCTGCGACATTTCTGCCCGATAGCGAGACAGGGAGCGAAATCCTTGGTTACGCATCACCTCCACTCCCAGCAGAGTTCCTAGAAAAAGAAGAAGGAGCGTCAGGGGATAACCGATTTTCCCGCTGATTGCGAAAAAGAGGAACAGCTCGACGAAGGGCAGCGCAATGAGAATCAGTAGTATCCGGGCGAACATGAGCGGCAGTAAAGGGTTGGACGCCTAGCCGCCCGAATTCGTTCAACCTTCCTTGGCGATATCGATGCACTGGCGAAAGCGATATCCTCCGTCCACAGGGAGAGTCGTCCCTGTCACGTAATCGGCATCGTCGGAGCACAGATAGGCAGCCGCTTTCCCGATATCCTCTCCGGTACCCATGCGTCCCCAGGGGAGTTTCTTCGCCTCTTCAGCCATTGTTTCGTCCGTATAGTGATCGCGCTCACCGGGAGTGTCGATCCAGCCGGGTTCGATCACATTGACGTTGATCCGGTGCTGAAAGAGTTCCACCGCCATCGTTCGCGACATCATATTGAGTCCCGCTTTCGCTGCGCTGTACGCAACACATCGAGCATTCGGGATTTCTCCGAGAATACTGGAGATAAAGACGATGCGTCCCGGACGGCCTGTTTCCACCAGGTGACGGGAGACGAGTTGGCTCATGTGAAAGCCTCCGAGCAGTGCGGATTTCAGAATGCCCTCGAAGACTTCTCCATCATATTCGAGAAAGGAAGCTCTCCGATTGTATGCAGGCACGCTAACGAGGACATCGACTCTCCCATAATTCTCCAGAGCTGCTGCCAGCACAGACTCACAGCCCGACCGCGTAAAGGCGTCAGCTTCCACGGATACGCACTTTCCATAAAGAGAGCGAATCTCATCCGCAGCACCAGCTAGCTCTTGACTCCCCGGGCGGTCGGCGAGCAGAATGGCAGCCCCCTCTTTCGCCAATTCCTTGGCACATCCAAAGCCAATTCCCCGGGCTCCGCCGGTGACGATTGCGATTTTATCCTTTAGTCTCATAGGTGGGCGAAAGTAGCGCATCCTGCCTGATCAGGGAAGTGCAAGTTTGCGTCTTGACCGGAGGCGACTCTCTGTGCACGATACGGAGTGAACGAAGCTACCCTCTCCCGCCTGAAAGCCTCCCTTCGCGATGTAAGGGATTTCCCCAAACCCGGCGTCATTTTTAAGGATATCACGCCCATTCTCGCCGATGGAGAACTATTCCATCTGGCGCTGGACGCCTTCCTAGAAGTCATCGGCTCTGAGCGACCCGATAAAATCGTCGGAATCGATGCGCGAGGTTTTATTTTCGGTGCTGCTCTGGCGGATCGGCTCGGCGTCGGATTCGTGCCGGTTCGAAAAAAGGGGAAGCTGCCATGGAAGACGCGGGGAGCTGCCTATGATCTGGAGTATGGACAGGGGCACGCGGAGATTCATGCAGATGCGATCATTCCGGGAGAGCGTGTGGTGGTGGTTGATGATCTGTTGGCTACCGGCGGTACAGCGGAGGCGACTCTGCGCTTGGTGCGCGAATTAGGCGGCGAGGTTCTCTGTCTGATCGTGCTGGTGGAACTCGCCTTTCTGCACGGTCGGGAGAGACTGGGGAAGGGGACTCGCGTCGTCGGGATTCTGACGGAGTGAAGAGTGTCCGTAGATTAACTGTGAGATGAACTCCCAAGCCTGAGGTTGGGATCGATGTCACTGTCGAGCGAGGAAGGTGGGCATTCCGACTTTCTTCTCATTGCGGCTACGAAGGCGATCATGGCCGCATTATCAGTCGTGAAATCCGGATCGGCGAGAAGCAGTTCAATGCCTGCCTTTTTCGCCGCATTCGCCATCTGTGAGCGCAGGCGACGATTGCAACTGACTCCACCGCTCACGGCAGCAAGACGATGACCAGTGGCTCGACAAGCATCGATCAGCTTCGAAACCAGCACGTCGACGATGGCTTCTTGAAAAGAGGCGCAGACGTCAGGGAGGCTTGATTGGCGCTCTTCTTCACTCATCGCGTCGAGCAGGTAGCGTGCCGATGTTTTTAATCCACTGAAACTGAAGTCGAAATCTCCGCTATTGATCATACTGCGGGGAAGGGAGAAAGCTTGGCTGTTCCCTGATTCCGCTTGTTCTGCGATATGAGGGCCACCCGGATACGGGAGAGCGAGGAGGCGGCCCACTTTGTCAAAGGCTTCACCCGCAGCATCATCTTTTGTAGAGCCGAGCAGATGATATTCTCCGACTCTGCGCACCTCGATCAATAGCGTGTGACCTCCGCTGACCACCAGTCCTACGTGCGGTTCGATTGTTCCACCCGCATTCAGAAAAGGGGATAGGAGGTGTCCTTCGAGGTGATTGACAGCATAGAAGGGGACTCTCAGGCCCACTACCATCGCCTTGGCAAATGTATTGCCTACTAGGAGAGAACTCGCCAAACCTGGACCGGATGTCGCCGCGATCAGAGCGATATCCTGTGGCTGGACCTTGGCTTCTGCCAAAGCCGCTTCGCAGAGGGGTCTCAGATCGTGACTGTGATTCCGTGAAGCCACTTCTGGGACGACTCCGCCATAACGAGCGTGAATCGCGATCTGCGAAGCGATTTTACTGACCAGAGGGCGTCCTTCCGCATCCGAAAGTGCTACTGCCGTTTCGTCGCACGAGGTTTCAATGGCGAGGATCATTGTCCTAGCGTGAAAGAATGGTCGAAGGCTTCCCTCACGATTACCGAGAGGGGACGGATGCAGGTTTGGCTTCGGGTTTGGCTTCGGGTTTGGCTTCGGGTTTGGCTTCGGGTTTGGCTTCGGGTTTGGCTTCGGGTTTGGCTTCGGGTTTGGCTTCGGGTTTGGCTTCGGGTTTGGCTTCGGGTTTGGCTTCACC
>CAUJIH010000054.1 GCA_963205275.1 Verrucomicrobiota bacterium | reverse complement strand
CTGCCAGTGAGCTTTCTCCTCACACCCCAAGGATCGTAGTCGTAGTTGGGGTCATGCAACATTTCTTGACCGTTGGTAGTTGGGGGGGCAACATTTTCTTAAGGTACACGAATATGGACGAGAAACGAGTGAAAGTTTTGTCAAGAAATGTTGCATGACCCCGTAATCATAGGTGAAGCATGACGCGACGGCGATTGGATTATCGAATGAAATTCTATATTCTAGGACTGACACCCTTATCTGACACCCTTATCCAGGAGACGTTTTATCAAGAATTGTCACCTGACCCCGTTGCTCCGTTGCCCTCCTTCTTATCTATATAAATATCCAGTTCTATCGATGCACCCAGCAAGTTTGATACATGTATGCTGAAATCACTTATTGTCACGCTCAACTGTTCGCAGCAGGCGTGAACGTAGCAATACAAGTCGACGGACAGCAGCCTTGCCCGTATGCTATCCATGCCTTCAGCAGAATGATTCAGCATTTTCCATATATATTCTATATGGAAATCCATCAACCTCTCCCCATTGGGGGGGGATTCCATCAACCACAGGCTGCACGCTCGTCTTGATGAATTTGGGTTTCGCGGACTCATCAAGTCGCCTTTGCTATATGCCTTTGTGGGGGAAGCGTTTAAGGCGGATGATATAAAATTCAAATCGGTTTCGTCCGTGAAGCATCTCAAGGAGACCTTTTGGCAGTAGCTCGGCATAAGAAATTAATAATTCTGAAAAAATGTTTTTTTGCAACGCCAATCAACACATGAATGTGGCGACCATTGGAGAGGTGAATAGTTGGGGTCATGCAACATTTCTTGACAGTTGTAGTTGGGGGCAACATTTTCTTAAGGTACACGAATATGGACGAGAAACGAGTGAAAGTTTTGTCAAGAAATGTTGCATGACCCCGTAATCTCAGCGAGTGCCCATCACGGTGTCGTTTTATCGAAGTTCTGGAAGATTGGCAATCTTTTATTTTCGATTTTTTAATTCGTGAATCCAGAAAGCTGAAGAAATTGAAGAAATCTACCTCCATGTGTCAGTTGAAGGTGATCAATCGAATTCTGAAATTGTGGTGGGAGAGGTGAAAAGATCAGGCCTGATTGTCTTCTTCGCTTAGGTGCGCAATCGGGCCGCTCTCTCGCCCCTCCTTCTCCAGTTCGTCGTATACTCCGAAATCGTTAAACCAGATTCGTTTGGCCCATCGATAGATCGGGTGCTTTTCTGGAATTTCTTCTCCGGTGGGGAGCCACTGACTGTTGCGAGGCGTCATGGCGTCGAGTTCGGCGATCGCCGTCTTGCGCAGTGTGGTGTCGGCGGCTCCGTGCTTGATGGCCAGCGCTTTCACCAGATCGGGGCGCTCTAGCACGATGCAGCCTCGGGTGTGACGAGCGGCTGTTTCGCGGAAGTCCCGGATGAAGGAGGAGTTCGTCATCGTTTCGTAGATCGATCCGTCGCGCACGTTTTCTTTGGCAAACTGAATGATAGGACAGGGTTCGATCGCGCCGGTGGGGGAGATGTGGTGGGAAACTCCGTTGGCCATGGGGCAGAGGGCGCGGCCTTCGCCATCGTAATAAGCGTCGATGATGCCCAAGGGGAGCTTGACGCGCATATCTACTACGAATTGTCGAATGCGGCGGGCTTGTTCTGGAGTGAGGGCTAGGTCCGGATTCGGCTTCGGACCGACCGGACGATAGGAGTGATACCAAGCGTAGTGGACTCCCCTAGCGATGAGTTTGCGTAGCCATTCCTCGGTAAGAAGGTCGTCGATGTTCGTACGACACAGGCTGGTAGCGACTCCAGTGAGGAGCTTGTTCTCAATGCAGTGATCGAGTCCGCGCAGGGTGCGCTCGAGCACATGTTTACCTCCCCGACGCTCGTCGGCGATGAGTTCTGTCCCTTCGATGGAGACTAGGGGCGTGGCATTGCCGAGTTGGCGAAGCTGTTGCGCCTTTTTCTCTGTGATCATCTGCCCGTTGGTGAAGATCTGGAAGAAACAGTCGGGATGTTGCGCTAGGAAGTCGAACAGTCCGGGATGGAGAAAGGGTTCGCCTCCTAGGATTCCGAAGAATGAGTTTCCATGTGCTTTAGCGTCGAGAACGACCTTATTCAGTTCGTCCAGCGGAATAATTGTCTGTGGCTTATCCACATCGACCCAGCAGCCCTGACAACTGAGGTTGCAGCTATTGAGGACAGATAGGTAGAGGAAGGGAGGAAAGTAGATTCCTTCTTTCATCCGCTCCTTGTGCAAATTCACGGATCGGATGCCTTTGACGCCGAAGTTCCAGACAAAGTTGCGGAGGAGTCGCCAATCGACAGTGCGAAGGATGCGGGTGGAGTATTGGAGTCCGGAGAGGATCATGCAGAGGAAGTAATGGGAAGGGAATTAGTCGGTTAGGCACTTGAGGGCAGAGTCCACACTGGCGTCGTCGTGAACGATGGTGCGCAGGGCGCGAGCGATGCGAACGGGGGTGGGATGCTGCCAGACATTGCGACCGATGGCGACGCCGATCGCTCCGGCGTCAATCGCGCTCTTGACCATGCTCAAGAGCGCTTGATCATCGCCCATCGCGCTGCCACCGAGGACGACCAGAGGGACGTAGCACGACTCGACGATGCTGCGAAAGTCGTCGGAGGAAGCGTTATTGGGGAAAGCAGTCTTCACGATGTCGGCTCCTAGTTCAGCCGCCATGCGTACTGCGAAGGCGATATTTTCCAAGCTGTAGTCCGCCGGACGGCCAACGCCGAATGGGAGAGCCTCTAGGATGACAGGCATGTCGGCTTCGAAGGATTCGGAGACCAGCTCCGCGACTTCGCGAAAAATTCTGGCTTCGTGGGGATGCGGAGTGTAGAGCATGTTCATCACCGCATTACAGCCTAGCATCGAGGCGTCGTTCGCTCCATAAAGGCGGTAGCTGCCTTCGTCGAGTTTCGGATCGAAAGCGGGCTTGTAGCCGTCCGTTCGTAGACATATACCCTTCCCATGCATTGCTCCAGCTCCCATGCGAGCCAGTCCGAAATTGACGACGTAGCCATCGACCTCAGGATTGAGTTCCTCGATCAGTGCGACTGGATCTGGCATGCCAGTTACGGGGATGGCGATCCCGTGATCGATCGGGATGATCACTGTCCGTCCATCGGATTGAATAAAGCGTGAGAGATTGGAGTCGAAATTCATTTCACTCTCCAGCAAAGGCGAGTTAAGACAGGAATCAAGGTGCATGTTTCCGCAGACTTCCGCTTCGCGAAAAAACCATCATTCGTCGAAAAATTGCTCCGTAAATCTTATGAAGAGTTCGAAGGAGCGGCATTGACGAATGACTGTTTCAGTCGTTTACTTCTCACGCTTCCTCCTTGAACAGAAGCCGTCATTATGAAAACTCTCTCAGGCTCTCTTTTTGCTGTCTTGTCAGCCCTGCTTCTCGTGTTGCCCGCCAGTGGCTCCGATGTCGAGGCAAAGGTTCGATTTACTGGTACGGTCAGGAATGGAGCGATACTCCAGACGGTACAGGGAAATTATTCCGGCGAAGCGAAAGTCGGCTTCCTTCGCCTGAAGGTGAAGATCAATGGAAACGTCCGGACGAAAGTCAAGCAGAGACCTACGGCGAGTACAATCTATGGCACTTATCCTGTGGATCTGTATGTAAAAGGCAAAAAAGGCGTTGCGAGTGCTTCGAAGACATTCAGCACGAAAGTGATCCTTCAGCGAAATTATATGGAATTGAAAGGCTATGGGAAGATCAAATTTGATCGTCCGATTGATGCTCGGAAATCAGGAGTTCAGAAGCTGAAGGGGAAGGGAACTCTGCGGTACAATCTCAATTTCTGACCCTGAGATTGCCGACGGCAACAGAACAGGGTTCGAGGAATCCTGAATCCTCTAAAACGCCGAGTGTGCTGTGTCGCGAGTGTTGCAGTTCTCGCTGCATGTGTAATTTCCGGATCTGAATCTTTCGGATCTGAATTTTTCGACCTGAAATTCTCGATCTCAATTTCGGAACCGTGGAGCATAGCGGATTCGAACCGCTGACCCCTTGCATGCCATGCAAGTGCTCTACCAACTGAGCTAATGCCCCGGAAAGGCCCCGGAAACGCCCCAGAAAAAGCTCCGGAATCGGTGGCTCTCGGAAACAGTGTTCCCACTGGGATGGGGCGGGACATTGCTACAGAATTTCGAGGAAGGCAAACGGAATTTTTGCTTCGAAAGGAATGATTCGGACGCTCATGGAGCAAGTTTTTTTTGCTGAGCCGTCTGAGTGGAAGCGCGAGTCTTTATTCTTTTGCCCTGAATCCGGACTTTTGAAAAGAGTGTGAATCGAATAGGTTTCTGGAATTTTACTCAAAAGATTCCTTCTCCTGTTTCTCGTGATTGGCATCCAACCCCCCATGACTCAAAAGAACATTGATTCTTCTTCGCTGGCGTTCGTCTCAGCATTCTTTTTCACAAGTGTTTTGTTTTCGTATCTTCGTGCGGCTGATTCGCCTCAGATGATCTACGTCTCTGCAGGTGGGGTCGTCGCAGAGCAAGGGATGGTATCGTCTCCCCAGCTTTTGTGTTCCCGAGCAGGGATCGAGATTCTACAGGCGGGAGGTAATGCGATCGATGCGGCTGTCGCGACGGGATTCGCACTCAGTGTTATGGAGATGGGGAATGCTGGTCTCGGGGGAGGCGGCAGTGCGCTGATATGGTTGGAGAAGGAGAGAAAGGTCAATTTCGCCGAGTTTTATGTTCGCGCGGGGAGTCAGCCACGGAAAGGGAAGGGGAGTGCTAGTATGGTCGCCGTGCCTGGATTGGTCGAGGGCTATGTGAGCATCCAGAAAGATTACGGACGACTGCCGTTAGCTCAAGTGATGCAGCCAGCGATCCGCCTAGCACGAGAAGGCTTTGCGGTCACGGTTTCTTTGCAAGCTTCCTTGGTCAAGAGTGCGGAAATGGTGAAAAAGAGGGCGTCGAAGGAAATGATCGCTCTTTTTTACCCTGACGGACATCCATTGCAGGCAGGAGAATGGCTGATGCAGTCCGACCTAGCAAGAATTCTGGAAGATATCGCAGCGAGAGGCCGAGAGGGATTTTACGAAGGAAAAAATGGGAGCCATCTAATTGCAGATCTCAATCAAAATGGGAATCCGATGTCGGTGAAAGATCTGAAGGATACGAAAGTCAGATGGATGCGACCTTTGGCTGGGAGGTTTCGTCAGTACACGGTTCTGAGCGCTCCTCCGCCGCTCGGAGGCTCGCAGGTGATCGAGTCGTTGATGTTGCTGGACGGTCAGGGGCTGAAGGATAAGGGGGTGCCTTGGGAGTCTCCCGAGTCTGCCAGTCTGATCGCTGATGCGATTCGAATCGCTCGGGCAGATTACAGCCGATGGGTGCATGACCCGGACAGCCCAGTTCCGGCGAATGGACTAACGAATCGTCAATATCTGGAAGATCGTCGCAAGGAACTGGGGCGAGAGAAAATTGATGAAGTCCAGAGTCCAGGTGATCCTTGGAATTATGATGCGATGATCGATTCCGATCTGACTCGATTCGATCCATGGCCCCCTTCGTCACATCCCGCGAAAGGCGAGAAAGTCGGATCTGCGATAGAATCCGTAGGCGAGAGCACGAATCATTTCTCCGTGGTCGATGCGGATCGGAATGCGGTCGCCATGACGGTGACTCTAGGTCCGACTTTTGGGGAAGGGTATGGTTTCGGTGGCGTTTTTTACAACAATGGGCTGTCCCGGTTTGGGAAGTTTCCTTCCGGGAATCAATGGGCTGCAGGACGAACGCCACGATCTGAGACGGCTCCGACGATCGTCCTAGAAAATGATTCGGTTCGCATGGTGGCGGGCGCGCAGGGCGGGCCTCGCATTCCTCCGGCTGTGGTGTTCAATCTGCTTCACGCCTTGGAATATGGACTCTCGGCGAGTGAGTCAGTGGCTGGGCCGCGATTCTTTCCGGAGACGGGCGTTCCAAAGCTGCTGGTGGAAGGCGGATTTCAGGGGGATTCGATGACGATAATCCAGCGTCGTGGGTATCAAGTTTCCGCCTTTCCGCAACAGAGTCCGGATTTCGCCGGTGCGCAGACCATTCTAGTGCGGCCCGATGGTAAGCTGGAAGGCAGTGCAGATTTGCGCCGTGCCGGTGGGGCCGCAGGATATTGAGAAGATCGCTTGAGAGTGGCCGATCAGGGAAGAGGAAGCGATCTGGCGACGACAGACAGAGTCAAGACAAACGGAGATGCGCTCGCGCTGGGAAAAAAGCGTGGAAAGGCCGGGGCTCGAACCCGGGACCAATTGGTTAAAAGCCAACTGCTCTACCTCTGAGCTACCTTTCCGTATTCGATCATGTATTCGATGATCTATCCGACTACACCAGAGAAGGCGCGGCGGGAAGGGTGATTTTACGCTGACTGTCTGATCACGCAAGTGAAAGTTCTCGCGGCAGAGCGAAGATGCCTTTTTCTTCGGGACCGATACGAAATACCTGAAAACCTGCAGATGCCGCTCCGTGCCAATCGCAAATGGGATCATCCCCGACATGAAGAATCTGCGACGGCGGAAGGGCGAGATTTTCCGCGATCCTTTGGTAAAGACGAAGATCGGGTTTTGAGAGTTTTTGTTCTCCGGAAAGGAAGATCGGATCAAAATACTGGATCAATCCGAGATCGCTCAGAATCCGTCGCAATCGGGAGTCGAAGTTAGACAGGATGGCGCAGCGATACTGCTCGGCGACTCGTGAGACGACTCGGTCAGCGCCGGGAATGAGCAGCCAAGCTCCCGGCTCTTCATAGTGAACATAGAGAGCATCGAAAAAGCTGTCATACTGAGATCCTGTCGGCAGGGGGCAATGAGCTTCGGCGAAGATGGTGCGCACGAGACGATACCACCAATCTCGTTCATCTGAGTCAGGACGCGATTCATCTGAAAATGGGTGAGGCGTGCGTTTCCACACTGTCCGGAAGGCCTGAGACAGAGTCTCGGGATCAACCGTGAATCCATGTTCTGCTGCGATTCGGGCGTATGTGATACCAACAGGTTCCGCCACTTGGATCAGGGTGCCGGCAGCGTCAAAGGTGATGGCTTGAATCATTAGAGAAATCGGAGAAAAAGGCTGAAGATGCAGGATGTGCGACAGATGGTCCCACACGAGTGTCGGGAGTGGCGATTTGCGACGCTAATTCGAAAGAGTCGTGTTTTCCGTGAATTGGGGCTTGATTTGTCATTGAATCCGTGTTGTTTAGCCAGTGTCTTGCGGGCTTGCCCCGTTGGACCTCGTTCTATAGACATTGAGCGGAAGCGCTCGGCATTGATAGAGTGGGCTTGTCCCGCTCTTTTTTGTCTACAGATCGAAGTACTTTCTGAGTTGAAGGAGAACATGACAAACGAACTGTTAGCACTCTTCGAGTATTACGAGAAGGAGAAAGGGATCAGACGCGAGGCGATGGTGGAGGCATTGGAAAATGCCCTACTTTCGGCTTCACGTCGTAGTATCGGTCCCGCCCGAGGAATGCGGATCGCAATCGATCCGGATCGTGGCTCAATTCGCGTTTTTGCCACTCTCATCGTGAGAGACTTGGTGTCGAATCCGTTTGAGGAAGTCGATATCTTTACAGCGCGTCGATTGAAGCCAGAGATTGAGGTCGGTCAGGAGTTAGAGTTCGATATCACTCCGAAGAACTTCGGGCGCATCGCAGCGCAGACGGCCAAGCAGACGATGATGCAGCGGCTGCGTATGGCGGAAAAGGAGATGATTTATGACGAATTTAAGGATCGCGCTGGAGACATCGTGTCGGGCACGGTTCGTCGCTTCGAACGCGGAGATGTATATGTCGATCTCGGTAAGTTCGAAGGCGTCATGCGTCAGCGGGATCGAGTTTCTACAGAGGAGTATAATGTCGGAGATCGCATTCGAGCTTATGTGGTGGCCGTGGAAAACGAAGCGCGTGGACCGGAAATCATCCTGTCGCGTAGTAATGTGAATTTCGTTAAGCGTCTCTTCGAATCAGAAGTGAGTGAGATTGCGGATCATACGGTGGAGATCCGTGCAGTCGCTCGGGAGGCAGGATATCGCACGAAGCTGGCGGTGTACAGTGCTGATGAGCGCGTGGATCCTGTCGGAGCCTGCGTGGGGCTGCGGGGCGCACGGGTGAAAAATATCGTTCGTGAACTGAATAATGAGAAGGTGGACATCATACGCTGGAGCGAGGATGTGCGCACGATGGTAGCTGAAGCGCTCAAGCCGGCTGATATCAAGTCGATCACAGTCGATGAGGCGAAGCACTCGATTCTGGTCAAAGTCGCGGGAGATGATCTGTCCAAGGTCATCGGACGGAGGGGGCAAAATGCTCGCCTCACATCGCGCTTGCTGGGGTGGGAGGTTCAGATCCAGAAGGATGAGTCTGCGCACGATGCCTTCGTGGCACAAGTGGCGGGTGCTGTTAAGGCGATCGCGGACGTCACTGGAATCGACCTTCAGATGGCCGAAACCTTAGTGACGAACGGTATGAACAGTCTAGAGATGCTCGCTACAGCGGTCGATGATATCGACGTGGCAGGACTCCTGAATATTCCCGTGGACGAAGCGAAAGAGATTCGTCGTAAGGCGATTCAGGCGACTCAAGGGGGCGCTGATTCGGCGGTAGGAATTTCTGATGGGTTGCAACCATCTGGCGAAACGGCGGCATCTTCTGATTCTTATCTGGAAGGTTGATATCTCTTTGTCTCTATCGTCCTACTAGTGCGATTTTCTATTTTGGCTTCCCGTTTGACAACAATTCCCCTGACCCGAAAGTAACCCTCCCACCCGCGCCAGCTTCTATCCGCTGCGATCTTCCAAATTTATCCTATGCCTCCCCGTAAACCAAGCCCTTCTAAATCGCCTAAGGAGTCCACTGCCTCAGAAGGGAAGTCATTGGATGAACAGAAGGCCGAGGCGCTGAATCTGTTTGAAAAGGATGAAAAAAAGACCGCCAGAAGAGGGAGGACATCTGTTCCTGCGGCAGAGCAAGGATCGCTGTATGGTCATCTTGGTTCCGCCAGTGCCGTAACATCGTTAGCCGAAGCGGAGGCTGCGAATCTCCTCCCTGCGAAAGAAGCGGAGGTAGCGGAGGTGGTAGATGATGAGGCTTCTGAAAATTCGCCGGAAATCGAGAACTCCGTTGAGATTGTGGGCGATAAGAAGATTCTTCACATTAAGCCCCCGATCATCGTCAAGGAACTGGCCGTGATGATGGGGCTGAAGCCCTTCCTTCTGATTCAGGATTTGATGGAGTTGAATGTCTTCGCCAGTCTTACTCAGGCGATTGAGCCGGACATCGCGGCGAAGGTGTGTGAGAAGCACGGGTTTATTTTCGAAAAGGAGCGTCGTGAGAAAGGAGCAGGAGTTCACAAGGTTGAGGAGGTAATCGAAGTCCCCGAGCCAGAGAATATTCAGGAGATCGAGGAGGAGAAGCTCTTCATCCGTCCCCCTGTGGTGACCTTCATGGGGCATGTCGATCATGGAAAAACTTCGCTTCTCGATAGCTATCGTGGCTCGAGAGTCGCAGTGGGTGAGGCGGGCGGTATTACGCAGCGCATTGGTGCCTATCAGGTGGTCAGAAATGGGAAGGCGGTAACCTTTCTCGATACCCCCGGTCACGCTGCCTTCTCGGAAATGCGTGCGCGTGGGGCCAATGTGACGGACATCGTCGTGCTAGTGGTCGCGGCTGATGATGGCCTGATGCCGACGACACTCGAGGCGATCGACCACTGTAAGGCTGCTAAAGTCGAGATTATCGTGGCGATTAATAAATGCGATCTGCCTAGGGCCGATATTCACAAGGTGAAAGGGCAGCTCCAGGAAATCGGTCTGTCGCCCGAGGAATACGGTGGGTCGACTTTATGCGTTGAAGTTTCAGCGAAGACCGGTCAGGGGCTTGATGCGCTTTTCGATTTAATTGCGTTGCAGGCTGAGGTGCTGGAATTGAAGTCGAATCCGAGCGGTTCTGCACGAGGAATCGTAATCGAGGCCCGTACGGAAGCAGGTAAAGGTCCTACAGCGACTGTAATTATCGAAAGCGGAACGCTGAAGGTGGGCAACGCTTTTATTTGCGGAGAAGTCTGGGGGAAGGTGAGAGCCCTGCTCGACGATCAAGGGAATCGCTTGAACGAGGCTGGACCCTCCTGTCCTGTTGAAGTGATCGGTTATTCTGAAATTCCCAATGTCGGCGATGAGCTGATCGAATTGGAGAATGAGCGCAAAGCGAAGAAATTGAGTGCAGAGCGTCTGGATCAGCGGCGGCAGAGCAGTCTGGCTCCGGCTGCTCCCCGTTCGGCGCTGGAGACTCTTCTGAGCAATATCCAGCAAGGGAAAAGAGCCGTTTTGCGTCTGATTCTGAAGGCTGACGCACAAGGGTCAATTCAAGCGATCGAGAAGTCGATCCGTGAGATCGAGTCTGATAAGATTTTTGCAGAAATTATTCGTCAGGGCGTGGGACCAGTCACTGAGGCTGATATCGTTCTCGCCAGTGCCTCTGATGCGGTGGTGATCGGGTTCAATACCAAGGTTGAGCCGAAAGCGCAGCAAGCGGTCCGACGTGAAGGAGTGCAAGTGAAGCTCTTCTCGATTATCTATGAGCTTCTCGACCAGGTCAAAGAAGCGATGCTGGGTCTGCTGGATCCGGAGACGCGAGAGAAGGTGGTAGGACATGCACGAGTGCTCCAGGTCTTTGATCTTTCCTCCGGAAGAGTAGGTGGCTGCACTGTCACCGACGGACGGATCGTGAGACGTGCCCGAGCTCGAGTTCTGCGTGACGGCGTGCCGGTGTATGATGGAGGATTCTCTACATTGCGCCGTTTCAAAGAAGACGTGAAAGAAGTCAAGGTGGGTCTCGAGTGCGGGATCAAGCTGGGGCGCTTCAACGATTATCTGGAAGGTGACGTGATCGAGTGTTACGAGCTGGAGAAGCTCGAGAAGACTCTGTGATCTGGACACGACTTCTCGCAGAATCTCTGTGAGAGGGTAGAGAAATCTTTGAACGTGCTTCCTCCACAGATCACAGAACAATATCATGAGTCAACGAGTAGATCGCGTAAATGAGCTGCTTCGCCGGGAGATCAGTTCCTGCATCGAGAAGCATCTGGAGTTTCCTGGAGTGCTCGTCACTGTCCATGCCGTGGAGACGGCGACGGATCTTAAGAATGCGAGTGTATATATAGGGGTCGTCGGGAGCGCAGACCAGGGACGTGCGGCGCTTAGCACACTGCGAGCGAAGAGAGGGTTCATCCAGGGCGAAGTGATGAAACGTGTGGTGTTGCGAAATACTCCGCTACTGAATTTCAAGTTGGATGAATCGGTCGAACGAGGGGTGCGAATCATCGATCTACTGGATGACATCGGTGAGATCAATCTGCCGGATACTCCGGATGAACTCACGAGCAAGCTGTGAGTAGAATTTTCCTCTGCACTTTTTGACAGAGTGGACCCTGTTAGGTGATGAACTGTACCCTCTCAGATATCGCAAACCGCTTCGCCTCAGCGAAGTCTGTGCTGATCACTAGCCATGATCGCCCAGATGCTGATGCGCTGGGATCGGTTCTGGCTCTGGGGCGGCTGCTCGAAAAGCAGGGGAAGGAGGTGGTCATGGTGAATCGGGATCTCGTACCGGATAGCTTAGCCTTCTTACCGGAGGCTGATCGCATCGAAAAGCCGGGAGTGACGCG
>CAUJIH010000053.1 GCA_963205275.1 Verrucomicrobiota bacterium | reverse complement strand
CCACGCGAGCCTTGAATTCGGGATCATGTCTTCTGCGTCTTTTCTTCATTGATGTGTGTATTAGGGTTTTAGGTTACACTCTTCTCGCGTTTCTGACCATCGTAGTTTAGTCACTGGCCTGATTTATTGGGAGCCGCTCAGATGATCACTTGGTTCGTCGTAGACGTTTTCTTTGTGAACTGATCCCAGCTCAGTGCGTACAAATCATCGGCTCATCCAGAGACTGGAGTCGGCGGAACCAAACGAACTTTCTCTGCAGGAAGGGGAGGCGCACGAATGCCTCAGAATCACCGAAATCCTTTCCATCCTTTCGTCCTAGTGATTGCGTCTTCCCGCCACGCTCATAGGTAACTTCAAAATCTCCTTTGTGCTCGCTGATCAAGCGACGAAACTCAAACCAGGGAAGATAGGTGAATCCCAGATTGGCGTATTGCGCAATGTCAGTCGGTTTTTCAGATGGGGCGAGAATATCGGGAGAGGAGGTAAGCACATGCACCATATCGTTCTGGAGCTGAAAGAGATCCACCCGTCGCAGGAACATGTGATTGCCCACTCCTTCGGAACGGAGATTGCTGTACATCGAAAAGGAAGTCTGTGTACGCCCTCCGATCCACGGCCAGAGGCCATTGAGTAGGACGGGTATGATCCCCAGCCAAGCCCAAGTCGGCAGAGCATGATTCGCAAAGGAATCGTTCCCGAATTTATCACGCCAGCCAGCATACAGAAAGCTGAACCCGAGCCAGAGTCCCCAAGTGATAAAGACACCAAAGGCGATCCAGTTCGCAGTCCAGAAGACCTCATAATTGCGCCCCTTCGTCAAGTAGAGTGTCCCTTGGGAGATCAGTGCTACGAAAAAAACGCCAATTACAAAATAATGAGCACGCTTCCTTCCCACGTCGAGGTCTCCTCCACCGAGCCAGCGCAACTGGACATCCCAGAAACTGCGAAGGCGATGCCCCCATTCCATCGGCAGAAAGAGGATCAGAACTCCAAGGATGAGATCGGAGAATCCAAACACGCCTGCGGCCTTGTACTGAGAGAGCCACAGGTGAAAGACGAGAGCGGCAAAGTATCCTAAATATCGCGTGCGCCGAATAAAGAGCAGGATGGGTATCCCGAATTCAAAAATCAATGAAATCGTCGCCACCGAATTCAATGTCCACGGTGCTGTTGAAATCAGCCCACCGTAGTATGCTGCGATCCCCTTGTGAAGCAAGGCAGCGCAGGAGACATTGGGATCAAAATAATCCCAATTCAGTTTCTGAGTTCCGGCCCAGAAATACATGACCAGAACAGCGACTCGCAGAAGAGGAGCCGCTCGATCAAAGAAGAATTCCCCCTGCCCAAGCTCTACTGGAGTGGCCAGAAACCATCCGAAGGCGATGATCAGGAACAATGTAGACAGCCCTCCAAGCAAAGGACCGAGAAGCGCAGACGGGAGGAAGAAATATACCGTCTTGACCGCAATAGCGATCAATAGCAGCGGAAGGCGCTTTTTCCACTCTCCCCATGTATTGGTCAGTTCAGTTCTGCCCGGTCCAGAGAGAAAGTAGCTCCCGAGAGCGAGTAACATAATTAGGTGGAGCATCCCCTCATAGAGAATATGATTGGGAACAAAAGGCAGCTTTGACCAAAGATGAATCAGTCCCGTGATCACGAGAATCGTGAAGCGAAATACACAGCTCGGATGATGAATGACAAAGACGGCAGCGAAAACAAGCAACCAGCCTGACCACGACTCTGCCCAAAAAGTAAAGGCGAGTTGGTGAATTAAAGTCGCCCCCGCCCAAATCAGGGAGAATGAGGCGAAGGGCTGATACGATGAGCGATTAACGGAATTGAGAGCAGCGGTCATGGCAATCGAAGATTGAGGAAATCTTCGACCATCAATGCAGCCTGCAAGATTTCCGGGGAATTAAATCGTAAGGCACTATCTCCCTGTAAACGCTCCCGGCACGTTCGCAAGACTTTTTAGGCAATAGTCCGCAATCGCGGCAGAGATCCATCGAAACCGTTCCTTCAGGATTCGGAAAATCTCCGAATTCATAACCAATGGCAGCGGCAGCGCTCATGATGTCATACCAAACTGGAACGGCGATCCGGCCCCCGTATGCACCCTCCATGATCGTCTCAGGCTGGTCTAAGCCGATCCATACTCCACAGGAGAGTCGATTTGTATAGCCCACGAACCAAGCATCTTCAAAGCGGTTGGTTGTCCCTGTCTTTCCCCCTGCTGGTGCAGTGAAGCCTAACTGTCGCAATCCCGCACCCGTGCCTCCGTCCGCGACAACTTTTTCCAGAAGATGGGACGTAAGCCACGCAGCCCCCAACGAGAGAACACGATAATTTTTGTCTTCATGCTGGAAGAGGATGGTTCCATCACGGTCGGTCACTGATTCGATGAAGTAGGGTTCGTGCCTGATTCCGCCAGTCGAGAAACAAGAGTAGGCACTGGTGACGTCTTCTACGCTCGCACCGGTGGACCCAATGTAGATGGTGGGATTTCTCTCGACAGAATCCGACTTTCCAAGCCCAGCATGCTCCATCATGGCGATGACTGTATCGATCCCGGCTCGCTCCCCAACTCTGACAGTCATCGTATTACGAGATTGAATTAACCCGGTCTCTACGGATAATTTTCCTCCGAAAATCCCATCTGCATTCTGTGGATTCCAATCCCTACTACTCCAAGAGATCTCGCCAGGTTCGATCTTGCCATCGCTCACCATCATGCCCGGAAACAGCCCACGCTCAAATGCAGCACCGTACACGAGCGGTTTAAAGACAGACCCCATGGGACGACGCGCCCGCATCGCCCGATCAAACTCACTGTGAGAAAACCGACGCCCCCCAACCACAGCCCGGATCGCCCCGGTGTAGTTCTCCAGAATCGTGGTGGCAGCCTGCAGATAGGTCGGAACTCCCCCCTGATACTCGGAAAGTCGGGGATGCGCATAGCCTGGCAACCGTTCCAGATCATTTAGCCGATTGGCAATTGATGTCTCAGCTGCCGCTTGCAAACGAGAGTCGAACGTTGTGCGGATCGTCAATCCTCCCGCCCCGACGTGTGAGGGAAAAAGTTCTCGAATCTTCTCATCGACCAAGCTCAAAAGATAGGTCCTTTCTGAGATACGAGCCTCCTTCTTCAACATTTCCATCCAGCGTGACTGTGGCAGGACAACTGGATTCGCAGATGCCGCTGCTTCCGCTTCGGCCTGTGAGATCATTCCTTCATCCTCCATCCGAGACAGGGTGCTCTTCATCTCACGCAAGGCTGCATCGTAGTGGCGAAAGGGAGAAAATCCGTTTGGCGCACGGATCACACCAGCGATCATCGCCGCCTCGGAAAGAGAGAGCTCCGAAGCGTGCTTCCCGAAGTATCCCCGCGCAGCCTGCTCAATTCCGTTCATCCCCGTGCCGAGGAACACGCGGTTCACGTAGAATCCAAGGATTTCGTCCTTCTTAAAGCTCTTCTCGATCCTTCGCGCCACAGCCATCTCCAGTAGCTTCCGATCCATGGTCCGCCCTTCAAGTTCATAGGTCATGCGGCTGAGCTGCATGGTGACCGTCGATCCACCTTGCACCGTCCGTTTTTCGCGGAGATTACGTAGCCAAGCACGCAGCAAGCCCCAGTGATCGATGCCATGATGCTGATAAAAACGTGAATCTTCCCGAGCAATCACCGCATGGAGAAAAAAGGGTGAAATTTCTTCCAGCGGTAATTCTGTCGCAACATTTTCCCCGTGCAGATAGCCAAGAAGACGACCGGATGCCTCTAGGACAACTGATTCTTTCGGCATCCTGCGGACGGCACTGATATCGTATCGGGCTGCCTCTCTGTCATAGCGAAAGAGCAGCAGAGCGACAAGCAGCAGGGAAATGCAGACAGAAAATAACACCGCGATGACGACTAGGCGAACGAGGCAAGCGCGAATCGCCAAGTGGCGCGGTGTCTCAGTCTCTCGCCATCCGCTCCCCGAGCGAGCTTTTCGCCTCCTCGGTCTATCGGAGTGATGCATGGGCAAGGGAAGAAAGAATCGGATTCGTGACCAGTATCCTCACATCACCGCTAGAATCAGGCGTACAGAATCGATGCGCAAAGGAGTCTCACTTAGAAATTCTCGCAATTCCGTTTGCTCTTTTCTAACGATTTCAATCTCATCTTCTCGCACCGGGTGACCTAATTCCCGAAGACGCTCTAGCCGCTCGATCTCCAATTTGAAGACCTCCTCCATCTTCTCAATCGCCTCCTGTCGAATGCGCGAAGCCACCCCTTCCGACTCGTTCCGTGCAACATCTAGCAGTGGAGGTACGATGGCACGCAGCGCCTTTGATTTCTGAATCAAAAAGGAGGAGTTCCCTGGTCGACCGTCTCGACGAATCCGTTCCAAATCGAAGTCACTCGTCCGATTCCGCCTCTTTTCATCCATGATTGTTCGAATCGGCTTCGACGGCAGAAATCGCTCGGCATGGAGCCGGGCGGGAGCTACGCATTCCAGCACACTGACCGTTTCGACCATCAAAAGCTGCTCTCCCGCGTGTTCGAGCCGGAAAAAGGCAGCATTCCCACGATCTGTCGAGACAAAACTCTCCAGTGCGCCCGAAACGAGAGGATGGTCCTGGGTTAGAAAGACGATATCTTCCCGGGCGAGCGCCAGAGTTCGATCAAATGTGACCGCCATCCCCTCCTCCGGTAGTCGGGGAAATGTCTCGGCTGAGAAAAGGTGCTCTGGAACCAGCAAGTAACTGCGATCCCCCAAGTCCTGCACCGTGACTCCGAAGTGATCAAAAATGCGCAGCATCAATTGCTCCAAACGCTGATCCGCGTCCAGATCATCGATTTGAGAAACGAGCGCTTGCCCCTGATCCCGATCAAAGGAACTCATCTCTAGCAGATGATCGCGACCTTTTTCCAGTTCAGCATCCAGTTCGCTCTTGTACTTCCGGGTTCGTTCAATCAAATCGGGAAGTAACTTCTTCAACTCTTTCTCTGAGCTGTTGGCCAGTCGTGCCAGATCGTGCTGAAACTGCTGACGTATCATGGCAGATCCGTGAACCGTCTGTTGAAATGCATTGAGTCCTTCGTGATACCAGAGAGCCATCATTTCCTCATCTGAATTCAGTAGGTATGGAACGTGAATATGAATCTCGCTCCCCTGCCCGATTCGATCTAGGCGACCGATTCTCTGCTCCAGCAATGCCGGATCGTCCGGCATATCGAAGAGGATCAGATGACGAGCAAACTGAAAATTTCGTCCTTCTGACCCGATTTCAGAACAAAGCAGAATTCGTGCCCCTTCGTCTGCATTCGCGAACCAGGCAGCGTTTTTATCACGCTGCAGGAGGGTGAGCCCCTCGTGAAAGACGGCTGCCCCAACAGAGATTTTCTCGCGTAGTGCAGACTCTATTCTTTCCACTCCCTCGCGAGTGCGCGTGATCAGCAGGAATTTCTCCTCTGGATGCTTCTTCAGTAGATCAGCAAGCCAGAGAATCACGGTTTCGAACTCGTTATCCCCACCCTGGAGAGGCGAGAGATGGGCAATCCGAGTAGGAAAATGATCGAGGACTAGTCTCCGGTTCCGAAAAAGCACCCGCCCTGTCCCGTGTAGATCGATCAGCGCCAGACGCGCTGCATCTCGATCTGCGGGAGAGTCATTCGCTTTCAGTCGTGCCGCCGTTTCCTTATCCAGTAGGCTCGCCAAGGCCTTAAAGTCTTCCTTTCGCAGTTCTTCCGTGCTGCGGAGACGATCCGCCAAATCCGAGATCATCCGAAATTTCTCCGATTCTTTCGTGAATTTTTTCAAATCAGAGAATCGAGCCGGATCGAGAAGACGGAGACGGGCAAAATGCCCCTCACGCCCCAATTGCTCCGGGGTGGCGGTTAGCAGGAGTAGCCCCACAGAACCCTTCGCGATCGCCTCCACCGCCGCATAGGCGGGACTGGTCTCCTCCGGACTCCACCGCAGATGGTGAGCTTCATCTACGATCAGCAGGTCCCACTCCCCAGCCGCAGCCTGAGCCGAGCGCTCGGGATGCGAAGCCAACCACGAGGTTGCACAAAGAATAAACTGATCGTCAAAAAATGGATTCTCCGGAGAGTCACTCCCGTTTTTTCCGGCAGCTTCGATGGAGAGCGCCCGAGCCTCATCATAGATCGCGAAAGAGAGAGAAAAACGTCGGTAGAGCTCGACAAACCACTGATTCACCAGTG
This sequence comes from Verrucomicrobiota bacterium, assembly GCA_963205275.1. GTDB lineage: Bacteria > Verrucomicrobiota > Verrucomicrobiia > Verrucomicrobiales > DEV007 > Arctic95D-9. The sequence goes on along the minus strand of CAUJIH010000053.1, from coordinate 19,868 downwards.
CATCCGGCACGAGGATCAGCACCCTCGAGGCCCGTCCACACAAGTGCAGTCGATGCAAAATCAGACTAGCCTCAATCGTTTTCCCCAATCCTACTTCATCCGCGAGAAGCACACGCGGCGCAGCCCGATTCGCTACTTCCTCAGCGATAAAAAGCTGGTGCGGAATCAGAGCAATTCGTCCTCCCGCCAGCCCTCGAACCTCGCTCGAAGCAGCCTCATGTTGGGCTCGAATGACCCATTGTCGCAGTGCCCACAATTTCGGATCATCACTGCCGCCTGAGAGAAGCCGCTGCTCAGGTCGCTGGGCGTTCATCGTATCAGAGAGCTGACTCTCGGGTAGTTCATTACCTTCGACGTCGATATAGATCACGCGCTTTTGATCCTCCCGGATTGCAGTAACGGCGAAGGTCTTCCCATTCTGATCGATCACGGTGTCTCCAGGTTCGAACACGACTCGGCGCAAAGGTGCATTTCGAGATGAATAAGTCAGAGTCTGACCAACTGCGGGGAAAAAAGCCTGAACTCTCGAAAAGTCGGCGGTCAGGATCAAAGCGAGGCCTAATTCTGCCTGCGTCTCACTAATCCAGCGCTGTCCTGGTGCGAACTGGCTGGGATCCGTAGTATCAGTCTGGTAGCGCGTGGCTTTCATTCACAGAGATTTTTGAAATTCGGCGTGACAGGCGGGTGAGGAGGGTAACGCCTTTCTCACGATTCGCCAGTGCGTGTAATCGAAATTCGATAAAGAAGGAACCGCTATAACGGATTTTTGCGTCATTCTGCCTGATTTAATTCGATCGAGGATGCCTTTTCTGAAGCACCTTTTCGGTCTTCGATCAACTTTTCAATCTCACGTATCACTTCCTCCGCAATTTCTTGTTTCGAGGCGCACGCTAAGTGGAGTCTGTCGCCATCGGAGAAAAAGAGCGTCACTTCGTTTTTTTCACTGCCAAAGCCGATGTCTGATCGGCTCACATCATTTGCTACCAGCAGATCGCAGCCTTTTCGACGCAACTTACCTCGTGCGTGGGACTCCAAGTCATTCGTCTCCGCAGCAAAGCCGACAAGAATCCCTCTAAACCCGAACTGCTCTCGCGCACTCCCGAGGATATCTGGATTACGCGTCAGCTCCAACTGCATGTGATCCGCCGTTTTCTTGATCTTCTCTTCCGCGACACTCACAGGACGATAGTCAGCGACCGCTGCACAAAAAATCGCAGCATCCGCTGACTGAATTCTCGATTCGACAGCAGCGAACATTTCTAGAGCGGTCTCGACAGAAATCGATTCTGCGACAGCGGGGGACTTTAGCGCAACAGGACCGCTGATCAGCACCACCTCGTGCCCCCTATTCAGAGCCGCGAGCGCCAGCGCATACCCCATTTTCCCCGAGGAGCGATTTGATAAAAACCGAACGGGATCAATCGGCTCGCGAGTGGGGCCGGCAGTGACGAGAAAACGCATCCTCTTCCGATCTTCCGACATCAGGTCCTGTGCAACAGAATTTCGAGAATTCTTGCTTCGATCTCCTCGACCGGGCAGAGTCGCCCGATTCCCTCGTAACCACAGGCTAGCACCCCTGCCTCCGGCCCGATGAACTCGACCCCACGATTACGCAGAGTCTCCACATTGCCCTGAGTCGCGGGATGATCCCACATTTTTCCATTCATCGCCGGAGCGATCAGCACGGGAGCACGAGTAGCCAGATAGATCGCACTGAGAGCGTCATCCGCAATCCCATGGGCGAACTTCGCGATCACGTTAGCTGTCGCTGGGACTACGACTAGCAAACTAGCTTCGTCTGCGATGGCGATATGCCCAGGTCGCCAACTCTGCTTCTCATCGTAAAGATCGGTCACGACAGACTGATGCGAGAGCACTTGCAAGGTGAGTGGAGTGATGAACTCCTGAGCATCGTGAGTCATCACTACCTGAACGATCAATCCGTGCTTTACCAGACGACTGACAAGATCTGCCGACTTATAGGCAGCGATGGAGCCAGTGACTCCCAACACTACCGTTTTCACTGTCGATGAAGCACTCATCCCTATCTTTCTACATTCACTGCATCATCTGTCCGATGCAAGCGACGGGAGCGAAATCGCTCTGCCTGCATGATAGCCCGGAAAGCGGTAAAATCCGTTTCGCGATCTGCGCTGATGATCGTGTATTGATAGTCTCGCCAATGACGCGATTCAGAGCGTGCATTACGCAGACGCAGAGCGATCTGATCCTCACTCTCCGTGCCTCGGGAACGAACGCGCTCGAGGAGAGCCTCCTCACTCGGCAGTAAAATGAAGAGATCCAGCAGCGCTCGCTGCACCTCGCGATCAGACGATGCGCGTATCAGAGCCGCCCCCTGCACATCAATGTCCATCAATACATCCTTCCCAGCGACGAGATGACGAAGCACCTCACTCTTGAGAGTCCCATAGAATTCACCGTGAACCTCCGCGTGTTCGAGAAACCTCCCTTCCGCGATCCCCGACTCAAACTCAGCGTGGTTTAGGAAGTAATAATCAACGCCGTCCTGTTCCTCTCCACGAGGATGGCGGGTCGTAGCCGATACGGCATAGACAGCGGACTCATCCTCCTCCACGAATCGACGACACAGGGTCGTCTTCCCCGAACCAGAGGGTCCGGAGACGACGCAGAGAATGCCACTGCGCGGAGGGAGAGCTGGGGAGGAATCGCTCATTCTCCCAAGATGACAGAACCCATCCGCAGGTCAACGAAACATCTGGACCGTAGGCGCATCCTATTTATTATCATACTACTGAACGTTTTGCACCTGTTCACGAATCTTTTCCAGCTCCGACTTTGCCTCGACGACGCAGCGTGCGATGGTCGCATCATTCGCCTTGCTACCGATGGTATTAATTTCTCGATGCATCTCCTGACAAAGAAAATCGAGCAGCCTGCCGACCGGTTCCTCACTGTCCACATACTGGCGGAAAAGCGTGATGTGACTCGCAACACGAGTCAGTTCTTCCGTAATATCGCAACGCTCAGCAAAAAGAGCGATCTCGCGCAGAATTCGCTCGTCAGCCAAATCAACGGGAAGGCCAGCTTCAGACAGTCGCTTCATCAAGGCCTTCCGATAGTTGACAGGAACACGCCCTGAGAGTGAGCGGATCTCACTCAATACTCTTTCGATCAGTGTGATTCTGCCGAGCAAATCCTCCCGAAGAAATCGACCTTCCCCCAACTGCATATCCCGAAACTGATTCAGCCCTGCCTCCAGAGCCGAAAATAGGGCTTCACGCACACTCTCAGGAGAGAACTCCACTTCATCCACCTGGAAAACTCCGGGGATTTGCAGCAAATCTCCCGGCGAAAAATCGACGGGTAATCCCTCTGTCTGAGAAAATCGACGCACCTCGCCGATATACTGCCGAGCCAATTCTTCGTCAAAAATTAAGCTGCGACTGCCCTGATTGACGTGAGTTACAGTGACTTTCACCACGATACGCCCACGCGAAACTGCCTGAGTCAAAGCAGTCCGGATATCTCCCTCCAGAGGAAGGAGAGAAGCGGGACAATTCAGCGCCAGATCGATTTGCTTCCGATTACCCCCGGACAGCTCGACGTCCACGCACCAATCCGCCGTCACCGCCCGACTGCGTCCGTATCCGGTCATGCTACGCATGAACTTCGATCCGGCTAATCTAATCAGCCCTCGGCTACCTCACGAATATCATCCAGAGCGTCGATAAACTCCTCCAGAATCTCCACAGGGACCATAATCGTATCACGACGCCCCCGTACATCTTCCGTAATTTTCACAAAGCGTCCTCGCTCATTTTCTTTCAGATCGAGAAAAAACGTCTTCCTTTCAGCAACGATTTTCTCCGTATGGAGCGGACGGTAGTCCGTTCTTTCTGAGTCGTTTTCAGTCATATTCTATTTGCCTCCTTGCGGCTCCTGTTTTCTCCAGCGATCCAGCAGTCCGATGTAAAGCTCACCACCGCTTTCCCAGCTAAGACAGGCATCCAATAGCATAAACTGATCAACATGCAACTGGCATGCTACTGTAATTTTCGAAAAATGACTCCTCACGATATTATAGGAAATCAGCAACAACTCGGGTCTACTTCTCTGTCGCGGATTCAAGCAGCTAACGCAATCGGAGTACAGGCGGAAAATATGTTATTGGGGACGTCGGCGTTCCCGATCTGCGCCAACGAGCGGACTTGTCAATCGCTCAGGATCGAAGCAAAGTTCTCTCCATGACCTCCCGCCGCCACTTTCTCGCCTCCACTCCGGCCGCCGCCCTCGCGAGCGGATTCCTTGCTCCGTCCTCACCACTTCAGGCTCAACTCCCCCAATCGAGCGTCGATCCGAACTTTGTCGTAAAGAATGGACGCATCCACCAATCCGTAATGGGCTGGTGCTTTGCAAAATCTGTCAATGCGGTCGAACTCGCCAAGTTCTGCAAATCCATTGGCCTCGTCGCCATTGAGGGCATCCCGCAGACGAGCTACCCCGATGTGAAGGCTCTGGGATTGGAGATTTCTCTCGTCAGTTCCCACGGCTTTGCCAAAGGCCCCTGCGATCCCAAGTATTATGACGAAGTCATTGCAACTCTGCGGAAAAGCATCGCCATAGCCGAACAGGTAGGATGCAAAAAAGTCATCACCTTCACCGGTATGCGATTCGAAGGAATGGACGAGGAAAAAGCCATCGCCGACTGCCTGCGTGCTTGGAAGACCGTCCTCCCCGATGCCGAGAAAGCGGGAGTCACTCTGGTCCTAGAACACCTGAACTCTCGCGACGGGAGCAAGCCCATGATGGGGCATCCGGGCTACTTCGGCGACGATGTCGAGTTCTGCATCGATCTCATCAAGCAAATCGGCTCGCCCCATTTCAAACTGCTCTTCGACATCTATCACGTCTCCATCATGAATGGCGACATCATCCGCCGCATTCGCCAATACCACGAGCTGATTGGTCACTACCACACCGCAGGGAATCCGGGGCGATGCGAACTCGACGACACACAGGAGATCAACTATCCGCCCATACTCCGGGAGATTCTCAAAACAGGCTACACCGGCTACGTCGCTCAGGAGTTCATCCCCACCTGGTCCGATCCCCTGCTGGCCCTGCGCCATGCCGCTCAGGTCTGCGATGTCTGACCCTCTTACATTCTCCACTGAACCCTATTGAATCCACGAATGAAAGCACTGCGCATTTTTCTCTTGCTGCTCGCTCCCCTGATCCTCACGGCGCTGTCTCACGGGGACGACGCTCTGATCGATAGTTGCCAATACTCCGACGATTCCGCCGCTCAAGCCGTATGGATTTCGTCGACGCGCTATCCACCTGCTATCGTGCGTGAAATGGATGGTTCCAAAGTCATCGCCCTCCGCTGCGACTTCACACCGAAAGACATTGAACGTTGCTACTGGGATCGCCGGTTCGAAACCCTCGACCTATCCCAGTCCGAAGGAATCAGCTTCGATATCCTCTGTACCAACTCCAAGCCCGTCAGTTCTTACAGTGTTTACTTCCAAACACCCACGGGTTGGCATGGCACCTCCTTCGCTCCCAAGCGAGACGGCGTCTGGGAAACCATTCAGATCAGAAAATCCGATACGCGACCGGAAGGTCAGCCCGGCGGCTGGGACAAAATCCTCGCTCTGCGAGTCGGAGCGTGGAAGGGTGACAGTGCGAATACCGAAATTTTCGTGCGGAACATTCGTCGTGTCGGAGTCCTCGGGGCGGACACTCACATCCTGATCGTGCGAAGCGACAAGCATCCGGAAGAATCCTCCTCCTTTGTGAAGATCGTTTCCAATCTCCTCGGCAAGTCGGGAATTCGCCACGTCACCTACGCCGAAAGCGAAATCACCGCTGATTTGCTCGGAAAAGCTCGCACGGTTCTCCTGCCCAATAATTCGGACATGGATCAACAGCTCGTCAACTTGCTCAAAGACTACCTCTCGCGAGGCGGCAACCTGATCGCGTGCTATCAACTCCCGGAAGATCTACGAAAAGCAGCCGGACTCCCATCGGGGACCTATCGGAAAGCCGAAAAGGGCGATGAATTCGCCTCCATCCATCCGGACAAAGCCCTCCTGCCCGGAGCCCCTGCCGCAGCAGAGCAGGACTCCTGGAACATCGTCGCGATCCCGAAGTCGGAACTCGGCGACGGCGTCCGCAGCCTCGGCGAGTGGTATGACTCTGAGGGCCACGCCACCGGAATCTCCGCCATCCTCGCCGCCGGTAAGGTCATTTATGTCGGACATGTGCTCACTCAGAATGATCCTGAGAATAAAGCGCAGCTTCTCATGTCTCTCGTCGGACTTCAGGATCCGGAGGTCTGGACGAAGGCCATCGCGACGCGGCGGGAAGCATTCGAAGCCGCCCTCACACAGGCTCAATCGGTTCAGAACAAAGCAAAATCAAGCCCTACTCTTTCCGAATCGGTTCGAGAAGCCATCGCCGCAAAACAGCGAGAAGCCGAGGCCTTGGAAAAGCGCTTCCAATCAGCGAATCAGGCAAAAGACTACACAGACGCCTTCGCCGCACTTGAGGAAGCGACTCTCAAATATCGCGAAATCTACTTTCTATGCCAAGAATCCAAGCCAAATGAGTTTCGGGGCTTCTGGTGTCACAGCGCCTTCGGCGTCAAGGGGATGACTTGGGACCAAGCGATTTCTCGTCTCAAAGAGAACGGCTTTACCGCCATCTTCCCCAACATGCTCTGGGGCGGAGTCGCCTACTATCCCAGCGACGTCTTGCCTGTCGCTCCCGAGATCGCCGAACAGGGGGATCAAGTGGCCGAATGCCTCGCGGCCTGTCGCAAACACGGCATCCAGATCCATGTCTGGAAGGTCAACTGGAACCTCGGACACGCCGTCTCGCCCGCCCATGTCGAGAAGATGCGCAGCGAAAAGCGTCTGCAAGCCAGCTACACGGGAGAGGAACAGCCTTGGCTCTGTCCTTCGAATCCTCTCAATCAGCAGCTCGAAATCGACTCTCTCGCAGAACTTGTGCGCAAGTACCCTGTGGACGGCATCCATTTTGACTACATCCGCTACCCCAGCTCAGACTACTGCTTCTGCAAACCCTGCCGTGATCGCTTTGAGAAAGCGACTGGAAAGCCCGTCGCCGATTGGCCGAAGGACGTACGCCCCGGCGGATCGCGACGCGAGGAATGGATCCCCTTCTGCCAGAACAACATCACCACCGTTGTCAAAGCTGTCAGCGAGCAAGTCCGCCAGATTCGCCCTGGCACGCAAGTCTCCGCTGCTGTTTTTCGCAGTTGGGATACGGACAGCCGCAGCGTCATGCAGGACTGGAAGCTCTGGTGCGAGAAGGGCTATCTCGACTTCGTCTGCCCCATGGACTACACCGCCAGCCCGAACACCTTTGATCGCTGGGTGGAGAAGCAAAAAGAATGGGCAGGTCCTGCCCGACTCATGCCCGGTATCGGAGCCTCTTCCTCTCAGGTCACTCTCGATGCTGAGGCCGTAATCGAGCAGATTGAAATCACTCGGAAGCACAACACCGACGGCTTTCTCATCTTCAACTACACTCCGCACACCGCCGACACCATCCTACCCATGCTCGGACTGGGCGAGACGAAACCGTGACACCTTCTCTCACGGAGCAGCGGCTTTCACCAGAGCCTTCAGTAATCGACGCTGAGCCTCCTGATCCGGCATTCCCTCGGGATGCCACTGCACACCAATGAGAAACCGATTCGGACGAGTGGTCTCTGTCGCTTCCACCACGCCATCTGGCGCACGAGCCACCACTCTCAGGCCCTTCCCCAGCTTTCCGACGGCCTGGTGATGATATGAATTCACGACCGGATTCAGTTCGCCCAGAATCCCCGCCAGTCGAGAACCGGCTTCCACACTGACCGGATGCTTTTTATCCATGTGATGTGCATCCTTCTGCGAGGGTAAATCCTGAATCAAGCTACCGCCTGAGGCCACATTGATCCATTGACTGCCGAGACAGATCCCCAGCAGTGGCTTATCCGTCCTCTCGATCCAAGCGTGGGTGAGCGCCTTTTCGAACTCAAAACGATCCTCATCGAGCAAATTCACCGACTCGTGCATCTCCTCTCCATATTCCGTCGGCGGAATGTCCGCTCCGCCCGGCAGAATCAGGCCATCGAGCACTTCCAGATACTCCTCTACTAGGGCTGCATTGCCCCCCGTATTTGGGAGCACTACCGGCAATCCACCGGCCTCGCGCACGGCTCGCACATAGTTCTCGGACGTCAAACTGGCGATCCCGATTAGGGGAAGCTGCCGAGACACCATCGCACCGCGAGGAGCCGTCGCCCGTCCGATCAAGAAAGCCCCGACGACAGCGACTATGACGAACAGCGCAAAGATGGCAATCCTACGACTCATGGTTTCCCCAAGAACTTCTTCAGAAACTCGTAACTTCCTTCTGCTCGCACCGCATGACCACCGTGGAAGAACTGAATTCCCGTTCGATCCGCCCGACCGAAACAGGCGTATAACTGACGAACTTTCGCATACTCGTGCGCGACCCAGGAGTCCTCCGATACGGTGTCGTGATGACCACGCTCGACATAGAAGGGCCGAGGGAAAATGAAGGAAGTCATTTCTGCGTAATCGTAGGTATTCCCGAGATTCCAGTAGGGCATTTCCCATTCGATACTGCTCATGAAGCTGCGCGGAAAGTCGGGATCAGCCACTTTTCTCGTCCATTGATTGAAATCGCCGGAGCAAACGGACAGACAGTAGTCGGGAATCACCGCAGGAATGCGCACAGCACTCTCGCCGCCGTAGCTGATGCCGTAAAAAGCGATTCGGGCGGGATCGACTTCGGGCAGTGATTTTAGCCAATCGACGTGTTGGCGATGGGAAGCGACGAGAAAAGTGAACAGGGTGCCACCGATCTGATTCGCCTTGCGGTCGAGCCAGCGATAGCGGTCTTCACCGCGATAGAGATTGTGCGGTGCGTAGGCGATGTATCCGTTCTCGGCTAGGCGAGCAGCGAAATGTCTGTCGGACGATTTGTTTTGATCGACCCAGTCGCGAGGCACACCATTGCGGCCATGCTGACACACCACTACCGCTCGCCGTTCCCCCGGCTTAATGCCTTTCGGAATCAAGAGCACCCCCCAAGCCTCGAACTCCGGATAGACATCCAGTCCCACCTCCCACATGATCCAGGTATCGGTTTCCTTCAGCTTGCGCGTCCGAGGATTCAAAGGCAGTCGATTTTCATCGAACGCTCCCAGATAATTCGTCTCGAAGTCACTCCGAAGTCCATCGGCGAACTGGATGAATCTCGCCGGATCGACCGTAGGCAGTTCCCGATCCGTAGACCAGGCGCCGGGACGGAGATGCGGTTCGGCGGCATAGCGAAAAAACTCTTCTCGTGTGCGTTCTGATGCATCGAGAATCATCTGCACGTGATCTTGCATTCCATAGAAGATCCTCTTGTGCCGCGCTTCTGGGTCAAACCCCATCCTTTGATCGATCAGGAGGGCCAGTGGAGGGGTGCGATCAATCACGGGTTCCAGTCCCTGAGCCTGAAGGAATCCAGCGACCGCTGCGGAATCACCTCTCGCTCCGGCATGAGCTTCGGTCAGATGGAAGGAAGGAGGCACGTCCAGACTGTGAATGATGCTCGCAATGCGTTTCCACTCTCGCTGCACCTCTGCGAATGGCGGCGTCGTGAGATCGCCCTTCTGATTTTTCACCTCGGGAAAGTCCGTGTGCTCGACGATGAGCGTGCGTCCGGAGATCAGGGCGGCGACATTGGAATCGCCATGATCCGGCAAGAGATGAAAAATATTGCGATAGATCGGCTCGGCCCAGTTTTGATCCCGAGGAGCAAAGGCTCCGCTGACGAAAGCGCTACCAATCCGTGGATCGAGTGCAGCGGCGTAGAAAGCAGCGCGACCGCCCTCTCCATGTCCGGCGACGGAAACGAGGCCTCCAGGAAAAGACATCCCGAACCAATCTACGGCAGCGAGTAGAGTCTGCACATCGTAGCCCAATGGATGACGCCCCATCTGAAAGGCCTGGCGGTAGATCCATTCTCGATGGCTTTGCTCTGATTTCTTCAAGATCTCATCATTCTGCGACGGACCGGTAAAGAGACTACGATTCACGGGAGCGGGAATGAGGATGCGAAAGCCAGTCAGAGCAAAGCGTAGCGCCATGCGCTGAGGTGGAGTGAGTTTCGGCGTCAGTCCGAGAAGATCCTCGGGTGTGTCGTCTGCGTCCGGCATCAGCACCATCAGCGGCGCAGGGATCGCTTTGTCCGTGCGAGGGGTCGGATTCACATACAGGCCCTCAGCGACGAAACCCGGCAAGACTTCCCATCGAACCTGATGCACCGTGAAGCCGGGTCCTTCCGCGACAAGCGATGAGCTAGGCTCGCCCTCGATTGACACGGGGCTGCTTCCAATGAATTCGAGATGCGGTTTTGATCGATCATCCACCACTCCGAGCTTCTGCGCCAAGGACTTCCGCGACTCGGCGATAAACGTTTCCCGCTCTTTTGGATCGAGGGGGAAAGAGGGATTGCGCTGAATCGTCTCTGCGATCTTCCGCTCGACGAAGGCGTGCGCTCCATCCATAAGGCGCACTGAGGGATCTTCCTCTGTCCATTCGAGTAGAGTCGCGCCTGGGAGGCATTCCTTTGTCTCCTGGGAGGCAACAGGGATACTCGCCAACAAAGGAAATAACAACAGCGCAGGGAACCAGAGGGGGAATTTCATACCATCGGGAATAACAAATTTCGTCTACTTTTTGAAGTCCAATCGATTCAGCCGGACGCCCAGATCACCCGTCGCCCGAATCACCACGACAATCGCGGGATCGTCTCGCTCGCCCACCGCGTGACGAGTGACCGTGTAGGCGTCGCTGACAGTGACCGAAAGGTTTTCCAAAGACACGCTGACGTCCTCGGGAAGGTGTGCCCGACTGATCCACTTTTTCACCTCTTGGTCGATCTTCTCGCGATGGTCGTTCAGATCGACTCGCAGTTTTGACTCCAGTCCCTTCACCAAAATCCCATCCAGTAACCAAGCGGCCCCAGAGGTGAGAACGTCCTGCGTCTCCAGAGTCAGGGCGACATCGCCAAAGCCCAGAGTTTGCTTCTCTAGGTCGATCCAAGGTCGCCCTTTCACCCAGATACTGCCGAAAACACCTCGTCCGAGTGCGGATTTGTCTGCCTCCAGATTCAGTCGTAGGTTCAGAAATCCACCCTCTCCCATCTCAGCGGACAGACCGTGGATATTCACCTTGGTTCCAGCGCCTGCATTCAGATCAAATTTCGTGTCGGCCAGAATCTGATTGAGCTCCGTCATGCTGATCACCACAGGCAGGCGCAGATCGCAGTGATTGAACTCAGGATCCGAGGGCAGAATCTCAGCGTCGGGTAAAGGCGTCTGATCAGGAGCAGCAGGCGGGCGAATGTGGAGAGAGGTCCGGCCTTCCATCGCCATTTTTAGACGAATGCTATCGGCTGCTGAAAAATCGAGAGGTGAGAGCAACACCCTCTGGGGCACTGTGTAAATCCAGAGAGGAGGAGAATCCGAAATCGTTTGAGCGAGATGCCCCTTTTCCCAGAGTTCCGCAGGCTTCTTCCGAATATCCAAGCCATTTTTCAGCGAGGGAGCCAGCTTCTGGATCTCGCTCTGCAACGACTGGCCGAGGCTTCCTGAGAGAAAGGAACTAATATCGATATTGCCCACCGGAGGCAGACTGAGAACCGCCTGATCGAGTTTCAGATCGGGTGAAAGATTGGGAATCACGGTCCAGTTGGGGCGAATGTCCGGCGCAAGAGTTCCCGAGAAAGTACCTTCGACCTTCGCATTCCCGTCGATCGGGAGCGCGAAGATCTTTGCGTCCAGAGTTCCTTTTAGTTTGGCATTTCCTGAGAACGGGACAGAGAAGCTCGCCTGCCCTCCGACATTCGCGAACTGAATGTCTCCTCGTTGAATCTTCCATTCAATGAATCCATCGCGGATACTTTTGTGAAAATCCTTCTTCTCACTTCCTTCGAAAACAGCCGGAATTTTCTCGTTCGCAGCAGCATCCAGAGCGGAAAGCGGAATCGTGAGATCCAGAACCATGCGAGTCGTCTCCTCACGGGGAACATCATATTCTCCGATGGGATCACCGCTCGGGGGAGCAGTGGAAATCAGGCTGGGACCGATCAGCTTGATTCCGATGATCAGCAGAATTGGAATGAGCAGAACCAGGACGATCAGAGTGATCAGGATCGGTTTCACATAAGGTTTCATCAACGAAGAGGGAATGGAAAAGCACGAAGTCTTTCCGAAGATGCGGGTAATCGCGACAGTGGTCAAACGAGACTCGTTTGCCTCATCGCGGAAATCTGGCAGATGGGGCGAAGTGGATTAGACTAGACAGCATGTCACACGCGCAAACAAGCACGATCCAATCCGCCCTGTTCGGTGGCTCCTTCGACCCTGTTCACCGTGGCCATCTGGCGATGGTTCGGATGATTCGCGAGGTGATCGGACTGGATCGTGTCGTATTCATCCCAGCGGCGGTTTCTCCCTTCAAGCGAGGAACAATTGCGACCGCAGAGCAGCGGCTCACAATGCTGCAGATCGCTCTCGCAGAGGAGGCAGCGGACTGGGCAGAGGTTTCAGACTTCGAGCTGCGACGGCCTGCTCCGAGCTACTCCTGGGAAACAGCGTGCCATTTTATCCAAGCTTTTCCTCAGGAGAAATGGTCGTGGATTCTGGGAGCCGATCAGTGGGAGCAAATCGACGCATGGGCCGAACCGGAGATTCTGCGGAAATCTCTCCGCTTCCTAGTGGCTGGTCGCAATCATCAGGAGATCCTGAATCGTCGCGACTGGCATTACGAATCCATTTCCTTCGACCACCCTGCTTCGTCCTCTGCTATTCGATCTGATTTTCCGGCCCATCGCGACTGGATGACGCCTGGAGTCGCGAGCTATTGTGAAGAGCAGGGGCTATATCATGCAGCGGATTCATGAAGTTTCGCGGCCTGATCAGAAGAAGAATCAAACGCCTGTTGCCGCCTGCCCTTCTCTGGTGTTTGCTCGTCAGTGATGACAGAGGCGTTCCGCAGAATGATTTCCTTTTACGGGCAGCTCGGGCTGCTGGTGGGGGATGTCATGGTCGCGATTCTGACCAGTGGATTTAGGATACGACAGACTCTGCATCAGATCGTGGTCATCGGCGTCGGATCTCAGGTAGTGGTGACGATCACAGGGGCTTTTACCGGGGCAGTTCTCGCCGCACAGACCTACTTCAAGTTCTCCGAACTCGGACTAGAAGCAGCCACCGGCCCCGTCGTCTCCATTGCGATGTGTCGTGAGCTAGGCCCCGTACTGGCGGCGCTGATGGTGGCAGGTCGTATGGGATCTGCTATGTCGGCGGAAATCGGGACGATGCGCGTCACGGAACAAATCGATGCGCTCCGTGCGATGGGGACTGATCCCGTCGAATACCTCGTAATCCCACGTCTGGCGGCGATTCTGATCTCCATGCCAATTCTGACGGCGGAAGCGATCTGGTGCGGGATTCTCTCTTCACAATTTTTAACCGTCGATCTGTTCGGGATTCCAGAACCCTGGTACACCGAGCAGCTTCTCTCTCATACCCGAAGCAGCGACGTGATCGCAGGCCTCGTCAAGAGTGTTTTGTTCGGATTCCTGATCGTGATTGCATCCTGCCATCGAGGACTGAGCGCCAAAGATGGAGCCATGGGCGTGGGTCAGGCGACGACACGAGCTGTCGTGGACTCTGCTCTCGCGATCTTGGTGGTGAATTTCTTTCTCTCACTGCTACTCGAACGCTGGTTTCCAACACATCTGGTCGATTTCTGAATCCTGAGGTCCCCTTCCCTGTCTCACAACTCTCCGATGAATCTTGAGCCACCTCCTTATTTCGAAATCGAGGATCTATATCAGGCTTTTGATGGCCAGGCTGTACTGCAAGGAGTGAGCTTCAAGGTACCGCGAGGAAGAACCACCGCGATTCTCGGGGGCAGCGGGGCGGGAAAAAGCGTCCTATTGCGTCATCTCAACGGCTTGCTCAAGCCCATCTCAGGCACCGTCCGAGTCACCGGGATCGACATCGGAGCCTTCTCTGAACGGCAATTGCGATCCATCCGCCGCCGCATAGGAGTTTTGTTTCAGGACGGAGCGCTCTTCGACTCCATGAGCGTGGGAGAAAATGTCGCCTTTCCCCTACGCGAAGGCGGAGAGCGCAGTGCGAAGACCATCGCGGACCGAGTCGAAGAAGTGCTCTCGCTGGTGGGACTCTCCGGCCAACAGGCGAAAATGCCCGACGCCCTGTCCGGAGGGATGCGCAAGCGCGTCGCCCTCGCCCGAGCACTCGCTCCTCGACCGGATTGCATTCTATACGACGAACCAACTGCCGGGCTCGACCCCATTCTCTCCGAGTCCATCACTCACTTGATTCGCACTCTTCAATCCACTCTCCATATCACCTCCGTCATGGTCACCCACCACCTTGCTTCCATGCGTTACGCGGCGGATCATGTCGTCTTCATGAAGAGCGGAATCGTCCGTTATGAAGGTTCAGTCAGTCAGTTCGACCAGTCCGACGACGAGGCAGTGAGAGCGTTCCTACGCGCAGACGCTATGGCCATCTCTCCGCCTACTTCAGACAAGATCGAAAGTTCGTAACAGAGCAGAACGGTTTTTTCTTCCCTTTCGTTGCCACCTGAGCCTATTCTTTGCAGAATCCCGATTCCCTTCTTTCCATGTCGCACATTCTCTCTCTCGATCAGGGCACTACCTCATCCCGCGCCATTGTATTTGACCAGTCCGGCTCAATCATCGCTGTCGCTCAGAAGGAATTTCCTCAGATATTTCCGAAACCAGGCTGGGTCGAGCACGATCCTACCGCGATCTGGTCCACTCAATTCGGGGTGGCTGCCGAGGTGCTGAAGAAAGCGCATCTCAAAGCGTCCGACATCGCGGCCATCGGGATCACGAACCAGCGCGAGACGACAGTCATCTGGGATCGGGAAACCGGAAAACCTATCCACAACGCAATCGTCTGGCAGGATCGGCGCACAGCCTCGGACTGTGATAGGCTCCGCGAGGCGGGACAAGCTGATCTGATCGCCCAAAAGACTGGTCTGGTGCTAGATGCCTACTTTTCTGCAACCAAGATCCTCTGGATCCTAGACCATGTGAAAGGAGCACGAGCGAAAGCTGAGGCTGGAAAACTTGCCTTCGGCACGATCGATACCTGGCTGCTATGGAATCTGACTGAGGGCAGAGTCCACGCCACTGACCCCAGCAATGCCGCCCGGACGATGCTTTACGATATCCGTCGCGGAACTTGGGATGAAGAACTGCTGGAGCTTTTCGACATTCCTGCCTCTCTACTACCGGAGGTACGCGATTCCAGCGAGATATACGGTACAACGAAGTCGCTCGGCGGTGAAATCCCTGTTGCGGGCATCGCCGGTGATCAGCAGGCCGCGCTCTTCGGCCAGGCCTGCACGAAACCCGGAATGGCGAAGAATACATACGGAACGGGCTGTTTCATGCTCATGAATACAGGTGAGTCTCCCGTAGTGTCCCAGAATCGACTGCTCACCACCGTCGCTTGGCGGATCGGAGGTCGGACAGAATATGCACTGGAGGGTTCGATTTTCATCGCTGGAGCTGTCGTGCAATGGCTGCGAGACGGACTGGGCCTCATTCGGCAGGCATCCGATATCGAAGCTCTCGCCGCTTCCGTTCCCGACACAGGAGGCGTCCATCTGGTCCCCGCCTTCGCCGGTCTGGGCGCACCGTACTGGGACGGCCATGCTCGCGGAACGATCACAGGTTTGACGCGAGGCACCACTGCTGCACATCTCGCGCGGGCAGCACTGGAGGGGATTGCGCTCCAGACGGTCGACGTTCTGGGGGCCATGCAGGCGGATTCGAAAATCCGTCTGAAAGAACTCCGTGCCGACGGTGGCGCCGCAGCCAATAATCTGCTGATGCAAATGCAGTCCGACTTCGCGGGAGTTCCCGTCGTGCGCCCTGCGGTGACCGAGACCACAGCACTGGGAGCCGCTTATCTCGCCGGACTGGCCGTAGGGTTCTGGAAGAATCGAGCGGAAATCGCCGCCCAGTGGGGCGTGGATACTCGATTCGAGCCAAAGACGAAACCTGCAGAGCGCAAAAAGGCGCTCGCAGCGTGGCGTAGCGCCATCGGACAGACGCAGGCATACTCGTGAGGTAAAACTCGTAGTTCACGCCCATCCACAAGACACGAGACGAGACGAGACGGATACGATTTTAAGGGACAGGCTATCTTGTCTGTGTCAGTCATCCCTGGGACCGCTGACGTCCTCGTCGGCAGTCTAATGATCGCTGGCACCAGCTAGGAAGATATTTCGAATAGTCTCGGACGGTGACAACACGAAAGGAGGGAGGTGCTAGCGCCTATCGCCGTAATGGTGCAAAGGCCAACGAGGACGTTGGCGGACCTAGGCAGAGCTAGCAAACAGCCACCATCTTCCATCTCTGCGCCTCCGCGTCTCTGCGAGGAACCTTTCTTCGCTAAAAACATAGATTCTAAGGGACAGGCTATTCCCAATCAGAAAGACATGCTCAAGTACCCCCTATCCACCTGATAAAATTGTCGTGTAGTGTGATGCCCTCCACGCAGTTCATTTCGCCATACTCGTGCCCGAACCCTGCCGTCCGCTTGCAGAGCATTCTTTCCACTTCCCCAAATCCCTCTTGAAAAAATCGTGTTCGGGGCGTAAAGACTGCGAATCATGCCAGTAGCAACACCCAAACAATTCGCCGCGATGCTCGATGCCGCCCAAGCGGGCGGATATGCCTATCCTGCCATCAACTGTAGCAGTCTCGTCACAATCAATGCCGCACTGAAAGCCTTTGCGGACCAAAAGTCGGATGGGATCATTCAGTTCTCCACCGGAGCCGGACAATTCGCTTCGGGCCTCAATCACAAGAATACTGTTCTGGGGACCATCGCCCTCGCCGAACTGGCCCACAGGCTGGCCGAACAGTATGACGTGCTCATCGCCCTGAACACCGACCACTGCCGTCCCCACGTCGCCCCCGATTTCCTCGACCCTCTCATTGAAGCAACACGTCAGCGCCGCGCCCGAGGAGAAAACAATCTCTTTCAAAACCACATGTTGGATGCCTCCGAGCTGCCATTGAATGAAAACATGGCACTGTCACAAGAATATCTGAAGAAGTGCGTTGAGAACGAAATCATTCTCGAGATCGAGGCTGGAGTCGTCGGTGGAGAAGAAGAAGGAGCGGCCGGTAACGAAGATACTCCTCACGAGAAGCTCTATACCACACCGGAAGACATGCTAGCCGTGTATGATGCGCTACATCCCATCGGACGGTTCACCTTTGCCGCGACCTTCGGCAACGTCCACGGCCACTACAAGCCCGGAGCAGTAAAGCTGAAGCCCATCATCCTCAAGCAAGGTCAGGAAGCAGTCATGGCGAAATACGGAAACACCGCCGAGCTGGATCTCGTATTCCACGGTGGCTCCGGATCGCTTCTGGAGGAAATTCGGGAAACGCTCGGATACGGCGTCGTCAAAATGAACGTCGATACGGATACTCAATACGCCTTCACCCGCCCCATCGCTGACTTTATGCTGAAGAACTACGATGGAGTCATCAAAGTCGACGGCGAGGTCGGAAGCAAAAAGCACTACGATCCGCGTGCTTATCTGAAGCTCGCAGAAACGGGAATGGCCGCTCGTGTTGCAGAAGCCTGCGACAATCTCCTGTCTACTGGGAAATCCATCGCCGGGCAGGTTTGACATAGTTTATATCAAGGCAGATTGCCTAATAGTTCTGCAATTTCAGGCGGGGTGCATACCCCGCCTGATTTGTTTTCATCGATGCCTTTACAAGGCGCATCAAGAAAAATTCGTAATTTTTTCTTGACGGAGTTCTTGGAAATTCACTATCCTCGCTCAATTCATAAAACTTCGTGGCGTAGCTCTTTCGCTCGAGAAGCGCTTTTCGCGTGACGAATGCTCAGAAATGGAGCCATCCTCTCCTCGCTACCAGATGGAGTTACGGACGACGGGAATAGGCATTTATCGTTATTTTCTCCGATCTCTTCGTGCGAGGAACCAATTCGTACAGTTTGTGTGACGCAACCTTTGATCTGTTCCGACTATGTCCAGTTCATCAAGTTCTAGCTCATCGAGTTCCAGTTCATCAAGCTCCAGCTCATCGAGTTCCAGTTCATCGAGTTCCAGCTCATCGAGTTCCAGCTCATCAAGTTCCAGTTCATCCAGCTCCAGTTCATCCAGCTCCAGCTCATCAAGGTCCAGCTCATCAAGCTCCAGCTCATCAAGTTCTAGTTCGTCGAGTTCCAGCTCATCCAGTTCCAGTTCTTCCTCGTCCAGCAGTTCCGCCAAACCTCAATACGAGCTTGTTTACAGCGGCACCGAAAGTCCAAACAATCAAGGTACAGTAATATTGGTGAATGTCGCAAACAATACTAGAATTGAGGGGCAAGTTCGCTGTGGGCGCGAAACTCCAGAGAAGGGTGGTCGTGCTACATCCGCTCGCATAAGTGGAAACGGGGTTAGCTCTGGTCGTGGGAAAAAGTCTGATGGCACATCAGTAAGGGATGTCACCGCCACGGTTTCCGAAATGACGATTACCCTTGATCCCGATACTGGAATTGTCACCACTGGAGGCACAAACGAGACAAAAACATATGGCGATATATCGTTTGGGGTAGAGGTGGCGATGACAATTTCTGGATCAGGAACAAGCTATGTCACGATAAATTACACGATTACATTTAAATTAACCGGAGGTGCTATCGATGGAGGCTCGACGTTGCCAAATCCTGTCACTATGCAATTCATATATACTAGCGAACAAGTGAAAGAAAACTAATATGAAGACATATCGCACTGTTTTATTCGCCCTGTTGCTGCTCGGAACAGCCTGTGGCAATCCTCCCAAAAACACCCGAGATTGGGAGAAGGATCCGGTTTTGAAAGCCAACTGGGCCTTGTCACAAAACATCATGCGCGAGTATGAGGCATGGTCGAAAGAGTGGACGAAGAGCGCAAGGAAACCCACTAACGAAGACCAGACCATCAACCAACTCGCCGAATTTTTTTTTGTGTACCTAATCAACTTGTGGGCAATATCGCCAAATCCGGAGTTGCAGGTGCAATGCTTGCGTTTCCTCGACACGCAGGTGCCACCCGAATTCGATGGCCTGTGGGCATTTGTGTTTATTGAGTTTTCGAATGTTGCCCGGAACGCGGATGGACAACCACTTCAATCCGAGCATCTCACGAACCTTGCACGAAGGGCGATGAACGTCAAGTGATCATCGAAATATCTAAGGGAAGGCAACATTTCTTGGCAGAACTTCAGCAACTGACAACTGGGGTCAGTCCTAGAATATGGAATTTCATTCGATCACTCCATCGTCGCCGAGCCATGCTTCGCCCATGCCCCGAGCTCTCCGCATCGAATACGAGGACGCCGCCTACAACGTCATACTCCAAGACACACGCCACCAGCCCGTCGTCCACTCGAACGCCGACCCCACCTCTTCGCCGAGACCCTTGTCGAGTCATGCGCTTCTCGTGAAGCGCTGATCTACACGAATGGTTTGACAATATTCATTTTCTATGCCTTCGTGCCGTAGCGATGGAAATGTCAGCCCAGCGACCAGAGGGAAAACTTCTGATGGAAGTTCGGGATGGAATTCTAAATTCTAGGACTGACCCTGGATATGATCATGGTCGGAGGCGGCGGAATCATCGGATCGGCCCTCGCTTCGGCTTTTCGGAAATAGCCGAGGCAAGAGGAGGCCCCAGGCGATTCATCGGGATCCTGATCGCTATTCC
>CAUJIH010000052.1 GCA_963205275.1 Verrucomicrobiota bacterium | reverse complement strand
CGAGAGCACGCTTCAGAGGATCGAGGATCGTTCGCGGCCAGCGAAAGTGCGCCTCACCGACTCCGTCCTTCCAGCACAGTACCCAAGTAAATCGCAGAACCAGCAGAAGAAGGGCCGGGGCCATCAGTCCCTTCCCCAGAGCGAAAACCACCGGGTTCCCCTGCGGATCACGTAAGAACGCCCATCCAAAGAACCACATAAGCACAGGCAAAGGCAAAGCCAGCCATACCGATGCCGCGAGCGCCTCGAGTGTATTCTTCACACTGTCGGTGGAAATTCTTCTCGTCCTCCCTGCAGAGGCAGCCAGAAAGAGGCGCAGCCGTCGTCTGGGCAAAAGCAACGCAGTGGCGAGAATAACTGCCATCACCCAGAGGGGCCATGGGATGCGCAGAATCGCTTGCCCGTATTCCCGAAACGCTTCTGGTCCCGCGAGCGCGACGACAGAACTGCGCAGTCCCATGAACGCCGTCTTCCCCAAAGGCGGAGAACTCGCTGTCCAGACCAATCTTTCCCCGAGAAAGTCTCGCAGCTCCCCAGATACGATCAGAGTCTCACTGGTAATCAGATCAATCTCTCCCAACAGCGTCGCCAAGCGGTCATTGGCATCGATCACCTCTTTCCGCAACTTCATTCGGTTGGAAACGAATTTCGCCACACTAGCACGCTTCAGTTTTAGAGCATCCTCCTCCACTCCCTGATGACGAAGAAGCTCTAGAATCTCTTCGATCTGGCCGGATTCTGATGGCAGCGCCTCCATCTCGCGATCCAAGCGCAGCACCTCTAGGCGAGCACGCGAGGACTCTGTCCGTCGCTCTTGGATGGCGGTTCGGAGCGACTCAGGAGTGGGCAACATGCGGTGTAAGTCAAAAACGATCTCGGCGAGAGATTTCTCCAGCCCACCCAGACGGATCTGAGCGCGCAGATTTTCGCCATCTCGTCGGAGCCGATCCAGCTCAGATCCTGCTTTAGAAAATTCCTCATCGGCACGCGTGATCCGAGCCTGCAAGGCAGTATTTGCATCCCCCAGCGTATGAATTTCATCTAAAATCCTCCGAATTTCCGGATCATCTTCGCCGGAGGTGTGCAAACCCAGCTCTGAGAGCAAATCCTCTGCTTCATCAATCCGTGCAGTCACGATGGCAGCGCGCCGACTCTCGAGCTTCGCCACTCGCTGCCGTGCCAGATCGAGATCAGAGCTTGCCAAATCGGCACGAGCCTTCAGAAGATCGCGTCTGATATTGATCGCCAGCCCTTCTTGTTCCAACGCAGACTGCTCTGCGTGCAGAGCTGTCAGATTCACTTTGTCATAGCTGAGATCCACCAGATCTTTAGGTGCCGTAGGCGAGGCGGCGTCCCACTTATCCTGTGCAGCCTCGGCGTCAGAGATCAGCGCCGCTAGAGCGATGCTGCGATCACGATTCTCAATCGGGCGGGTCTCGATCGAGGCGATTTCCGCCTTACGATCACGAATCTGTCGAGTTAAGTCCGCGATCCTAGCGCGCTCCGCAGTCAGGCGAGCGTCGATCTCTTCCGGGCTAGCCGCCGCAGAAAGCTCGGGTGCATCTTTTGGCGGAGGCGGGAGAACTCCCTGCTTCCGTCGATCCAGTTCCTCGCGCATCGAAGCCAACTCAGTCGGCCCCTTTTCTAGGTCCCTCTTTGTCAACTCCTCCGCCTTGCGAAAACGGGTGATCACTTCGATTCGCTGACGGATCTCCTCATATCGCTTCGTGATTGCCTCCTTCGTGGCATCATCCAGAGTCTCATTATTCTTCGCCTTCTCGGCAGCCTTTTGTATTGCCTCTGTCGATGGGATGGCCGCATTGAGAACAGGTTCCTGCGCTCGGACCACTCCGCCGCAAAGAATTGCAAAAAGGAAAAATAAAGCCGACCAGCGAAAAGCCATCGCCCACTGTATCGCGCTGTCGCGGCAACGCAAAGCACGAGGAAATTTTATTCTATCAAGATTGAACTGCCGTATCCAAATCCATCGACTCAGACGACGACTCGTCTGCGATGAAGAAGATCATCGATTCGGCTCACTCATGACGAATCTCAACCGCTTTATTATCAGGGAATCGAATCATGTAGTTTTCCCCTCCGATGGATACTCGTGCGCCCGGCGTATGATCCGAAGCCTGCAGGCGCTCTGCGCTCCAGTTCGCCTTTTCTCCGGCCCGATGAGGCACGATCACTGTGAACATACGCAGGGTGCGACTCTTCTCCTGAGTACCGGCTTCGACGTGCCACTCGTTCGGGAATTTCTTTGTCGGTTTGGGATCGTAGCCGTCCCACTGACGAAAGGCGAGCGGCTTCTTCTCTGGAAGATATTTCACCTCGACACCCGCTTTCGGCAGTTCCACTGACAGAGAGTCACCGGCACGATCCACTGTGAATTCTTTCCAAGCATGAAGCATGAACTGAAAGCTAACCTCTTTCGGTGCTGCCAGATCATCATACAGCAGGATGAAAGGAGTTTTCCCCTTCACCAATACGGCGTGACGCAATGCCCGCTCGAGCCGCCCGCCATATGCCGCCGTGGCATCGCCACAGACAGAGTCGAATTCATCTGAAAACTGCTCAGACACGATCCGTCCAGTCGCTGTATTCTTATGCTGATCCTGACCTTGACCATCCACCAGAACCGCATTGTGGGCGACCGTGCTGTGAACCCAGCCATAGTGAAACTTGCTCCCGTGAAGATCCCGATAGACACAACTGGCCAGAAGCGGTTCGCCATACGCATTCAGTTGAAAACTGTTTTGAGGATTGTGTCCGTGACTTTGAGAACCATAGGGCGATGACTTCATCAGAAAATGAACGTCATCCCGAGCATCCAGCAGAGTCGTGTGCAGGCTAGCCATGCCGATTCCGTGAAACACCTTCGATTGTGGCAGATCGGTAGGGGCTTTCGCCTCCGGCATCGGAGGCAGATTCGCGGCATAGAGAAAGCCGAGAATCCCGCGCTCTCGTTTCATCCCCGAAGCCTCCGTCCACCATCGCCAATATCCAGCGTGATTTCCTCCTGGCATCGCTCCTCTCATGCGGATGTGATATTCCATGAAAGCGCCGATGGCCGACGACGGGGGTCCATACGAGAGATCACCAAAACCCGAATTCGGTGAATGGGGTGGTGCCACGTAGAGCGGATAGTCTCCAACCTGAGAGAAGAAAGGCTTCTTCAGACCATTGATTCCTAGGGCGGAATGAGCAACCTGCAGCCACCAAACCGCCTTGCTTTGATAACCTGACCAATAAGAAACGCCTTCGTGCCAGCCTCCATCGTCGTCTGCCCAGACAGGATAAGCTGCGTAGAATTTATTTACTGCATAGTCCACCCAGGTCGGTGCCTCGGGGATTTCATCGATAAAGGCGATCCCTGCCTCAGCGATCTTGTGCCAAGTCCGATTCCCATGACTGCCGTAGGGGCGATTGAGATGACCGACACCCTGTGCTACCTCACCACTTTTCCACGCATCCGCGATACGACGCTGCGTCACTGCCTGAATCTTCGTTCTTTCCTCGGGGGTGAACATGTCCCAGGCCCAATCATAAGCACGAGCCGGACGATAGAGCATCACCTTCCCCGCCTCACAGTTAAGCGCGAAATTGGTCGGGCCATCGGGATCCCAGGAGGCGAGATGCAGCACCCATTTCCTCGCTGCCTCGCCATAGTGCTTGTCCTGAGTGATCAGATAGACAAAGGCGATCACCATCGCCTCATCCGCCGCCTTCTGCGCCTGTTCTCGGTTCGGCCACCAAAACTGAATGGCATGAGCATTATCTTTGTCACGCGCTGATCCCATTTCCGTCGGTTCAGGCGTCGGGCCCTTTTTGATATAGGAATCCGCCAACTTCTTCAGGGCATCGAAATCCTTTTTCTCCGTCGTCACCGCCAGTTCGCGCAGTCGCGGCAGATCCTCCGGGCGCATGAAGAGACGGGGATGGCCCTTGGGGATCCGTTCGAGCTGCTCTGCCCGATTCGGCATCGGGAAATCAACCGCATCTTTTGGAATCGTGAAGGCCCTCACCTGGCTCCAGTCCGACTGCGTTCCGCTCTTGTCAGCGAATCGATACCGCCAGACGTAATTCCCAGCGGGTAGTGTCGTATTGTGAGTATAGACAGGCCAGGGATCGTTTTCGATCATGATCGCGTCGGTGAAGTCCTGATGAGCCGCGATTTGGACGGTATAGTTCACTGCATCTTTTTCATGGATCCACGTGAGCGAAGGCGGATTTACGCGCACGCTCTCCCCTTCAGCAGGATGATACCCCCATTCGTCAGGCGCCGGAACGCGATTCGAAACCTTCGGTGCAGAGAGTCCTCTGACAGGCAGAATCAGAGAAACGAGAGTAGGAGCCAAAACGAAACAAGCGAAACGAGATAGAATCAATTGCATATATTTTTAGAAAGAATCCGAGAAAGCGAACGAAGATGGGAACACGCACACCGAGACAGATCGATTCTCAAGGGGATGATACGTCCGCTCGTATGAATATCGAACGGGCGCATATCAGGAAAGTTTTTCGGTAAAGCATTTCCTCCTGTCAAAGCTGACCGTAATAGGCCTTCAGACCGTGCTTTCGAGAGTAGTGCTTTTCTAAAAGATGAGCCGATAGCTCGGCGACATCGGAACGAATCTGCCAAGTGGCCAGAGCCATTTCCGCACACATCTCCAGTGCGATGCTGTTATTCACTGACTCCGCAGCACTATGTCCCCAAGTAAACGGGGCATGACCTTTTTGAAAACAGGCGGGCATCTCCATCGGATCGATTCCCCTCTCCCGAAAATGAGTAGCGATGATGATTCCGGTCACTTCCTCATACCGGTCGGCGACTTCCTCCGGAGTTAGCTCTCTCACCAGCGGCACAGTGCCGTAAAAGTGATCCGCATGGGTAGTGCCCAAACACGGTAGTTCAACTCCAGCCTGCGCGAAGGCCGTCGCCATCGGCGAGTGCGTATGCGTGATCCCCCCAATTTCAGAAAACTCGCGATAGAGAATCCGATGTGTCTCAGTATCAGAGGAAGGTCGCAGCTTCCCCTCCACCACCATCCCCTCCAGATCGACGATGACCAGCGACTCAGTCGTCAAATCCGCATAGTCTACGCCGCTCGGCTTAATGACGAAGCACCCAGTCTCTCGATCGATCCCGGAGACATTCCCCCAAGTCAGGCGCACCAATCCTTCCCGAACAATGCGCAAATTCGCATCGAGAACCTCCTGTCTAAGAGCCTCTAGTTTCATGATTGCGAGATCGGAACTCAAAAATGAATTGTTCGCAACTAAAGAATCCCGTCAGAGAAATCTCTCCGTCTGGACATCTCCATCTGCGACTCTATACTAGTTGAGTCCTCTCGACTTATCTCTCTCGATTTCATGCGACGAAAATCCTACAAGTTCTTTGCATTCGTTTTTCCGTCGATTCTGCTCCTAATCTTTCTCTTCATCGACATCTGTATGCTCAACCGCTGGGATTCGATGGTGCCGATTACGCTGATTCCTCTCTGGATATGGATGGGCTTTCTCTCGATATTTTCTCTCTTCAGTTGGATTCTCTCTCGACATATCTTCCCCGGTATCGTCTTTACCCTCTGCCTGCTCACTGCCGTCGTATTCTCTGAAGAATCCCGAAGCGTGGGTCGAGAGTTGCTTCGCTCAGTGGTTCATAAACGCGATCATTCGGATAAAAAAACCGCTTCCCTGCAGATTGTATCCGTTCGCTGTCATGGATCTGAAGCGGCCTTGCAGGCGGCAGCGGAAGCAGCACCTGACGTAATTCTGATCCAGGGAGCACCAAGCAAGTCCGTGCTCGACTCCGTGGCCGAACGCATCTACGGAAGCGAGCGTACGGTGACTAGCCACGGCTCCCTGGCCATCCTCGCCCGTGGGAGCACTCTAGCCGTGATCGCCTCTCCTTCCGGGAGAGCGCTTCACGTTCGTCTCCGCCACCCCAGTGGGCTAATTCTCGACGTGACCGATCTCGATCTCGAAGGCTGTGCCCCTCGCCGCGATATGTGGAAACCCTCAGTCTGGAGAGAATTGACAGCAGCCCGCGTCGGAGGACGACGCTTCGTAAGAAATGCCTTGGGAGAGAACCCAATTATGCGACAGGACGTAGCACGAGTCGTGGGCGGACACTTTGGAACGCCAGCCGGAGACGACGTATTCGGTCCCTTAGAGAATAATTCGATGATCGATACCTTCGGCTATGCCGGGATCGGCTGGGGAGATACGTCACCCAATCGATTCCCCTTTCTACGGACCGATCAGATCTGGGTTTCTCCGACTCTCCATCCGATTCAATCCACTTGTCGCTTGAATCCGTCCGCCCAAGCTCGCGTCATCGCAAGCGAAGTCCAGATTCCCATGATTCGACGACCGACTAGCTGAGGAAATTTTTCCTCGCGAGACACTCACGGGTGCTCCGATCCGGGGTCGTTTGCAGTCCGTGCTGAATGCGCTTTAGTAGCGGGCGCTCTCCCTTGAATGGCCAATCTGTCCCAGGAAACAGTTCAGAAGATCCTCGATACGAATGATATCGTCGATCTGGTCCAGACTTATTTCCCACTGAAGCGGTCTGGCGCGGCATTCGTCGCCCTCTGCCCGTTTCACAACGAAAATACGCCGAGCTTTCAGGTCAATCCGCAACGACAAATTTTTCACTGCTTCGGCTGTCACGTCGGCGGCGACGCGATAAAGTTCGTCATGCTCTACGAGAACCTGTCCTTCGTCGATGCTGCAAAAAAGTTGGCAGACCGTGGCGGAGTCATCGTGGAGGAAGAAGCTTATGATCCTGAGGAAGACGCGAAGCGGCGACTACGGAGCGATCTGGTGAGGATGCAAAAGTCGGCAGCCACTTGGTTTCACCATCATCTTTTCAAAAGCTCCCTAGCCCAGCCCGCTAGAGATTACCTGAAAACACGGAATCTGAGTATGGAGACATCTCGCCGATGGGAATTCGGTTACGCGCCTTCGGATTCAAAATTATTTCTCCAATGGGCGAGGGGGCAGGGCTTTACTGACCTTCAACTGGTCAATGGTGGCTTGGCGAAATGGGCCGATGAAAACCGACCTGGCCGAGGAATCTATCCTTTTTTCCGCAATCGCCTTATGTTTCCGGTCAATAATGATCGAGGTGAAACTGTAGGATTCAGCGGACGCGTCCTGTCATCAGATCAGTCGGGAGGAAAATATGTCAATTCTCCGGAGACACCCCTCTTCACCAAGAGTCGCCTGCTCTTCGGCTTCGACCGCAGCAAGCGAGCCATCCTCCGAGCCAAACGAGCAATTCTGTTCGAAGGACAACTCGACGTAATCTCTGTCTTCGAGGCTGGAATCGAGAATCTTGTCGCCCCCCTAGGCACAGCCTTCACATCCGATCAGGCGAAGCTACTACGTCGCTTTACAGAAGAAGTCATCCTCTGCTTTGACTCGGATAATGCCGGTCGGGAAGCCGCCAGCAAAGCCTTCCGCGTGCTTGCCCCGATGGGAATTCTGGTTCGACTGGCGATGCTCCCACCGGGTGAAGATCCCGATTCTCTGCTGCGCAAAAGCGGTCGTGATACCCTGCGACAAGTAATTGAGGAAGCACCGGAGTTTTTCGACTTTCAGATTGATCGGCGCGGAGGCCAGCTCGAGCGAGATGATCTGCGTGAGCGACTCACCTTCGCCCGCACTCTCGCCGCTGATGTCGCACTGGTCAGTGAGAAAATGCTCCAAGACTCGCTCATCAACCGGATTGCAGTCCGATTGGCTGTGGGAGAAGACGAAATCCGCAAACACGTCGCGGACGCCGTCCGCCAACAGGCCCGAGCTGAAGCCGCGACGAGACGCCGCTCCGGACTTCAAGCCCAGCGCGACCAACAGACAACAGAATCAGAAATAGCCGGGGAATCCCCCACCCCAGCAGATCCTCCCGAAGTGGTGACGATGCAAAATCGTGCCGTCCGACTCCTCTGTCGAGGACTGCTGACTAATCCGGAGGTGAAAGTCGGACTCTCTGCGCAATTAGTTCCCGATTTTCTCAGAAATTTGCCGGAGACAGAACTCTTGGCTCGTCTCTGGAAAGAGGAATTCGATCCTGCCGCCATCTCCTCCGTCAATGCCCTCTTTAGCCGATTGTCGGAACCAGCCCAGGCAGCCCTGCGTTTTCTGCTAGCAGAGAATGTCGAGACCATGAGCATGGAAGTCGCTCAGGACTGCCTTTCAGCACTGAAGAGACAGAGTATCCAACGAGAGATGGACGCGATCAAAGCCCGTATGAGCGCCCCTAATCTTCCTGATGGAGAAGCCTTGCGGCTGACTAAAGTCCTCCTTGACCTGCGCAAACAGCTAAACGAGTGTTAAAAACGTTAATCAATCGTCCGTCCCGTTCACAGAAAAGCTTTTCGTTCTCCTCTTTGTTTTGTTTGGAATATGGCAAATTCGCACTCGAGCAATCCCGGATCGAAAGCATCCAAGGGTGATTCCAAAGGAAAGAAAAGCACAGTGGAGCGCCCGTCCATCATGGGAACCACTGCTTCTGTCGAAAGCATTTCCCCGCTCGATTCTCCGGCATTTCGCATCGTGATTCGAGATCTCGTCCGACTCGCAAAGGATCAAGGCTATCTGTCTAGCGACGACATCAATGATGCGATTCCAGGCTCAGAACTCGATGTAGATTTATTCGATGAACTCATCGATCGACTACGCTCGATGAAGATAAAGATCATCGACTCTGGCGAGATCGATTCCTATCCTCCTCCCACCACGGAGGAACCTGAGTCTCAGGCCTCAGAGAAAGATGATTCGTTAGAAGATGATGGGAAGGTGGATTTAGAGGAGAGTGACCTGCGGCAGGAAGGAGGGCGTCTGGATGTTCTGGATGATCCCGTCCGTATGTATCTCAAGCAGATGGGACAGGTTCCGCTGCTGAGTAGAGAGCAGGAAATCGCCCTGTCAAAACGCGTCGAGAAAGCAGAGACAGAAGCGCGAAAAATTCTCCTCCGCTTCGGCTTCCTCCCCGACATGTATCTGGATATCGCTGATCGCCTGGAACGTGGAGAAGAGCGCTTTGACCGCCTAGTAATCGATAAAAAGATCGATAGTCGGCACCGCTATTTCAAAAATCTCGAACGCCTCTGCGTACAGTTAGTAGAGCACCGTAACTATCTGATGGAACTCTGCAGCAAACTGCACAGGGTTCAGAACGAAACGCAACAGGGTACGCCCCCAGCCTCAGAGGGTGCCACCGATCTCGCTGATGCTTGGAAAAAGGGGATCGCCGAACTCTCGAAGATCTATTCACGATTTTATTTTAAACCGCAGGTTTCTGAGCATTTTGTATCGCAAACGCCTTCCTGGGAAGAGCGAGCGGACGCCCTTTGCGAAAATCCTAGCGATTTTTGTCCCGAGGAGCACCAGCGCTTTCAACGGGAAGTCTGGATGCCCGCCGACGAATTCAGAACACTGACTCGCAAGCTACACACCTGCATCGCAGATGCCAATAAAGCCAGAGAGGAGATGGTGGAGGCGAACCTGAGACTCGTGATCTCAATCGCCAAAAAATACACGAATCGCGGGCTGTCATTCCTCGATCTGGTACAGGAGGGGAACATGGGTCTGATGAAGGCAGTGGAGAAGTTCGAATACCAGCGTGGATTCAAGTTTTCTACCTATGCCACTTGGTGGATTCGCCAAGCGATCACGCGTGCCATCGCAGACCAAGCCCGCACCATTCGCATCCCGGTCCACATGATCGAGACGATCAATAAGCTGACGCGAGTGCAAAAGCAGCTCCAGCAGGAAATCGGCCGCGAACCGACTCCCGAGGAGATCGCCGAAGAGATCCATCTGCCCGTCGAACGCATCGCCACAGTTCTGCGCATGGCCCAATCCCCCATCTCCCTGCATACGCCCGTGGGAGATGGTGACGATGCCAAAATCGGAGATTTCATTGAAGACAATCGCGCTCACGATCCCAGCGACGTCACAGCCATGACCATGCTTCGGGATCGGATCAAGGACGTACTGGACACTCTCAGTCCCAGAGAACGAGCCGTGCTGGAGCAACGTTTCGGTCTAGTCGATGGATG
The DNA here is from genome assembly GCA_963205275.1 of Verrucomicrobiota bacterium. Lineage (GTDB taxonomy): Bacteria > Verrucomicrobiota > Verrucomicrobiia > Verrucomicrobiales > DEV007 > Arctic95D-9. The sequence goes on along the minus strand of CAUJIH010000052.1, from coordinate 35,708 downwards.
TATCCGGACACTAGAGGAAGTGGGCAGACAGTTCCGCGTCACTCGCGAGCGCATCCGTCAGATCGAGGCGAAAGCCCTGAGAAAAATGCGCCATCCCACCCGGATTCGACATCTGGAGGGCTTCCTAGATGCCGGGGACAGAGGGTGAGGTCTCACTTGCACAGAGTGTCGTGTGTGGGACGAAGTCATGTTCTATGTTGAAGCGGAATGTTGATAGGCTACCGACCTTTCGCAAAGCTGAGAGCCTTATAATTATCTGAATTCCTAAGTTGCCTTAATAGTCGAAAAATCGATTATACTCGTCCGCCCAATTCGGAGTGATGAGTGATTATGTTTTTCCCAAAGAAGGAGTTCTATGGCAGCGAGAGCCGTCGAAATTTTTTCAGACATTTTTTTGCCAATATCAGTCTCGTTTGGTAGACCTTGCCGGCAGCCTTTGGGGATTTGTAGAACTTCTTCTGTTCGACATGGTGGCTCCACATGTGAAAAACGATGTGGCGGTCACGAATTCCTTTTTTTGCAGAATTCGTCCGCACATCGAGAACGTCACGAGATGCTGGGAGCCGATGAAGGAGCCTTCTAAACTCGGATTCGTGCGATGGGCCGAAGTATTTCCCTCTTGGCAGCATCACTCAGACCACATCAGTCGCCAATTCAAGCTTCCTGTCTCGATTACGCAGCCCCAAGGGCTTCCCGACGTCATCGCAGACGCATTGCTGCTCGATGAATTATTTCTCATACTGATTCGCAATGCTGCGGAAGCTGCTGCGAAATTTCCTTCTGGGAGAGTCTCTTGGGAAGTCGTCCGACGCCAAGGAAGAAACGGTCTCGGCTTCGTCGACCTTCTCATCAGGAATACCAGCGAGACCTTCCGTGCGGATGTAATCCAATGTTTCTTTCTACCTTTCGCTTCGACAAAATCTGATCCGAAACATTTCGGACTCGGACTGCCTGAAGCAGTAGTACTGGCTAAGGAAATGGGAATGATCTTAGGATTACGATACGAGCATGGAGTGATGACGACTTGTCTGACCATTCCCGTCGCACGTAGCGGTCTCTCGACTGATGCCGATCCGGAGGAGCGCTACACCCTCGCCCACCCAGGCTTCATCTATCCTTCGGGGGAGGATGCAGACCTAGGACTCAATCGGCAATTTTATCAGATACTCACAAAACACTACGCACTGATGCTCAATAGACATGCTATTTATCTTCGCCGGCGAGTAAAGGAACTCCTCAAGCATTTCCCCAAACTCGCATTTACTCCGGAGATAATCACGATTCTTCAGGAACTAGAAATGGCATTTTTTGCTCTAAAAAGACTAAATGAAGAGACAGTCCAGTACTTCGGTACCCCAGAGAACGAAGTCCGAATCGAAGATCTCGTCGATCTGAATCCAAGAGAAGTCTTTCCCTACTGGAAAATGAAATCACAGGAGATTTGTTCCGCCCGGAAGATTCCCTTCGTCTTCAAGCATTCCAGTCAATTGCCCAGCATCAGGAGTGATGCGGTCTCTCTGTGGAATGTCTATCTGAGCCTGCTCAATAATGCTGTGGATTCCGCCCTTCGTTTTCCCGGCTCTCAGGTGGATGTCAGTGTAACTCCGCCCAGAAAGCAGGAGGGCGGGGAGTTCGTGAATCTCTTCATCAGGAATCGCTCAGAGGCATACAATCGAAAAGCACTGGAGGGTCTCTCCCGCCCGTTTCTTACGTGGAGGACCTCGCAAGATTCTCATCATTCTGGTCTCGGCCTGACGTGGGCTTCGGTCTTAGCAGCCGACCTAGGTCTAAAGATCGGCTTTCGTAGTGAAGATGACACATTCACCACGTGGATGAGGATCCCGACGGCGAGTCTTTCAGCGAGGGAACCCCTTATTTGTTCAGCAGATCGAAGCTGAGAGGCATTTTCTTCTTGGCAAATCGCTCCCGTTTTATCAACAATGATCGTTATGAAGCAGTTCAAACTTCTTTTCACAGGACTCATCGCTGTCATCTTAACGTTTTCAGCAGTCGGATCTGACTACGACTACGTCATCGAGAATGCCCGTATCGCCGACGGCACAGGCGCACCGCTCGTATCCGGTCGAATTGCGATTAAGGACGGCATCATCGCGGCGGTGGGAGAATTCTCTGGTTCCGCCCGGGAGACCATCGACGGAGCAGGACTGGTCGCAGCCCCCGGATTCATCGACGTGCATACCCACTCAGAGATGATCACAAGTAAGCCGGAAGCGATGAACTTCGTTCGCATGGGCCTGACGACTATTATCACTGGGAATTGCGGTAGTTCTCGAACAAATCTCTCCGAATTCTTCCAGGAAGCCGAAGCTGCCGGACTCGGGCTGAATATCGGTTCTCTGATTGGTCATGGCTCGGTTCGAAAAGCAGCGATGAAAGGTATTTTCATGCGCACGCCGACGGAAGAGGAGCTAGCCAAAATGTGCGATCTGGTCGCACAGGGGATGAAGGATGGCGCGGTGGGGCTGAGCACGGGACTCATTTACGTGCCTGGCACCTATTCCAAAACCGACGAGGTGATCGCTTTGGCCAAAGTCGCTCACCAGTACGACGGCATCTACGCCAGCCACATGCGCCACGAGGATCTGAGAATCCGTGAAGCTCTGGACGAATTGTTTCACATCATTCGTGAAAGTGGCTGCCCCGCCGAAGTCTCTCACATCAAGCTCAGCGGCCCGACCGCCTGGGGACGAGCTGATGAAATTATCGCTCAACTCGACAAAGCTCGGGCGGAAGGACTGAAAATCACGCATGACATGTACACCTACACGGCCTCCTCGACCGCACTCCGCCAAGTGCTCCCTCAGTGGGCACTGGAAGGAAAGGAAGAAGATTTCGTCGCTCGCATCAACAATCCTGCCACCAAAGCCCGAATCATCGCCGAGGCGAAAGCGATTCTGAAATCTGAGGGTCGCGATGATTACTCCCACGTCTTCTTGGCCCGCTGCATTCCCAATGAATCGCTGAACGGAAAGAATATCCCCGAAGCGACTGAAATCATGAAGGGCAATGCATCTCTCGATCATCAACTCGAAGCGATCCTAGAGATCCAAGCCGGAGGCGGTGCTAGCTCTGTCTATCACAATATGGATGAACCAGATCTGGAGCGTTTCCTCCGTCACCCACTCAGTATGATCGCCTGTGACGGATGGCCCCTTCGTCCCGGCAAGGACGTGCCTCATCCCCGCAGCTACGGGAACAATGCACGTCTTCTTGCCCGCTATGTCCGCGAGAAAAAAGTTCTGAGTCTGGAGGAAGGGATCCGTCGCATGACTTCCTTACCGGCCCGAACCTTTGATCTGGCCAGACGCGGAGAGATTGCGAAAGGCTATCACGCCGATCTGGTGCTCTTCGATCCGGACAAGGTGCAAGATCCAGCCACCTTTCGCGACCCGCATCAGTACGCGACAGGGATTCCGTGGGTATTTGTGAACGGCGAACCAGTCATCCGTGATGGCAAAGACAGCGGAAAGCGTCCCGGCCGAGCCGTGAGGAAGGGCAAATAGGAAGAAGTGCTACAAACATCTCAGTCTGGGTGGGAGGCAGCTGATCGTGGAATCAGTCATCGTGTAGCGAATCCTTAGTTTTCACTTGCAAGACTCGGAAACTTCTCTAGACTGTGCCCCTCGTGAGATCCCTCGCTGCTAAGTCTCTGGCTCTGATTGCCTGCCTACATCTGATAGGCGGGCACTGGCTGGCATTGCAGACAGTGGCTTGGGTGGATATGTTCGTAGAAAACCAGCGATCAGATTCTCTGCTGGAAGCACTCGGAAAGACTTTTGATGGCGAGCACCCCTGCAATCTGTGCCACACCGTCGAAAAGGGTCAGCAAGATGAGGGCGATCAGCAACCCACCCTTCTGATCTCCCAACTGATTGCGATCCTGCCCGCTGTGAACCCATTGCCGCCAGTGATCTCGACAGACCTCTTCTATTTTTCGACCTCGGATGAACTGTCTTCCATCCGATTGACCTTACCCACCCCGCCGCCTTGGCAGTCCTGAGAGTCCCCTGCCCTGAAGCAACGGTCTGAGTGCCGGAGCCTTCGTTCTTTCACATCGTCACCCGAGTCAGAGGTGACATCCGATGTGTCTCTTACTCTCTGTTTTATCATTTTTTCTTTTATGGATTTCATTTTTCAAAAACTGTTCATACGATCATTTATTTTTCTCTTGTGCATATTTGTCGAAACCCTATTGATCACTTCCTCTTATTCACAGGATACTGCTTCAGAAGCTGCCCTGCCCACTACGGTGGTTGAAAGCGCACCCGCTCCAGCTCCCAAGCCAGCGTCCCGCCCGACTCCGCAGCCTGCACCAGCCCCGGCTCCCCCTGCGGAATCCGCTCCGCTCATCATCGACGATATTCTTCCGCAAGCTCCCTCTCTAACCACACCGTCGCTTCAGGATATTCGTGAAACGCTGCGTCTCACGCCCGGCGGGGTCGCAGTGATCGACGCCGAGGATTATCGCCGAGGGCGCGCTACCACTCTCAAGGACGCTCTGGACTACGCTCCCGGCGTCTTCGTTCAGCCGCGATACGGAGCGGAAGAATCTCGCCTGTCGATCCGCGGTTCCGGCATCCAGCGCACCTTCCACGGGCGTGGGCTAAAGCTAATGCAGGATGGCGTACCTCTGAATCTCGCCGACGGCTCCTTTGACTTTCAGGCGGTCGAACCCCTATCGACGCAATACATCAGCGTCTATCGCGGGGCGAATGCACTAGAATACGGGGCCACTACGCTAGGCGGCGCCATCGACTTCGTCTCTCATACCGGACACAGTGCACCTGGAATCAGCACACGACTGGAATACGGCAGTTTCGACTCGATTCGCGCCCAAGTCAGCGGTGGAACCGTCTCCGGAGACAGCGACGCCTATCTCAGCCTGACTCACTCTGAGAGTGACGGATTCCGCGATCACTCCGTGCAGAGCAATCAACGACTGTTCACCAACTTCGGTCAGACCCTCGCTCCTGGCGTGGAGACGCGCTTTTACCTCACCTACGCTCACAGCCATTCCGAGATCCCGGGGGAACTCACCAAAGCGGAAATGCTGGCCAATCCACGCCAGGCAACCCGAGTGCCATCCTTCCTGCAAAATAATCCCGCCGTCGTCATCTTTGATCGGGTTTCGAGTGACTGGGAGCGAAACTTCGACCTGTTCCGTCTCGCCAATCGCACGGTATGGGAATTCGACGAATCCCGATTCAGCATCAGTTCCTTCTGGTCGCATAAGAATCTCGATCATCCCATTCTATTCGTCATCGATCAGGTTAGTGACGACTTCGGCTTGGATTTTCGTTACGAAAACGACGCCGATCTCTACGGTCGAGAAAATCACTTTGTCGCCGGATTTGCACCGACGTACGGAATCGTAGACGACTTGCGCTTTGCCAATGTTTATGGCCGACGCGGGACGAAATTCTCCGACAGTCATCAGACCTCACTTAACGTGGATTTCTACGCGCAAAATGTGCACTATTTCGCTCCGAAAGCGGCCTTTGTTGTCGGGGGGCAGTTCAGTCATGCAGATCGGAAAAATGAGGATCGCTTTCCTTTCGGCCCTGATAGCAGCGACAAGCAAGACTGGACATCCTTTTCACCGAAAGTCGGATTGCTCTGGGATGTCACTCCAAAATCGCAAATCTATGCCAATATCAGCCGCAGCTTCGAGCCACCGTCTTTTGGAGAACTCGTTGAGGCGAACTTCGGAGCACCTGGATTGGTCCAACTCGATGCGCAGACAGCGACCAGCTTCGAAATCGGTACCCGAGGCCAGACTGACCGTATCGCCTGGGATATCGCTTGGTATCATGCAGCCATCGACGGTGAGCTTCTCTCCTACCAGCTCGCTCCCGGCCTGACGCAAACCGTCAATGCGAATGACACGATGCACCAGGGCATCGAAGCGTCGCTGGAACTCGAGCTGGCCTCTGGACTCTTCGCCAGAAGCTGGGCTAGTTCCTCAGAGCTCGGAAACAAAGGCGTCTCTGACAAAGCTCCCATCCGATCAGAAGACGACCGTCTGATTCTACGTCAGCACTATCTCTGGAACGATTTTCGCTTCGACCGAGACGCCACCTATGGTGACAATCGCCTCCCCGGTGTCCCGCAGCACTATTACCGTGCCGAATTGCTCTACGAACACCCCAGCGGACTATATCTCGGCCCCAACGTCGAGTGGGTACCCAGCGATTACAGCGTAGACTCTGCTGGCACCGAGTTCGCGGATTCCTACGCCCTGCTAGGGTTCAAAGTGGGCTACCGCAGTGAGCGTGGATGGTCCGCCTTCGTCGAAGCGAAAAATCTCACCGATGAGATTTACGCCGCTACTACGAGCGTCGTGAGCACCTATGCCGGTGAGGGAATCTACCTGCCGGGCGACGGGCGCGGCATTTACGCTGGATTTGAATGGAAATGGTAACGACAGCCACACGAGTTCGTAACATATTCTACGAATCCCCTCCCATTATCTCGCCGAAACTCTCTCATGAAGCCCCTGCGGTCCCGCCTTGTCCTCCTCGTTCTCCTGTCGTGGATCGTTTCCACCACCCTTCAGGCCCAGCATCATGCCGGTAGCGATCATGCGGCGAAAAACGGACATTCCTCCCCCACGCTGACCGGGACGCAGACGATCGATCTATACTCTGACGGGCAACGCATTCATCTGCTCACGGTCGAATCCGATCCGGAACACGTCCTGCACATGATCCATCGCAGCTCTGCCGACGATGGAAAAACTTGGAGCCAATCTCATCCCATCGACAGCGGGCACCCCATGCCGAACCACCCTGTCCGCGGCTTTGATCCACAGATTGCCGCTTACGGAGATCATCTGGTCGCCGCTTGGTCCATCGGTGGTACCGGCGAATACGGATCTGGCCCGATCGTCACCGCCCTCTCGGAGGACGGCGGACTCTCCTGGCATCCCGGCCCTAATCCCGCCGACGATGGCCTGACTACAGGACACTCCTTCATCGATCTAGCTGTCGATACTTCCGGACACTTTCACATGGTCTGGCTCGACAGTCGTGACGGACGTCAGGGCCTCCGCTATGCAGAAAGCTCGGATCAGGGCAAAAGTTGGAGCATCAACCGCACGCTCAAGGCGGACACTTGTGAATGTTGTCGCAATACCCTCGCCATTGGAGCCAAGGGAGAAATCGCCGTCCTCTTCCGTGATCACAATCCACGAGATATGAAAGTCGTCACCACAGAGAAACGAGTCTGGCAAAAGCCCGTCTCTGCTGGTGAATTCGGTTGGCAGATTGAAGCCTGTCCACACACCGGTGGAGGACTTGTCATCACCGATAGCGGAATTCATTCTGTCGTCTGGACAGGGCGTGAAGGCTCGACAGGCGTGTATTTCGTCAGTCTTGGCGAAAAGCCTCATCGACTCGCGGATAAAAATGCGATTCATCCCGATCTCACGGCGGCAAAGGACGGCACGCTTCTTGCCATCTGGCAGGAGAGAACTCACGAGGGTTCCGTCCTGCGCTATACCCTGTCTGGTCGGAACCAAAGCGAATGGAGCACCCCTATTTCAGTCCCCAACACCGATCCATCAGCGAACCATCCACTGGTCGTGATGACAGATCAGGGCTTCGTCATTGCCTGGACAGAATCTCCGGAGGGAGCACCTGCCGCATGGCGCACATACTTCGTTCCCAAATCCTGAGAATCCAACGATCAATGGTGATTACCTCATTATGCCTACACACCTTTCCAAACCTCTGCGCCTCCTCGTCGCGATTTTCTTTCTCAGCACTCTTTCCGCACAAGCTTGGGATGTGGGCGTCGATTATCACGCCATCTCGCCGGATTTCACAAAGACATCATTTTTAACGATCTACCATCAGCCAGAAATTCGTGCAGAAGTCCGAAGGCAGATCTCAAATATGGCAGAACGCGGAGCGACCGTAATTTCCACCCGGATCTGGCTGGTCGTCTCACCGGGGAGACCGGACCACGGTGAAACATGGCGCGCGCACTTTCCTCTTTCTGAGCAGGAGGCGAAAAACCTCCGTCAATACGCACAGGATGTAGCAGCAGTGAGCACCTCACGAGGAACCAGTCTGCGACTGGATCTATGCTTCCTCTGGCTGGGATCCGCTCGATACTCTGACGGCACGCCCGAGACCGGACTTGGCTCGATGAACCTACCTGCCGAGGAATTCACACGGCGAGTTCGCCTGTCCGTGGATCGATTGATCGATGCGGTGAAAGATATTCGAGGCAAAGACGGAACTCTCGTCGTGCATCGGCTTTACCTCGATGGCGAGGTGAACACCTTCGGTCGAAAGAATCAGGATTGGTTTCTCATTCAGCACTACCCAGACTTCGTCACTCGTGTGAAAGCGGCTGGATTCGAGCCATCGCTCTATTTCATCGTAGTGCAGACAGCAGAAAAGGCCATGGATAACGCCTATCGTGACTCCCACTACCCTGCTCTTCACGGTCGTCGTCCGATGTTTCATGTCTATCGGACTCTGAAGTTCATGGTGGATCATCAATTACCTATCCCTTCGCGCATCGATTTCTCCTGCTATTTCACTGCCAATGAACAATGGTCGGAAAGTCAAGTTCTGACTCGTATCCTCGACGATGCCGATGCCGCCCTAGCCGATCTCGGGATCCACGCTCCCTACGGCTTCGCCGAGACCTACTACTATCCCGACCCAATCAAGCGACGTGCTCTCGGACAAGCTTTAGCGAAAGAGTTGGAGAAGGGAGATCGCTTACAACTCGTCACCTTCTGGACGACTCCGAACTCGGCTGAAAAGCGCGATGGGAGCGGATGGCCATTTGAAATCGAAGATTACTTGCCTCAAACGGAGAAAATGAGCCAGTAAAGCAGGCTCCATCGCAAATTGGTCGCCATCTCGCCAATGATTACATTCCATTAGGCGATTTTCTCCTGTTCCCTTGATTCATCGCGAGCTTGCGCCACCTTCACAGTGACATGACTGTCCGCACCCGTTTTGCCCCTTCACCCACTGGTTTTCTTCATATCGGAGGAGCCCGCACAGCCCTTTATAACTGGCTTTTCGCCCGTCATCACGGAGGGACATTCCTCCTGCGCATCGAGGACACCGACACGGAGCGCAGCACGCAGGATTCGATTCGCATCATCCTCGACGGACTCCGCTGGCTGAAGCTCGATTGGGACGAAGGCCCGGATGTCGGTGGTCCCTGTGGGCCTTATTTTCAAAGTGAGCGTACCGCGATTTATGATCGCTACCTCGCCCGTCTAGAAGCGGCAGGTCTGGCGTATGAGGATGAAGGAGCGATCCGTTTTCGTGTGCCAGATAAGACTTACACAGTCAACGACATCGTCTGTGGCGAAGTCTCGACCAACCTGAAAGTTGCCGGCTCTCGCCGCTACGATGCCGAACTGGGTCGCGAGCTCGATGCCAATCCTGACTTCGTAATTCGCCGTCCGAACGGTGGTTACATTTTCCACTTCGTGAACGTGATCGATGATCTGGAAATGGGGATCACCCATGTGATGCGTGGAGAAGACCACCTCTCAAACACGCCGAAACACTTGGCTCTGTTCGAGGCATTCGACGCTACTCCTCCGCAGTTCGCACACATCCCGCTGAACTTGAACCCGAGCGGTTCTAAAATGAGTAAGCGAGACCAAGGGGCGCTGATTCACGAGTATCAGGAAGCGGGCTTTCTCCCCGAAGGCGTGGACAATTACATGGCTTTACTGGGTTGGTCGCCGAAGGAGGACAAGGAGATTTTCTCCCTCAGCGAATTGGTTGAGCGTTTTGATCTGAAGGGAATCAATCGTTCCAACTCGAAATTTGATTACGAAAAGTGCCGATGGGTGAATGCCGAACATCTCCGCCATCTGCCCACGAAGAGTTTGGAGGAATTCGCAGCTCCCTTTTTAGATAAGGCCGGGATCGATCCGAATGATTCTCGTATCCCTCGCGCCCTAGAACTGGCGAAAGATCGAGTGCAGGTGCTGGCAGATATTCCGGGAGTGATCTCTGTTATATTCAACTCTTCGATTTCATGGGATTCGGCATCGGTGGAAAAAGTGATCTCTCGTGCGAATATCAAAGAACTCATTCAGGCACTCCACACAGCTTTCGAATCAGACGCTCTGGAGTGGACGGAACAGGGACTGCACGATGCATTGTCCGGCGCGGCCACAGGAATCGGAGCGAAGCTGGGAGCCTTGATGCTGCCCTGCCGGGTAGCGATCATGGGTCAGGCGACTGGAGTCGATCTGATCCCAGCACTGGCGCTGATCGGACGTGACGCAACACTGCATCGTCTATCTGATTTCGTCGATCAATTCCTCCCGAAAGACGACCAGCAAGATTCCTGAGAACTCAATCGATCCTGGCGCAGAGAAAAAGCGCAAGGAAGCGAGAGATTCTCCGCCGAAGCCCCCTTGACAGTCGCTCTAATCCGGAAATGAGTGGAACATGACATCACCACTGGAAGCCAATTTCGAAGCCTACAAAGTCGCCGAAGCAAAATCGCTCGAACTACTACGCGAGATGCGGAGTGTGAGTGCTCGTCCTGTGGATATCGAGTTGGCTTTGTTGGTGTCGATTTTCGAGCTGCACAAGGGGAGTCTGCCGGTGGAGCAGATTATCTCGATTATCCAAGGCCACCTGCGGACTCTGCGGGGCTATTACACACCACCCGCATCGCAAGTGGAAGGAGAATAATACCTGTCATCTGATCCAGTAAAAATATTCGTAACCGATTCTTTCTTAGTAGAATTTCCCGAATTCCTAATTTAAGTTTTGGTATGAGCGACGACGATACGTTCAGGTGGGGCGATGAGGACTATGAATTCGCAGAAGAATTCTTCATGCCGGACAGTCCGTCTGATGAAGAGTACGAGATGGAAAAGTCTGAGGCGGAACCAAAAGATCAGTCAGAGGAGTGAATAAAGACGAGGAAACTCGCCTTCTGCAATCGCTTCTCGCTCGACTTTCGAATCCGCAATCCACATCTGTCAGGCAATTTCATCCTTCGATCATCGTCAAAGACGATTCTCCTTCACGCAACAAGCGCTTCGTGCATCGAGTCTTCTCAAGACCAATTTCCAGTTACAGTCTCCCTCACTTCTTCTCCAGCATTATTTCACGGAGTCGCTGGGAGCATCCAAAATTATCTCCGCGTCAAAGCCGGGATCATTACGGAAGACAAGAGTACGGCAGAGAAAAACATGACGAAAGGAAGATTCCTCATGCAGGCCTGAAATGGGTGTGACCCAGCATGGAGTGGAGTGGATAGCTCTGTGGCGAACCAAAGTGGCACACACAGGACGTAGATGCTACACTGCGATCAATCCGCCTCAGCCATTTCAGTTTTTGGCTCGCGAGCTTTTTTGCGTCGTGCCTTCCAAAGCTCGAAGGCCATCGGTAGAACAGAAATGAAAATGATTCCGATCACTACGACCTCGAAGTTCTTTTTCACAATCGGAATGCTTCCAAAAAACCAGCCTGCCGATACGATGAGTCCTACCCAGAGAAGCGCTCCGGTGACGTTAAACAGCATGAATCGCGGGTAGTGCATGGTTCCCGATCCGGCGACAAAAGGGGCGAATGTCCTCACGATGGGGACAAACCGCGCCAAAATAATCGTCTTTCCGCCGTATTTTTCAAAGAACTCCGCTGTGTAGTCGAGATGCTTTTGCTGAATGAGGCGAGGGAATCGGGCTGACAGCTTCGCACCAGCGTATTTCCCTACCGAGTAATTGACTCCGTCACCCAGCACAGCCGCTATAAAGATCAGACTGGAACCCGTCCATACGTTCAGCCCACTCGCCACATCCGCCGCTAGTGCACCAACCGCGAACAAGAGAGAATCGCCCGGAAGAAAGGGTGTTACCACCAGTCCGGTCTCGCAGAAAATAATGACAAAAAGGATCGCGTAGATCCAGTTACCATATTGTTGAGTCAACTGAAAAAGGTGGTCCTGCAAGTGCAGAACGATGTCGAGAAGAGATTTGATCCAATCCATAATTCCGAGTATAAGAATGAATACAATGAAAAGACAAACCGACAGAAGAGAATTCGGAACGGACGATTCAGTCTGAATTCAGGTCGCAGTCAACCCTCGGACCAGTCACGATCATTTCAAGCTTCATTGTTGAATCCATCTTTTAACTCCTCCTTCCACTCATAGATAATATCCGATTAGTGATGCCAGCGAAGAGAAAACCGGACGATGAACTGAGTGGCAAGGAGTTGGTGAAAGAAACAGCGCGGAGAATTCGCGTCGCCCGGAGCTATTGGGATGCACATAACAATCACGCCTGCCGACTCGAACGGACTCGGGCGCTAGACCTGTATGAGCGATTGGACGATGTCCAAAGAGAGCAAATCCCCCAGGTTCTACGCGTCTGGCTGCGCTATCGCAGTGAAAAATACTTCGGGGAGCATCGAACTCCTCCCGGATCTGGACGACGAAAACGCCGCGATCTCGGCTCGAACTGATTCTACGACGGAACACCGAGATCGTCCGACTCTGCTTTGCGGTCCGGAGCAGGATGATGATCGGCTTCCACGGTGACCAGATCGGCCCATGCTCCGATATAATCACCGGGGAGATGCCCGTCGAGAACGGATACCAAATACACTTGCCCCTCTGCCACTTCGTAAAAGGCCTGTTGTCGAAAGCGTCGAGCTAGGAGCAATGCTTCATTTCGCTGGCAGACGATTCCGTATCCCGGTTCAGCGTGCTCAAAGTCAGCACTGCCGCCGGTGACGGGAAAAGGATGCATTCCAGCCCGCTCGATCTCACTACGTAAATGCTCGTCTGCGATGAGATTGGCCGGTATCTCCGTCCGAACTCCTTGAGGATTCCAGGCGGTGACGACGTAAAACTCTTCCGGCACGGTTTGTTTCGAGCAACGGAAGCGCACCTGTCGATACTCTACGGGCAGATCGGAATGCAGGTGAACGGGAGGCGGCATCACCCGGACGATTCCTTTCGCAAAGAATCGCCTAGCAGCTCGATTGCGCATGAGCCGGATCGGATCCTCTGCCTCTGCGTAACGATACATCGCCGAAAGAAACCACGGAATACCAAACACGCTGAAAATCAGCAAAATTCCACTCCATAGCCATTTTAGTCGCCAGGTGAGACGGCGCGTGATGAGCGCCCAAATCAGATAAATCGGCCACTGAATCATCAGGGCGTGAAAACCATACCAGGAAGCTGTGTAGAACCATGACTGGGGTTCCGGCATCGCATCTCCGCGATAGACAGCGGGTAGTCCGTAGACCACCAGCCAGCCGATCATGATCAGATAGGCGACAGGAAGGAAGAAGGCCGGAATCGCCGCCAAGAGATAGGCGCTATTCCGGAGTAGGTCCCTCATCCAACAATGATCGTTTGCCCAAATGTTCGGCTCAGGCGCATAGCTTGAGCAGTTGCTCCAGAACCACCGGAACACGCTCGTAGGGATCGGCGTCTTCTTCGAACTCCAAAGTCACGAAGCCTTCATAGCCGCCGTCCTTCAGAATTTTCACGATTCTCTCCAGATCGGCGGGTGCTCGCCCCTTCCCGTCTGCTCCAGCACGGATTTCCGTTTTCACCTGAACATTCATGGCATAAGGAACAGCAGCCGCAATTTCGGCATAGACATCATCTCCGATAAAGTTGCCAGTATCCAGATTCACGCAGACCCAGGGACTCTCAACAGCCCGTACGATGCGCAGCAGACGAGCGGAATTGGAGATACTATCGTGATTCTCGATTCCTAGATAAATTTTCTTTTCTCCCGCATACGCAGCAGCCTCGGCCAGAGATTTCGACGCGTTTTCCTCAGCTTGCTCGGGTTCAACTCCTTTCGGGTGTTTCCCGGCGAAAACGCGGATGTGAGGGGCCCCCATCGCGGCAGAATTATCCACCCATTCCCGGACATAGGCGATCTGTTCTTTCTGCTCTGTCGATCCGATGGGGTAAGAGAAGTTATTAGCAATCGCCGTGCCGGAAACGGCGATCCCTTTCTCCTGTGCATGACGATGAATCGCCTGAAAGTCTGCTGTCGTAGCTGCTGGATCGAAGTAATAGCTGGTCAGTTCCGCCCCATGGATTCCCCGCGCAGCGCAGTAGTCGATGAATTTCACCATGTCCATCGCTTTCTCTCCCGGTTGATATGCGGCATTCTTCTTCCCGCGCGCCCACTCAAAGTAGTTGCGAAAGGAATACGCGGCCAAACCGACTTTAAGTCCTTTTCCAGAACGCGTGTATGGTTCAGAAACAGCGAACAACGAAGAAATAGGAACGATGCTAAGCCCAAAGGCTCCAGCCAGCAGGGAGCGACGGTTCATATTCATAGATGCCGCATACTAGGCGAAATTTCACAAGTGCAAAAGGAATTTTTGTAGCTTTCGTCTATGGTTCGAGAGCATTCGAATCAGAGGATCCACGGAGGCGGTCGATCAGCTCCTCACGATGATTCGGCACGCGTCCTACATGGCGGGCTAGACAGCGGTTAGGCTCGATCCCCAGTTCCACGACCCCCAGCAGAGTCGCAAGCCTTTTCTCAAAATGCAGGACGGCACGCAGATCGACATCTTTTTCACTAAGATAATCCAGCGCTCGTTCCAGCAGATCAGCCATCTCCGTCAGCGGCGTTCCCTCCTCAGCCGCCAGAGAGATCCATTTCACGAAATACGAAGCCGCGAGAATCTGCAGATAATTTCTCCTCAGACCGATACGAGGATCACTCACCTGAAGATCGCTGAGGACGTGCAGATCGCCTTTTCTCGCAGTCACGATCTCTAGCTCGCACCGATAGAAGAGATCGAGTCGCCCCGCGAAGGGACTCTTCGGACGCCGGGCACCCTTTGCCACAGTCCGAATGATCCCGTGCTCGCGAGTACACCAGTGTGCGATCACGCTGGTCTCCGTCAGGAGAGTGCGCTGGATTAGTGTGCCTCGTGCCTTCATTTCTACAGAATCCTACCTGAAGAAGCATCGCTGTGGGCGCTGAAACATGACAATGGGAAAATAATCGAGAAAACCTCGCCAGAGACTTGCGCTTTTCTGGAAGTGTGAGAACTCTATGCCCCGCCATGAACGAAGTCATCCGAGAAAAACTCCAAGCCATCGCTACGGAGTCCCTTCAGGCTCGGTTGTCCGAGCTGAGGCGGTATCTTTGACTTCCCTCGTCTCCAGGCACAGCTCGAAGCGATCGAATTAGAAATGAATCTTCCCGAGTTCTGGGAAGATAAAGTTCGAGCACAGGCGAAAATGGCAGAAGTCGCCACTCTCAAAAAGAGCATCCTTCCGCTGAACGAAATTACCACTCGACTCTCAGATCTGCCGGTGCTGATCGAGATGGCGCTGGATGAAGACCAAGACTCAGCTGCGGAAGAAGTGCTCACCGAAGTGAATGGAATCGAAGCTGCGCTCGACAAGATTGAACTACAGACTCTGCTGAGTGGACCTCATGATCACGATGGCGCTTTCTTGACTCTGCATTCCGGCGCAGGCGGCACGGAAGCCTGTGACTGGACCGACATGCTCCTGCGGATGTATCAGCGATGGGGGGCCGAGCAGGGCTACAAGGTGGAAATGATCGATGTTCAGGACGGAGAAGAAGCTGGAATCCGTGGAGCAACTCTACGCATCGAGGGTGAAAATGCCTATGGTTATCTGAATTGTGAACGTGGCGTCCACCGTCTGGTGCGAATTTCTCCTTTCGACTCCCAAGCGCGGCGACACACATCCTTTGCCAGCGTCGATGTCACCCCTGATCTGGAAGAGGAACCACAACTAGAGGTTGATGAAAAAGACTTGGAGATCACGACCATGCGCTCTGGAGGTAAAGGCGGGCAAAATGTGAACAAAGTCGAAACTGGCGTGCTGATGCGTCACCTCCCCACCGGGCTTATGGTCCGCTGCACGATAGAACGCAGCCAGCACAAGAATCGAGATCTGGCACTCAAGATTCTCAAAGCCAAACTCCTGCAGATCGAGGAGGACAAGAAGCGCTCGGAAATGGAGCGCGTGTATGGAGAGAAAGGGGAGATCGGTTTCGGCAGTCAGATTCGTTCTTACGTATTCCAGCCCTATCAGATGGTGAAAGATCATAGAACGGGCTGTGAAACAAGTAATGTCCAAGCCGTGATGGATGGAGAACTCGACTCTTTCATCGAAGCCAAACTGCGTGGCCATGTGGCGGGTGAATCTAGAGACGAAATCTGATCTAGCGCATCAGCGGAAAAGATTCTCATAGCCCTGACGGCGGGAATCTGAAAAACTTTTCTGATCCGAGTGGGTTCAAACATCGTTAAGCACCCATCGTTTTCGACTCATCTCCCCCTTCCCATTTCGGCTCATTTTCTTTCATTCATGTCTTCCAGTATTCTTGCCATTCCCTCTGCCGACCAGGGCTGGACGCTGCTTTCCGGCGGACGAGAAATCGATCACCAAGCGGAGCTCCGAGCAGTCGCCGGAGACCGACGGGATGTGATCGTCGCCCTGCCCGTCTCCGCCGTCTCGACTTTCGCGACGCTTCTGCCTCCCGCCGATCCCTCTCTCCAGCAAGATATGATTCTGGCCCAAGTCGATAAACGGGGACTCTCGGGAAGAGGAACGCCTCTGATCGACTACGACCAACTCGATCATGACGACTCCGGCGATCTATTTTCGGTGAGGGTCGCTCCTGATCTCTCCACCGCATCCATCCTGCCCACAGCAGGCGGCTACACGACCACTGCCCTGCTCCATGCGGACCACGTAACCGGAGGGCAGAAAAACTCTCAGCGTAATCTCTCCGCTGTGGTGTGGAAAGAGCAGGGACGTCTAGCCCTAGCGATTTTTCTCAATGCTCGCCCGATCCACACGCAGGTTTTGAGTAGCTCGCCAGAAACGGCCAAGGATCTGGCCACCGAGATCAACCTGATCTTTCTCGGACTGAAAGGAGAAAGCGTCATCGGTGACTACACACCTACAGAACTGGTACTCCTGCTCAATGACCTCAGCGAGGCCTCCCTATCGGCCTTTCGAGAGAAGATGTCCATTCCCGTCCGCACGGCGACTCCGCGTTTTCCATCGGGGGCGGAGGTTCGAGTTCGTCTTCTTCCTCCAGAAGTCACAGCCTTTCGTCATCGTCGTCGTGCTCTTTTTCGCAATCTGACCATCGCCATTCTGGTTCTCATCACATACACCCTACTCGGAACTTGGGTTTGGAAAAAATCGCGAATGACTCAACACAGGATCGAAATGCTAGAACGTAGTGTCGCCCTAGCCGAACCAGACGTTGAGCGCATCCGCCAGGCGGAACAGCGATGGCAAGCACTACAACCGTCCTTCGACAAATCGCTGTTTCCCGTCGTGCAGTTGAGTCGCCTCACTTCCGCTTTACCGGGCAGCGGAGTCGTCATCCGAGAATATCGCACCTCTGGTCGCGACATTCGAGTGCGCGGACAGGCCCGCGATGTGCAACTGGCGAACCAGCTCGTCGAGGATCTTCGGAACATGGAAGCCTTCCGCTCCTATGAATGGAGCATGCCGAATCCTCGAATGGAGAAAAATAATACAGCCACCTTTGAGATCGTGGGCAAACTGAAACATGAGGGAACTGAGCAGTAGAGAAAAGTGGATGCTGGGCCTATGCGTGGCCGTGATCTTCTTCGTCGTGACAGGCTTCGGAGCGCGGGCTGCGATGCGAGTGCTGCGAGGAAGTGATGCCAAGATTAAAGAGCTAGAGAGCACGCTCGCCGATCAGGAGATGTGGGCGGAAGAAGCGCCGCGAGCAGAAGCACGCGATCAATGGATCGAAAAGAATCTGCCCAATACGGGTGGAGCGACTATAGGAAAACTGCAAGGCGATATGATCCAGACCATGCAGGATGAGGTCTTCAACCGCAAGCTGCGCATCAATCAGCAAAGCCTGCAGGATGTCGTAAAAGGCACATTTTATACTGAAGTTGCGGTACGCCTAGAGATCGCAGGAGCAGAAACCGCCGTTTTGGACTGGCTGACGACCCTCCAAGCACCGAGTAAATTCCAGGTAATCAAAGAACTCGAACTCAAGCTCGATACCCGTTCGCGAGAAATCGAACCTCAGGCGATCTGCTCGATCACCATCGCCCGGTGGTTCAAGCCAGAGAGCCAAGTCCCGACGGCAGATCCGGGAGACCAGCCGACCAACCCTACTGTGGAGACGGATATGGAGCCTGCGGGTGCGTCCCTGGATCGTCCCTCGCCAGCGTCGTCAACACCGAATCCGTGAAGCCCGGAGAAGATGGATGAGTATAGGAAACTGATCTGCCAAATCGATCAGTGTAACGGGCACGAGAGAATTTCCATCCTGTCTCCCATCCGCGACTAAGTGCTCACGGAACGCTACCAAACTCAGGTCGGACCTGCTCCTTGAAAAATTTTACGATCAATGCAGGCGCAGCCTCGGGAAACTTGTGTCCGCCAGGGTGGATATAAGTGATCGTCGGACTCCCAATGGACGAAGTGTATTCGGTGCAGAGATCCGAGTCTCCCCACGGACGAGCTTCGCCGCATTGGTTGACTTCACGCAAGCGCTGAATGAGCAAGCTCTGCCATGCGAATTTCACCAGCGGATCGGCTTGACCCGCCACATGCAGCACAGGTTTCGGCTTCAGACGGGAAAAATCTATCCGCCCCGTCGCTGCAGGTGGTAGTATCGCCGACGATGGGGCCACCGCAGCGAACACATCACCTCGCTCTGCCCAGAGCAGGTAGGTAAATCCTCCGCCATTCGAGTGTCCCGTGCTATAGATACGGCGATCATCGATTTTATAGTCACGCCGGAGCTGAGCTAAAACCGTATCAAAAAGCTTCAGATCGCGATCCTCCTGCTCCCCCGCCCTCCCCTGCCATCCGGTTTTCTTTCCCTCAGGGTCGGTGAGACGTCCGGGCGTCTTGAGTCCCTGCAGATACACGCAGATCGCTTCCGGCCAGAGCTTGTGATAGCCAAATGTTTCTGCAGCGTGCTTCATCGTGCCCCCATGTCCATGCCAAGCGAAAATAACCGGCGTCGGTTGATCCAGTGCACAGACAGGGACATATACGAGACCAACCCGTGGCTTCGAATCAACTTTCCAACGAAGCAGAAGTTCGCCCGTCGGCGATGGATTCGCTAATAGTTCGGAAGCTGCGAAACAGAGGCACAGAGCTAAAAGAAATCGTTTCATACTCTCTGAAACCATGTCATACAGAATTCGTTGCACTGATCACCGAACCAGTTGCACTTTGCCCTCACTTCACCACGCTCCGTGATGCTCGGGCACGAACTTTACAAGCCCAAGACAAGGCACGAGAAAGAACGCGAAGAGCAGAATCACACGCTCCTGCATCGCTCCCCCACCATTGCCCGCCGTGGCGAGCAGAGCCGTCGTCACAGTCACGATGATGATCGCCCCCGTCTGCATGAAGAGTGATCGCAGCGCCGCTTGCGTCCCCGAGTGCTCGGGGGCAAGTTCCAGCCCCGCATTCCGGCTGGCGGGATTCGCTCCGCCGATACCACTACCGATGATGAAAGTCGCGAAAGCCAACCATTGCCAAGGACTCAGCCCCAACGGCGGGGTCATCGCCAGCAGGAGCAAACCGATGATGCAAGTAATTCCGCCGATCAGAATCGGCATACGCTGTCCACTACGTCTCAAGATCGCCGTTCCCAACAGAGAAAATATGATAGCTGCGATCCCCTGAGGGATCAGTAGAGTCCCGGCACCCAGAACGTTGATCCCATAGCGATTGGTCGCATAGAGCGGCACCAGCGACACCATCCCTAAAACCGCACCTCCCAGCAGCATATTCACCAGATTCACCGCGCCAAAGCCACGCCCGAGGATCAGCTGTGGCTTGATAAAGGGCTGAGCGCTTCGACGAATATGAAAAGCGAAGCTGATGAGACAAGCGATTCCGACTAGACCCGGAATCGCTACGAGAGGTGAACTTAGATGCTGACCCGGCTCCGTCAGTTCACTCGCTGCCAGCATACTGAGAAAAATCGACAGTCCTAGCAGAATCATGCCCCCATAGTCGAGTCGAGCGGATTCCGGATCCTTCCGCTTTGCATCCGCAGGGATCACTCGCAACGTCAGCAGCAAGATCACGATTCCGATCGGGACATTCATGAAGAAAGCCCAGCGCCAGTTCAGCCAGTGAACCATCACCCCTCCTACGATGGGGCCGATCATCGCACCGATAGGGAAAATGCTACCAAACAGCCCCACTGCCTTATCTCGAGATTTCCCGAAATGATCCACGATGATTCCCGTGGCCGAGGGAGTAAAACCAGCTCCTCCCATCGCCTGGAGCATCCGTAGCAGAATCAAGCTCGTAATACTGTGAGCAAACCCGCACAGCAGAGAGGCGACCGAAAACAGCAACACCGAAGCAACAAACACTCGCCTCCGCCCAAAACTATCGCCTAGGCGACCCGTGATCGGCAGCATGATCATGAACCCCAGCGAGTATGCCGTCATCGTCCACGCAGCCCAACTCACCGATGTGTCCAGACTGTGCTGCAGTTCCTTGAGAATGGTCGCCACGATGGTCGAATCCAACGACATCATCATCAGAGCCAGCGCCACCGTGAAGAACATCATTCCACGGTTCACTGTCGGATTCGAGTCCTCTGCTATCGCAGGAGAATCCCATTCCCCCACTTTCTCCGCTCCTGTCATGAGCAGAAAAACTAAGAGGCAAATCCCCTCACTGCAAGCGGTCGACGCTTACGACTCCATCACGCCGATTCCGGAAGGAAAGTCGGCATAGCGACCCCATTTACTGGTTGCACCGCTCCTCGCACTTGACCGAAGTGGATCTCACAGTTCCTAGCCCCCCAACCATAGGCGGCAACGATCAGGTCCCGCTGATCGCTCGGCAGGAGAAAGACGACAGATTTCCCACGGAAATGCTCCAACTGTGCTCGTAATAGCGCCTCCGCGACCACCGATGATCGCATCGCCCCCGGACCGATCATGCGCGAGGCCGGGTGATCGATAGACGAGAGAAAACCCTGAACTTCCCCATCGTCATCCAGCGCCACCAGCGTATGCCAGATGCCCATGCTATTCTCGATAAAGTAGCAATAATCCGACTCCCGTGAGATTCCACTCACCTCGAACTCGATCTGCCCCATCGCCACGATATCCTCCAGCTCAGCCTCTCGCACATGAGGCAGTTTCTTTTTCTGCCGATCGTCTGGCAGTCCATCCTCCGCCACGGAAATCAGCAAATCCTGATAGATGCAGAATGGAGAAAAGCCATTCCGGTTATAAAGTGAATATGAGTCGAGATTCAGTGCACTCGAGACCAGTCTCAGCGGCAGATCGCGGCTTTCCGCCTCCTCAATGATCCGATCCAGCAGACGTCCGGCGATCCCGTGCCCGAAGTAGTTCGGATGCACATTCATGATCCCGAGAGAGAGATGCGTCTCCCGAGGATGAAAAAAGCACGATCCAGCGAGGAATCCCGTCCTCTGATGCTCGATCACTAGGGCACAGTCGGGATCGAGGTCTCCATAGACTTCGCAGAAAACCCGGCACTCCTCTGGGCGACAACGAAAGATTGGATAGCCGAGTCGCGCCTGATACCATGAATTCGTCGAAAGATAAATCAATTCGGCGACGGCATCATAATCCGTCGGGCGCATGATTCGAAGTCTGAACATACATCGGATGTATCGAAAATCGAAAATCTTTTCAACCTAATTCGTAAAAGTGTCTCCGTGATACGCCCGATCAGCGTCCTCTTTCCGCATAAATATGCCTCTTGCACCGCGATTTTCCTCCTGCCATCATCCTCTGATGATACCGAATTCCCTCCCTCGACGAAACTTTCTCAATGGCGTGATTTCCTCCTGCTTCCTTGCGCCTTTTCTTTCTGGAAAAAGCGACGATTCTCAGAAAATCTGGACGGTCGGCGTCATCGGAGATACAGACCTAGGAGGGTATGGTCACGGACTTGACAGAGTCTGGTTGGACATCCCACAGGCACGAATCATCGCCCTTGCCGATCCTTCGGCAAAAGGCCGCGAAAAGGCAGTCGAACGCCTTCATCTGGGTGCTGACGCCGCTTTTGCGGATTACCGCGAGATGCTGAAGAGCTCCACTCCCGATCTGGTCGCTGTCTGTCCGCGCAATATCACGCACCACCGCGACATGATTCTGGCAGCCATCGAAACCGGAGCGAAAGGAATCTACGTCGAAAAGCCCTATTGCCGCGATCTGATCGAAGCGGATGAAATCACCGCCACCGCAGCGAAACGAGGTACCAAAATCGCGATTGCTCATCGAAATCGCTACCACCCTGTCCTGCCCGTCGTGGCCCAACTGATCGAGGACGGGGCCATCGGGCAGTGGCTGGAAATTCGAGCTCGTGGCAAGGAAGACCACCGGGGTGGTGGGCTCGATCTCTGGGTGCTCGGCTCGCATCTCTTCAATCTCGCACATTACTTCACCGGAAAACCTCTCTCGTGCAGCGCCACCGTTCTCCAACAGGGGAAACTCGCCAGCTCCGCTGACATTCACGACGGAGCCGAAGGAGTCAGTCCTCTGATCGGAGATGAGATCCATGCACGATATGAAACCGAACGAGGAATCCCGGTCTTCTTCGATTCCCTCGCCCGCGCCGGGGCGAAAGGGGGCGGATTCGGCCTTCAGTTCGTCGGCAACGCTGGCGTCATCGATCTGCGCATCGACGAGGATCCCTTCGCCCACTACCGAGCGGGCAACCCTTTACGCCCGGGGACGGAGGCCCAGCCTTGGGAGATCATCTCCACCGCAGGCATCGGAAAACCGGAGCCTCTGCTCGACCTTCACCAGCACCTGATGGATCACCAGATCCCCGCGCTCGACCTGATCGCAGCCGTTTCAGAAAATCGTGCCCCGCTCTGCTCCGCTGCCGACGGAGAGATGGTGACCGAAATGATTCTGTCCGTCTTCGAATCTCATCGCCTAGGAAGCGCACGGGTACCACTACCTCTTACGAATCGCAAGAATCCGCTCACGAAATTCTGAGTGCTATCATGATCCAGTTCACATGATCCAGTTCACTTTCCGAATTTTGTAGATTCCGATCTTTTTCTTCAGCATAAACACATCCTCCACGCACGCACAAGATTCGGAAAAGCCGGAACAACGAGCGCGAGCACGCGATCTCGGCATACTGCATCTAGGCGAGAACAACGCCAGCCCAGATGTTCGTCGCGATTATCATTCTCAATCCAAAACAGTCTCCATGAATGTCCTGCGCAATGAGCGAATCGATCCCCTCTTCCTCGCTGCCTTCGAAGCTACCGAAGAGGCGATTATCAATTCTATGTTCATGGCGGAACCGATGACAGGCTGGAAAGGACGCAAAGTCGAATCTCTACCAATTAAGGAAACTCTAGAGATACCGAAAAAACACGGGCTTTTAGAGGAATAAGTGTCGTTCGAGTCCTATAATCCCGATCACGAAGCCTTCTCATCCATCACCGCAGGAATATCTTGTCGAACCACCTCACCTAGGAGCGTCGAAGCGCGAGCACCGATCTTGCGGCCTGGATAAATGGATGTGTGAATACCCGTGTGGACATCATCACCGATAATCGCACCGAACTTCCGACGACCCGTATCCACCAGCTTTCCTGCAGCCATCGTGCGATGATTCTTTCCATCATGCCGAAAATTCGCAGTGATGGTGCCTGCTCCTAGGTTTACGCGCTCCCCGAGAATCGAATCTCCCACGTAGGAAAGATGTCCTACACAAGCGTGGAAGAGAAGAATCGAGTTCTTGATCTCTACAGCATTGCCCACATGGCAGTCTGGCCCGATGCTAGTCAACCCACGCAAGTAACAGTTCGGCCCGATCTTCGAGCCGGAATCGATCACGACGTTGCCCTCGATCACCACGCCAGGTAATAATTCCGCTCCTTCCGCCAAGCGAACGTACCCCCTCAGAATCGAGACGCCGGGATGAACAGTTCCCAGTATCTCAGAATGCGTCAGCGTCGCCAGATACGACTCATTGGCACGTAGCAGCTCCCAAGAGTAACGAATCAGAAACGACTGCACCGCCAGAACCCTTTCTCCACCCTCCGAACCGTGGGCACTCGTCCATGCCAGAGGCGTACCCTGAGTGTCGATCAACACCACAGGCCGAGTGGGCTCCAACCCGCTTAGGTCCTCCATCGCGATCCAGGCATTCTCATGGCACTGCCACTCCGCCCCCAGAGCCGCATGGTGATCGCAAAGCGGAAGATTCCCGATAGGGAAATCGATGATGGAGTGAGTGGTCAGGACAGGCATACGCTGAAAAGATTGATTTTGAATGCGATTCGCTCAAGCAAAGAATTACCCATCGATTCCCTCACTGTCAGTTCACATGTTCACCAACGAATTCAAGAGCGCACCCACACAACTTCGAGAATTTTGGCAAAATCCCACATATTGTGCTCGAATTTTCATTGACACCACAATATGTAGTTGCAAGGTTGAGGAAATTCTTAGATTTAAGAATTGGTTTTTCTCTCGCGTTTTCTCTCATGCGCTGCGCTAAATGCAACAGTCTGGACGATAAGGTCATTGATTCCCGCCTTTCTAAAGACGGGTTTTCCATTCGTCGTCGTCGGGAGTGCCTTGAGTGCGGCTTCCGCTTCACGACATACGAGCAGTTGGAGCGCCGCGACGTGCTAGTGGTCAAGCGCGACGGCACACGCGAGCCGTTCAAGCGAGAGAAACTCCTCGGGGGACTCATCAAAGCCTGTGAAAAGCGTAAAGTCTCGCTGGACGTTCTCGAAACCGCCGTTGACGAAATTATCAGTGAATTCGCCGAAGACAATCTGCGAGAGATTCCTACTCGCATCATCGGTCCCAGAGTAATGCAGCACTTGCAGCGAATCGACCCTGTGGCGTTCGTACGTTACGCTTCGGTCTACCGCGAATTTAAGGACGTCGGTGAGTTTACTGAAGTCATCGACACGCTTGAGAAAACTCCTCGTCGTGAAGACACCCGACAACTTGATCTCTTTGGAATCAAATCCTGACCGCTCATTCATGCAACCGCTTCCCGTCCATGATCTCTCTGCCCAGTGAACTCCCCTACATTCGCGTCGGATCGTGCAGTCTCGTGCTCTGCGAGCCAGAATGGCTCTCCACCACCCTACATCGTGCCGCGAATGGTACGGATGTCCCAGAGTGGATCGTCTCTGACATCTCTCGCGGAGTCGAGAACTTCCTCGCAAATCATTACAAGGGCACCTACATCGACTCTGAAGATCTCTTCACCCGCATTGCGA
Source organism: Verrucomicrobiota bacterium (assembly GCA_963205275.1). Taxonomy (GTDB): domain Bacteria; phylum Verrucomicrobiota; class Verrucomicrobiia; order Verrucomicrobiales; family DEV007; genus Arctic95D-9. The sequence goes on along the minus strand of CAUJIH010000052.1, from coordinate 10,429 downwards.
AGACCCTATCCTCCATGGGTTTGGCACATATCGCAGCGAGAATTGATCGCACACCACCTCCCGTCCGAATCTCATTGAGTGAACTGGCTCGCCGGGCTGGATCTGGGTATGAACTGCTGTTTTTCCAACTTTTGTCTGACTCAATTCACTCCGCAGTCGTTAGTGGTCCTCAGCGCGTGGAACTGCATGGCATGAAGAGCGGCATCCGTCGCCTCATGGGCGCTCGGCGATGGAGCGAACGATGTGAGTTACTCCGGGGAGAACTCAATGAATACATTCTGGAGATCAAAACTGAAATCAGCACAGAGAATCCGGAACTTCGCCTAATCATCGTGTCATGACACTCTTCGAAAAGATCATCGCTAAAGAGATTCCGGCTGAGATCGTGTATGAGGACGATTTTTCCGTGGCCTTTCGCGATATTCAGCCTCAGGCTCCGACTCATCTTCTGATCGTGCCACGCAAGCCCATCCCTCGGGTTGGAGAGGCGAAGGATGAAGATGCGGTAATCCTCGGTCGCCTGCTGCTGGCTGCCGGAAACATCGCTCGACAGATGGGATGTGACGAATTTGAAAAAGGCTTCCGCTTGGTAATCAATCACGGAAAATACGCAGGAGAAGTAGTTCCTCATCTCCACATTCACTTTCTGTCAGGACGCGATCTAGGCTGGCCGCCAGGTTAGACGTTTCAGACTTTTGATTCATCGAATTCGATACTCCGTCGCTTACATCGTGCCTCTGTGAATGCAGATCAATCCAGCGCGATCATGATTGGATGGCGGGAATGGCTGAGCCTCCCCGACTTCGGCAACCTACGGGTCAAAGCTAAAATTGATACCGGGGCCCGCAGCTCCAGCCTGCACACCTCCCACTGGGAAGCCTATGAGACAGATAGCGGTGAAGCAAGAATACGATTCTCTCTCCCTCCCGCTTCATCACGATTCACTCGATCCATCGGTGAATACGATTGCCCCTTGCTCGAATTCCGCACCGTGCGAAATTCCGGCGGCCAAGAAGAATCACGGCCCTTCATTTGCATTCCGGTATCCCTCGGCCCTCATCTCTGGAAAATCGATCTCAGTCTGACCAACCGACAGAACATGCTCTTTCCCATGCTTCTCGGACGAGTAGCCACCTCTGGACGCTTTACCGTCGATCCCGCATCTTCCTATAAACTGGGTTCAAAGAACAAGCCGCGACACGCATAGAGACATCCTCTTTTTTCGTCCGTCCTCACCGATGAAACTCGCCATCCTCTCCCGCGACAAAAGCCTCTACTCCACCCACGCTCTCTATCAAGCCGGGGTCGACAAGGGACACGAAGTCCATGTGATCGACTACGTCCGCTGCCACATGGAGATCACCTCTATGCGCCCCGCTATCTTCCTAGGCAGTCAAAAGCTGGATGGATTCGACGCCATCATCCCCCGAATCGGAGCCAGCTACACCTTCTTCGGATGCGCCGTCGTGCGACAATTTGAAATGATGGGAGTGTACAGCGTCAATGAATCCGTCGCCATCTCGCGAGCACGAGACAAACTGCGGAGTCTCCAGCTACTGGCGAGAAAAGGAATCGGACTACCCGTGACGGGGTTTGCACACGATCCGCGAGCCACCGATGCCTTGATTGATCAAGTCGGCGGTGCCCCTCTAGTCATCAAGCTGATCGAAGGGACCCAAGGCGTGGGCGTCGTCTTGGCCGAAACTCGCCAAGCAGCAGAATCAGTGATCGAGGCCTTTCGTGGGTTAAATGCGAATATTCTGGCTCAGGAATACATCAAAGAGGCGAAAGGAGCCGATATTCGCTGTCTTGTTGTTGGGGGTAAGGTCGTCGCAGCGATGAAACGTCAGAGCAAAGAAGGCGAATTTCGCTCTAACCTTCATCGCGGCGGCAGTGCCTCCGTGGTGAAAATCACCCCGGAAGAACGATCTACCGCCGTTCGTGCGGCTGGGATACTCGGACTTAATGTAGCCGGGGTGGACCTCCTGCGCTCGAATCACGGTCCCTTAGTGATGGAAGTGAATTCTTCTCCTGGACTCGAAGGCATCCAGACAACTACGGGAAAAGATATCGCCGGGATGATCGTGGACTTCATCGAAAAGCAGGTGAGTCGAAAGAAAAGCACGCGAACTAAGGGAAAGGGCTGATCCCCAATTCATTATCTGGGGCTTCAACGAAGCGAGAAAAAATCCAATCAGACGCAACTGCGCACTTGTTGAACCATCGCCCCTGTGTTCTCGTGCCAGCCATGAGGAAACATCCCCACATCATCGGTTTGGCCGGTGCCTTCGCACTGGCCCTTTCTACCTCGGTTTCGATGGCCCAAGCTCCCAAAGCTTCGGCTCCGAAGCCTGATCCAAACGTCGAGGCCGCCAAGCGTCCGCTCACGACACTCCAGTCAGCCGAATGGAAAGAACTATTCAACGGAAAGGATCTCACAGGCTGGACCGGAGATACGGAAGGCTATTTTGCGAAAGACGGAGTGCTTGTATGCAAACCTGGAGGCAAAGTCCTGCAAACAGATAAAGACTACGGAGACTTTGCCTTCTCCTTCGAATTCAAGCTGGAAGAAAGCGGCAATAATGGGATCGGAATTCGCGTCCCCGAAAATGGTCGCCCTGCTCAGGATGGACTAGAAATCCAGATTCTGGACACCGAAGGATCGAAATACGGTGGAGAGGCCATCGTGGACGGAAAACCTCGGAAGCTTTCGTGGCTGAAGCCGTGGCAAGTTCACGGCTCTGTGTATGGTCACGTCCCGGCCAAAACCGGATACCTAAAACCTGTCGGTGAGTGGAATCAGGAAACCATCATTGCCATCGACGATCACATCATGGTCATTCTAAATGGTGCCGTCATTCTCGACACCTTCCTAGAAGAGCACGCCCCGCTCGAGGCCGGTTTCAATGGACGGCGGAACCGCACCGGACGCATCGTCTTCGCAGGCCATACGGATCCCATGGAGTTCCGCAACATTAAGCTTGCCGACCTCTCTCTGTCCGCACCAGTTCTGAAGGATCAGCCCGATAACACGCCTCCAGCTGGCTTTACTGCGCTGTTTAACGGCAAGGATCTCACCGGATGGAAGGGACTAGCCCATAAGAACGCCGTCGAACGTCGCGCCCTAGCTGGTGGCGCGCTGAAGGAAGCGCAGACCGCTGCCGATCAAGTGATGAAAGACCACTGGTCCGTCAAAGAAGGCACGCTCGTGTATGATGGAAAGGGTGCCAGCCTTTGCACCGCGAAGGATTATGGCGATTTCGAGATGTATTGCGACTGGAAAATCACTGCCGGTGCGGATAGCGGACTCTACCTGCGAGGCACACCACAAGTCCAAATCTGGGATCCATGGTACGCGACTATGAAGGACGGCTCCGAACCGACAACTCCTCAGCAGTGGGTGGAATCCTATCGGACAGGCCGTAATCTCGGATCAGGTGGACTCTGGAACAACAGGCAAGCCAGAAACCAAGCTCTCGTCATCGCTGACAATCCTGTCGGAGAGTGGAACACCTTCTACATCCGCATGGTCGGGAGCCGCGTTAGCATCTGGCTGAACGGCAAACAAGTCGTGGATCGCACCGAGCTGGAAAACTACTGGGACAAGACCGGACTCGAGCCGCTCATCCGTGCTGATCAAATCGAACTGCAGCACCACGGCAGCGAGTTGTATTTCAAGAATCTCTACATTCGTGAACTACCCTACTAATCGGGACTTCAGTTCCGTGTGACCCCTCGGATAAGGGCGGGATGCATCCATGCATTCCGCCCTTTTTTACTTCTCAGACAAGCGCCAGATGCAGACGAAAAGACCGCAGTCGATTCACCGAAAAATTCGCTGGCGCTTGCCTCGCGTAACGAACTGTCTCAGTTTCTCAGATTCATGTAGCCGCCGTCAATATTGTACGTCTGGCCGGTGATGAACGAGGAATCGTCGCTACACAGATACAGTGCCAGCTTTGCGATTTCGTCAGGGCGAGCCATGCGACCAATAGGCTGGACCTTCGAGAGCTTCTCAAACATCTCATCGCGATTATCCGGATAATTTTTTGCGAGGTACCCATCAACGAAGGGCGTATGGACACGAGCCGGACAGATCGCATTGCAGCGAATCTTATGATCGAGGTAATCCGCAGCGACAGAGAGCGTCATGGTGTGGACCGCACCCTTGCTGGAGGAATAGGCAAAGCGATCCCTCAGTCCCGTGATCGCTGCGATGCTCGACATATTTAATACTACACCTCCACCACCTTCCACCATCACTGGCAAGATCGCCTGAAGACAAAGGAAAACCCCCTTCACATTCACCTGCATCACTCGGTCAAAGTCATTCTCACTCGTATTTGTTGCCGTCCCAATATTGGCAATCCCGGCGTTGTTGACGAGAATATCGATCCCTCCGAACGCAGCCTTTACGCCCTCCACCGCCGCCTGAACCGAGGCAGCCTCGGCGACGTTACAGCGAAAAAACTGGCTCGTTCCGCCCGCAGCAGTGATCGCCGACACAGTGGCCTGCGCTGATGCCTCGTCGAGATCGAAAATCGCAACGGAGGCTCCTGACGCAGCGAAGGTTTCTGAGATGGCCTGCCCGATACCAGAGGCACCGCCAGTGATGATAGCAACTTTCTGTTCCAATGACATGATGGCAAAACGGTGGACTGCTTCCCTAGAAATCGCAAATCCGAACTCACATTGTAATGAAAATCCAAAAAGCCTGCCAGTGACTCAGGCAAGAATTCATCAAATCCTCAGAAGAACAGAATTTCCTCCTGCATGACGATTTTCCCATACGAGCCTCATTCACCTAACAGAAACCGAGTGAACGCAAATCGGGGTGACAGGATTCGAACCTGCGACCTCATCGTCCCGAACGACGCGCGCTACCAGGCTGCGCTACACCCCGAGTTTCCGATGGCACAGCCGTAGGGATTCGAACCCCAAACCTCCTGATCCGTAGTCAGGTGCTCTATCCAGTTGAGCTACGGCTGCATTCTCCGGGATATCCGTTCGGCACAGACTCTCCGATTCGGAAAGGTGGTTAATGTGCGCCGATTCGACACATTGACAAGTGAAATTTACACAGAAACATTTTAATGGTTTTCGCCACTTGCTGAACTTCGGAAAACGGCGCACTGATTGACACATACGATTACCTCTTCTCTTGATTCATGAAAATCCAAGTTCGCCCTCCCTTTCTGGTCATTAATCTTCTCCTTGCCGCAATGTTCGCATGGTTCGCTTGGCTACAGCATGATGACTTCGACTCTGATATCTACTATCACGCATCCGTGATCGATACGATTCTGTGGCTCTGCTTCTACCTACTCATCGCTGTTCTATGCGCTCTGATCTGCTTCTGTCGAGTTCCTAGCATCCTGTTAAAAATCGCCTCCATTGCCTGTATCATCGAACTAGCGATCGCCGCACCCGGTCTGTATGAGAACATTTTTGGATCAGAAGACTTCTTGATGATGCGAGAGAGTATGAATCCCGGAGCGCCCCGTGTAGAACAAACTCGTGAATTCTTCGGTGCCCTGATCGCCCTCCTCACCGTCGGATGGCTAATGCGGCAGAACACCCAGTTGGAAACGATGAGATCGAAAGCAGCCTTCAAATCACTGATCAAGCCAAAACCGCTTACTGCGTCCAAGGCCACCACGAGCGCCAAGCCGGAGACCGCATCCAAGCCGGAGACCACATCCAAGCCGGAGAGCGCATCCAAGCCGGAGAGCGCATCCAAACCTGAGACCACTTCCAAACCGGAGACCACTTCCAAACCTGAGACCGCATCGACTCCGGAGGCAAATTCCTCAAAATCAGAAAAATCGAATGACAAGGCAAGAGGAGAGAAATAGTTACCCTCTACGCTCTTCGAGTAAATTTATAGGGACAGGTTATCTTAAAAAGAAAATGGTCATCCTCTGCCTGGCCGCTGGGTCGTTCCGATATGATGGGAGGTGGGAGATCTGAGTCGCGGTCACCCACTGAGTTACAATTCAACTCCTTTCGGGAGGACGAGAAGCAGCTTGCCGCCCAGCCAAGGTCTGAAAATCCGATTCAATAGGAGTGTCCAGCTCTCACGCTTATCCCATCGCGCTCCGCAATGACACGCAAGTTCGTCAGTGAGCTACGGAGTTCTAGGCTGCGCCTTTCCGGAAAGATTCCCTTGCTGCCGCATCCCGATAGAAGGCCGGAGGCTTTCCAGCCAGTAGCCAGTGGTTGAGGAGCGATGCGACGACACCACCGGAACATCGGCCCCATTTCACCAGCATCCCGGCAGGGACGCCAGCCAAGTCTCGCCACGCCCTCGACCCACACCAGCCTGCCTTACCATCTCATCTTCGCGACGAAAAACCGCGAATCTTGTCTGGCCGCATAGTGGCGATCTCGTCAGCACAAATATAGAATTTCATTCCTCCACTCGAACGCCGACTGCCACCTCTTCGCCGACACGCGTGCTACAGTATGCACTTTTCGCGAAGTGAATCTGTGACAAAAACAAAATAGGGTTGAGTCTAAGACCCAACCCTATTCGAAAAATTCAGTCCCTCAGCCTGTTTCTCACATCAGATTCAACGCACGAGCACGCTTGATTTCTCGCGTGATGCGACGATGCAGCTTTGCTGAAACGCCAGTCGTACGCCGTGCAAAAATCTTTCCAGACTCCGTCGTAAAGTTCCGTAGGAACTCCGGATTTAGGTAATTGACCTTTTCCAGTGGAATGTCAAAACGACGGCGAGGCATACGTCGATTTGCACGACGCAGATTGATAGCTCTTTGCTCAGTTTTCGGACCCATGATCTCAGTAGATGTATCAGCCTATGAAAATTAGCGCTTCTCGCGATGAAGAGTGCGGCGCTTCAGATAGGGATTAAATTTCACTTTCTCCAGACGACCTGGAGTGCGCAGGCTCTTTTTATTACGCGTTGTAGCGTAAATGGAGGGGCGTGCACCATCAGCTCTCGCTTCGGTGCATTCAAGAATAATGACTTCTCGTGGCATGTCTGGTTGGAAAAAGTATTTCTTTCGAGGGGCGGGAATATGAGGCCGCTTGCGAAATTCTCAACCACTTATTTCAGAAAATTTCGGAAATCCGTGATTTTTCTCCACGAACCCGTCACTTCAGCCAGTGGCAATAGGTGATCGAGAGCATTATCAGTCTTCCTCATCTTCCTCATCTGAGGTCTTGATAGTCTCCTTTTCCTCCGCCCCAAAAATGGACGTCATCGAGTGGCGACTCACCCCCATCGCTTCTTCACGCTCGATTCGCTCCTGGTGCTCGACGGTATATCGAGCAAACGGGACCGCCTCAAGGCGAGCTTGAGGAATCATCTCACCGGAATACTGACAGATCCCATATTCTCCCGAATCGATCCGCTTGATTGCTGCCTCAATCTCATAAAACGTATCCTTATTCTTCGAAAGAATATTCAGAGCGAAATCACGATCATAGGCATCACTACCAGCGTCCGCCTGATGCTGGCCAAACGCCGAAGCAGCTTCAGAGTCATCCCCTCTCCCTAGAGAATCTCTCGTCACTTTTGAAACCTTATCAATCAATGAGTCACGAAGATCGATCAGACGATTCCGCTGAAGCTTTAAAAATGATGCTGAAAGTTTCTTAGCGGGCGCTACTGCTTCACTCGTGCGAACTTCGCCGCTAGCAAAACTCTGCGCTCCTCCCGGTGAACTCGATCCCAGCAATGGCGGACGCTTTCTCGCGAGCCGCCTCTTGGGAACCAAGCTCTCCACAACGGTAGACTTCGCTGACTTGCGCCCTCTCTTTTTCTCTTTCGGCGCTTCCTTTTCGGATAGAGCGAGCACCTGAGAGTCATCTCCTTTATTGGATTTCTTTCCCGCTGGCTTCTTTTCCTTTTTGGAACCGACCTCAGCTTCTGGAGCTTTCGGAGACTTCTTTTGATTCGTCGCCACTTCTTCGCTTTTGTCTGCTGCGGATTTTGACTTCTTCGAAGTGGGAGCTAGGGCTGAATCGCCTTTCTCTCCGCTCGCATTTGCCTTCGCATCCGAAGCTTTTTTTCCTTTGAGGACAGGATCCTTTGCGACAGACTTTCTCGATGGCTTTTCAGCCTTTCCTGCCTTTGCACTCTTACCCGAAGTAGACTTTTTCGTAGTAGACTTAGACTTCGTCAATCCAGTGTCCTCAGCGGCACTATCTTTTTTTCGACCGCTCTTCACCTTCGCATCTGATGCCCTTTCGACTTTCTTTATCTGCTTCCCACCTTCGGATGGCACGAGCTTCGCCTTCTTTGAGGCGGGAGTCTTCACTGCGTCACCTCCTTCACCAGCTTCAACCTTCTTCCTCGGCGACTTTTCTTCAGATTTCTGATTCGTCTTCTTTGCTCCACCAGTCTTGGAACCAGCCTTATTTGTCGAATCGACATTTACAGAAGGCGCTTTTACAGAAGGCGATTTTTTACTTCCCTTTGGCTTGGATTCTTCAGGATTGCTTTGCCGAGGTATTTTTTTTGCCATAAACTGAGTAAGAGCGATTTAAATAATCAGAAAAATTTCCACAAATCCGGTCAAAAAGGCGGGATTTGTACTACAAAACTCGCCAAGTCGCAAGTAAAAAATCACATGTTTCACGAGAACTCTCGTGAAACATGTGATTTAGATAAAAGAGCAGTTCGGATGGAACTGCCGGACTCAAGAAAGCTTCGGGAGCACCTTGGAGACGCGCTCACGCAGAACCTTGCCAGCCTTGAATTTCACGATTGCTCTCGCTGGAATCGGGACGGCGACTTCTGGCTTGTTGGGGTTGCGACCAATCTTCGGCTTGGTTTTAGTCACTTGAAAAGACCCAAAGTTGCGGAGCGCGATGTCGTCGTTCGCAGCAAGGGTTGAAGTAACCTCCTCAATAAAAGACTGGAGGACGCTCATCACTTCCTGTTGGGTAAGTCCCGTTTCATTGCTGATTCGGATTACCAGATCTCGTTTCGTAATAGTAGCCATTTGAATAAATTAGGGACAGTGTTTTTACAGTGTTTTAAATCTGAACCTCTTCCGCCATTTCGCAATCATTCTTTCCGCCAATCGGAATTTTCTTCAAATCGCCCGAGTGAACAAAAAGCTGTGGACGGACTCGGAGTGAGAGTTCTCGGGAACTATGGACGCAAGCTGGAATTTCTCGACTAAATTCTGCATCAAAACGAATTTCTCCTTTTCCTGCTCAGCTCGGTAATTACGCAGGACCTCAAACAGAAGTAACTCGAGATATGGATTTAGAAGAGACGTGGGATCAATATGAGACGATCAAAACCTTTCAGCGACTGCTGATTTCTTGGTACAGAAAGAACGGGCGAGATTACCCGTGGCGTAAGACTAGAGACCCGTATGCAATTCTCGTCTCCGAGATGATGCTCCAACAAACGCGCATCGCAGTGGTACTGAATCGAGGATTCTACGCACGCTGGATGAATGCCTTTCCTACTTGGACAGAACTGGCAGGGGCGACCGAAGAAGAGGTCCTCACGGTATGGCAGGGTTTGGGATATTACAATCGAGCCCGTTACTTGTGGCGCACGGCTCAAATCATCACCCACGACTATGGCGGTAAATTTCCACAGAATCTGAACGAGGTGCTGGCTCTACCAGGAATTGGACGGTACTCAGCAGGAGCCGTTTTAAGCTTTGCCTTCGACCAGTCTGTTCCAATTCTCGACGGAAACATCAAACGGATATTTTCTCGGATATTTGTCATTGAAGAGCGCATCGACGATTACATCGGAGAGAAGAAGCTCTGGACTCTGGCAGAAACGCTACTTCCTACTCTCGACGCACGATCCTTCAATTCCGCTCTCATGGAATTGGGGCAGACGATCTGCCTGCCCGGGACCCCTCTCTGTGCGTCGTGCCCGGTTTCATCACTCTGTATGGCATCGACTCTAGGTGTGACCAATTTCTATCCAAAAAAAAGGGAGAAAATACACCCGACACTTTGTGAGGAAACTGTGGCAATATTCGAGAAAGATGGACAAATATTTTTGACCCAAGAAGGTGGCTCTAGAAGACGAGGCCTCTGGCGTTTACCCGGCACCTCAGATCTAGACACCTCCAAAAGTCGCGAGCTTATCGAATTTTCCTATTCCATCACTCGATATCGAGTGCGACTCCGAGTATTCCTAGCAGACTTGCAGCACCTAACGGAGCAAAACGGCATATGGATTCCACTGAATGCTCAGGAACAGTGGCCTCCCCTCGGTGCCCCGTATCGGAAAGCAATCGAATACTACTCCCAGCAGAGAGACTAGATCGTAATAGACACATCCTGAGCGGCTCCCAATAAATCAGGCCAGTGACTAAACTACGATGGTCAGAAACGCGAGAAGAGTGTAACCTAAAACCCTAATACACACATCAATGAAGAAAAGACGCAGAAGACATGATCCCGAATTCAAGGCTCGCGTGG
>CAUJIH010000051.1 GCA_963205275.1 Verrucomicrobiota bacterium | reverse complement strand
CCTTTCGATCTTTTCGTGGTGCTCGACAGCGCGGCCCCAGAGCGAGTCGATGCCTGTGTTTGGAAAATGGGAGAACAGGCAACAACGACGATCAATCTGGACCACCACATCAGCAACACACACTTCGGTGATCTCGTTCATGTGGCTCCAGATTCACCGGCGACTGGAGTGCTGATCTGGCGGCTGGCAGAAGTAGCAGGCTGGCCTCTCGATACTTCCATCGCCGAGAATCTGATGGCAGCGATTTCGACGGATACTGGTGGATTTCGCTATCCATCAACCACGGCGGAGACTCTGCGCATTGCTGCTTCATTGATCGAGCAAGGAATCGACTGGGGACGAATGAATGAGCAGCTCTATGATACGACCCCACTTCGAGGCATCGCGGCGTCTCAAGTGTTGCTCGAACGCTTGCGGCTCGACTTCGCCGGACGCTGTGCCAGCGTGAGCGTGCCTTATTCCCTGACGCGCAGGCTAGGTTTGCAGCCCGGTGATACGGATAGCTTGGTCAATACGCTACGTAGCATCGACACGGTGAATATCGCGGTCCTGTTCGAAGAATTGCCGGATGGCATGATCCGAATCAGCAGCCGGGGGAAGAGTGGATTTGCCGTTGGGCCGATTTGTGCTCGCTTTGGCGGAGGAGGTCATGCGCTGGCTGCTGGAGCGCGGATAGCGGCTCCTTTAGCAGAGGCGGAGGCTCGCTTTCTCGCAGCAGTGAAGGAATCGCTGATGGGAGAATCGGAGTGAGGGGAAGAAGAGTCTCTAGAAAAGTTCAGATAGTTGAGAAATTATTTGAAAATTTTCAGCGAAATTTTGTGAATAACTCGTGAAGAATCTGCGAACTATCTGTGGAAAATCCTTTCTTTCTCGCGACTTTCGCTTCAAGTCTCGTTGAACAACGATGTGAATAACTTGTGAGGAAAAGTATTTTTTCTGGAGCAAGGCCTCAGCAGAACGCCTTGTTTCGACGAAAAATCGATTCTAGGGATGAAACGTCCAAGTTGAGTGATACAATTTTTCTAAATTTTTGATTATGTTTGTCGATTATATCCGAATTTTCGCCAAAGCCGGGGACGGCGGGAACGGCTGTACCAGTTTTCGACGCGAAAAATTCGTCCCCAAAGGCGGCCCTGACGGAGGAGACGGAGGGGATGGAGGAGACATTGAACTAATCGTCGATCCGCATACTGACAATCTGAGAAGCTATTTTTTTCAGTCCAATTATCGTGCAGAAATGGGGGTGCCGGGACGGAATCAGAAAATGACCGGACGCTCCGGTAAGAAGCTGATTCTAAAAGTGCCGCCGGGAACCGTTGTACATCGTTGCCCGCCTCCTTCTGATCGAGAAATGGATGGGGAAGAGGATACACGATCTGATTCCCCCGACGAAGATGACGTGGTCGCTGACTTGACCGAGAACGGACAGACCTTCCTTCTGTGCAAGGGTGGTGTGGGAGGTAAAGGGAATTGGCGCTTTCGCACGGATACCAATCAGGCTCCCATTGAATTTACCGAGGGTACGAAAGGAGAATCTGGTTGGTTCGCGCTGGAACTTCGCCGAATTGCCGATGTAGGGCTAGTAGGCTTTCCGAATGCGGGCAAGTCCACCCTGCTAGGAGCGCTCTCCAATGCGACTCCGAAGGTCGCTGCGTATCCTTTCACCACTCTGACGCCCATGGTCGGAGTCGTCGAGTTCCCTGGTTTCCTGCGAGCGACGGTCGCTGACATTCCAGGTCTGATCGAGGGAGCACATCGCAATGTGGGGCTGGGGCACGATTTCCTTCGACACATCAGCCGATGTTCGATTTTCCTGTTCGTCGTCGATACCGCTGGGGTGGATACCCGTGATCCTGTATCTGACATTCAGATTCTGCGACAGGAGTTGAAGCTCTATGATGACCGACTGGTCGATCGACCTTGGCTAATCGTCGCAAATAAGATGGATCTGCCGGAGGCGCAGGATCTTTGCGCGGCCTTGCAGCAGCGCTTCCTCAAGCAGGAAATCTTTCCGATTTCGGCCAATACAGGTCAGGGTCTGGATGCTCTACGTTCTCGACTGGCAGAACTGGTCGGACACCGGCCAGAGTAAAAAATTGTGCGGATACTCTGCTCTTTCGGTCAGGAAAAGCTGTCTTTTCTGAGAGGGCTTGTGCATACTTTTGCAGACTGATCGCGCATTCATGAAATACTCGTTTGCCTTCCTTCTTCTGCTCCTATCGCTTTGCACAGCTTCGATGGGAGGTGAGATATTTCTAGAAGCAGAAAGCTTTACGGTGCAGGATGGATGGCGAGTGGTCGAGGATGATCTCGCTCGCGAGGCCTCTGGGTTGAAGATGCTTAGCGGTGCTTCCGGTGATGCAGCAGGCACGGCGAGCGCGACCGTGCAGGTGAAAGACGCCGGACTCTATCATATCTGGGTGCGCTACAGCAGTCATCAGAAGTGGCGAGGAGCATTCCATCTCACCGCTCTGGCCGGGGATCGTGTGTTGGGAAATGGACTCTTCGATCACAGCTTCGAGGGACAGTCCGCCCGCGACAGAATGGTGTGGCGAAGTTTCGGGGCTGAATTGCCGGAAGGTCCTGTGACTCTGAGATTCAGCAAGCATGAAAACAAAAATAGCACTGGGAACTCCCGGATGGTCGATGCGGTGCTGTTGACGATGGATCTGGAGGCGAAGCCGAATCATCTCGACTACGGAGCTCAGACCTTCATGCGCGTCACCCTGCGCGAAGGCTATGACAAGCCCGCCTACGTCCATCTCTTCACGGATCATTACCACGCCCCTTGGTATGCTCATTGGTCACTGGGGAAGGCGGGAGCGGTAGCTGGCATTCAGGTAAAGAAACCAGAGATGCTTTTGTCCGGAGAGGCGACTCCTTGGTGCAACATCACTCCTGCGATCTATCAGGACAGCGGTGCGATGTTTTATCTCACCACGCGCCATAGCTATACCGAGCTCGCGCCGCGATTGAGAGTGCGGATTGATTTCGCCACGGCCGAGGACGAAATGAGCATCGTGCACAGCTACGAGATCGACAATGCACCTGACTCCGTCGTCATCTATCTGCCGCCGAATCTCCTCAGTGATGAAAATCGGGCTCTGCTGAAACGCGATCTCGAAATCGCCGAGAGCATCGGAAAGCAGGCAGATCTGCATTCATGGCCTACGCATGGAAGAAAAGCGAAAAAGTTTCCTCTTCTGGTGTCGGCTAATATCGACAAAGCCTGGTCTGTATTCGATCAGCGAGTGCGACAGCGGGAGGAGAAGACTCTTAGCTACTTTGGGTTCAATGAGAAGCCATTCAGTCATATCGGTGGGGCATGGTACATGAAAGACAACTCCTATTGCCTTCCCGACCTTGAGAAGATGCAGACTCGATTCCAGCAGGAAGCGGAGAGCTTTCGGCAGGCCGGCGCTCACGTCAGCGATCTGCTTTTCTGCGAACTTACAGACGAACCCACGGGACAAGCCCTGGAACTGGCGGCCACTCTCCCTTCCTATACTGAGGCCTTGCGAACTTGGTTGAAGTCGAAAGGCCTTGCTCCTGCCGATTTGCTTGTGCAGAACTGGGATCAGGTGAGGATCGTTACTCCCGCTCAGCGCTTTGACTTTCCTGCGCTCTACTACTGGTCACAACTCTTTCGCACTCGGGCCTTGGGAGATTTCATGGCCACACAGGGTCGGCTGGCGAAAGAGGCCTACGGAGGTGATTTTCCAATCTTGGCCAATTTCAGCGATGGGGCCGTCTATGGAGCGAATTTCTTCCACCAAGGTGTCGATTACTTCGAACTGCTCGATTCCCCGGATCAGAACGCGATCTGGGGTGAGGACTGGGCGAATCTTTCGTCATCCTACCAGTGCGCCAGCTTCAATGTCGATCTGATGCGCAGCGCCGCGCTGGCACGAGGACAGACCATCGGGCACCACCTCATCGCCCACGCCGGACGCAAGCCATGGGATATCAAGCTCAAGGCTACCAGCGAAGTCGCCCGCGGAGTTCGAATTCTCAACAACTTCTGTTATGGCCCCATCTGGGCTTCGCACGAAGGAGGCCCTTACTTTCGCACTCATCTCTGGCAGGGGAAACCAGAGACCTGGACGGCCAATGCCAGCATTACTCGGGAGATTGGAGCCGCCGAGGACTTGCTCCTGTCCGCTAGGCCCGCACCGGCACAGGTGGCTCTGATCTACAGCAGCGCCAGCGATGTTTGGACGGTGGATGAAACGAACGCCTTCGGATTTGATCGCATGCACACCTGGATGGTTCTAGCTCATGCACAAGTGCCAGTCGATATCCTCTCCGAGCGACAGATCGAGAGTGGAGCACTCGAAAAATACCGTGTCGCGTTCCTCACGGGGCCTAATTTGACCCAAGCCTCTGCATCAAAGCTAAAATCCTGGGTGCAGAATGGTGGCATCCTTTCCCTCACGGCCGGAGCCGCGATGAGGGACGAATACAATCGTCCACTCGCTGTGCTAAACGATCTCCTGCCCGCAGATCGAGGAGACTGTGTCACTCTGGAGAAGTTTCAAACCTCTGGCCGCAATTTGAATCGACTGAAAGTTCAGGATACCGTCACTTGGGCCACGGGCAAAGCCGAGGTTCTCGGGGCTAAACAGAGCCTCAAGCCCAAGGCAAATGCTGAAATACTGGCGACCTTCGACGATGGCAGTCCTGCTGTGATGCGAAGCGACAAGGTCACGATGTACGGCTTCCTCCCCGCACTGAGCTACATCAAAACGGCACTCGACCGCCGCAAAGTCGCGGAAGAAGCGAAAGATCCCTTGATCGAGCGCAGTTACAATCCTTGGGACTTCCCCGCCGAGATCCGGGAGATGATCCTCGCCCCAGCAAAAAACCTTGAACGACTCGTCGAATGTTCGCATGCACTCGTTGACGCCGTCTATCTCTCCGGAGAGAAGGGGATTGTCATTCCGCTCGCCAACTATAGCCTCGAACCCATCTCAGAGCTGCGATTGAAGATCAGTTCGTCGAAGAAGGTCACCCGAGTCGAGTCCGCCGTTCATGGGACCATTTCCTTTCGGCAGAATGATCGCGTCGAGATGGCACTGCCACTGGAAATCAATGACTTCGTAATGCTATGGTTTAAGTGATGGGTAGCGATGTGTGTATTCAAGCACATCCAACTCCTGCTCAAGGGGACGTGAAACGCGAATAGTGGTGGAAGGTTGCGGTGGATGTGCACAGGGTTGGCTAAGATAACCGCTGCGGCAGTTTGTAGCACATAATTTCGGCAGTCTACACTGCCGATTGATTCGCATCATCGTCTCCTCCCTTTGCGCCCACCCTTACTGGAGGTCGGATCGGATGCCGGATTTCCTTTGGCACCCCGTGGGTCAGTCGCTTTTTGGGGTGCTGAAGTCGATGCAGCCGTCGGTGTCGTCGGGATATCGATGCCCCTACCATCACTCAATCGAATCATCGCTCCGCGGATGAGATTCCCTTTCTCTTCGCGAGACATGTGGGGATAGGACTTGAAGACGTATTGGATATATGACTTCAACTTCTCCTGATTCTCTGAAGAAAGGGCTTTAAATCGTTCAATATCGCGAGTGGGATCGTTTTTATGACTATGGGATCGTTCTTCTTTCGAAGTCGCACTCCGCGATTGATGATTGATTTGGTTTTCATCATATCGGAGTTCAGCCTCATCTTCGGCCAGCGCCACTTTTGCGGTAACTTCGGCCAAATCTGTGGCAGGATTGACTGTCACGAGGGATAGCCCGGCCTCGTTATCTCCCTTGGCAGTCACGACGATGGTCTTCTTGGTCTCCTTGTTATAAAGGGTGGCGACCTGCTGGTCTCCGAGATTCGCGATTCCTCGCAGTGCATAGGTTTCTGAGAGGCTGAGCACTCGTGTGAAGGGACTCGTTTTTACCAGTGGAGTGAACTCGTCGGGATTGAGAGCTGTCGGCGCTGCTGAAAAGTCAGACCTTGTGTTCTCTTCGCCACCAGCCGGGATGCAGAGCCAGAGTACTCCGCATACGAGCAGGGAACTGATGTGAAGGGGGAAGGGATGCGACATCTTGAAGGGGGTGAACGTCAGAAGACTCCAGAGAAGAGCTTCGGTAATGAAACCCTAGCCGTAATGATTCGTTTCCCAGATTATCGAATCTGGTTGAGAATCCGATCCGCTACGGAGGCGGGACGGGCATCCACATCTTTCCAAGAGGAGTAGGTTTTTACTCCGTTGACTACCTGTGGTGCCTGGCGGGGGCCAGTGGAGGCTTTTGATTCAAAGGCGGATGCGACGGCAGGATTCGACTCATTCACGATCTCTCCGTTCTGAATGATGGTCTCCGCTCCGGTCAGATCGACTTCCTTTTTCGGAAAGCGAATGATTGATCGAGGAGAAGGGAATGTGCTCTCAGAGGCGGATTTCGTGGGCTTCTCTTCCACGACGGGCGCATTGGGATCGCGTCGGATCTCAAATACCGCAACGTCGGAGGATGCAGGTTTTTCGGTTTTTGGCTCTGGCTTCTTCGTCACCGTCGACTCAGTTCTCGGCGTTGGCTTGGCTGCTGGTGCCGTAGTTGCAGCGATCGGCGTCGCAATCAGGGGTGCTGTAGGAACGATTGGCGCATCAGGCGCATCATCTCCTTTTCGACCGATGAAGGGGAGCCAACTCAAAAGCCCTCCTTTTTTCTGATCGTTCGCCTCCACAGGCGATTGTGTCGCGAGCGGAACTGCGTGCTGAGCTGGAGGAGCGGGACGGGAAACCGGAGGCGACTTCACTGGGAGCGCTTTTGTCGTATCTGCTTTCAGCGGAGTCGCTTGGATTAGTGGAGCAGGGACAGTTTCAACAGTCTTCGGTGCTTCGACTTCCTTCGAGCTTTCGGCATCGGCATCCTTCTTCCCAAAAGGCAGCCAGGAGAATCCCCGTTTCGTGGCTGCTGTCTCGGTGCTGCTGATCGCCTCACTTACTGGCTCTGGTGCTACAGAGGAGGGTTGCGACGAAGGGAGCGCTTTCTCCAGTTTCTGTCCGTTTTCGATCACGTAGGAAGAGGGCTTCACCTTTTTGGGGTGCCCGCCTCGGAAGATATTCTTTTGCTCAGGTGCGCTGGGAACGGTAGTGCTTCCCGAATTGCCTTGGGTGGGAAACAGATCGGAAGAAATCTGGCTGCCGGAACTTTTCCCGAATCCAAATATCCCACCGCGTCTGGAAGGAGGATCCAGAGCGAACAGCGCAAGTGGAGTTGCGAAAGTGAGTAGAAAGAAGAGAGGAAGTCTCATCTTAAAGATAGTATGAGCCAGAAGTGAGGAAGTTCAAGTTTTCTGCTCATTACTTACAGAACGGTCCAATAACAAAATTTATTGGACCTTTTTCGCACCACCCTTGCGGAGAGTGGCTAAATAGGCGATCAGATCGCGAATTTCCGTCTTTTTCAAAAGGACTCCCATCGGAGGCATTGCGGATACGGCAGGCTCGCGCTTTTGTATTTCTTTGAGCGGAATGGCCTGCTCACGGTGCAGGTCAGTGGTGGCCGGATCAGCGATTTTCAGGACGATCTCAGTGGGCGTTTCTTTTGTCAAAACACCTCCGATCGATGTGCCGTCTTTGAATGTGACGAGGGTGATGCCATATCCCTCTGCGATCTCCGCACTCGGAGTGATGAGGGCGCGAAGGAGAAAATCACGGTCGCGTTGCGCTCCTACGCTGCTGAGGTCCGGCCCGGCTGTTCCGCCGTCGCCATCGATTTTATGGCACTTCGTACATTGTCCGACTGCATGACTGGTGAAAATTCGCTTTCCGGAAGCAGGATCTCCTCCCTTGAGGGTGACTTGAAACGGTGCGACAGGATCGTTGGGATCGAGTGATTTCTCGTATTCGACGATTTGTTTCGCGAGGGCGTCTCCGCCTCTCGCCGCTGCGCTCTCTATCAGATCAAGTCGGGAGTCGAGCGGCTCGGCGCTGATTTTGGCGAGTCGATTGGAGAGAAAAGAGGTGGTTTCGGGTGTATTCAGAGTGGCTAGCAGGTGATACGCTCGCTGACGAAGTCGCAAGTCTTTGGATTTCGCCATTTCGATCGCGGCTGTGCTGCCCTGAGCGACATCGTGCCGAGCGAGAGCCGTGATGGCCGCAGCTCGGAGTTCGGGGTTCTTCTCCTGAAGCAGCGTTGGCCAGTGAGAATCCAGTTCTGAAGGGCTGTCGGTGGAGAGGCTCTCCAGAGCGGCGATTCGAGCGTCAACCGGTGCGGCTGAGTCGAGGAGGAGAGTGCTCAGGATGGGCGCGGGAGCGGGAATCCCGTAGGCCATCGCCACGCGAGCTGCCAGACCGACCAGCGATTTTTCTGATGATTGAAAAATCGGCGAGAGTCCTGCTGTGAGCTGAGGCTTGATGTCAGCGCGAGACTCAGGGGGCAGGGGACGATAGTCTCCCGTCACAGCATCGACTGGTCCGGGGGCCTTCCATTCCAGCAGAGTGCGGAGCGCCTGCTCGCGCAGAAGAAGAGAGCGGTTCTCCTGAGCGGCGAAAGTGAGCAGATTTTGGGCACACTTGGGCGTCCCGACACGAAAGTTGGCGTTGATCAGGCGCATCTGGAGCATGAGTTCCTGCGGGTTAGACGCCTGGCGACTTTCTTCGCTCTCGTTGCGGGGCGAGAGGAGTTCCTCCGCCAGATCGGGTAGGGCGGTGAGGAAATCGAGATCGTGGATCGCTCGGATCGCCTCGTTTCGGATGCGAGAAACTTCGTCAGTGAGAAAGTATTTCACTCTGGGGTCCAATAGCTTGCGCAGGGTGAGGAGAACCCCCAGACGCACAGCAGGGGCAGGATTGATTCGCCCTTCTTTCATCATCCGTTCGCTGTCGTGGAGATACCACATGCCCTGGACGCAGGCATGGCGGAGGAAGAGATCCTGGTCGTCGTTGGCGGCGAGTTGTTCGAAGAGTTTTGAAAGCGCCATGTGATTCCCGCACTTTCCGACGCCGATGGCGGCGAAGGCCCTTACGCGCGGAGATGAGTCGTCCAGAGCTGGCACGAGAGCCTCCCCGGCGGAGGCTTCTCGCGAATCGCCCAGTATTTTCGCTGCCTGAACTCGGACTTCTATATCTGGATCGGAGAGGGAGTCAATATGAGTTTGCAACAGATCGGGTTTCTCTCGTGCGAGCTGACCCAGACCCCAGAGACCGTGCAGGCGTTTGAATCGATTTTCAGTCTGCTGGACGGCGTCTGTGAAAATCTCGCTGGCTTGCCGTCGTGCGAGTTCGAACTGCGCCCGCTGGCGTACGCGCATATCCGCATGTCCGAGCAGTTCATCGAGCTTTCCGAGATCGTATTTCGAGAAGGATTGGACGAGTAGCGATTGGGTGGCTCTCAGGAGAGCGGCGCCTTCTGTGGATGGGGTGCCTTCCAGCGTGTAGATGTTCCCGATGTCCTGTTTTACCCATCCGTTGTTGTTGAAACAGCTCACATAGAGCTTTCCATCCGGCCCAAACTCGGCGTCGGTATTGCCCATGCCGACCATGAAGGTTTCCTGATCTTTTACGGTGAATCCCGCCCCTTTTTCTTGGACAGAGAAAGTCTGGAGATCGCCCTTTGCCCCACCGAAATTGCAGACCCAGAAATGATCGGTGTAGCGCTGGGGCATGGTGGTCACTCCGTAGTTATAGACCAATCCGCTAGGCCCCCAGGACAGCTCAGCGACTGGCGGCAGGGCGAAATCGGGACGCCCCGGATGCTCGGTTTCCCAGAGGCCTTCAGCCATCCAGGCGTTCAGTGGAATGGTTTTGTGTCCCGGATGCGTGTAATCCGGCGTGCGCAGTTGGAGGGTGTCGCGGAAATTCAGCATCACCTGATGGCCATGACGCCAGCCAGAGTCGCCACCTTCCAGAATATAGACCAGCCGTCCGCTGTCCCAAGCATCGGCGTTGTTATCGCAGGTGAAAAGATTGCCCCAAGCATCGAAGGCCAGTTCCTGTGGATTGCGCAGGCCGGTATAGATTTCCTCTAGGTTTGAGCCATCGGGATCGCAGCGAAAGACAGCACCGGAGGTGGGGTGATGGTAGCTCCGACCTTCCTTGGTAATGAAGGAATAGCCGCGATCTCCGATGGACCAGTAGAGCTTCCCATCTGGTCCCCAGACTAGACCGTGCATATCGTGGCCAGAAATGCTGATGCGAACGCCAAAGCCATCCTGCAGGGAGATTCGTTCATTGGCGACTCCCTTCCCATCCTTGTCGAGGAGCTTCCAGAGGTGCGGAATGTTCGTGTAATAGACGGCTCCCGCCTCATCCGTGATCAGGCCGATCCCGGGACCATCCAGAACACTGTCGAATCCATCGGCAAACAGGGTTGAATGATCGGCCCGCCCGTCGTGATCCCGATCTTCCAGGCGCATAATTCGGTCGGTGAATTCGGTGTAGAAGGAGAGGGGGCGCATGGCCTGGTCTTTCTCGTACATTGCCAGGCGATCTGCGGTGGTCTGGCAGGCGAGATCGTCGAGCAGCAGACGTGGCTCGTCACGGATATCCTGCACGCCTGCTCTCCAGCGATGAATTTCAGCTACCAGCAGTCGGCCCTGTGGATCGAAGCAGATGGCGCTGGGGTTTTGCGTCTGGCTGGAGTCAGCGAAGAGAGTCGCTTTGACTCCTTCCGGCAACTGGAAGTTCGCGATTCGCGCCTGGGCCTCCGAGTCATAGGCTTCCCGGCTCTCGAATTTTATGGGAGCGGAGATGGTTTTTCCCTCACTGCGCCCGGAGATCGGGATGAGCGAGAGAGCAATGGGGACGAGGAAATATCGGGAATACAAACTCATGATGCAATGACGCCCGTGTCTGGCTGGAGCTTCTCAGCAGGCTTAGTCGAATTTCTTCGGCGTGACTTGGAGCTTGCGGAAGGCGATGGGACCGTGATCGCCCTGAACGATCAGTGGTGCGGTGGCGACTTCCGGCCCCTCTGCTCCTCCTCGTGTAGGGGCTGGGACTTCCGAATCTTCGTGAATGGTTACTCCGTTGTGCTCGACGCGAATGAATCGGGCATTTTCGACTTTTTTTCCGCTCGCATCAATGCGTGGAGCGCGGAAGAGGATACGGAAGCTCTGCCAAGTTCCGGGAGCACTGGTCGCATTAGTGGACGGGCGCGTGCCGCCGAATCCCTGCTCTCCCTTCGGCTTCGAGGCGTCCCATTGCTCGTAGATTGCTCCGCAGTCGTGAACGGTCAGCTCATTATCGGCGCGTCCGTAGCTGTCGATGATCTGGAGCTCATAGCGGCTCATTAGGTAGATGCCGGAATTCGAGCCTTTCGGGATCATGAATTCCACTGCGATTTCGACGTCGCCAAAGGATTCTTTGCTCGTGATGTTCTTGGTAATCCCGCGAGTCGCTTCTCCGTTGTAGAGGAGCTTTTCTCCGGGAGTAACGGCTTTCCATTTCATTTCCTGCGTGCTGCCCTGTACATCTCCAGCTTGTGCCCATGTGGACGAATCGACCCAAGCGGACGGAAGAAGTAAATCAACGGAATCGGCAGAAAGTGCCGCATCGGGATGGGCGACGAGGCAAATGAGAGAAAAACAGGCTGTCAAAAAGGAAAGGGGAAGCTTCATTGCGCGAGCATTCGATCATTTTCTCTGCTTTCTGTCAATCTGCGTGATCGGTATAGCGCAAACGAGGAAAAGTCGGAATGCTAGGAGTCTGCGGGCTTGCTCTTTATGGTAATCCTCGGAATAGTAATATTTGACTGAAGATGAAAACGGAAATCGATGCAGCGGTGATCGGATCGGGTCCGAATGGACTCGTGGCCGCGATTCTGCTCGCGAAGGCTGGATATTCCGTCCAGGTGTTCGAGCGCGGCGTGCGAGCGGGGGGCGGAGCGCGAACGGAGGAGCTGACGCTGCCAGGGTTTCGCCACGACGTTTGTTCCGCGATTCATCCGATGGCGATGGCTTCTCCTGCTTTTGCTGAGTTCGATCTGTCTCGACACGGACTGGAGTGGATTCATCCCGAATTTTGTCTGGCACATCCTCTCGACGGAGGACGCGCCGCCATCCTGGAGCGTTCGCTGGAGAAAACGCTCGAACGCTTCGATCATTCCACTGCTAGGGCGTATCGACGGCTTTTTGCCCCACTCATTCCACGGTGTCGCGATCTGCTCAGCGATTTGCTTGGGCCGCCTTCACTGCCTCGCCACCCCCTGACGGCGGCTTATTTTGGTCTGCACGCATTGCCTTCGGCCTTGGCGGCTGCTCGAGCCTGGTTTTCTGACGAAGGAGCGAGAGCGCTCCTCGCTGGAAATGCTGCTCATGCCGTGTTGCCACTGGATACTCCGATTTCTACGAACGCGATCGGTCTGATGCTCATGCTGGTAGGTCATGCGGAAGGCTGGCCGCTGGCGAAAGGCGGATCCGAGAGCATCATCCAGGCACTGGTGGCCGAATTGCAAAGCCACGGCGGTAGTGTCGTGACGGATCATCCGGTACGTTCTCTCTCTGATGTACCATCGTCTCGTGTGCTCCTTTTTGACACAAGTCCGAAGGCGATGGCTGAGATTGCTGGCGAGCGGCTGCCATCGCGCTATGCGGATCGGCTGAAAAGATTTCGTCACGGGCCAGGTGTTTTTAAAATCGACTACGCTTTGAGTGAACCCGTGCCGTGGATCGCGGAAGAATGTCGGCGAGCTGCTACCGTGCATCTGGGCGGCGGCCTAGATGAGATCGTGCGAGCAGAGAGCGAGGTCGGCGCGGGACTCCATCCACAGCAGCCTTTCGTTCTCGCTGCTCAGCAGAGCCTTTTTGATCCCACTCGTGCTCCCGAGGGACGGCATACATTTTGGTGTTACTGCCACGTTCCCCCTAGTTCCACCGTGGACATGACTGACAGGATCGAGGCGCAGATCGAGCGATTCGCACCAGGCTTTCGCGATTGCGTTTTGGCTCGTCGCACGATGAATTGCGCCGATTATGAGCAGTATAATCCGAATCTCATCGGAGGTGATATCGTGGGGGGATCGACTGACTGGCGACAGCTTCTCACTCGGCCTACTTTTAGTCTGCGTCCCCACGAGACTCCGAATCCGGATTTTTTCCTCTGCTCTGCATCGACTCCGCCGGGGGCTGGTGTCCACGGTATGTGTGGATGGTGGGCAGCGAAAGCCGCTCTACGTCGGCTATGACGCAGATGGGGGCCTACCGTTACCGCCGATCACGAGACGCCCGGCAGCGAGCCAAATCCGATCAATCCTTTCTGACGGCCGGACTCCAGTTTGAAAATATCCACCCCGCAGCCATTGAGGCCCGTCTTGTTTTTTCCTCGCGCTCCGAACATGTAGTGAGTGCCATCCGATCCCTGACCCAGGTAAATCATCACATGCGAGACCTTGTGCCCGGAAGCGTAGGTACCTCCCCAGAAGATGAGATCTCCCGGATTGATTCCCTTTCTGCCCCCAGATTTCGATGGGATGACTTTTGATTTGTGCAGAGTTTTGGCGCTCTTGAGCCATGCATATTGGTCAAAGCTGGTGCGAGGAATATCGGAAAACCCGATGTCCGAGAGCAGAAATTTCATTGTTCCCGAACAATCCAGCCCTCCTTCACTGGGATGGTCGCCGCCGAACACGTAGGAGAGATGGAAAGTGGAGATGGTTTCTGCTCGGCGCCGGATGACATTGAGCAGCTCCAGAACTTCCTTCGATGACGCAGCGGATGAAAACAGCCCCCAACGTCGGGGGCGCCGATCAAATTGATACCCTGAGTAGGGGAGTTCGTAGTTCGCTCTCGGTCCCGACTGCGGATAGACCAAGGTTTCACTCAATGGTAGAGGGTTCGTACGGGAGGGCGAGGTGCTTCGGGCGAGTGGCAATACGAGCGGAGTGGTGGTAGGAGTGGACAGAGGAGCTATTGTCTCCTCGAAAAACTGTCCATGTGCCCAAGAGCCAGTCGAAAATACAAAGGCCAAAATCAGAGAGAGGCGAGTTATTGAAATCATTATTTATCATAATAACCATAAAAATTACTAGATTCAATATTAAACTTCAACTTCTGATGTAACTCATCTCGAAAAGGAATCGTCGCCTTATCCTGAATTACGGGAGTGGGCATCGAGAGCAGCTTACACTCATAAGTTGGCCACAGACGTATTTTGCGGAATCACGCAGGTCGTGACTCAGGCCAATGCACTGGGCGGCCACCTCATCATAGAGGTCCTGCCTATGCCGCCTGTTTGAGGAGTTTGTCACTCTGATGAGAACATCCCATTGCGTCCCGACGACGGATTTGATACTCTGACGTAACTTGTCGTCGTACGATCACACGACAGATATTTTATTCCCCTCTGAATCCCTTTATTATGAACCGAAAACTTCGCATGGGTATGGTCGGCGGTGGCCGAGGAGCCTTTATTGGAAACGTCCACCGGATGGCGGCGAACTTGGACGGAAAGATTGAACTGGTCGCGGGCTGCTTTTCCTCTGATCCGGAAAAATCTCGTCTGTCGGGGCAGGACTTTTTCCTAGATCCTAGTCGTGTCTATGCGAGCTACCAGGAGATGGCGCAAAAGGAGGCAGAGCGCGAGGACCGAATCGATTTCGTCTCCATCGTCGTGCAGAATCACCTGCACTACGCCGTCGCGAAGACTTTTCTCGAAGCAGGTTTTCATGTCGTGTGTGACAAGCCATTAACTCATCGTCTCGAGGATGCCCTAGCGCTGCGCGAGGTGGTGCGAAAGAGCGGGCAAGTCTTTGCCCTGACACATAACTACACCGGCTATCCCATGGTCAAGGAAGCCCGACGCATGGTGCGCGATGGAGAACTGGGGCGCATTCTCAAAATCGTGGCTGAGTATCCTCAGGGTTATGCCGTCGGTGATGTCGAGGGCGACGGGCAGGGGAAAATCGCCAACTGGCGAGCCGATCCGAAGATCGCGGGAATGTCCAACTGCATGGGCGACATCGGTACACATGCGCACAATCTCATCCGTTACATCACCGGGCTGGAAATCGAGGAAATTTGCTCTGATCTGACCGCCTTTATTCCAGGGCGAGAGCTGGACGACGACGGGAACAATCTCGTTCACTTCACCGGTGGAGCGAAGGGCATTCTCTATGCCTCCCAGATTTCGAATGGTGATGAGAACGCCCTCAGCATTCGTGTATACGGAACCAAAGCCTCACTGGAATGGCATCAGGAGGACCCGAATGAGCTAATCGTAAAATACGCCAATGCTCCTCGTCGTATCTACCGTCGTGGTAACAGCTACATTAGCGAAGCTGCCGCCGGGCACGGGTACACTCGCACCCCTTTCGCACATCCGGAGGGTTTCATCGAAGCCTTTGCCAATATCTACCTCGCTGTCGCACAAGCGATCACAGATCGCATCGATGGTCGGGACGCTCCCTCCGAAGGGTACGATTTTCCCACTGTTCATGATGGAGTCGCCGGAGTCGCCTTTATTCAGGCAACTGTCGAGAGTTCTGCTTCTTCGAAGAAGTGGATTCCGTTTCCGCAGATTTGAGGGTGAGAAAAGGGTGTCCTCAAGAGATCAACGCAGCTGCAGTAAGAACGTAGATTCAAATGATAGTGATCGACGGATAGTAGCCAACGGATTCCGTGTCCTCGCCGTCATGGCGTCACGTCGCTTGCTTTCGATTCTGATGTGGAAGCAGATTTGACTGGTTCGGACTCCGGTAGGATATGATCGACGAGTCGGGCGATCCCTTCCTGAGCGAATTCGCTCTGAGGAAACATCCTCCGAGCGCTTAGATACCAAGCCAAGCTAGATCCGAACTGCTTGCGCGTCTCCAGATTCTCGCCGTTTTTGAGCGCTCGGACGAAAGAGGCGACGCCGGTAGCGAGATCTGAGCGCTTGGTGCTCAGTGGAACATCGTCGGGAAATTTCTGAAAGGATCGCTCCACGATTTCCCAAGCAGCGTATTCATTTCCCGCTTTTTTCAGAGTATCGGCCTGTTTCATGACTGTCTCGATCTCCTGAATGTTCCCGATGATCTGTTCTAGCTTTTCCTGCCTGTCCGGATCGTCCACCGATGCTGCGATGAATCGGGCGCGATTGTTAAAAATCTGACGGTAGCTCTGCGTTCCCAGCAGGCGATCAAACTCGATTTTCGCTTGCTGCTTAAGGTCCGCCGAATCTGCGATCAACTCGAACTGCTCTTTGAGCATAGGATTCTGAGGCCAAATTTCGGCGGCTTCTTTGATATTCTTCTCGTATTCCTCCTCGTTCCCCTTGAGGGCGGCATTTTTCGCAGCGCGGATACGCATATTGCTGCTGAGTCGGGCAGCCTCGATCGCTGCTGTTGGCTTAGAATAATCAAAATCGGAGGCCTTTTCCTTCATTCGATTCACTAGCTGTTCAGCCAGACCATAGTCCTTGACTTCGAGGGCACTCAGAAGTTGAAAGGCATCTTTTGTATATTCAAGAATCGCCATCCTCGACTCTCTGGGAACAGTCTGGACGGATGATAGGTATTCTCCGATTACAAACGCCTGCTGGAGCTGGGACATCGCGCCATCAATACGACCTGATCCCAGAAGGAATGTAAAGGATTCGACCGCCTGATCCGTTTCTCGAATCATGGAAGTGGCGAGCGTGTCAAAGGTGCTTACGGTCGGATTGTATCCGAGTAATTTCGTGAAGCTATCCTTCACAGCGGCTCCGTCTTTCAGATCGAGAGTTCCTCCGTCCTGAAACATCTCTGTATAGAGCCTCGATGCGATCACGACGTGCTCGAAGCGACGCTGGAGAAAAAATTGAATGATCAGACTCTGAAATTCCACTTTACTCTGAACCTTAATCAAGGCGGAACTCGCCTTGTTCGAAACTCTCTCCGCCTCGACCTCGCTGATCCGCTGGACATATCGTGTGAGGTGTCCAGCCGTTTCGGTGATTGATGGAGTCGCCTTTTTCGCCTTGGGATCGTCCGTCATCTTGCGTTCGCGATTACTGGTCTCGTTCATCCGCTTCCAACTGTCATAATTCCAGTCCAGTTGTCGGCGCTCTTTTTCGAGTTCTGTCAGGGCCGCCTTCATCTTACCTTCCTGTCCCTGCGCTAGGTAGACACGATAGATCGTATTGGCGAGTGACTCACACAGGCGTCCATCCTGGGGGAATTTTGCAGCGATCTCGAGCTGAGCAACGGCCAGAGCGAACTTGTTCTTCTCTTGATGATGAGGAGAGAGGGTATCGAGAATATTACGCATGACTCCGTTGTACGCGACTTCCTGCTCGGAGGTAGCGGGGGCGGCATTGAGGTATTTCTCGAATCGTGATCGAAAAATTCGATTATCGGTAATGCTAAAGCTCTTCCCGTCGAAGGAAAATACCTCGGTCGTAGGATCGAGGAATGGAATCGTATTCCCCAGAAACTGTGAATTTTTATTGGGCGCAGCGTTCGTGCTTGAGGCGGGAGCTTGCGACTGAGCTGCAGGGGCAGCGGATGTGGCCGCCGAAGGATTCGCAGGAGCCGCTTTGCCGCCTGCGGGACCATTCGGAGGAGATGGGGGCGTGTACACTTGGGCGGTAACAACGCTCGCTAGGAACAGAGAGAAAAGAGTGCTTGCAATCCTCTTCATAAATTGGCTCAAAAAACAGCTTCAGGGATCGATTCCTTCGGTTACGAGAGTTCCGTCACGATCCACGCGAACGACGAGATGGAGATCACTCCCTCGTTCCAAATTGACCTGATCGAAGGACTTGGGTACGAGGACGGGAACAGACACGACATCGCCACCTTCTGCCGACTCCAAGCTGATGAGCCGACCGCGGTCTGGAGTCCAGCGTAGCATTTCCTCCACCTTCCCGTCGATTCGATAGAGATTACCGCGCAGGCTGTTGGCATTATCTCGATATGTGGCGAGATTGATCATCGCAGCATCTCTAGCGGAGCGCTTGCCTGAGTTCCCTCCAGGACTGGCCCAACCGCCGAGCACGAGTCGAAAAATCAGCGCAGCAGCTGCTACGAATCCCAGCAACGCGACTCCAATCCCGATCACTTGTCCAATCTGAATTCCGGAGCTCGCTCTTCTGGCCATGAGTGATAAAATAAAAACTGGAGGGGAAGCGCAGCTACTGCTGATTTGAATTGATTACGCAGGAGCTTGCAAAATCTTAGAGAGTGAACACAAGCATTTTCCTAGGGATTTACAAGCGCTCTCGCCGGAATTTCGATTTTATCGAGGACCGTACCATTCAGAGATTTCAGATCGGCTTTCATCGCTCTTTCATCGGATTTTAGAGTCAGTAGTAGATAGCTGTCCTCACTGGCGTGAAACTTCGACTGAGGATCGAGGTAGAGAGAGCCAGTCCCGATCACACTTGTATTGAAGTAAGGGAAACGGCCTGCTAGTTCAGATCGTTCGGCGAAGTGGCCGAAACCAGTCACCAAAGCGCTACCTTTCAGATACTGCTCCGCCCATAATCCCTTCCCAGCGACCTCTAGAGACGTGCGCTTTTCATTCATCACCGTCACCACGAAGTCTTCTCGTGCTTCCCCCATCACTCCGGAATACCACTGAAACTGTTCTGACTCCTTCTGCCAAGCATGACAGGTCTGCCAAGTCGTCCCGAAGTCGGACAGGTGATTCAGGTCGAGTGCAACGAGACGGAGATTGAAGCGTGGAAAGGTGATCTGCCACTTCCACTCCGCGTCCGGTAGGGCAAAAAACTCACGGTACGCGGTGGCTTCGATGTCATAAACAGGATGAGCCGGGGGCTTCTGCCCACGGGGTGTGAGTTCGCGATCATGATTGCCTAGTACGGGGAGAAAGGGCGTGGAGCGGAAAAGCTCCGGAGCGCTGTCGATCAGAGCGGCGAAGGCTTTCGTACCTTCGGCCTTCTGATTCCACAGTCTAGGGACATTATCTCCCGCTGTCACGAGGAGGTGAGGGGCATCGTGTGGGAGACCATCGGGATTCAGAGGCTTTCCTCCGCTCCAGTCACCGATGATCGCGATGCGCAGTTCATCCTCCGGGTATCGCTGCACAGACCAGACGGAGGAGACTAGAGCCCCTTCACCCACTCGGTAGAAAAGACGCCCTTTACCGGAGGCAAATGGAACGGTGACATGATGACGAAGAGCTGTCTCGCCATTTCCTGTGCGCTGCCCCAGTTCTTTAGTCTCGCCGAATTCGACGATGGCCTTGGACGGATCGGGACTCTCCCAATTGATGGTCAGCTCGCTCGGATCGTTGCTTGCGTGAGAAAGCCAGATGCGGGTAATGCCTGCCTCCTCTCCCATCGTGCGCCGGGTCCCTATGCCAAGCAAAATCGAACAGCAGAGAAATATACAGAGAGGCGAGGACTGATTCATCGTTTGGAAACGCAGATACCCAATTTGTACAGCAATCCATCAGGCTTTTCCAGTGGGATACACTTGTTTTACGAATCTGAGCGAGATTCTGAGCTTGTGAATGATGAGCGAAGACAGGCGGGAATAGCGAGCGTGGGGATGCGAATAAAAATTCCCTTACTTTTTCTTTCTCAGGAGAGAAAAATCTGTTACACCAGTCGCGAAAGCGATTATGGGAAACAGTAGTGTCATCGAATCCGTCTTGGATAACCTACCCGTGGCGCTCTTTGCCAAAGAGGTTACGGACAACTTTCGCTTTGTCGTTTGGAACAAGAAGCAAGAGGAAGTGACAACGATTCCGGCGGAAAGGGCATTGGGGAAAAACGACTACGATCTTTTCTCCAATGAATCAGCAGACTACTTTCGGAAAGTGGATCAAAGCGTGCTCAGACGCGGTAAAGCGACAGAGGTGCCGGAGGAAATCATCACCACTGAGAATCAACGAGAAGTCCATTTGCGGACGATTAAGATCCCGGTTCACGATCAGGAAACGGGGCGTATCCTCATCGTCGGTATCAGTGAAGACGTGAGTGAACAGGTACAGTCTCGTCGTCAACTTGATCGGCTCAATCGCCATCTGCTCCGGGCGAACGAGGAGCTGCAGATCACGCAATTACAGCTAATTCAGGCCGAAAAGCTGGAATCCATCGGACGTCTCGCCGCCGGTGTTGCTCACGAGGTAAAAAATCCATTGGGACTGCTCTTGTTGGGCGTGGACTATCTCTCACAGGGCATTCTGCCAGATGATCCCAATTTGCCCACGATCTTGCAGCAAATGCGCGAGGCTGTCGGGAGGGCAGACCGAATCGTGCGTGGATTAGTCGATTTTTCCTCCCAGCGAGCGCTCACCCGTGAGCCAACCGACCTCGCAAGCGTGATCGAGGCAGTGCTTCTCTTGGCTAAGCACGAGATCGTCCGATCCAATACGACGGTCGAGCTCCAGATCAGAGATGGTCTGCCTCTCGTCTTTCTCGATATGTCGAAGTTCGAGCAAGTCCTGATCAATCTCGTCATCAACGCGATTCAGGCCATGGAGAGTAGCGAGTCTCGACACCTAACAATTCACGCATGGGAGGAGATTTTGAGCAATGTCTCGCGGAATGAAGGGGCGAGAACGCGCGAACTCTTTCGTTCTGGTGATCGTGTGGTGATTTTGGAGATCAGAGACAGTGGCCCCGGAATCGCTCCATCGGATGCCAATCGCTTGTTCGATCCGTTTTTCACGACCAAAGCCACGGGTAAGGGCACTGGTCTGGGATTATCCGTCGCTCGCCGTATCATCGAACTCCACAGTGGGACTCTGAGTCTGAAGAACCGCACGGATGAGTCTGGAGCTGTCGCTCGCATCGTCCTACCGACAAAAATTCCCACGAGTCGAGTCAGCATTCGTTCTGTTTCTGTGGAAGCGTTGAAAGAAGAAGCGTCTAATTCGGTTGACACTAAGACGAAAAAACTGACAAGCTGATCTTATTTTTCTTTTCCTTTGATACTTCACGCCATGGCACACAAAATATTATTGATCGACGATGAGGCGGGTTTTACCCAGCTCCTGAAGATGAACCTCGAGCGAATTGGCGATTACGAAGTTGAGATGGAAAATGACTCGCTGAAAGCTCTCGCCACGATCCGGCGCTTTCAGCCCGATGTGATCCTGTTGGACGTAGTGATGCCGGGACTCGACGGAGGAGATATTCAGGCACGACTTCAAGATGATTCGAAGCTCTCGAGTATCCCCATCGTCATGCTGACGGCGTTGGTCGATTCCACCGAGCTATCCGAAGGAGCCGTTGCGCAGGCGGGTTCGCAGATGATCCTTCCGAAGCCAGTCGATCTACAATTGCTCCTGCGAGTGCTGGGTGAGATCCTGTCGAAAGCAGAGGAATAAAGAACTTCCAATCTGCCCCGTGAAGGCCTGTTGCGGGCAAATGCGAATCTTTTACCGGAAGCGGATTGTGTGGCCCGAATTGGGGGGAGGGTATCAGTGCTTCGGTATGCAACTGCGCATCTTATCGATGCTTCCCGAGAGGGCTTCGAGATGGTCGCGAGTGAGGCGCAGCGTCTCGTTCAACTCCGTCATCGCTTCCCGCGCATTTTTTACGCACAAAACGTGATCCGCCTGTCCCGGCTTGCCGCCTCTGAGATTCCGAAACTCGACGACGTTTTCTGGATTTTCCTCGACCTCAGTTCCTTCTTCCCGACCCAATTGAAAGCCGCCCAGTGCCCGCTCGAGTCGACTCTGAATCCGTGTGATACGCTCAGAAACATTCGATTTTAACTCATCCGCATGGATGGCGAGACGCTGCTCCAGACGCGCGAGACGCAGATCTAGTCGATGGATCGCCTCATCAGCATCAAGCGCAGGGTGCTTGTGCGCATCCATTACTATGGGTTGATCTTCTGAGGAAAGGAAAAATGGAACGCGAATCATGCGCTAAAATATGGATTTTCTATAATATACTAGAATATCCAGAAATATTCAATATTTAATCGATTTTAATAATCAAAAAATATTTTGCCGCAGAGCTAGATTGTTTTCCAGCCTTAGTAACCTCAATGGCTGTAGTCCCGAGTTCCGAAAATTGCCGAACCGACTCGCACGAGGGTCGCACCTTCGGCAATGGCCACTTCGAAATCGTGGCTCATTCCCATCGAAAGTTCTGACAGGCTCTGTCCATGCTCATTTGCCAGAGAATCGCGGAGTTTTCGTAGGGTGGCGAAATGAGGGCGCACTTTTTCTGGGTTTTCCTCGAAGGGAGGAACTGTCATTAGACCTTTGATTTCAAGATGAGGCAGGCGAGCGATCCCCTCGAATTTTCGCCGTATTTCCTCTACAGGAAAGCCAAACTTCGCATCGTCACTGGCGACGTTGACCTGTAGGAGAATTCGGGCGGTCAGTTCGAGTTCGCCTGCGATGCGACTGATCTCTTCGGCT
This sequence comes from Verrucomicrobiota bacterium, assembly GCA_963205275.1. GTDB lineage: Bacteria > Verrucomicrobiota > Verrucomicrobiia > Verrucomicrobiales > DEV007 > Arctic95D-9. Next base: position 67,876 of record CAUJIH010000051.1, on the reverse strand, counting down.
AGCTTCTGAGAGGCGACGCTGTGAATGAGGGCGCTGAGCGGCAGGGCCTTTCGCACCTTGTTTCCCTGCAAGTGCCCGATCAGATGCCAAAGCAATTTAGAGGAACAGCTAGGAGCTTTTTCCAGCAGTTCCTGCACTCGATTTTCACCAAAATCTAGCTGACCTGCGGCTGCGGCTTCCTGCACGGCGCTCTCGGGCCAGGTTTTCGACACAGCCACGAGGCGCACGGCATCTTCGGTGCGCCCCGCACGATGCGCGGCGTCCGAGATGTGGGCGCGAACTCGTTTCAGATTTTCAGCGATACTCATTTCGATTCGAGAGATTCCAGTCCTTCGTGATCTAGGCGAACAATACGCCAATCCGACAGAATCTCACCGCCGATCTGTTGATAGAGATCGATCGCTCTCTGATTCCAATCCAGCACACTCCACTCCATGCGTCCTGCTCCTCGTTGGCGGGCGATTACTCCCACGGCTTTCAATAGAGCTTTTCCCCATCCATTTCCTCGATGTGTGGGGCTGACATACAGATCTTCTAGCCAGATTCCTGCACGACCGAGAAAGGTGGAGAATGTCGGGAAAAAGATCGCATACCCGATGATCTCGCCTTCGATTACAGCCACGAGAGCCTTTGCATGGGATTCCTCACCGAAAAGCGCAGAATGGTAATCCGCTTCGGTCGCCGATACCTGGTGCGAGAGATGTTCGAACTCTGCCAACTCTTTTACCAGTGCCAGGATTGCCGGAATATCCTGCGGTTCAGCCGCTCGAATTCCGTCTGCGACTCGTGCGTGCTGAGTGACTTTTCCATTTTCGTCCATTTCCGAAAACCTACGCCTAGGCCGAGCTGATCTTCAAGGGGATCCCAGACATGATGACGCTCGTTGCACCCCTGGACAAGATAGGGCTAATTGGGCGCAATGATTCGCCGGTCGGCACACTTGAAATATCCTCTTTCCACTCCCTTCGCTCTTCCTTTCCCGTCTTTCCTCGACCGGGGAAGTCTGGCCGTGATTTTTCTGCTCTCATTCGTTGGAGGCGTAAAGGCGGATTCCATCTCATCTCCGACACCTGTGACGCCTGCTGCGTCCTCGTCGGGAAAGCCCCACTTTACTCCGGCTCAGATCGAGTTTTTTGAGAAACGCATTCGTCCGGTTCTGTCGGAGAACTGCTACGAATGCCACACCGGTGCGAATGCGAAAAATGGACTAGAGCTGGACTATCGCGATGGATGGGTACGGGGGAGCGACTATCGCAAGATCATCGATTTGAAAACCCCGAGCAGGAGTGTCGTGATCCTAGCTGTGTCCCATTCAGGTGAAAAGGGAATCCCCTCGATGCCGAACAAGCGAGAGAAGCTACCAACGGAAACCGTTGGCCTTCTGCAAGAATGGATCGCGATGGGCTTGCCTTGGCCAGAAGAAGCACCGCGCAAGCGCGAGTCTGTCGATCCGCTTCAGCATTGGTCCTTTCAGCCTGTGAAGGTTCCCGCCCTGCCCGCCGATGCAGGAAACCCCATCGACTGGTTCATTCATCGTGCTCAGACTGCGGCAGGAGTGAATTCAGCTCCTCGTGCAGATCGGGCGACGCTCTATCGTCGGCTTTCCTTCGATCTGCTGGGCCTTCCTCCTCGATATCAGGAACTGCGTGCTTTTGTCGATGATCCTCGTCCTGATCAGATCGTCTGGGCTGAGTTAGTGGATCGTCTGCTCGATTCCCCGCATTACGGTGAGCGATGGGCGCGCCTGTGGATGGATGTTGCTCGTTATGCTGATACGAAGGGGTACGAAGGTGGAGGCGTGGAACGGAGATTCATCTACAGCTATACCTACCGCGACTGGCTGATCCGAGCGTTCAATGAAGATCTGCCCTACGACAAGTTCTTGCTCTATCAAATCGCGGCTGAGCAGTTGGTCGATTCGGCGGGGCCAGACCGTCGCCATCTCGCTGCGATGGGCTTTCTCTCACTCAGTCGCAACGGCAGCCAAGAGGATATCCTCGATGACCGCATCGACACGACATTTCGCGGCACGATGGCGCTCACTGTCTCCTGTGCGAAATGTCATGATCATAAGTCCGATCCGATCCCGACGCGAGATTACTACGGCCTTTACGGAATCTTTCTGAACTCCCTCACCGTGGATACCCCGACCATCGGCGATCCACCGAAGACTCCAGAATACGAAAAATATGCGAAAGAGCTGGCTGTGAAGCAGAAGGAGATCGACGAGCTTCTTCAAGCAGCGATAGAAATCGCGAAGAAAGAAAATCCCACTCTGGCGAAGAATCCAGCTGCCTTGCGCAATAAGGTCGATCCTGAAACGAGAAAGAAACTCAGGGAGTTGGAAGGGAAGCGCGACAAGTTCGTCGCGGATTCTCAGATGGATGCAGACAAGGCCATTATCCTGCGAGATCGGGATCAGCCCATCAATCAGCATGTGTTCATTCGAGGGAATCCTGGTCGTCCCGGCGAGCTGGCTCCCCGGCAGTTCCTCTCCTTAGTCGCTGATAATGGGGAGGCTAGGCCATTCACTCAGGGGAGTGGTCGTCTGGAGATGGCGAAGGCGATCACCGCGCCGTCGAATCCTCTCACCGGACGGAATATCGTGAACCGTGTCTGGATGTGGCATTTCGGTGAGGGAATTGTCCGCAGTATCGACGACTTCGGGCATACGGGGGAGCGACCAGATCATCCGGAGTTGCTGGATTGGTTGGCGGATTACTTCTTGCGCAGCGGCTCTTCCTTCAAAAAGCTCCATCGCCTGATTCTCACCTCCGACACATGGACTCAGCAGTCGTCAAATCCGAAGACTGAGGCAAACATGCTCGTCGATGCCGAAAATCGACTGCTGTGGAAATACAAAAAGCGACGACTGGAGTTCGAGCAGATGCGCGATGCGATGCTCGATGTGGCGGGAAATCTCGATCTCGCCCTGTTTGGTCGCCCTGTGGAGATTCTCGCCTCCGGCTATCAGAATCGCCGCTCAGTTTATGCCTTCATCGATCGACAGAATTTGAATCCCGCGTTCCGAAACTTCGACTTTTCCAATCCGCAGGAAACTACGGGTAAGAGGCCGAATACTACCATCCCGATGCAAGCGCTCTTCACCATGAACAACACCTTCGTCATGGATCAGGCGGAGGTTCTGGCCCGACAGACAGACCAGGCGTCTGACCGCATCGCAGCTCTCCATCACGCCGTATTTGCGAAAGATCCTACAGCGTATGATCGCAAGATGGCGGAGGGTTTTCTCTCGGACTTTCAGCGTGCGAGCGAAGTCGCCGGAAAGCGTCAGACCAACACAGAATGGAGCTACGGCTGGGGAGATATCGATGCAGACACCGGAAAAGTGAGCTTTCACTCCTTCCCCGTCTGGAAAGGGAATCGCTGGCAGGTGGGACAGGAGTCTCCGCTCAAAGACAATCCTCTGAGCTACCTCTCGATCGATGAGAAGGGGAGCGGACACCCGGGCTATACGAATCAGGAAAGCCTGGTTCATGAGTGGCGCTCTCCGGCTGACTTGCGCATCGGCGTCCGCGGGGAGATTCGCCGTCCCAATGTCGGGAAAGGAAACGGTGTTCGGGTGAAGCTTGCCAGCAGTTCTAGGGGGAACCTTTTCGACAAAGTGCTCGAAGCCAGTCAGGAAGCAATGTCGGTGACTCTCCCGGAAGTAAAGTTGGCAAAAGGCGAGTGCTTGTATTTCATCGTCGATCCTCGGGACAAGGATTCGTCTTTCGACTCCATCACCTGGAATCCTCGCATCGTGGATCTCGATGGGCACTGGCCTGCCTGGAGTCTAGTAGATTCCTTCTCCGGTCCTGCCATTCCCGCAACTCCCTGGGGAGCCTACGCACAGGCACTATTGAACGCCAATCGCTTCCTTTTCATCGATTAAGTCCTGATTAAACCCTCTTGAGTCTGCGATTCTACCCTGTCTGATCCGTTTTTTTCCATGAAATCAATGAAAGCTCCTTACTCTCGTCGTTCTTTTCTTCACCGTGCTGGGATGGGAATGGGTGCCTTAGGGCTAGCTCCGCTGCTTTCGGAATTGCAGGGAGCGGGTTCCAACGGCCCAAACCCTTTGGCTCCGAGAAAGACGCATTTCCCCGCACGGGCGAAGCGCGTCATCCATATTTTCGCGAACGGAGGTCCGTCGCACGTCGATAGCTTCGACTACAGGCCGATGTTGGAGAAATACGACGGCAAGGAAATGCCTGGCGAGCAACTGCGCACCGAGCGAAAGACCGGCACGCTGATGAAATCTCCCTTTCCCTTTCGCCAACGCGGGGAGAGCGGGCTTTGGATCAGCGATCTCTTTCCAAAACTGGCCGAGCTGGCTGACGATCTCTGCATCGTCAATTCCATGTATGCCAATGTGCCGAACCATGAGCCATCGCTGATGCTGATGAACACTGGAGCTGAGCGAATCAATCTGGTGCGCCCCAGCGTCGGGAGCTGGGTGAGCTATGGTCTAGGGACAGAAAATGCCAATCTGCCGGCCTTCGTCTCCCTCTGTCCTGGCGGAGTCCCCATCGTGGAGACGCAAAACTGGCGCTCGGCCTTTCTCCCCGGAGCTTTTCAGGGGGCTCACATTGATACGAAGAACACGCAGATTTCGAAACTGATTCCCGACATCCGCAATCCTCGTATGAGCCTAGATCTCCAGCGCCGCCAGATCGATCTGGTCCAGGCGATGAATCGGGAGGATGAAGGAAGTGCGAATGACTACGATGCCGACGCAGAGGCCCGGATTCACTCGCTGGAACTGGCCTACAAGATGCAAATGGAGGCGACGGATGTCTTCAACGTGGAACTTGAGCCTGCTCACGTTCGCGAACTCTATGGCGACACCCTGCACGGGCGTCAGATGCTGGTCGCTCGGCGTCTGATCGAGCGCGGCGTGCGCTTCGTACAGGTCTGGCACGGAGCCGGACAGCCTTGGGACAGTCACAACGAGATTGCGAAAGCGCACGGGGAATTGGGAAAACAAGCCGATCAGCCCATCGCCGCACTCCTGATCGATCTGAAACAGCGCGGACTCTTAGAGGATACGCTCGTCCTCTGGGGTGGGGAATTCGGGCGCACTCCTACGGTGGAGCTTCCGACGCCTGGAGCGAATGGGCCGAATACGAAGCTGGGGCGCGATCATAATCACCACGGCTTCTCGATGTGGCTGGCTGGCGGGGGAGTCAAAGGCGGCTACCGATTCGGCAGCACGGACGACTTCGGTTTCAAAGCACAGGAAAATCCCGTCCACGTCCACGATCTTCACGCCACGATTCTTCATCTGCTGGGATTTGATCATCAGAAACTCACTTACCACTATGCAGGACGGGATTATCGTCTGACGGACGTTTATGGGAGCGTGATTCGCGACTGGATGGCCTGAGTCTTTGGGGAGATGAGATGCATCGCAATTCATGCAGGTCTATTTTTTACTTTCTATCCACTCCATTTCCCATTCTACCGATGCGTATGCCCTGCCAGAAAAAGCGATTTCCGTTCCTGTGTGGAAAGGAAGATCTCCACGAGGCGCTCCCGAACATCTGCGATCACCGTCCCTTCAAGGTAAGGTTTCAAAAATGAATGGCTGAAGTGGACCTTCGTCGGTGAGCAGGCGTGCCAGGGCGTGGTAGTTTTTTAGTTCGATCATCTGGCGGCTTGTGAAGGGCGTGAAGTGAGCTTGCAAACGCTCCGCATCCGTCACCCCGAGTCGGAAGAAGATGAGATTGCCGACATTCCCGAGCACCGAATCGAGGATGTTCTCGTGTCTACTCGGGGAGGAAAGCTGGGAGAGGGTTTGATTGGCGAGATGGAGGCGCAGCCCGAACTTTCTCGCCTCGGAGAGCATTGAGGCACTGTGATCCGAGACGAAGTTCTGGAACTCGTCGATGTAGATGTTGACAGGACGACGCTCGTCACGTCGTTGGCCACTTCGCTTCAGTCCGGCGGCGAAGAGTTGCATGGTCAGCATCGAACCCAACAGACGACTCGCATCGGCTCCGAGGATTCCCTTGTCCAAATTCACCAGAAAGATGCATCCTTGATCCATTCGCTCCTCTAGGCGCACTGCGTCATCGTTCTGGCTGATCATTTCCGTGAGGAAGCCTCCTCCTGTAAAGACGTTTATCTTCGAAGTGATGTAGGGAGCGATGTTATTGAGGGACGCATCGCGCTCCACCTTCGTCGCCATCTCTTCCCAGAAACGTTTCAATGGCTCGTCGGTAACGTTCCTAAGAAGCTGCTTCCGAAACTCCTCATCGGTCAAGACTCGTTCGAAGCTCATCAGGGTGATCGGAGGAGTCTCGGCGGGTTCTTTCGTTTCTCCCGATGAAGCACGCAATGCACTTTGCGGAGAGGGTTTGCGATCCCGTTTTGTGGAGGGATCCCCAAGAAGCAAGAGAAGCAAGATATTCCGAAAATACATTTCGAACATGGGGCCGAAGACCGGCGCTCCCGCCCATTGCTCGTAGAAGAAGTGGAGTAATTCACCGATGAGAAACTCGGCGCGACGACGAAAAAATCCATCACGGGGAATCTTGAGGAAATTGTAGGCGGGTGGATTTGCTGGGTTCCTCGGATCGATGATAAAGAGTTCGCTCAGGCGATTCTCGGGAACCTCTCTCAGAATCTCGTTGTAAAGATCGCCGTGCGGATCGAGCAGGACGACAGATTGTCCAGCGCGCATATCTTCGCAGATGAGGCGTTTCAGGAGGGTGCTTTTTCCCGTGCCCGTAGCGCCGATGACGTAAGTATGCCGGTCGCGCGTGGCGTCGGGCAGGCGGACCTCAGAATCATCGACACGACCGATATGGATTCCCTGGCGAGGAAGTCTTGGCGCGACCGCTTGGTATTTTCGTCGTCCGTGAATCCTACCGAAATCGTCGGTTCCCGGAAAAATATCCGGCCATCCCCATCCGACGGGAAAGCGAAAAGCAAGATCGATCTTCTCGGAAGCCAGTGAATCAATAGTCTCGCTCTGATCAGAAGCCTCGACTCGGCAAGGGGTACGAAAAAATTGCTGACCAGCCAGCCCCACGAGTGCAAGCACCTGCGAATCTGCCTTTTCCTTCAGACCGACCCGAAGGCTGATTTCCCACCCGATTCCGTGGAGGAGCCAAAGTTCAAAAAAACGTCTCGTCGGGCTAGATCGCTCCCACGCGCTCCATTCCGTGTTCTCTTCGCCGCAATCGAGCAATTGTTGAAGCATTGGCCTCGAGGAATCGGCGAGTTCCCAGCGTACAAACTCAATTTCAACACGCGATACAGCCCGATCCGTGAAAGGTACCATGAGCGGACTCTGCGCGAGCTCCCGCCCTTGAGTGATTGAAAAGGCGGGAGCGACAATTGGCACATAACTTTGCTCCAGATCGCTGCCAAAGCCTAAACGAGCGGAAGTTCCGGGCGAAAACTCTTGGGATTGCGGTCGGACGGAAAGCCAAGAGATCGGGACGTGCTCGTGCTCGGAATCGTTCTTGGCAGATAAGTTCTGAAACTCGATCCCGAAGGAGCGGTGAATCTGGAGAAGAGCAGACACTCGAGCAAACAGGGCGGCAGCTTCCTCGCTACCTCCCTCGATATCGAAACAGATCTCATTCTCAGGATTTTTTGAAAAGACGAAGCGAAGCCAGTCACCCGGTTGGCTGAGTTCATTCAGGCTGTCGATCAGGGCGTTCATGTGAGTGGAGTGGGATGGAGGGCAAACGGAAAATCAGGGGCAGGATACCCTCCTTCTCTGCCCCTGACGAAAAATTTTGCGACTTTTCGCCCATGCCTTACTTCTCCGGACGAGCGGAGAAAACAGATCTCTCCACGAACGCCACTAGGCGCAGACGGAACGCCGGTTCACGGCGCTGTGGAGCGGATTTCGCGGACTTCTGATCCGCAGTTTTGGGGGCGAGGACTTGGGTAGCGTTGCTCATATTTCTCGATTTCAGCTTTGCGAGTGATCCGCGCCTCAAGGCAGCGAGAAACGCGATTTGGCTTGAAAGCGGCAAGCGCCGTACAAACGCGCATCTCGCCGTTCGGCGAAGATCAGATCGGTTCAGTTGTTTTCGGAAGAGCGCGTTCTCTCCTCGGCGTTCCTATCGAGAATCCGACGTGTCCCAAGTCCCAGAACACGAGTGATCAGAACACTCCATTTTGAATTGTAAATCTCTCATCTATGCAGCACGAAAAACGAACGCACAGGTTCGTTTTTAAGAGTCGAGATGTTAATAAAGCGGCGAAAGCCTGATCGGACGATCAGGTGGGTAGTTTTCACCAGAATGAGCGATTGTGCAAGAGAAAAATTGAGAATTTTTTATGCATAGAAAACTGATTCCATTTCCATTTCAAAATTACCGTAATTGATCGAGAGCTGGGGCATGTCAAGACCCGCGAAATCCCTGAGTGAGCCGTGGTGCTGAAAGCTCGAAGAGGACGCTGAAGTGAAAAACACACGGATATCGAGCAAAGAGCGTTTTCCGACAGGGTTTCGAGTATACTCGAGAACTTTTCACCACAGACAGGAATGCCTGTGCTACACTGAAAAATTTTCTTCCTATGAATCAGTTGGAGTGGAAATGGGGACTCATCATCGGAGGCATCGCCGTGGGATGGCTCGTCGCCTCATGGGCGATGGGACTTCACGCGGGAGGGCTCTCGCTGATTCAGTTTGCCATGGGATTCGCCCTGATCCTGAATCTGATCGGTTTTCTCGTGGCGATGTCTGTGCTTTTCCGACGGGAGCCGGAACTCGGATTCGTCGAGCGCTTTCGTTCAGGAGCGATGATCGCAGTTATCGCCGCCCTCGTGATTGCCGGGGGGCAAGCCATGTATCTCCTAGCTCTCAATCCTGGCTGGCCAGATCACATGGCTGAGCTGTTTCGCTCGTATTCCGCAGAGACAGGTTCGGCACCGTCGGACGCGGATCAGATGGCTGATCTGGCTCGGTCTGCCTTCGGACTGCGCTCCTCAGTGATTCAGGCAGGGATGGCGATGTTAATCGAGGGAGTTTTTGTTGCGGCTTTTACTTCCGGATTGTTCTATTGGCGCCATCAGCGATGAAGCAATTTTTTAACCGACGCCGTCTCATGGTGACGGGGGCCATGATTCTGGTGCTGCCCGCCGCCGTATGGAGCCTTCTTCTTGCGCTCGGTCACGTAGGTGCCCCAGGGCGTCCTCATCAGCCTCCTTTCAATCTGTCTGACCGCATCGTGACCATTGAGGTGACACCGGATTCCGAGGGAGAGTTGCGAGCGCATTTTTCGGGAACCCGGAACGAAATTGGGATGAGAGCTGATGAGTTTTTTTCCGAAGTCTATGCCCGCAAGCGCGATTTGCCCTGGATCTATCGCCTCTTCGACGTGACTTCGATGACGGGAGTGCTCTGGGTGGTTTTTGGGTTCGCGGGGCAGGCGGTTTTCACGGCTCGGATGCTGGTCCAGTGGCGGGCGAGTGAGAAGGCGAAAAGCTCCGTCGTGCCTCCTGTCTTCTGGTGGCTGAGCCTGCTCGGGGCCTCCATGCTGATGACGTATTTCGTTTGGCGAAAGGATATCGTTGGGTTCTTGGGCCAGAGTACGGGCTGGTTTATCTACATCCGCAATTTGTGGTTCATTTACGGGCAGGAGGAGTCGGCGCTAGAGGGCTCTGACTCGGAATAGGCGAGAGTGGTATCGCTTTCTCGTTGCAGCTTCCGTCCATGAATCCATAAGAAAATCACAGGTGTGACGATGAGAATGTGGAGGAGACTGGACAGCATCCCGCCGATCACTGGAGTGGCTAAAGGCTTCATGATTTCAGCTCCTTGGCGGTGACTCCAGAGAATCGGCAGCAGACTGGCGACGGTGGTGGCTACGGTCATGACTTTGGGACGCAAGCGCAGCTTTGCCCCTTCGGTGATGGCTTGGATCAGGTGATCGAGATTGAAAGCTGCGCCGAGCTTCTTCTTGTATTGGGCCACAGCCTCCTCCAGATAAACGACCATGACGACTCCCGTCTGCACCGCCGTGCCGAAGAGGGCGATATAGCCGACCCAGACGGCTCCGTTGAAGTGGTATCCGAGGAACTTCTGTAGGAGGATTCCGCCACTCAGCGCAAAGGGTACCGCCAGAATGACATGAGCGGCCTCGCCCAGGCTGTGAAATGTGATGTAGAGCAGAACGAAGATAATCAGAAGCACCAGTGGCATCACCCAATACATGGTCTCGGCAAAGCGACGCTGGTTTTCATAGTCGCCAGTGAGCTGGTAGGTCATGTCGCCCCATTCGAGCTTGGGCAGCGCCGCCTCGATATCCTGAACGAAAGAACCGAGGTCGCGGCCTTCGACGTTCGCCTGTACGTAGGAGCGCAAGCGCCCGTTCTCAGAGGCGATCTCATTGGCCCCGATGTCGCGGGTGATTTTCGCCACCATGCCCAGAGGGATATAGGAAACTTCACTTCCCTGTGATACTGAATCAGTAGCCGTTTCATCCTGAGCCGCCGCGATGCCGGGACGAGTGGCGATGAGGATGCGAGAGAGTTCTTCGATATCGTCGCGCTCAGATCGCTGGATTCGGATCTGGATAGGGAATCGCTGGCGACCTTCGATGGTGGTGGTGACATTTTTGCCTCCGATCGCAGTCTCGACGGCGTCGAGAACCTCTCGTGCATTGAGTCCGTAGCGAGCCATCGCACGACGATCTACGGCGATATTGAGATACGGTTTTCCCTGATCGCGAGAGGGGGAGACTCCGGTCGCACCGGGAGTCTGCTGGATCAGATGCTCGACTTTATACGCCTGCTTCTGAATCTCCTGCAGATTGTTGCCGTAGATTTTGACCCCTACCTGGGCGCGAATGCCGGTGTAGAGCATGAGAATACGGTTCTCGATCGGCTGGAGGAAGGCGGGCACGTAACCGGGGACGGCCTTCATTTTTTCGGTCAACTCGGCTTTCAGCTTTTCGACGGTCATGCCTGGCCGCCAAGCAGGATTGCGTTTCATGCGGAATCGACCGTCGGGGATGTATTCGGGCTTCAGCGTGATGGTGGTCTCGATCATCTCCGTGGGAGCGGGGTCGGTAGCGGTCTCGAAGCGCCCCAGTTTTCCCGCGACGAGTTCGATCTCGGGGACTTGAGACATGACTTCGTCCTGCCAGGCCATCACCCGCTGGATTTCCTTGAGTCCCGTCTTGGGGAGGAGAACTGGCATTTCCAGCAGCGCACCCTCATTGAGCGGCGGCATGAACTCGCGTCCGAATCCGTGAAACAGGGCGGCGGTTCGGTGCCAACCACGATTTTCTATTGCGGAAAGAGCGCCTCGCGGCAGTCCGAAAGCCAGCAGCAGAGTAAAGGTCAGCAAGGCCATCGCTGTGCTCACGACAGTTCGAGGATGGCGCAGGGACCAGGCGAGCACAGGATCATAGAGGGCCATCAGCCCGCGCATGATCAGGTTGCTGTGCTCGTCGTGGTACGGCCCGCGAATGAGCCAGGAGCAGAGAACTGGAACGAGAGTCACCCCGAAGAGCGTGGCTCCAATCATGGCGAATGTTTTGGTGAAAGCCAGAGGATGAAAGAGCTTTCCCTCCTGTCCAGTTAGGGCGAAAACAGGGAGAAAGGCCAGCAGGATGATGGCCATGGCGAAGAAAATCGGACGGCCGACTTGAGTCGAAGCCTCTAGGGTCGTGTCCCAGCGCTCAGAAGCGGTGAGTGGACGTCCGAGCTCCTTCTCACGTAGTTCGGAGTGTCGAATCACGTTTTCCGTCACCACGATGGCTGCATCAACCAGCACGCCGATGGCGATCGCGATCCCAGTCAGAGACATGATGTTCGACGTAATCCCGAACTGATGCATGAGCAGGAAGGAGACTAGGATGGATGCCGGGAGCGGAATCGTGACGATCAGAATGGAGCGGAAGTGCCAGAGAAATAGGATGTGAGCCAGAGTGACCAAGATGATTTCTTCGACCAAGGCGTGTTTCAGGGTGGAGATATTTTTATCAATCAGCGTGGATCGGTCGTAGAAGGGGCGAATCTCTACTCCGGGTGGGAGGCTGGAGGCGATGGCGGCGATTTTTTCCTTCACCCTTTGTATGACAGCACGAGCATTTTCCCCTGATCGCATGACGACAGTGCCGCCTACGACTTCCTGTCCGTTGACATCGAGCGTACCTCGTCGGTAATCACCGCCGATCTGGATCGTCGCCAGATCTTTCAGAAAAATCGGAGTTCCTTTAACCGCCTTCACGGTAATCAGCTCCAGGTCTTCTGCATCCGTGACTAAACCCACTCCGCGCACGAGAAATTCCGCGCCATTCTCCTCGATGGTTTTGCCGCCGACATTGAGATTGGAATCCTGGACGGCGGCGATCACCTCATTGAGCGTCACTCCCGCTCGGCGGAGTTTGGTGGAAGACAGTTCGATTTGGTATTGCTTCACGAACCCCCCGATGGATGCGACCTCCGCCACGCCGGGAACGGCGGCCAGATCATAGCGGATCTTCCAGTCCTGGAGCGAGCGGAGTTGAGCCAGATCGTAGCCCCCGTTCGGTGATCGGTCAGGATCGACGTGGAGATAGTATTGATAGACCCAGCCCAATCCCGTGGCATCGGGACCGAGTTGAGGAGTCACGCCCTCCGGCATCTGCTTTTGCAGATAATTCAGCCGTTCCAGTACGCGAGCGCGAGCGAAGTAGAGGTCGATCTTGTCATGGAAAATGATGGTGACCAGAGAAAACCCGACCATGGAGGAGGCGCGGACTTCCTTGACTCCCGTGAGGCCCTGTAGTCCAGAAGAAAGCGGAAAAGTAATCTGATCTTCCACCTCCTGCGGACTGCGGCCCGACCACTCAGCCGTCACCAGCACCTGATTTTCCGTGAGATCCGGGATCGCATCGACGGGAGTCTCATACACTGCTCGAATCCCGAGTCCGACGAGCACGAGCGTCGCGCAGAGCACGAGAAAGCGATTCTTCAGAGACCATCTGATGAGGGCGGAAATCATGGGGCGAGTTTATCGATGAGAGTGAATGAGTCAGTGCGATTCTGAGATCACCTGTCCGCCACCTTTGATCCACACCGCAGCATCTCTGCGCCGAAATACGGATTCGCGAGCTGGCGGTCGCCGAGCTGCACCCAGAAGGCCTTCGGATCGACTCCGGGCAGGGCGTCGTCGACCATGGGACATTGGAAAACCTGAGCATCTGGGATAGGAATCACATGATGCAGCGCATCGAGCACGGCCACGGTCGCCATGGAGAAAGAATGGAACGCCGTCCGTGCCGAATGGAGATCATCGAAGCCGTGAAAATGGCTCGCCTGATCCAGCTTTTCCCTTTCTTCCTCGCCCATGTGGAATTCCCTCGTCAGATTTTTTGCTGCATCGAGGAAAGCTGCCGTTTGATCCATCGCTGATTCACTCACGGCATTGAATTTTTTGAGATCATCTGCTGACAGCGCCTGGCCCATCGCATCGACGGTAGCGAGAAAGGTCGAGACTGCTGCCTTCTGTCCTTCGCTGAGATTTTGTGACGGGGCGTGCTCCGGTGCATGGCTTTCCGGTGTGGCGAACGCTCGATTCATCTCCGCCTGCCCGTCGATCAGCAGATTCCCTTCGGTGACGACGCGGTCGTTTTCACTGAGTCCAGCCAGGATTTCGACATCGCGGTCACCCCGCAGACCCAGCGTCAGCGCCGCCTGCTCATACATGCCCTCTCCATGGTCGATATAGGCGACGGCGCGAGAGCCGGTTTGCAACACTGCAGATCGAGGAGCAGCCAGCACCGGGCGCAGTGTCTCCATCGCTATGTGCGCATCCGCATAGAGTCCGTTGAGCAGCAGGCGATGACCCGTCTCATCCGCCGGGTTGTCCAGCTCGACGCGCACGGGAATGGAACGAGTCAGAGAATTCACGTTCGGATTGATGAAGACCACCTTTCCAGAAAACTGATGCCCCGGCAGCGACGGGGCAGTGATCACGACTTCCTGTCCGATGCGAATCCAGGGCAGATCCTGCTCGTAGGCATCGAAAAGGAACCACATACGGGAGAAATCGGCGATTTCGAACAGTGCCTGTCCAGAGGAGACATACTGCCCCTCCCGAATATTCCGCACTACGACCGTCCCCCCTAGAGGTGCCAAGATTTGCGTAACGAGCGTGTCCTCGGGCTGCTCTGGAATGGATCGAATCTGTGCATCTGTCAGACCGAACTGCTTCAGACGGAGTGCCGCCTTCTCCCGCAAGTCGCCGCTGAGCTGGCGATACTCGCGTGTCGCCTGGAGAATGGTTGGAGAATAAATTTCCGCTAGAGGCTGGCCTGCCTTCACCTCAGCTCCGACGTAGTTGACGTGTAGCTTGTCGATTCTGAAATCCGTGTAGGCGGACAGGACGGCGATGCGGGTGCTGTCATTGGTGATGGTTCCTGCGACGCTCAGATTCCGGACGAGAGGAGCCATTTTTACCAGTGAAGTTCCAGGATTGAGCACCTGTACCTGAGTGCGGCTGAGAGTCACCAGATTGCCTTCCTCAGATGCCTCTAGGCCCTGTTCCCCCGCATAGACGGGTGTCAGTTCCATTCCGCAGATCGTACAGCGTCCCGGCTTGTCACTCTTGATCCAAGGGTGCATCGCACTCTGATAATAAAGAATCTGTGAGCCAGCGTGATCTGGATGGTGCGAGTGATCGTGGGTATCGCTGCGCAGCCCCAGCCAGGTAGCCGTCGCTGCGACTATCGCAGTCGTTAGGATCGTAAAAATAGTTTTCATTACTTTAAAAATCAGTGGATTGAAAGATTTGAATGATTCATTGAGATTTAAGGATTCGACTCCTCGGGAACGAGGACGTGAAGCTCCTCTAGGGCGATGATTTGAGCTGCCAGCAGTCTTTGTTGCTCCAGTCGCACAGCGAACAGCGCTCGCGATGTGTCCAGCAGGTCTGTCAGGCTCGCCTTCGAACTGATCCAAGCGGCTTCCACTGCCTCGACCGCTTCGCGAGACTTTTTCGTGATTTCTCCGCTATAGGCTTTTGCTTGAGCGGCGGAGTTGGTCGCCTCCGTGACCAGTGAAGTCACACGGGATGCCAGTTCGCGTCCCAGCGCCTCGACGTCCTGCTCCGCTGCCAGTTCGCGTGAGGCAGCCGCGTCAGTTTTTGCTCGATAGACGGGATCGTTAAACCAGGGCAGGCTGATTTTCACCCCTACGGTGGTTTCTCTCAGATCACCTGTGCCGGAGTAAAGTGAGGAGTCGGCATCGATGGACAGCGTCGGTTTGCGCTCGGCTGTGGTCAGGCGCGTTTCTGCTCCTGCAGCGTCCGCCTTCGCCTTCAGAGAGCGCATCCGGGGATTCGCTTTCGGTAGGCGTGCGATCTCGGCACTGGCCAAGGGTATGGGGCGGGGAGCATCGGGGAGTTGCAGCTTGGTCCAAGTCTCGTCCAGAGAACGTCCGAGAGAGAGATTCAGCCGCTGAGCGAACTCCTTTCGACTGCGTTGAATCGCCTCCACCACCGCGACCTCCTTCGCGACTTCTGCCTCCAATCTCAGAGCATCAGCGCTGCTGGCATCCGGGGACGCTGCATTCTCGCGAGCTGTGGTAGCCATTTTCTTCAGCCAGTCCACTTGGGCGCTTTGGAGCGAGAGTGATGCGTCTGCCAGAGCCAGTTCGACCGCCGCCTTGACCGCCTCCGCCCCGACTTTCAGCCGCGCTTCTCCCGTGACCTCCTGCCCGGCGAGAGCGAGTGCTTCGAGCTGATCCTTCCGAGCAGCGAACACTCCCGGCTTTGGTAGCGTCTGCGAGACATTGAACATGAGATCGCCGTCATCGTGTCTCATCATTCTCGGCCCGCCCATCACCGCGAGTCCTGCCACTGGATCTTCCCAGAGACGGGGGCGCTGGGCCTCTGTCGCCGTGGCCTGGGCACGAAGTTTTTCAGCCTTCACCGCAGGATGCGTACGAGCCGCCTCAGCCCGCAGTCTAGCAAGGAATGAAGTGGAGAGGGTTCTGTCCGATTCCGCCCCGAACAGAGCAGATGTAGTCAGTAGAAGAAAAGAGAGAGGGAAGATAAAAAGTCGATTCATTAGTCATCAGATCCGATTCCAAGGAAAGCATGTATTCCTGTATTCCAATACACTCGACAGAAATCCTCTGAAATTTGAGGAGAGCGTCAGGGCACAGTACACCAGTGAGGTGCGACGGATCAGATGACGAAAGAACAGAACGCCACTGCGAGGGAAACGCCCTGATAGGCAGTGACGGGCGAATCAAGCTGAGAACGCAGACTCGCCGAATCCTCCGAGACAGACGGTGCGGAGAGTGTCAGGAAGAGATCGCTCACACACTCCATGGGTGCTTTCACGATCACCGTCGAACTCGCAGGAGCCGCAGGCAGGGGAGCCGATTCCGAAGACGCCGGTGCATCTAGGGCACAGGGACAGGCTTGAGTTGGCTCGCAGCAGCTTGTCGCCGTGGACTCGATATCACAACTCTCAGCCGAGAGAGGCATCGGCAGCACTTGAACGCACAGAAGACACACGCCGAAAAATAGAACGGCGAGCTTCTTTAACGAGGTGCTGTGGATCCGTGAAGCCATTCTCTATGAGTCGTATCCTTGCACAGGTTTTCTGAAAATCAAGCAATCTCACGAATGAGAGTAAGAACTAGCTTCGATCAAATACTAGGAGTTTGTTCATTTCCCACCATTTCAGTTTCAAGTTCGCCCTTTTTTCGATTTCATTTAGATTCCCGAATGAATCGCTCTGCCCTCTCGCACGAGCGCATCGCCATCTAAACCCCTTTCCCACACCATGACCGCCACCGCCCAACGCGCCGAACTCCAACGCAGCATCTGGCAAATCGCCAATGACGTCCGCGGTTCCATCGATGGATGGGACTTCAAGCAATACGTCCTCGGTGCCCTGTTCTACCGCTTCATCAGTGAAAATTTTGCCAGCTACATGGAAGGCGGTGACGAGAGCATCCACTACGCTGACCTGTCCGATAGCGTGATCAGCCCGGAAATCAAAGACGATGCCACCCGCACCAAGGGCTACTTCATCTACCCCAGCCAGCTCTTCTGCAACCTGCTCGCCACCGCGCACAGCAACGAGAGCCTAAATACCGACCTCGCCGCCGTCTTTTCCGCCATCGAGGCCTCCGCCAGCGGCTACCCCTCGGAAAAGGACATCAAGGGCCTCTTCGCCGACTTCGACACCACCAGCAATCGGCTCGGAAACACCGTGAAAGCCAAGAACTCCCGCCTCGCCGCCGTCCTCGCCGGTGTCGGCGGGCTCGACTTCGGCGACTTCTCGGGCAACCAGATCGATCTCTTCGGCGATGCCTACGAGTTCCTCATCTCCAACTACGCCGCCAATGCCGGAAAATCCGGTGGCGAGTTCTTCACCCCGCAGAGCGTCTCCCGCCTCATCGCCCGCCTGGCCATCCACGGCCAAGCCAGCATCAACAAAATCTACGACCCCGCCTGCGGCTCCGGCTCCCTCCTCTTGCAGGCGAAAAAGCAATTCGACGACCACATCATCGAAGAGGGATTCTTCGGCCAGGAAATCAACCACACCACCTACAACCTGGCGCGGATGAACATGTTCCTGCACAACGTGAACTACCACAAGTTCGACATCCAGCTCGGCGACACCCTCCTCGATCCCCAGCACGACGACGAAAAACCCTTCGATGCCATCGTCTCCAATCCACCCTACTCGGTCAAATGGATCGGCAGCGACGATCCCACCCTCATCAACGACGACCGCTTCGCCCCCGCCGGGGTGCTCGCCCCCAAGTCCAAGGCCGATTTTGCCTTCGTCCTCCACGCCCTCAGCCACCTGTCCGCGAAAGGCCGCGCCGCCATCGTCTGCTTCCCCGGCATCTTCTACCGTGGCGGAGCGGAGCAGAAAATCCGCCAATACCTGATCGATAACAATTACGTCGAGAGCGTCATTTCCCTCGCCCCGAATCTCTTCTTCGGCACCACCATCGCTGTCAATATCCTCGTGCTCTCCAAGCACAAGACCGACACCCGGACCCAGTTCATCGATGCCAGCGGGCTATTCAAAAAAGAGACCAACAACAACATCCTGCTGGACGAGTACATCGAGCGCATCATGGCGGTCTTCGACAGTAAGGAAAACGTTCCGCACCTCGCCGCCTCCGTCGACCACGCCACCGTCGCCGAAAAAGAATACAACCTCTCCGTCAGCACCTACGTCGAGACCAAGGAGAATCGCGAGGTCATCGACATTGCCGAGCTCAACGCCGAGATGAAAACCACCGTCGCCAAGATCGACAAGCTGCGGGCCGACATCGACGCCATCGTGGCGGAAATCGAAGGAGAGGAGGTGGGATCATGAGTAAAGAGCTGCAATTTCTCATCTACAGCACGCCACAGGAGGATGTCCGGGTGGATGTCGTCGTCAGAGACGAAACCCTCTGGCTCACGCAAAAAGCGCTGGCCAGCTTGTTCGGCGTGCAGGTGCCCGCCATCAGCAAGCACCTGAAGAACATCTTTAGGGAAGGTGAGCTGGATGAAAAAGTGGTTGTTTCCAATTTGGAAACAACCACTCCGCACGGGGCCATTCCCGGCAAAACTCAAACAAACCCAACGAATTACTACAACCTCGATGCCGCCATCTCAGTCGGCTACCGTGTCAACTCCATCAAGGCCACACAGTTCCGTATCTGGGCCACAAAGACTCTCAAGGAGTTCATCCAGAAGGGCTTTCTACTGGATGACGAACGTCTCAAGCAAGGCGACAATGCCTTCGGCAAAGACTACTTCCGCGAGCTTCTCGAACGGGTGCGCTCGATCCGGGCCAGCGAGCGGCGTATCTGGCAGCAAATCACTGATATCTTCGCCGAGTGCAGTCTGGACTATGATCGCCACTCGCCGCTGACCCATGATTTCTACGCGATGGTACAAAACAAGTTCCACTACGCCATTGCCGGGCAAACCGCCGCCGAAATTATTCACACCAAGGCCGACCACGGCAAGGAAAACATGGGTCTGAGCACGTGGAAAAATGCCCCCGATGGGCGTATTCTCAAATCGGATGTCACGTTGGCTAAAAACTACCTATCCGAGAAAGAGATCCGTCGCTTGGAGCGTGCCGTCACTGGCTTCTTCGACTATATCGAAGACCTGATCGAAAGCGAAAACGCTTTTACGATGGAGGATTTCTCCAGAAGTGTGAACGAATTTCTTGCCTTCAGAAAATTCCGGATTTTGGAGGGCAAAGGGAAAATCTCCAAGCAGCAGGCGGACCAAAAGGCCGGATCAGAATACGATTTTTTTAACAAAACGCAGCGCATCGTTTCGGATTTTGACAAGTCGGTGAAACAACTGGGGCAGACGGCGGAGGGGGATGAGGGAACCACAAAAGGCACAAAAGGCACAGAATGAACTTGGGTGAAAATTGGAGGAACCACGAATGAACACAGTCGAACGAAGTGAGACAGCCTGCCGTAGGCAGCCCGAAGGGCAGAGCGAAGCGATGGCAAAGTTACACGAATCGAATTTTTTGGAGAAGCTGCTGGATGGCGCGACGGTGGAGTGGCGGGCGTTGGGGGAGGTGAGTAAGGTTTTGCGTGGCAAGCGGTTGACCAAGAGCCAGCTAAGTGAGGTTGCTGCCTTTCCTGTATACCATGGTGGGTTGGATCCTCTTGGTTATTATTCTGACAGTAATCGCCCAGCCAACAGCGTTATGATCATTAACGTTGGTGCTTCAGCTGGCACTGTGGGGTTTTGTGCTCAGGATTTCTGGTCTTCGGATGGTTGTTTTTGTCTCGAGCAGAGCCAGATACTAAATGACAGGTTTTTATATTTTGCACTGATCGGATATCAGCATCAGTTGCGATCTCGAGTTCGAGTCGCCGGTATTCCAACATTGGACGCCAACGTCATTGAGCAGCTTGAAATCCCCATTCCCTGCCCGGAAGATCCGAAGAGGTCGCTTGAAATTCAAGGCGAGATCGTCCGCATTCTGGACGCTTTCACCGAGCTGACCACCGAGCTGACCACCGAGCTGACCGCGCGACAAAAGCAATACGAATACTATCGCGACCAGTTGCTCACCTTTGAGGAAGACGAAGTGGAGTGGAAGACCTTGGGGGAGACATTTCAAATGAAAGCAGGCCATCATATTTCGTCAGACAAGATTCAGGACTCTGTAGATATGCAGCATACGTTTCCATGCTTTGGCGGTAATGGAATACGCGGATTTGTTAAAAGGATGAGTCATGATGGTGCTTATGTGCTAATCGGCAGGCAAGGAGCTCTTTGTGGAAATGTGCAAAGGATCAAAGGTCCATTCTATGCGACTGAACATGCAGTCGTTGTTGAAGCAAATGAGGGAATTAATATTGATTGGGCTTTTCATATACTAACAACGATGAAATTGAATCAATATGCTTCGAAATCGGCCCAGCCTGGCCTAGCTGTTGGACGACTTTTATCTCTTAAAATCCCCATCCCCTCACTCACCGAGCAAGAGCGCATCGTCGCCATCTTGGACAAGTTCGATACGCTGACGCACTCGCTGAGCGAGGGCTTGCCGAGGGAAATTGAGCTACGGCGGAAGCAATACGAGCACTACCGCGACCTCCTCTTCAACTTTCCAAAAAAGGAACCACAAAAGGCACAAAAATCACAAAAATAAGGAAGAGAGAGTATCCGTTGATTCAAAATTTTGTGACTTTTGTGTGTTCTGTGGTTAAAAAATATCTATCATAAAATGAGCATTACTGATTTGGCTAATCTCGTCCGTCAGACCGGATATGAGACCCATGTTTACTTCAAAAACGGATATCTGGAAAAGGTTTACGAAAACGCCCTGGCAAACCGGTTGAGGAAGAAGGGGATTCAAGTGATTCAGCAGCATCCCATGAGCGTTCACGACGAGGATGACGCGGTTGTGGGCGAGTATTATGCTGACTTATGGGTGGATAATCAGCTGATCGTCGAACTCAAGGCTGCTCGCGCTCTGGACGACAATCATGTAGCCCAACTTCTCTCCTACCTCAAAACCTCAGGCATCAAACACGGCATGCTCATGAACTTCGGCGCACCCAAGTTCGAGGTCAGGAAATACATTCTCTAATTGACTCAACAAAGCCCTTCTGTGCCTTCTGTGCCTTTTGTGGTTCCTATTTTTCGTTATCATGCCTGATTACAAGACCATCGCCGAGACCAACCGCTTCATCATCCTCGACCAATACATCGCGGATTGGAAGATGCAGGACTCGTATCAGAGCGAGGACGCGCTGGAGCGCGAGTTGGTGGAGGACTTGCAGAACCTGGGCTACGCCTTTGCCCCCGATCTGAACACGCCCGCCAAGCTGCTGGCCAACGTCCGTACCCAGCTCCAGGCACTCAATGACCTCACCTTCACCGATGCCGAGTGGACGCGCTTTGTGGAAGGCTACCTCGACTGCCCGAGCGACAACCTGGTGGAGAAGACGCGCAAGGTGCACGATGACTTCATCCACGATTTCATCTTCGACGATGGCCGCATCCAGAACATCTACCTGCTGGATCACAAGAACGTCCTGCGCAATACCTGCCAGGTCATCCGCCAATTCGAGCAAACTGGATCAGCAGCCAATCGCTACGACGTGACGATTCTGGTGAACGGCCTGCCGCTGGTGCAGATCGAGCTGAAGAAGCGCGGGGTGGCGATCCGCGAGGCCTTCAACCAAGTCCACCGCTACAGCAAGGAAAGCTTCAACAGCGAAACCTCGCTCTACAAATTCCTCCAGCTCTTCGTCATCTCCAACGGCACCGACACCCGCTATTTCGCCAACACCACCAAGCGGGACAAGAACAGCTTCGACTTCACCATGAACTGGGCCACCAAGGACAATGGCCTGATCAAAGACCTGAAGGACTTCACCGCCACCTTCTTCGAGAAGCGCACACTGCTCAAGGTGCTGCTGCACTATTCTGTTTTCGACGTGAGCGATACCCTGCTGGTGATGCGGCCCTACCAAATCGCCGCCACTGAGCGCATTTTGCAAAAGATCGTCAGCTCGCACGAGGCGAAGAACTGGAGCAAGGCGGAGAGCGGCGGCTACATCTGGCACACCACCGGATCGGGCAAGACGCTGACCAGCTTCAAGGCGGCGCGTCTGGCCACGGAATTGGCCTTCATCGACAAGGTATTCTTCGTGGTGGACCGCAAGGACCTGGACTACCAGACGATGAAGGAATACCAGCGCTTTTCCCCCGACAGCGTGAATGGATCGGACAGCACCGCCGGACTGAAGCGGAATCTGGAGAAGAACGACCACAAAATTATCGTCACCACCATCCAGAAGCTGAACAACCTGATCAAGGCGGAGGCGGATTTGCCCGTGTATCGCCAGCAGGTAGTGTTCATCTTCGACGAGTGCCACCGCAGCCAGTTTGGCGAGGCGCAGAAGAACCTGCAAAAGCGGTTTCGTTCCTTTTATCAATTCGGCTTCACCGGCACGCCGATTTTCCCGCAGAACGCGAGCGGTGCCGAGACCACGGCCAGCGTGTTTGGCCGCGAGCTACATTCCTACGTCATCACCGATGCCATCCGCGATGAAAAAGTGCTGAAATTCAAGGTGGACTACAACGACGTGCGCCCTCGTTTCAAAAAATTCGAGGCAGAGCAGGATGAGAAAGTGCTCAGCGCCGCCGAGAACCGCGAAGCCCTGCTGCACCCGGATCGTATCCAGGAGATCACGCAGTACATCCTGCGCAACTACCGGCAGAAAACGCACCGGCTGGTCAGCAACAAGGGCTTCAACGCGATGTTCGCTGTGAGCAGCGTGGATGCGGCCAAGCTCTACTACGAGAGTTTTCAGACACTGCAAAAAGAGAGCGAAAAGCCGCTCCGGGTGGCGACCATCTTTTCCTTCGCCGCCAATGAGGAACAGGACGCCATCGGCGACATTTTGGATGAGAGTTTTGAGGTTTCGGCACTGAACAGCAGCGCGAAGGAGTTTCTCAGTGCGGCCATCGACGACTACAATGCGCTTTTCAAAACCAACTTCGGCATCGATAGCCAGGGCTTCCAAAACTACTACCGCGATCTGGCGAAGCGGGTGAAAAATCAGGAAGTGGACTTGCTGATCGTGGTGGGGATGTTCCTCACCGGCTTCGATGCGCCGACGCTCAACACCTTGTTCGTGGACAAGAACCTGCGCTACCACGGGCTGATCCAAGCCTACTCGCGCACCAATCGGATCTACGATGCCACCAAGACCTTCGGCAACATCATCACCTTCCGCGATTTGGAGCAGGCGACGATAGACGCGATCACCCTATTCGGCGATGCCAACACGCGCAATGTGGTGCTGGAGCGGAGCTACAAGGAATACATGGAGGGCTTCACCGAGCTGGTGACTGGCCAGGCCCGGCGCGGCTATGTGGAAGTGGTGGCGGAGCTGCAAGAGCGTTTTCCCGATCCGGCGGCGATTGAAAAGGAGGCGGACAAAAAGGCCTTTGCCAAGCTCTTCGGCGAGTATCTGCGCCTCGAGAACGCACTGCAGAATTTCGATGAGTTCACCCATCTGCAAAGCTGGCAAAAGGTGGACAAGGAAAGCCCGGCGGCGGTGGAATCGTTTGTAGCCGAACGGTATCTGAGCGAGGGGGAACTGGAAGCGCTGAAGGCCACGGCGGTCCTGCCGGAGCGCGCGGTGCAGGACTACCGCTCCACCTACAACGACATCCGCGAGTGGCAGCACAGGGACAAGGGGGCGAAGGAGCGGCAGAAATCCAAGGTGGACTGGGATGATGTGGTGTTCGAGATCGATCTGCTGAAGTCCCAGGAGATCAATCTGGATTATATTCTGGAGCTGCTGTTCGAGAAAAACCAGAAGAAGGTGGACCGGAACACTTTGATCGAGGACGTGCGCCGGATGATACGCGCCAGTGTGGGGAATCGTGCGAAGGAGAGCCTGCTGGTGGATTTCATCCATCAGGTCGATCTGGATCAGCTCCGCGACAAGGCGAGCGTGATCGAGGCCTTTTTCACCTTTGCACAAGCGGAACAGCAGCGCGAGGCGCGGGAAATCATCGCCGCCGAGGCGCTGAATGAAGACGCCGCAAAGCGCTACCTCGCCCACTCGCTCAAGCGCGAGTATGCCAGCGAAAACGGGACCGAGCTGAACGAGATTTTGCCGAAAATGAGTCCGCTCAACCCGCAGTATCTGACGAAAAAGCAGAGCGTGTTTCAGAAAATCGCCGCCTTTGTGGAGAAATTCAAAGGGGTGGGTGGCAGCCTGTGAGCTAGATCACTGCTCAAAGTGGGGACAAAGTGGGGACGGGCATCCTGCCTGATCCCACAGTGCCACAGGCGTCCCGCCTGCGTGGGTCACAAGTCCCGAACGAAGACTCCCCAGATCAATACACGCCCTCGATCACTTTAGAAGTGAGAGCGCCAAAGGGACGCACGTCGCCGACTCCATCCCAAGGGTGTTTCGCGTGTGGTTTCCGACGAATCGCTTCATCGCGCTCAAGGAAGCGTGGCATGAAAAACTCGTGGGTCAAAGTGGTCAACTCCACCCGTCCGTATTCGCCGTATTCCTTGGTGATCTCAGTTCTCTCGGGATCGACGATGCGAAGAACGGCCCGAGGCTGAGGCGCGTAGTAGGTGACGCTGTAGCCATTGGCCTTCAGTTCCTCCGGAACGCTGACCGCCAGTCCCATCAGAGTGTTCCCGTAGGTGGGGACGAATTGAGCTTTGTCCTCGAGCACCTCTTCCTGAAGAAAGCGGACGTATTCCGGCGTCATGGACGTGCCACCGCAGAAACAGCCTTTAATTCCGCGCCCAGCGATAGAGATTCGTTCCCCGATGGAGGCGAGGAGTCGGGGAGTCGTGAAAATACACTGAATGTCACGATGCTTAATAATCTCGACCGCCTGTTCCATGACGTGCGCCTGGTAGCGCTCTGCTTCGTCGTATGCCTTGC
Source organism: Verrucomicrobiota bacterium (assembly GCA_963205275.1). Lineage (GTDB taxonomy): Bacteria > Verrucomicrobiota > Verrucomicrobiia > Verrucomicrobiales > DEV007 > Arctic95D-9. The sequence goes on along the minus strand of CAUJIH010000051.1, from coordinate 42,979 downwards.
GAGCGATCACTTTCTTCACCCAGCGCGGGTCGCAATCCACGTGATAGCAACTGCCGCCTCGGTAGTTCGCCAGATGCTCGATGGCGAGGCGCAGACGCCGAGGGCCGGTGGGGCCGACCATGATCCAGTTCGCCCCTTTGGGGAAGAATTCGTCGTTGAGCTGATGAGAAAATTGCTCGTAGTCGTGCTTGTAATCGTCCCATCCGATGCGCTGTTTCGGCAAACCGGTGGTGCCGCCGGTCTCGAAGATATTGAAGGGGCGGCCCTGGTAGGCTTTGGGCACGAAGCGTTCGTTCTTCTCATCGCGGAGCCACTCGTCCTGGAAGTGGGGGAACTTCACGATGTCTTCGTAGGTCTTTACTTCCTCACGAGGATCCCAGTCGACAGATTTCTTCCAGTCGAGCCAGAAGGGGCAGCCGGTGTCCTCGCTGAAATGCCACGCCATCATTTCACGGACGCGTTCATCGAGTTGTGCTTTGGCTTGGTCAGATGTCATGGAATTGAAATCAAGAAGATGACGCAAAAAGCGAGAAAATCCACCAATGGAAGACTCACGCTCATCGGTGGAGTGAGGAAGTCAAAGGGGAGAAGTCGGCGAGGTGCGGAAGGGGCAGCAAAGTACCGTCAGATTCACGGCTTGCCGAAGGCGTACAGATGAGACTGTGTCATGACGTAGAGCGTCCCGTTGGCCACCGCACAGGATGAGTAGATGGGGGAGGGGAATTCGATAGCTCCCAGCTCTTCCAGTTCTTTCCCAGCCTTCAGGATGACGAGCTCACCGTCCTCATTTCCAATCAGGACTTTCCCATCCACGTAGAGCGTCGAACTCCAGATGTGGGAGAGAGTATCGTGCATCCAGTATTTTTCTCCGGTTTCGGCATCCAGGCAGAACACTCGTCCGGAGTAATCAGAGATGTACACGAGTCCGTCGACAATCGATGGAGTCGAGATGCTGCGAGAGATTTCTTTGAACTGCCACACGATGGCGTCCTGTCCCGTGCCTTTAGTCGGGTCGATGCAGGTGAAGGCACCGATCCCTTCGCCGTGCTCGGGATCCTGACCGATCGCGACATACACTTTGCCATTGTAGATCACAGGAGATCCAATCGTCTCCGATGGTCCAGGGTAGGTTGCGTACTTGATCGGATTGCCTTCTTTGTCAAAGCGGTATTCCTTCGGGCAGACATCCACTTTCCAGAGTGCCTTCATCAGGTGAAACTCTTCGTCTCCGTCCTTTTCCGTCACAAACTCGTTGGCATCGAATCCATAGACGATCCCATCGCCTCCGCCGAAGACGACGGTTTCCTTGCCGTTGAGAACTCCGTAGGAAGAGGAAGACCAGTTACAGTGCATGATGTGTTCACTGATGCCTTCAGCTTCTTCTGCTGCCAGTTTCCCTGTCTTCTTGTCCACTGCGACGAAGGAAGGGGCCTGGGGATTCGGGATATTGATATGCGACCAGTCCACACCGTTCGATGTGGCGACGAAGATGTATTTGTCTGTGATCGTCACGGTGCTGGAGGTGATGTTGTGGGGGAAAACACCGAGTTCTGTGCGCATGTCGTATCCCCAGACGATGTCAGCGAATTCTTCGTTGATGGGCATGGGATCGATCGAGTTGACCTTTTCGAGGCCTCCGGCGAGGTACTTCGCCTCATCCTTGAACGGTCCGTCGTTGCCATCAGCCATGCCCATGAGGTCGACGCAGATAATTTCGCAGCGGTTGGTCACGAAGTAGCCGTATTTTCCTTCGACGGCGATGGAGGAAGCGATGCCGAGATACTCCCAGTCGTTGATTTTACCAGCGTCGAGCTTCGGAACGGCGAGTTGCCAAAGGAACTTGCCAGTTTTTTCATCAAAGGCCATCGCGACGCTGTGGTCTCCTTTGATCGAAGGATCGCGTGGCTTTTCATTATTGGTTCCGACAAAAACTCGCCCGTCTGCGATGGTGGGACTGCCGTAAGCCTGAGAGCCAAGTGCCGCATACCATTTGAGACCTTTGGCATCAGTCACCTTACCTTCCGGATCGAGCTTTCCTGGATCAATGTCCAGAGAAATTCCTTTGGCCGGAGATTCCATGTTGCGGTCGGCTGTGCGCCCCCAAGTGGGCCAGTCTCCTCCTCCGTCATCTGCGGCGACAGCGAGATTCCCCTGAATGGGAAAGGAGGCGAGGAGGGCCAGTGAAAGGGTGTGAAGGATAGCCTTTTTCATAGTGAGAGAAAAGAAGATAGATGAAAGAAAGGATCAGGGTTCGTTAGGAGTCACGATGATGTTATCGACGTACACCTTCTTCATGCTCTGAGGCGAGAATCCGAAGATGCCGGGACAGCCGTTTTTGTGAGCTTCCTTGTGATGATATTCGATGGTCCAGGCTTCGGGTTCTGTCTCGCCTTTGGGCCAAGCCTTGCCGCGCACGACTCCGCTACCGTCCGCGGCAATATCGACACGAGTTTTCAGGGTGTACCATTGATTGGCCTGAACAGGAAAGGGCACCTTGTGCCAGACTCGCTCCGGGTTTGAAATGATTTCGATCTCATTGGAATTGCCGACTAGATCGATGATATAACGCTGATTGATGACGCCAACGGTTGACTTGAGACGCCGATTCCCATCTGTCATCACGTCCGCCTGAACGGTGTAATTGGAGGAATCGGGAGAACCGATGAAGGTCATGGAGCGCTGAAAGAGGATGCGATCCAAGGTTTTCGCCAAGACCTTGCTTCCGTCAAGCTCGCGAACATCGAATTTCAGACGCGCTCCGATCCAAGAGAGCGGCGGAAAGCCGAAACCTTCCGGCCCTAACTTCGTATTTTCTAGATCGGCAGTGAATGGGATTTTAGGAGCGACTCGGCCCCGGATGAATCCGACGAGGCCATCAGCCGTCACTTTCCATGCGCCTGCCGAGTCTGCGGCATCATCCGCTGCAGAGATGGTGTTGCCTGTAAAGGTGGCGTCCATCGTCGCTTTCACCTTGGCTGTGGGAGGAATGAAGGTCTCCCAAGTGGTTTTCTCATCGTCGCCGAGCTGGCGAATGATATTGCCATTGGCGTCCGCGACAAAAACACGGATGGGAGCAGACTGCCCACCTACGAGCAGCACGTCCGCTGGGATGGCGACCAGTTTGGCAGGGGCCCCGATTTCGGGCTTAGGAGTCGCAGGGACTTCGCCATAGGCAATACCCTGATTTTTGATCTCGAAAGCGTAGAGTTTATGGGTCGTATGGACGTAGACGCGACCGTTACAGATCGATGCGGAACCGATTCCATTCCCATCCAGCTTGATCTTCTGTTCGATCACAGGCTTTTCTCCGCTCACATTGATGACGAAGAAATTCCCGGGATAGGTGGAGATGTAGAGGCGGCCGTCTGCATAGACAGGAGAGGCGTGGAGTTGAGAGTTCGCCAGCTTTTCCGTCCAGAGCACTTTCCCGCTAGTGGCCTCCATGCACGCAAGTTCTCCGACGCGCAGCATTTGATAAATTTTTCCATTATGAGTGGTGGGAGAACTCGTGAACATCTCGAAAGGCTGACGCCAGATTTCGGCGCTCTCAGGGAGTTTCGGTGCGCCGCCTTGCTCTGGATCGACCGTACCGCCGACGTTATTGAGGTCGGGAATTTTAATCGCGAAAGCGCGTCCGGTCTCGGTGGAATCGAGATTCTCGGTGCCGTGGATGGCGTAGATCGTGTCGCCGAAAATCAGGGGTGAGGAATTAATGCCGCCGACGGTCGCCTGGAAGCGCCAGATCGGGGTGCCGTCCTTCGCATCGACGCAGACGATATTTCCGCATCCGTTCCCGGCATAGAAGACACGCTTTCCCTGACGTGTCTCCAGAACAGGCGTGCTAAAGGAAGAATCTTTCAGAAAGGGAGCGCCCACTCCGGGAGTGGAAGACCAGGCAAGTTCCCCTGTTTTCTTGTCGAAGGCTAAGTAGCGATCCTTCGCCGGGCCGTCGGCACCCCAGTAACTGGTCACGGCGTGGAGGATCACGAGATTGCCATCGATCACGGGTGCCCCAGCACGGGCATTGGGGAAGGTGAGACGGCCAAAACGCTCCATCAGAGAGACTTCCCAGAGAATTTTTCCTTCCTTGCTGGCGCAGCGGACGACTCCGTTAGCTGTGGCGGAGATCACATTTTCCGTTTCTGTATCAACGGTCACAGCTCCGATCGTATATCGATCATAGACCGTATCAGACAGGAAGTCGTGCGTGGTGTGCTCCCAGATTACTTTTCCGGTTTTTTCCTCACGAGCTTGGACGACTTCCACGAGATCCGGGCCTTTTCCGCGATAGCCCCATGAGTAGATTCGGCCGTTATAGATGACGGGAGTTCCCTGTGAGGCGATGTCATCAGTCCAGACTGGCTCGGGATTAAACTCGTAGCCCTGATAACTCTCTAGGCTCTCTCCGGTCTGGAGTGGTCCTCGCCAGTTCGGCCAGTCACCGGGACCGAGACGGTCCTCAGCGCAGAGGGATGCTGCTGTTACTACAGAGAGGGAGAACAGAAGAAAACTCGCTTTCATAATGGGGGTCGCGTGGATGCACTGTAGCGGGGGATTCGCTAGTACCAAATGGAAAATTGTGTTTTAAGGAGCGTATGCGCGTATGGGAAAAATGGAAGAACTGAGCGGTGTGGGACAGGCTGGCGAACTGCATCCGAAGGAGCTAAGCCATGGAATTCACTCAGCAAAGACTTCGAGCTTCTCAATGTAAACAGGCTTCAGTGCGTAGGGAGCCACTCCTGCAAGAGCGCGGACGAAGCTGAGTTCGCCACCCAAGTGGGCACTGACGAGAGCTTGATCTGGAGGCGTATCGCCGCCCTGCCAGACTCGTCCCTCCAGAGTGCTACCCTTCTGGCTATCACCGGAATCGGGAGGCAGCAGTCGGAGTTCTAGGGAAACTGGACGAGTCGAATCCCATTCCCAAGAGACTGAAGCGAGGACGGCTTCTTTTGCTCCCACGATTTTGACGGCCTTTTCCAAAGGAACGACACGCAGCCAGAAGTTCGTCTTTGAGGCGGCGCCTAGGGAAAATCGGGGAGAATTTCGACGCGAGCGCTCGCCGAACATCGTCGCCCGAATCGTGCCGCGACTGGTAATGAGCTTCGACCAGGCAAGCCGCCCCTCTAGCATCGGGTTAGAGGGCAACTCCAGTACTGTGCGCCCGTTTTTCTCGACTAGGAGAAATTCTCCCGCTTCAGATGTCCAATCGGGAAGGGTTCCGCCGGGAGAGAGTTTCGCGATGTCGATCTGAGAACTGCGAACTGGCTCCGCTTCTTTCTGAGCCGATTTCTGTACAGCGGTTGTCTTGTTCTGGTTCAACGGTTGCGTTGACGATTGGCGGCTCGACCAAACGATCATCCCGGCGAGCAGCGCCAGCACCGCAGCCGGTCCGAGGAGGGAGAAGATCCATTGATAGCGCCCGGAGTTCACGAGGGAGTTTTCAGTGAGGACGGGTATTTTGCAACGCAAGATGATGGGTTTCTCTTGTCGAAAGAAAGAAAATGTCACAGAATCGGAGTGTTTCTGCAATCTTCCTGTGAGACGAATGTCTTCTGAAGCCACAGTTCCTTTTCCAGTCATCTCTGTTCCTGCCATCTCTGCTCCTGGCGAATCGATGGCCTCTCCAGAGCAGTTTAGCGAACTGGTGCGCGCTCATCACCGAGATCTGTTGGTTTATGCGCTGGCACTGACGAAAAACTCTGCGACAGCACGAGACATCGTGCAGGAGGCTTTTATCACAGCCTATCAAAAGCGAGGAACTTTTGATGAAACGCGGGATTTCGCCACGTGGATGCGAGGAATCGTCCGCAACAAGTGGCGTGAGTGGCTGCGCAGGAATCGACGTTACGATCTGGGGGATCACGAGTTATCGAGACTGGATGAGGATATTACGGCCTGGCAGTCTCGACGGGCGGAAGGAGGATCGGATCTCTTCGCTGAACTTGACGACTGCTTGTGCCTGCTCCCACCGCTCCTGCAGGAGACTGTGCAGGCGTATTACTACGAGGGCCGTAATGGTGATGAGGTAGCGGCTCATCTGGGAGTCGCCCCTGCGGCGATTCGCAAGCGGCTGGAAAGAGCACGCATTCTGCTGAAGCAGTGTCTGGATCGGAAAAGATCGAACTCAACGAATCTGCCTGTATCATGAGCATCACTCCCGAGTTCTCTGACGACTTCGCTCCCGAATCCGTGGATGCACGCTGGATGGATGCGGTGCTGCGCGAACACGCACGGCTCGGCAGCAAGGATGATGAGGAGCTGATCCTGCGCGTTACTCGCGAGATTTCGCAGGTGTCGCAGGTGTCGCAGGTGTCGCAGGTGGATGAGTCGAGAACTTCTCAGATCACTCCATTCGTGGTGGCCTCCGCTACAAAGAGACATTTTTCCCTGTCTCCGTGGATTGCCGCAGCTGCGGTGATCGCGTTGTCTCTGACTCTACTAATGACATTGAAGACTGGATATCAGCCGGGGCAGAGGCAAGCGGATGAGTTTCGTTTCGTCGTGCAGGTGATGCCGTCCACTCTGAGTCATACCAGTCCCGAAGTTGGGCTGACAAAAGTTTTGAAGAATCAGGACGTTTCTGAAATACCGGCTTTCCCTTTCGTCCCGAATATCGCCTCTGTTTCCCTAAAGAAGATGCGCTTGCCGGATGTCAGAATCGAGGACTTCCGCATCACGGCGAATCGCAGTCGAGCGATGCCGAATGGGTTAATCTACGAGGGCGATGTTCTGGTCGAGCACGGAGGCTTCCGCATCGAGGCTGCCTCGGTGCATCTACCGACGCCTGGCTCGAAAGTGATCGCGAACGAGGCGACGCTGATGGCGAGTCGGGTGCGTGTCGAGCGAACAACTCCTGCCTGCACTGTGGAGGCCGAGAGTCTGCGGATCGATCCGACATCGGGCCAGATCATTCTGACGGGTGTAAGCCGAGCGCAGACGGAGCAAGGTGAATTGACGGATTTCGCCACAGGAGACTTGGTGGTCCTGACGGATCGTGCATTCGCGGTGGAAAGAGGCTCGGATGGCTCCTTTCACACTGGCCTGGAACTGATTCGCTGAGACTCAGAGCGCCTTCTCGTGAGTGAGGCTCTCGCCGGGAAAAGGTTCGAAATCGACGGGGACGCCGGGGAAGTTCTCTTCACGAAAACGTCGCCAGATACGCGTGGTATGCTCTGAAAGAACGGCGTGCATGGCTTCGGCGCATTCGACACAGACCATGGCTTGCTCCATGAGGCGAGTCCCGAGACACATCCCGGCGATGGCGTATTCGTCATCTCTCACCGCAGATTTTATTTTTTCACAAAAGGCACACTGATCGAAGCCGAGCGGCCCTTTAAAATGCACTTCGTGAAAGCGAGCGAGGTTTTGCTTAGACTCCACTGAGGATTCTTCCAGCATCCGCTCTAGGCATGGATGACAGATCGCGTATTCGAGCACCACTTCGCCTTTGCGAAATTCTTTGGAAATTCGGTATCCGCTCTCGAACTCGCTTAGAGATTCTCCGCATCGGGTGCAGGTGCGAAAAGGTCGCTCTTCATAGACAGAATGAAGCAATTCAGGAATGGGTTCTCCTTCGGGGCCTTCGGCGGATTTTGTGTCTTTCTGATCCATCGGACAGGGTCGAGTTTACGACTCAACCCTATTGATTCCAGCCCAAATTCCAGAGGATATGAGTGCCGCTCTTTCCAGGGACGGCGATGTCGGGCCATCCGTTGCCGTCGAGATCAGCGACGCGGATTTGCAGGCCGATCCCCGGTCCAGCCCCGGCGGGTGCATCGCTGATGAGATTCTTCGTCCAAGTTCCGGCTTCCTGATTCCATTGATAATACTGAACGGTGATCTTGTCGTTGGCTCCTGGATCTTTTCCGGAGTGGGCGTAGTAGCGCTTTCCTGTGATCAGTTCTGGCTTTCCATCCTGATCGATGTCCACCCATGCGACTGCATGTGCTTGTGAGAATTTGTCGTCGATGAGATGACGTCGCCAAGTGGTGGTGCCGTCGGCCTGGGGGGCCTGTTGCTCTTCCCAGAAGACTCCGTAGTTGTGGCCGCTCCCCCAGATGATGTCGTTGCGTCCATCGCCATTGAGATCCGTGATGATGACAGGGCAACTAGCATGGGGCAGATCGAAATCTAGGTGGGCAGTCCAGGGACCGGAGAAGGGACCTGCCTTCGGACACTCATACCAGCCCGTGCCGATCACGATGTCCTGCAGGCCGTCTCCATTGATATCGCCGAAGCCCATGCCGTGGCTATTGCCGGACTCCGCTGCAATGTGCTTCTCAGCTGTGATCTTGCCATCTTTTCCTCGGATCAGACGGTAGATCGTGATCGGATTCGTTTTGACCCAAGAATTGGTGATCCATTCCGGAACTCCATCGCCGTCGATGTCGTGTAGAAATGCAGCTTCATTGGCCTTCAGTTCTGTATCGACCAGCAGGTGTTCCTTCCAGCCATCGGAGCCGTAGTTTCCCTTTCCTGGATTCTCAAACCATGCGAGTTGTGGCTCGGTAAAAGCGATGGCGAGAACGTCGAGGTCACCGTCGCCGTCCACGTCGAAGAGGTGTTCGGAACTGTTTTGCAAATAATCGATTCCGAAGGGGGTGAGTTTTCGCAGGGGATGTGGTTTAAAATCGGGTGCGGAGTACCAAAATTCCCCAGCGGTGATGTCCGTTTTTCCGTCGCCGTCGATGTCTCCGATGGCCAGTCCTTCGTTGTGATCCTGTACGAGTTGCTGAACCCGCCATTTCAGCTTCGACGATTTTTTTTGAGCGATTAGGACGGTAGAAAATGCGATCAGCAGGAATGCGGGCAGAATCCAGGTGATTTTTTTCATGGTTTCAGAAGAGGTGAGAATTGACGATGATTTACTTAAAATCGCTTTCGCTGACAAGCTCAAGCTTTGACGCATCCTCCAGTAGTTCAATGGAGACATTGCTGAGGGCAGAGACTTTTTGGCCGACTAGGGTGAGTTTGAAACGACCTGCTTCCTTTCGACTCAGGGTGATGATCGCTTCTTTCCCTTCTTTGGGCAGATCGATTTGATCTTCGTTCAGGAATAGATTGAGAGCGGCTAGGTCGCCCGTGATTTGGACCCGAAAAGTACCGGGCGATTGCGCATTCAGAAAAGTTCTCAGTGCGCCGTAGGCAGACTCGGGGCCTCGTCCGCGTCCCGCCATATCGGGCAGCTCGGGGAAGGGAAGTGTCCCGGCGACTGTCGCGTAAAACGGTGTCCAGAGGTAGTCGGAGATCGATTGGGCGAAGATCAGGGTGCCGTAGTGGCCGATGCGATCCCGCGTCGAGGGATGGGGATGGAGCGCCTGCCACTGGCGCACAAATCGACGAGACGACATTTTGTAAGGTCCGTCCTTACCCAGCTCCGAGAGGAAACGGATAAGATGAACGAATTCATCCTGTCGCAGGCTGGCAGTCAGGCCCGGAGGCATCATGGAGACCGGACTGATTTCCTGTTTCGCTACATCGCTCTTCAGAATGCGATTCTCTTTTCCGGCGGCGTCCCGGATCGCGATTTCGGCTGTGTCTTCTCGTGCAATCGCTCCGGCGACCGATGTGCCGTTTTTCAGAGTGATGAAAACGGTATGATAGCCTTCCTTGATTTTCTTGCTCGGTTCCAGCAGGGAGTCGATGAGATAATCGACAGGAGCGCTGGCACCGATGGAAACGAGATCGGGGCCGATGTGTCCACCGATTCCGCCGATGGCGTGACACACGGTGCATTGAAGCGCAGGGCGTCGGTAGATGCTCTCACCCTGCTGTGGGTCGCCTTCCTGAGCGATCTGTTTCATCATGGCCTCCATTTCCTCTGGCGTGAGCGCGGCCTTCATCGGCTGGAGATTCCCTGCTTTATCGAGAGCGGCGATCAGTCCTGCTGGTTGAGAGGGCGAGGCCTTCGCCTTATTGACTCCAGTCAGGGCGATTGCTTCCGGGAGAGTGGCCCCATCGAGTGCCGCAGTCAGAGCGGGGGGACCGTTTTTAGAGGAAAGAATCAGATCGTAGATGCCGAAGGGATCACGACCGTCAGGAGAATCCGCCAGAACCGTCACAGCGAGCTTCGCTCCGCGATTCATCGCCAGTCGTGTCATCCCGATGACGGCAAGGGAGCGCACGAGCCAAGGAGCCTTTTGATTCGTTCCTATCGTGCCAAAAAGCTGAATGCTGTCAGGACCGCCTAACGCGATCAGTCCATCGAGGGCAGCTCTGGCGCGTTCTGCATCTTTGGGAGCGTCGCGAAAAGCCTGGACCAGTTCTTCTCGCGCAGCCTCCAGCTTCCAATGACCGGCAAGGAAGGCGGAACTGCTGAAGAGAACGGGATTGGATGAGCGAAGTAGTGGTACAATGCGTGCCAAATCGCCGGAGGGCTGGAGCTTGCGAAGTCTCACGGCGTCGTCGAGTGATTTCAGCAGTGAGGCTTGTTGCGCTTGGGTGGTTCCGTCGTTGAGCGCGTAGTTCAGAAGGTGTCCTAGATCATCCGAGCTGCCCACCTTGGCGATCCATTCAGCGATAGAGGCGATATCCGCGTCCGTGGATAGCTTTCCGGATTCCATCGCGCTCAGGATTTGGGGAATCGCCAGAGGCTCGTTGAGCGCTCGAACGGCATAGAGAAGCTGCTGAGGTGTAGCAAAGGGGTTTCCATTGCTTGCCGCATCTCGCCAGCGAGCCGCATGCTCGCGACAGATGGACCAGATCGCAAAATCGAGTTCTTCATCGACCTCGATCCCGCCGAGTGCCTTCAGAGCGATTTTGACCGTATCCGGAGATGTGCACTGGGCGAGAACACTCACCGCCCAGAGTCGAACTTGGAGATTGGGATCATCGACTGCCCGACTCGCGCATTCAAAAGCGACGGGCAAATCTGCTGCGTCATAATAGAGAGCGCGTAGGGCGGCTGCACGGATCTTTGGATTCTGCGACTGACATAGCTTGGCGCTCGCGTCGGAATCGAAGTGATTGATCGCCTGTCCAGCCCAGACTTTTCTCAGAGTGAAGAGGTCGGCATCCTCTCCCGCTTCCGGAGAAGACTTCGTCAAAGCCGCGATGACTGCTTCCGCTGGGCGAGAGCGTAGTTCCACAGTCGCCGCATTGCGCACCCAGCCTGAGTCGGAATGGAGGAGGTGGGCCAGTTCCGACTCCGTCGCTTTCGCGATCTCGGGTTTTTTGTCGAGAGCACGGCCTTCGAAGGTAATGCGCCAGATGCGTCCATGGGTGTGATCGCGACGAGGGTCGCGGAAGTCCACTTCCCCGTGCTGGATGATAGGATTGTACCAGTCGGCGATGTAGATCGCTCCGTCAGGCCCCATTTTGACATCAATCGGGCGGAACGCTCCGTGCGTGGAGGATACCAGATCGGGCTGTTGAGTGGATGTGTAGGAACTCCCGCGATCCGCCAGTTGGAACAAGTTCACGCGATTCCCACGAAAGTCACAGGCGGCGAGCATCCCGCGAAGCGCAGGAGATACGTGCTGACCGGTTAAAAACTCCAGCCCGCAGTGTTTTGGCTGGCCGGGATTGAGTCCGTGCAGGATCCGGGAAGCTCCGGGAGATGTGGCGAATACGCTGCGAGGAAATACGAAGTTGATTCCTTCGCCTCCGGCTCCGTCTGTCATGAAACTCTGTCCCCACTGATCAAAGGCGTGTCCCCAGGGATTGATCAGCCCTTTCATAAAGACCTCCGCCCGGCGCGTCTCGGGGCGATAGTGCCACATGCCACCGCCGAGCAGTCTGCGGATGCCGTAGGGCGTATCTAGGTGGGTGTGAATGTAGATCGATTGATTCATCCAGAGCATGCCCTCCGGTCCCCAACGAAATGTGTGGACGAGATGGTGCGTGTCCTCGGTCCCAAACCCAGAGAGCGCGATGCGTCTCTCATCGGCGACTCCGTCACTGTCGGTGTCTCTTAAAAACAGTACTTCTGTAGAGTTGGCGACATAGGCTCCGCCGTCGCCAGGTGCGACGGAAGTGGGGATATAGAGATCCTTCGCGAAATCTGTATGGCGGTCGGCGACTCCATCCCCATCGGTGTCCTCGAGGATCACGACTTTATCTTCTTCTTTTGCCCCCGGTACGATATGGGGATACATACCGCTGCACACGACCCAGAGTCGTCCCTGAGAGTCCCAGTTCATCTGTGTGGGATTGACGATGGCGGGTTCACTCGCAAAAAGCTGAATTTTTGCTCCATCAATCGTTTTGAAGGCCTGAAGTTCCGCTTCAATCTTCGTGTCGGGAATATCCTTTAGCCCGTTTTGTGCGAGGGCCGGAAGAGCAGCAATCAGAACAAGAGTGAAAAGAATTCTGAGAATCATCGTGCAAATGGTCATCGTGCAAAGGGGAATGCGATTTCGGCTCGGTGTGTCCTCACGGCTTTTCGGAGAATACGAGAGATTTCGCCGTATCGATCTTTTTCTGCTGGGAATCGATCAGTGGGTCGAATTGGGGAATCTCTTGAGCGTTCTGCCCTTGCTCGTGTTTTCGGAACAGGAAAAGATAAGTCTCGTTGGCCGGACGCCAGCGATGAAAAAAGAGGCGATCCTTTTCGATGATCGCAGATCGGAGTCCGGCGCTGGCGAGAGAATCGGCTAGCGAGAGCGGCAGTTCTGGGTACCCGAGCTGCTTGGATAGAGCCTTGGCGATAATATCGTGCCCGGCCTGAGTGTAGTGAATGCCATCATCCGTCAGCGGAGGATCGGTCTTCTTCAGATTGGATGTATCTCCGCCCAGTGCGGCGAACAGATCGACGAACCGTGTTTTCTTTTGGGTTGCGAGATTCCGGATGGCATCACGGACGCGAGCCAGACGCTGATTATTCTCGGTCTGATCGGGCAGAGGTGCCCCCAGATTCTCAAATGGAGGAGGGGATACGAGGATGATCTCGCGCAGAGCCTCTTCTGCGGCGGAGCGGGCCAGATCAATCAATGCTCCATATCCGCTGATGAAGAAGGCCAGATCTGAATCGAAGCTCTCGTGTCCCGCCATTTTATCCCCTGGGACTGTCTCACCAGTCCAAGATTTTCCGACGGAGATCGCGACTTCCGATCCATACCAGAGGAATATCACGCTCGGATGAATCTCTGCTAGATTCTTCTCCAATCGCTGACGACCTTCTTGGGGAGGTCCAAAATAGGAACGCGAGTCAGAAAAGACCGAGTCTCCGCTCCAGCCCAGATTGCGAAAAGTTAAGCCTTTAATTTCCGGCCCGACGGCAAGCTGAAGTACAGTCTCCAACGATCCGAAGTGCCGATCCCTCTCGATATATGTTCCTCCGACGAAGGCGACTCGATCATTCGATTGGAACAGTGGAGTCTCAGCGGCGAAGAGACCGGTAGAAATCCCTGCGAGGCCGAGCGCGAGTAAGCAATGGAACTTCATGGGATACCGAAGGTAGAGAAGTCTGTCAGCGATTCGTCCGTAAAATCGGTCCGTGAGATCTTTGCTCGGGACATCAGCGCTTATCCAGCTCCTTCAGGAATCCGATGAATTCTCGCAGATGATCCTCCTCACCCGAAAGAAGCGTGATCGCGAGGTCTTGAGTCACATAGTCCACACCCTCACAGAGCTTGATAATTTTATTGTATTGGGCAATGGCCGATTTCTCGGCTTCGATGACTCCGTTGATCACCCCCAAGAGATCCGTAGTGTCTGCGAGAGGTTGCAAACTCTCCTGACAATTTTCGAGAGCGAAGCTGCCAGGGACGAGCCCGCCGATGGTCTTGATTCGATTGGCCAGCAGTTGGGCGTGTCCCAACTCTTCAGTCACATCAGCAGCGAGGGCTTTTTTTACAATGTCAGACCGAAGCCCGTCTAGATTCACGGAGGCAGCGATGTAGTTCTGCACGGTTTCAAGTTCCATCGCATACGCGGCCTTGAGAGCTTCGATGATGTTTTCGTTTTTTGAATCACTCATACTCACAACTGATAAAGCCGTTCATCTCGTTCAGAAAGAGAAAAAACTTCCGGATTTACGGCGAAATTCAGATGATTCAGCCCAGCGAGAATCCACGGAATTCCAAAAACGAGAATCAAAACTAAGAGAGTTCAATGTTTTTTAATATTTCAGTTCACATTCCGAAAATTTTAAAATAATTTATGAAACTTGTGCGAAGTGATTTATAATTTCCATAATAAATAGAATCATGCAAGGGCTTGCTCTCGCGTGAATGATGAATCGGATCGAAGTGAAATGGTAAAAACCCTCTTGGGCATCCTTGGCGTATCTCTCGCCACCGGGACGGCTGTGCTGCTAGGCTTGCAGCAAGTCGATCCTCTGGGTGTGTGGGAGCGGCTGTTCCCGATTCCACCGCCCGATGCGGCGTATCAGAGGGGATTCCGATCTGATGTCATGGTGGGGATCAATCGAATGCGGTCGGGTTCTGGCCTCAGTGAGATCAAGGGTGACGAGGCGATTCAGGGATTTCTTGGAAACTGGATCTCATCGATTTCAGCGCCTCAGGATTTATCGCTCGATGATGTTTTCGATGTCTTGCAGTCGCGTTTTCCTGGCGCTCAGTATCTGGCGGCAAATCTGGTAGTCTCCGGGAGTCGTGAGAATCTGATGGAAAGAATTTCCGGATGGACTGCTATCGCAAATCCTGATTTTGACTCGGTCAATACAGCGGTGTTTCGCTCGGGGCGTCAGCTCGGAGCTCTGGCGGTAATGTCGCGTCGCATTCCGGAGTATTCTCTCAAGACACTGAACGAAGCGGGGGGGCGTTTTTACAATCGCTGCCCCCATTGCGACAAGGTTCATGCGCTGGAGTTGGATAGAGATTCGCGCACTCTCATCCTTTCCTGCCCGCACTGCGACTTGCCGTTCGAGATACTCGCCGTGGGGACTGACGGACGGATGCGGAGAGCGAATGACTTCTTCGAAGGATTCTCTCCTCCGGGAGGTTTTTCGACAGATGGTGAGATGAAGACTCAGATTCTCGCGATTTGGAGAAAGATGGCCGAACACTGCCGCTACCAACTCGATCAGGATCGCAAGGTGCCGGGATCGCCGCAAGCGGATGAGATCTGGAAGAGTTCAGGAGAGACCTGGGCTGAGGCTGCGGGCGACTGCGAGGACACGTCCATCTTATTGGCGGATATGCTGACTACAGCCGGCTTTCAGGCGCGAGTCGCCATCGGCTGGAACGGAAATATCGGTCAGCACGCGTGGGTCGTCGTAAAAGTGGGGGAAAGGCAGTATCTTCTCGAGACCACTTTACAAAAGAAGGTCGGTCTCGAAGATTTGGCGGAGGTTGAGAGTGTCGCTTCTTACTACCATCCAGAACAGGTGTTCGATCACGACGGGATGTTCTTTACCACAGCTCGACCGGATCGATTTGGGCTAGATTATTTTTCACCGGAAATCTGGAAGCGTGTTCCATCGCGCTCACCAGACGCAGGATTGACCTTGCGGTGATAAATTCGCCAGGAGATTCATTCGCTGATTTGACGAACCCCGAAGATGGGCGTTAAGGTCGCGGCGATGAAACTACTCCGTTTTGGTTCACAGGACTCTGAAAGACCCGGTTTACAGCTCGAGGACGGTTCGCGTATCGACGCGAGCGGGTTCGGGATGGACTGGAATAATGAATTTTTTGCTGATCCTGCTCATCTGGTGCGCTTGGCTGACTGGCTGAAACTGAATCGCGATTCGGCTCCCCGCATTCCGGAAGGCACGCGCCTCGGCCCCGCGATCTGTCGCCCCGGCAAGCTGATTTGTATCGGCCTGAATTACTCGGACCACGCTGCCGAATCGGGGATGCCGATTCCGGAAGAACCCATTCTGTTTTTTAAAGCGACGAGCGCGATCTGTGGCCCTGACGATCCCGTGATCATCCCGAAAGGGAGTGAGAAAACGGACTGGGAAGTGGAACTCGCGTTTGTGATCGGAGAGCGGGCCAGCTATGTCAGCGAGGAAGATGCGCTGAAACACATCGCTGGTTATATGTTGCACAATGATTATAGCGAGCGGGCGTATCAACTGGAGAGAGGTGGTCAATGGGTAAAAGGAAAGAGCTGTGATACTTTCGCCCCGATCGGGCCATTTCTGGTGACTCCAGACGAGATCGAGAACCCGGAAAATCTCAAAATGTGGTTAAGCGTGAACGGCGTCATGAAGCAGAACAGCAACTCGTCGAACTTGATTTTCGGCTGTGCGAATCTGGTCAGTTATATCAGTCAGTTCATGACTCTGGAGCCGGGCGATATCGTCTCCACCGGTACGCCTCCAGGGGTGGGGCTGGGTTTCAAGCCACCGCAATATCTTCAGGCGGGTGACGTGGTCGAGTTGGGAATCGAGGGGCTCGGTTCTTCCAGCCAGAAGGCGGTCGCTTGGCCGAGGTAAAAGCAGGGCTGACTCGTTGTTGGCTTTCAGTCGATCTGGCTTTCAGTCGATCATTTCCTTCGTCTTTTCTTGAAGACGAATCGGCCCGATGACCATTGCGTGGTCGATGGCTTTGCACATGTCGTAGATCGTGAGTGCCGCGACCGATACGGCAGTGAGTGCCTCCATTTCCACTCCTGTTTTTGCATCAGTTCTTACAGTGGTCTGGATGGATATTCCGTGAGGCTGAGGTGTAAAATCTACCGTTACCTTGGTGATCGGCAGAGGGTGGCAAAGTGGAATTAGCTCTGAAGTCCGTTTCGCTGCCTGAATGCCAGCGATGCGGGCGACTGCCAGCACATCACCTTTCGGGAGTTGACCGTTTAGGATCGCATTCAGGGTATCGGCTGAGAGGGTGATTTCTCCGACGGCGACTGCTGTGCGCCGCTGGATGGGTTTCCCCGATACATCGACCATGATTGCGCTACCGTCGGGACGGATATGAGTGAGCTTCGCTTCCGGCATGGAACAGACTTCCTTCTCGCCGCCCATCCTGCAAGAGGAAGTCTCGCTAGCAATGCAATTTTTCTTGCCATGTGCACGTTTCTCCTCTCATTATTTCCGCATGAAGTATTTGATATCTCGCGTTTTTACGTGTTGCGCCTTAACTGTTGCCTTGATTGTCGCCTTCTCGCCCGTGTCGAGTCTTCGGGCCGATCAGCAATCAATGAGGGAGGCCGATCAAAAGGAAATCAGCCGACTTCGGAATAGTCTGCATGAGGCTCATCGCGAACTTGCCGAACAGAAAGGGAGGGTCGGTCGCGTGGAGAGTGAGTTGACTCGGACGAAGCGGGATCTAGCGAAAGCTAATGAGGAATTAAAGAAGCGAGCGGATCGCGGCGCAAACGAGGCGAAAACGTCTAAAAGGGAAGAAGCGCCTGGCCCGAAGGCTGCTCCGGTGCGTGAGGTGAAAACAATCGAGCCCAAAAAGGTTCCTCAGAAGCCAGTCCCAGCGCCCGCTGTAATCAAGAAGCAGGAACCTGCTCCTTCGTCGACGAAGAGTTTTCACATTGCTTACGTTCAGAACTCTGCCGTCAATTATGAAGCGAGACAGAAAGCGCTGGTATGGGTTCAGGAGCAGATTAAAAAGGATAAAGGAGCCCAGTTTTCGATCACAGCTTCCGCCAACGATAGCAAGTATCCTGAGGCGAATTTAGAGATTGCTGAGAATCGCGCCCGCTTTCTGAAAGCGTTTCTCGTACAGGGTGGCGTTCCTGCCGCAGCGATTGCTTCCGCTCAAGCAGGAAAAGGCAAAATCGGTTCTCAAGATACGGGTCGCTCTGCGTTGATTTTATTGATAACTCCGACCGGAAAGGCAGCTCCACAAGCGAAGCCTGCTCCTCAGGTAAAATCGGCTGCCAAGCAGAGAAAGTGACGTTTTTCGTAGCGACGTGCGATTCATCAAATAGCGAGTGAGCGAGGACGCTCGTAGGGCGGATCCTCGGATGGAAGTCGTTCTTTTCACGCAAACAGGTTGACCTTTTGCTAGGATGGGGTGAACTCCCTCGTTCAATCGAATCGTTATCGAAATTATGCCAGAATCTGCCACACGCCCTCATAAACCTGTCTCGCTCATCACGGGAGGCACGGGATTTCTTGGCTCACACTTGGCAGATCGACTTCTTGCCGCCGGGCACAGAGTCGTAGTAATGGATAACCTGATTACCGGGTCCGTGGATAATATCGAGCATCTTCGCAACAACCCGGATGTGGAATTCATCGAGCAAGACGTGTCGAAATACATCGACTATGCCGGGTCGCTTGATTACGTCTTCCATTTCGCCTCTCCCGCCAGCCCGTTCGACTATCTGGAGTTTCCGATCCAGACGTTGAAAGTGGGTTCCCTCGGCACGCACAATGCGCTGGGACTGGCCCGAGCGAAGAATGCCACATTTCTTCTGGCATCGACTTCGGAGGTGTACGGAGATCCCTTGGTGCATCCTCAGCGGGAAGACTACTGGGGCAATGTGAATCCCATCGGCCCGCGCGGGGTGTATGATGAGGCGAAACGCTTTTCCGAGGCGATGACGATGGCGTATCATCGTGCTCATGGACTCGATACGAAGATCGTGAGAATTTTCAATACCTACGGTCCTAGGATGCGACTGAAGGACGGCAGGGTGATTCCAGCCTTCGTCGGTGAGGCTCTCGCCGGTAGGCCGCTCACCGTCTTTGGAGACGGGAGTCAGTCGAGAAGTTTCTGCTACGTCTCCGATCTGATCGAAGGCATCTATCGACTTTCTCAGAGCGATTGTCATGAGCCAGTGAATATTGGAAACCCTAGTGAAATGACTGTTCTCCAACTGGCTGAAAAAATTCAAAAATTGATCCCTGGAGCGCCAATGATCGAGTTCCGTACACTTCCGGTAGATGATCCCAAGGTTCGCAGGCCTGATATCAGTCGCGCTCGTGAAAAATTGAGTTGGGAGCCTCAGGTTTCGTTCGAAGAAGGAATCGCAAATACGATAAAATATTTTAAAGAAAAAATTACTCTCGACAAAATTTAGCGATTTGCGCAAAATTTTCTTTCCACTTGGTGTTTTCCTTGGCAGGATGCACTAGATTGTTCCAAAATTCCAAATTAACGACCTCATCCCCATGATCCGATCCCTCTCTGTTCTGCTTTTAATCGCTACAGCTTCGTTCTTCACTGCCTCTAGTGTCGAGGCCCAACAGGTAATTCAATTACAGATGGGTGACGTGAAAGTCGATAGCCCGTCCTATGACACGCAGAAGACTCCGAACTTTCAGGCGGGCGATGTAAAGACAAAAAATATTCCCAATCCGCGTGACTGGCTGGAAATCGAGATTCCATTTGAGGTGAAGGGACCTCGTAAGGCGGTGATTAAGGAACTCCTCTTTCGCTACTACGTGGGCCTCGTCGACAAGGATGGAACCCCGAAAACTCTTACCGGAGATGTCAAGCACGTCAACGTGCCGACGGGAGAGAAGACATTTTCCAGCGCTTACATCTCGCCCTCTACGCTGGGCGATCTCACGGGAGACTTTCGTCGTTTCCAGAGCAGTAATGTGAAGGGAATTGGAGTCGAGGTGGTCTATAACGGTGTCATCGTAGGGGGCGTTTCTACGACCAATAGCAAGTTCTGGGAGGCTACTGGCGTTACGCCCGGAGTTCTGGGCAAGGCAGAGACTCCTTTTGCCCTCCTGTGGATCGACCGTTACGCGGATGTTGAGCGTCCGGCGAAGTAAAGCGATCATTGAGTTTATCCGAATTTTTTAGCAATAGAGTCGCATTATGGCGAAGAATCGAATTTTTGCCCTGAGTTTGGGGTCTCAGCAAGTGACCGGAGCCATCTTCTCCAAGACTTCAGGAGGGGGATTAAAACTCGAGCGAGTTGAGCGGAAGGATCTGGTTGGCGATCCGAGTGAGGAAGACGCTCGGAATGCCCAGGCAGGGCAGGCGATTCGACAGATCGTGAATGCTCTCAAAGTGAAGGGCGAGTCTTCGCGCTATGTCATTTCCTCTCTCCCTGTGTTGATTAAATTCGCCAGTCTTCCGGCACTGGATGGATCACAGGTAGATCAGATTGTAGAATTCGAAGCCGCACAGCAGGTGCCCTATCCGATCAATGAGGTCGTCTGGGGTTATCAACTGATGGGAAACCAAGATGACGTGGAGATGGAGGTCGTTTTGGCTGCTGTGAAGGCCGATGAATTGGGCGAACTAGACGCTCTGGTCTCTGACTCTGGCCTTCGTTCGGAAGGTGCGGCGATGTCCCCGGTGGCTCTCTTCAATGCGCTTCGGTTTAATTACCCCGATCTCAAGCAAGAGGCGACTCTTCTCGTCGATATCGGTGCTCGGATGACCGATATGATCTTTATGGAGGGGAATAAGCTCTTCATTCGGACGGTCAAAATCGGGGGCTCTGACCTATCGCGCACCATCGCGAAGGAGTTCGGGATGAATTTCGCTACGGCGGACGCTCGCAAAGTACTCGATGGATTTGTTGCGCTCGGTGGGCCGTATGCCGATCACGAAGATCCGGAAATTGCTGCCATGTCGAAAGTGGTTCGCCAGTCTCTGACGCGCCTCCATTCCGAGGTAATGCGAACGATCAATTTCTATCGGAGTCAACAAGGCGGCTCTGCTCCCACGTCCGTGCTACTCAGTGGAGCGACTGCCAGTCTTCCGTTTATTCGCGAATTCTTTGCAGAGAAGCTCAATCTCCCGGTCGATTACTTTAATCCTTTCCGAAATGTGACAGTTGCCAATGGAGCGACAATGGACACTGTGTTGACGAAGGGGCACATGTTCGGAGACTTGGTTGGGTGCGCACTCGCTGGAAGTGGTGCGGTTCCGGTGCAGATCGATCTTCTCCCTGAGTCTGTGGTCAAACGCCGCGATCTGGATTCGCGCAAGTTTAACCTCGTGGCTGCTCTTGTCCTCTTGACTGCCTTGCTTTGTGCGATGGGATTCTATTTCTCGAATGGAGCAGTCGTCGCAGAAAATCACGCTGAAGAGATTAATAAAAAAGCCGAAACATTGGCGGGGTTCGACAAGAAGATCGTTTCCTTGGAGAAAGAGATTAGCAGCATTGACGGTGATCTCAATCCGTACATTGAAGCGATTCGTCATCGAGCCTACTGGGTGCGGCTCTTTAACTATCTGGGGCGGAAGATGGAAAATGATGTTCTTTTCATGACTCTTCTGGAGCCTCTTTCAGGTGGACAATCAGTTGTTGAAGATAGTGTGGCAGGGAATCGTCCCGATGCTACGTCAGCCGCTGGGGCCGAATCGTCCATTGACGCATTTCAGCTTCAGGGGCTCTGGCGAGAAAATCCCCACGGATCAAAGGTTGTGTATGAGTATTTTCAGCGACTGAAGAGCGATGCCGAAACAGACGGAGAGAATTTCTTCGCTCTCAAGGATCTTGATATTAGCGAGGCAGTGACGGTGGATGCGGGGACTTCTGCTGACCGCTTCGCTTACACTTTTAAAATGATTCTCCCTCTTCCCGAAGCGAACAGGGTTCGATATACGAAATAAAGGGAAGATTTGATCAATTATGAGTTCGAAAGCTTGGTTATCAACATATGGCGTGATTGCTGTATTGGCATTGGGAGGAGGAGGTTATTACGCGGCCTCCAGTTACGGGAAGTATCGAGATGCTCTGGATTCTTGGGATGCCAAGGTCAGCACGGTGGAAAGCATGGAGCGTAAAGCTCCTTATCCGAACGATGAAAATTCCAAGGGCCTTAGTGCGAGAGTCGATTCGTACAAGACCTCTGTGACGGCACTGTCACAGACTTTGAATTCCTTTCAGCGCCCGCTCAATACAGAGTTGAGGAATACAGATTTTCAGGTGCGTGTGAAAACTAAAGTGGAAGAGTTCCGTAAGGCGGCAACTCTGGCGAAAATGGAGATCGAATCGTCCAGCGATTTTCAGTTGGGCTTCGACAGCTATGCGAATACGATGCCGGGGCAGGATCTCGTCCCGATCCTCGACTACGAGTTAGAGGCGATCGATCACATGCTGCAGAAACTATTGACATGTGGTGCTGAAAAGCTTTCTGAGTTCCAGAGAGACCCAATTTTTGGCGAATCTGCAGGCCCGAAGGAAGGAGAGACAGGCACTGTCCATAAATATCCGGTTCGCTATCGCTTCACTGGGTCCTATGACTCCTTGCAAAAATTTATCAATGAGCTGGCGAATGATCGCGAATTTTTCTACATTGTTCGCGTGATGAAGGTGCAAAATAGTTCCCTTGAGGGTGCCAGAAAGCAAACGGCTGGTGGAGATGTGGCAACCACGCGCTATGAGGATCCGAACACAAAACAAGTCGCCACGCCGGAGATGCTTGCTGAATGGGGGCAGGGAACGGCTTCGGAAGAGGAGGTTGCTGCCAAGGCGAAGGCGGCGGGGTTCATTAAGGCGGACTTGGACGCTCGGGTTCTGATGGGGCTCGAGAAGCTGAATGTCTACTTAGTGGTGGATATTACTCGTTTTGATAATACTAGGGGCGAGAGTTCGGAAGAGACCTCGTCGGCACAAGGAAAGAAGGAGGGTAAATGAACAAGGAGAGTTGGGACAAAATGATTCTGCTTCTCGCGGGGATGATCGCGATTGGGGTAGCCGTAATTTTCGCAATGGAAACAAATCGCTTTCCAGAGAATTTCACACTGCGGCAGATCGCTCCAAACGATGATCTTCCTGCGACACAGGAGGATATGACGAAGGTGGCCACATCTTTTGTGGAGAAGACTCAGACTTGGTCAAATCCGAAAAAAGGTGAGCCTGCGAAATCACTGCCTCTCTTCGTATCTGTGCCAATCGTCGAGGCGGGAGGTCGCCTGATTGATATGAGCTTGGAGGATCCACTGCTGCGTCCCCCGGTGAGTAATGCCTGGCTGCGAGAAAATGGCTTAGATTTCCTAAATTCTGGAGTGCTTGCTCAGGATACGGATTCCGATGGTTTCGATAACCTGACGGAGTGGAATGCCAAGACCAGTCCGATCGATCCTAAATCCCATCCTCCATACGCCGGAAAGCTGATTTTTGCCTCGCGCCAGCAGGAGAGTTATACTCTTCGCTTCGCGGCGAAGCCCGATGCAGATCGATTCCAGATCAATCGACTCCCGACGACGAAATGGCCCAAAGGAGAAAATTTCTACCTGAAGATTGGCGAAACTTCAAAGGATGCTCAGTTTCGTCTGGATGGATACGAGGAGAGATCGGCGAAGAATCCGACGAGCGGCATCGAAGTCGATGCCTCTGTGTTGAAAATTACATATCTACCTAAGAATGAGGTAGTCGAATTAGTTAGAAATGCCAATACGGTGATCCCGACATATTTTGCGGAGATGCAATTCGAATTGGACCCCTCTTTTAAACAGTATGTGAAGGAGGGAGATACATTCAATCTTGTGATCGATCCTGACACGAAGTATCGAGTAGTAAAAGTCGAGGAAAACTCAGTAGAAATTTCTTATCAAACTGGAACAGAAAGCGAAAAAACCATTCAAATTTCCAAGAAGTAATAGTTGACAAGCGGGGCGTTTTTGGGTTTAGATGGCCCGCGTTCTGCCATTTTAGCCAAAAGACGCACGAGTGAGACGAATTTATGAAAATAAGAGGATTGAAAACCATTGCTGCCGGAGGAATTTTGGCATCGGCCGTGCCGCTGATGACTCTTCCGGTATTGGCCGGATCAGGTGGCTATGGAGGAAGTGGTAGCGGAGTCCCCGCGATCGCTACGAACTATGTGATTCGCCTGCAGGAGAATGTGAAAAAGGCTGACGAAGCTGCATTGCGTGGCTCTCAGTTGATGGCCGACGGAGATTACCAGGGAGCGATTGATCAGTATCGTGCGGCGCTGGATCTCCTGCCTGATGCCCCGATGACAGAGCCTCGTCGTCGAGCTTATATCAAGCAATTTTCTCGAGCGAGCGTGCTCTTGGCGACGCAGCGTGCTGAGGAAGGTCGGTATCCTGAGTCGATTGCCTTGGTGGAAGAAGTGCTTCAGCCGAGCGTTGATCCCGATAATGTCGATGCAAAACGGCTCCTAGAAAGACTGAACGATCCAGATTACTATTCGCCCGCGCTTACCCCTTCCTATCTGGAGCGCGTGCGTCGTGTGAAGTTGGCCTTGAAGACCGCTCGTGGATACATGGATCTAGGGGATTATGATCGTGCTGATCGCGAGTACAACAAGGCATTAAACGATGATCCCTACAATACTGCTGCGCGCCGAGGGATGGAGAAGAATGAACAACATAAGCTGGATTATTACGATCAGGCTTATAATCACACTCGGTCCAAAATGCTGCGTGAGATCGCGTCAGGTTGGGAGACTCCAGTGCCAGATACTTTGGAGAGTGGAGCGATGATCGATATCCCGACGGATTCCAGCACAATGGAAATACGTCGCACTGAAGATAAGTTGAAAACGATCATCCTGCCGAGTGTCGAGTTCGCTGACACCCCTCTGGCAGATGCTTTGGAATTCCTGAGTCAAAAGAGTGTCGAACTCGATGTGAAAGAGTCCGACCCAACCAAGAAGGGGATCAATATTATTCTCGATGCCGGCTCGTCTTCTGCTGCGCCTGTCGCGGCTCCGGTCGCCCCGGCGGGCGGCGGGGCAGCGTTCGATTCCGCTGCTGCTCCTATGGCTGGAATTGGTGGAGGAGCGGGTGGGGCTGCTGATAAGCGCATTAATCTTCGACTGACAAGCATTCCACTCGCGGAGGCGCTGCGCTATACGACATCTCAGGCGGGACTAAAGTATAAAGTTGAGCCATATGCAGTCAGGGTGATTCCGTTGACTGAGCCGGTCGACGAGTTGCACACGAATTCGTATACGGTACCTCCGACCTTCCTGACTTCAGGTGGTTCTGGCGATGCTGGCGGCGCGGCCCCCGCCTCCTCGAATCCGTTTGACTCGAAAGACAGCAGTGGAGGAGCTCCGCTTCCTGGAAGGAGAGGACCAAAGGAGATTCTGACCGCAGCAGGGATTACGTTTGGCCCGGGTGCTAGCGCAATCTATAGTCCTGCCAGTTCTCGATTGATTGTGACGAATACTCAGGCCCAGATGGAGTTGATCGAGGCCTATATTGAATCTCTTGCAAAGGACGTGCAGAAGCAGATTTATATCACCTCGCGCTTTGTGGAGGTCACTCAGACTGATAGTGATGAATTGGGTTTCGACTGGATGCTTGGACCCTTTAATTTCGGATCAACTCCCCGCGTCTTTGGTGCTGGTGGGACTGTGGGGAATCAGGTTGGTGCTGGTAGTTCGGCGAACTATAGTTTCGTGAATCCTGGTTCTGCAACTCCCGTAGGTTTCAATAACCTGACGGCGGGGCTTCGTTCGGGTGCCCAGGCGATCGATCATAACTCGATTGATGCATTGATTAAGTCTGCTCAGGGGATTGCTACCAGCGAAGGTTCGTTGATGGCTCCGGCGGTATTTGGGATCGCCGGTGTGTTTACTGACCCTCAGTTTCAGGTGATGATTCGTGCGCTCAGCCAGAAAAAGGGTGTGGACATGCTTTCAGCTCCTTCGGTGCTGGCCCGCAGCGGACAGAGAGCAAAAATCGAGATTATTCGTGAATTTATCTATCCCACTGAGTATGACCCACCGGAAATTCCCAACCAGTTTGGCGGTGGCGGTGGCGGTGCTACAATCATGGGGAACATCTTTCCCGTGACTCCTGCTACTCCGACTGCATTCGAAACGCGAAATACAGGTGTGACGCTTGAAGTGGATCCTCAACTGGGAGCCGATGAGTTCACGATCGATCTGAATCTTTCTCCAGAAGTTGTCGAGTTCGACGGATTTATCAACTATGGAAGCCCAATTCAGTCCTCGATGACGAACGCTCTCGGATTGAATGAAAAGGTGACGATCACGGAAAACCGAATCGAGATGCCTGTCTTTAATACGCGGAAGGTATCGACGCAGGTAACGATCTGGGATGGTCAGACTGTCGCTCTCGGTGGATTGATTCGCGAAGACATTCAGGATGTGGAGGATAAGATTCCATTCCTGGGCGATATCCCTATCGCGGGACGCCTCTTCCGCTCAAGCGTGGAGCAGCATCTGAAGAGAAATCTCACGATCTTTGTGACGGCACGACTGATTGATCCTGCAGGGATGCCAATCAATGGGCGTCTCAAGGATGAGCCTCTACCAGAGCCTGTTCCGCGTCCGCCGGTTACGGCACCAGCATCCTTCGCCCCTGGTCCGGTTCCCTTCCAGAAGTAAAGGGAAGAGCCGCAACAGAATGAAAAGTTCGGAGAACGCAGTCCACGAGACTGCGTTCTCTGTTTGTAAAGAATAGACTCCATGCGCACGCTCGCTGTTACGGGAGGAGTCGCCTGCGGGAAATCGCATTTCTGTCGGAGCTTTTTGGCCTATGTAAAAGAGGGGGCAGTTTCGTGCTTTAGCAGCGACGAGGCAGTCCGCCAGGTGTGGAGTGATCCCGAAGTTCTCGTGGAACTTACCCGATTGGCAGCGGAGTTTGATTTGCCGCCCACTATGGACGGAAGTGTAAATCGGAGTGCATTTCGAGAACTCTTATTTGATAATTCTGAATTTCGACTGAAAGTAGAAGGGTTGCTGCATCCGCTGGTGCTCCGTCACATGAAGGAACACATCGATGCACTTTCTGGAAGCGTGCGGATCTTGCTGGTAGAGGTTCCTCTCCTCTATGAGGTAGATTTTCCCATCGCAAGAGATGCGGATCTGGTGGTTGCTGCCTCCAGAGACGTTCAATTGAGAAGACTCACTGTCG
Source organism: Verrucomicrobiota bacterium (assembly GCA_963205275.1). Lineage (GTDB taxonomy): Bacteria > Verrucomicrobiota > Verrucomicrobiia > Verrucomicrobiales > DEV007 > Arctic95D-9. Next base: position 16,340 of record CAUJIH010000051.1, on the reverse strand, counting down.
GACGGAGATTATCCGAGCCTCTGGCGATGAAGATTCTGGATTCACAATTTCCAATAGAAAGAAAGATAGCGCAGGCCGATCTCGTCGTATGGAATGACGGTGATTTGTCTGTGTTAGATGAGCAGACGAAACAGCTAGCCCAAAGATTTCTTCCTTCAGCTTAGAGACCCAGTAATGGAAGCCAGTACAATAAAAGATACAGACTCTGACATCGATAAACCCGATTTGCCGGTGACGGCCACTCCAGTTCCAGAATCTGTCGATATCAATCAATTTCAGAAAAAGTTGATCGCGGAGTTGCACTTGATCGCTCAGTCCTACGGTCTGCGCAATCTTGGAGTTCGTTCTAGGCATCAGCTCGTATTTGAGATCCTGCGCTATTGCGGGATGCATGGAACGGAGATGAATGCGGATGGGGTCTTGGAGATTACCGGCGATTCTGTTGGATTTCTTCGGTGGCCGGATTTCAGTTTCGCTCCGAATATGGACGATATTTTTGTTCCATCCGGATTCATTCGCTCGCTTTCTCTCCGAGCGGGGCAACGGGTGCGTTGTCAGGTAACATCTCCGAGGGAGCGGGAGAAGTTTTTATCGGTTTCTAAGATTACAGAGATCGAGGGAGTCCCTGTAAATGAATGGAAGGCACCGACGAACTTTGAGGATCTGAGGGCGATGTTTCCATCGGAGCGCTTTATTCTCGAGAGCCTCGATTCTCCTCTGCTTTCACCTCGGGTGCTTGATTTGGTTGCGCCCTTGGGAAAAGGGCAGAGAGGGTTAATCGTGGCACCACCGAGAGGCGGAAAGACGATTTTGCTCAAGAATATCGCGGTATCGATCCGGAAAAATAATCCAGAGGTAGAACTGATCGTTTTGCTTCTCGACGAGCGGCCGGAAGAGGTAACCGATTTTCGTGAGACTGTGGATGCAGCGATTTACAGCTCTACCTTCGACGAGCCGTCGGAGCGTCACACGAGGATCGCGGATATCGTTCTGCACCGAGCGAAGCGACTGGTTGAGATGGGGAAGGATGTGGTGGTGCTGCTCGACAGCCTTACGCGCTTGGCCCGAGCTCATAACTCGACGCTACAATCCGGGCGTTCTGGTGGTGGAGGTGGTGCTCAAAAGGGACGTCAAAAGAAGCGACGAGAACCGGAAGGGGGACCGATCGGCAGTGGAGGGATTTCTCCGAAGGCGCTCGAACGCTCTCGCCGATTTTTCGGTGCGGCTAGGAATGTCGATGGAGGAGGAAGTCTGACGATTCTAGCGACTTGTTTGATCGAGACAGATAGCCGCATGGATGATGTCATCTTCGAGGAATTCAAAGGAACCGGGAACATGGAGATTGTACTGGATCGAGAGTTAGCGGAATCGAGAATTTTTCCAGCGATCAATCTCCAGAAGAGTGGGACGCGAAAGGACGACCTGCTTTATCATCCGGATGAATTTCATCGAATAACATCCATCCGGCGTCAGCTGGTGCAGCGACCAGCTGCTGAAGCGATGCTGACGCTGTTAAAGGGGATTCGTTCCACCCGGACCAATACCGAGCTGCTCCTTCGTGGACTTCATTGAACACGCGCTGAATGGGAGAGAGCAAGATGTCCGGAGTTGACTTCGGAGCGATCCGGGAGTTCTACATTGAGGATGTAGAGTCGCTGATCGAGTTCATTGAAACGGCAGGAAGATCAGGGGCTGACTTTCACGCTTGTTCGATCGACACCGAGGCCGACAGCATGTACTCTTACGAGACAAAGCTGTGCTTGGTCCAATTTTCGATGCCGAATGCCCTCGTGATTATTGATCCCTTGTTGATTGATCGCGAGGCTTTACTGGAGTTCACTCGCTTTGTGGATCGATTCGATGTGGTCTGGATGCACGGAGGCGACTACGACTTGTCGCTTTTGAGTCGATCTCTGGACTGGATCCCACAGACGCTGTTTGACACACAGATCGCGGCTCGTCTTTTGGGGGTACCCCGTTTTGGACTTGCTGATCTGCTGTTGGAAGAGTATCAACTCAAGGTGTCGAAACAGTCTCAGAAGGCGGATTGGAGCAAGCGTCCGCTTAGCCAAAAAATGCGAGATTATGCCTACAATGATGTGCGTTATCTGCTGGACATGGGCGGGCGATTTCTTTCTCGACTGAGAGAGCACGACAGGATGGCGTGGTTCACGGAGAGCTGTGAATCTCTGAAGCAATCCGTGCAGTCAAGAGAGGGAAAGTCGGAGGATGAGCTTTGGAGAATTAGCGGCTCTGGCAGATTATCGCGTCGAGGTATGCACTTTTTGAAGCATATTTGGCATTGGCGAGATGAAGAATGCCGTCGTCTCAATCGACCAGCGTTCAAGTTCCTCGGAAATCGGGAAATTCTTGCCATGACGGAAGAACTGGAAGGGAAGGGGACTGTCACTCCACCGTGCTATCTTCGGCCTCCTTCAGTTCATCGGCTGCGCGAGATCATTTCTTCGATTCGCGACATTTCTCCAGACCAGTATCCGCTGAAGCATCGTCGCTCCGAGGAGGAGCGTCTGGAGATCGACGAGAAGAAGTTTGAAAAGCTCCGAAAGCATCGGGATCAGTTAGGCGTAGAGTTGGGATTGGACCCGACTCTGATCGCCCCCAGACGAACTTTGGAGAAGCTGGCGGCTACGAATCTCCCTTCCGAGCAGAAGGAAGGGCTGTTGATGCAATGGCAGCAGTCTCTGATGAGTTCGGAACTGTAATCAGTCGCATTCCTCGTCTCCAACATTGAGGAAATCATTTGCCAGAGCGATCAAATTCTCGCCCGTGCTGAGGTAACGGGAGCGATACTCGCTGACGACGTCATCGTTGCACCGTAGGAAGGAGGGAATCGCTGTCGATCCGCCGCTTTCACTCCGTGCCCATTGTAGAAATTCAGCGATGCATCGATGCGTGGAGCTCGCTCCGATCGCGTTAAGAGAGTCTCTAAAGCGAGTTGCGTGATCCCAGTCCATCTCTGCGACGAGAAACTCTACGCCGTCGGTTCGAATGGCTGAATCGATTTCCTGAAGTTCATCCAGTTTGATGTCGCGTGGATTGTAGGGAACGCAGGCGATGAGTTCTTCAATCAGATCTTCACGCGAATGGATCTCTTTCAGTCGCTTTTTTGACAGAAAGGGAGATGGATCCGCCCCGTGATCGAGGAGAAAGGCGATCAGTTGTCGATGGCGGTTCTGAATCGAAAGGAATAGAGGTGCTCCCGATTTACACTCTACGTCCGCACCCTCTGTAATCGCTTCGATCGCATTCTCGTAGGAGCCTACAGCACAGGCAAGTTCAAGGTTCAGGTCGGTGAGCGGATCGGTCATGCTGGAATTTACTTTAGGTGTCTAATAATTCCTAAAATAATACAATCTCAAAATTGTGCAAATTCCATCCCGAAATTCAATCGGGATGTTTGGAGTGTTTCCTCTATCGTGCGAAGCGGACATTGGGACACTCAACAGAAGAGTTGTCAGAGCACGAATGCGATCACTCGTAGAGGAGCCCAGGAATTTTTCCGTGCGCAATCAGGCGTCCGCGTTCGGTATCGAGTTCAAAAATATCGACGCCGCTTCCGGTCAGTCCCGTGGAGGTCCGACTTCGGGCACCGAATACATAGTGTTTATCTGCTTTGGGATCATACCCCATGTAGAGCATGACGTGAGATACTCTATGTCCTGAGTTCCAGGTGCCTCCCCAGAAAATCAGATCGCCGGGAGAGAGCTTTTTGAGAAGTTTCGACGGAGCTGCTTTGCCGTAGACGTCGTCGAGCAGCTTTTTGCGCTTGAGCCAGTCGTATTGATCATAGGAGGTGCGGGGAACATCTTTGATGCCAACTTTTGTCAGGAGATACTGGACTGTTGAGGAGCAATCGAGCGATCCGGAATCGGGATTGTCGGCACCGAAGACGTAATGCAATTTCTTTCCTGCCAGAGCGTGAGCTTCCGCACGAAGCTGGCTGAGCGTGGGGGCACCAGAAGCTTTTGGAGTCTCTTTGACGAGGGATGTAGGCGTCTTGGAAGCCCCGATTTCTTTTGCTGCCTGATCGGATTCACTGTTATTCTTTCTCTCGGGAAGACTGATCTCAGCGGCAGAGGAGCTAGGGGACGGAGTGTTTTGCTCCGTCGGGAGAGAGGAGGCCGGAGATGATACCTTGCCGTCTTGTGGAATCGCGGGTGGAGGAATGGTAATCTTGATGCTTTGTGTGCGAGTTTCGCCCTCTGCGCCCTGAATCACAGCCTTAATTGGAACAAGGGGACGAAACGAACGCTCCCGGAGCTTCGGTTCCGCCGCCTGAGCGGAAACAGAAAGCAATGAAAGAAGGACAAGGGGCGTTGAGAAAGCAGAAAGAATAGAACGCATTTCTAAAAATCTAAAATGAATTAACAAAAAGGAAAGAAATTTTTAAAAATTCAATCTAATAATTGTAATTTTTTAGTGTTTTTGCTTTATATAAAACGATTTTCCTGCTTCCAAAATTATTTAAATTGATTAATATTTGGGAGATGAATTTGAATCCCCTTCCACAAAAATTTTCTTACCTCCTGAGCGTAGATTGATGAAGCTTTTGGAAGTCGAAGATCTGACGCTTACGCGTACGGTAGTAGGAGAGGGAAACGCTACGCGCCGTAATCAAATCGATGGCGTGTCCTTCTCGATGGAGGACGGGCAGAGCGTTGCTCTCGTTTCTAAAGACAGGGAATCGCTCATGGCTCTCGCACTGATGATTTTGGGCTGTGAGCGTGCGGAAGCCGGTTCTGTCCGCTTTGAAGGGATGCAGACGATTCATATTCAAAAAAAAGAGAATCGAGATCGCTGGCGTCGCTTGCAGGCGGTATTTCCCACGTCTGCGGGACAGATCCCTGAGCATCTGACAGTGAAACAGATTTTTGAGGAAGTGCGTCAGGTTTGGTATCGCCGTCGCCCTGCGATTGAATTCAGAGAGTTGTCCGAGAGAATCATCTCGGATTGTCGTCTCTCCGAGGATGTGCAGTCGCTCTACCCGAGCGAGTTGAGTGCCGGGGAGCGTCAGAAGGTGGCGCTGGCGAGAGCCTTGCTGCCGCAGCCTTCTCTGCTCGTATGCCAGGGTGTCACGGAGGGACTCGATGCGGTGCAGTCCGCCGAATTAGTCGGATGCCTCCATTCGATCCGTGAGTCGTATCCTTTGAGTTTGCTAGTTTTGACCGACGATCTTGCGGTTGCAGCCAGTTTGGGCGATGCTATCGGTGTAGTCCATCAGGGGCGACTTGTCGAATTCGGCTTAAAATCGAAAATTCTCTCTTCTCCAGAGCATGAGTTTTCCAGGCGTCTCGTAAGTTCCTGTTCCTGAGCCACTTTCACTATGACTCCTCTGTTTCGCAAATTTCTCGGACTGAACTGGCTGCTCATCGCGAATATCGTGGGGCTGTCGATCTTCGGGGCGTTTGCGATCTACAGCGCCTCGTGGATGCGGGAAGATCTGAGCCTGATCGGTCGATGGAGAAATCATGTGCTCTTTCTTCTGCTGGGACTGGTCGCCTTCCTCACTGCGAGTATGATCGATTACAAGTGGATTCGGCGCTTTGGATTTCTCCTGTATCTCGCGACGACGGGGATGGTCGTTTACACGACGTTTTTCGGAACTGAGGTGAATGGCACGCGAGCCTGGCTGAATCTGGGAATCATTCAGATCCAGCCATCTCAGTTGGCACTGGCTGCTGGGGTGCTGTTTCTGTCGGTGATCATGAGTTCGATTCACAAGCGTTATCCAATTTTTCGGAGTCCCTTCTCTCGCTTGCTCGTGATCGGAGCAGTGGCGGCGGTTCCGTTTTTCTTCGTTCTCCGTCAGGGTGACTTCGGATCATCGATCGTGTGGATTCCCGTGCTGGCGGCGATGGTTTTGATGGGTAATATTCCTTTGCGGTATTTGCTGGTGATCATTCTTTGCGTGACGATGTTCCTACCGTTCGCCTATTTTTTCGGACTGAAGGACTACCAGAAGAAGCGAATCACGACGCAGATCGAAATGCTACAGGGGAAAAAGGTGGATACGCAGAATGATGCGTACAACGCCTATAACAACCTGATCGCGATCGGCAGCGGCGGCTGGGGAGGAAAGGGCTTCAAGAATCTGGATACGGTGAATCACAAGGGGTTCATCACGCCGGAAACGGCGATCAATGACTTTATTTTTCCTGTGCTCGCTGAAATCTGGGGTTTTCGAGGTGGGTTGATGATGCTGGGGGCTTTTCTCCTGCTCCTTCTGCAGTGTCTGTATATTGGGTTTTACAGCAGAGATACTTTAGGAAGGTTGCTAGTGGTCGGGGTGGTGGGATTGCTCTTTGCGCACGTTTATCAGAATGTGGGGATGAATCTTCTTCTGATGCCGATTACCGGAATCCCATTGCCGTTGATCAGTTATGGAGGAACCTTCACCGTGGTGATTTTGTTTCTTCTGGGAATGGTCGAGAGTGTTTGGGTGCATCGCGGAGATCGGGAGGCGATCGTAGAGCGAAGCCGTCTCCACGTGGAACACCTCGATTAAAGGGCCACTTTTTGATCAATATCATGATCCAGGCAAAATCGCTGACGAAACGCTACTCCGGGCGCACTGCTGTGGATCGCATTTCTTTCGAGGTCGAGAAGGGGGAGATCGTCGGCTTTCTCGGCCCGAATGGGGCGGGGAAGAGCACGACGCTTCGGATGCTCACTTGCTTTCTCTCGGCCAGCGACGGGACGGCGACGGTGGCGGGTTTTGATATCGCGAGGGATTCGCTGAAAGTTCGGCAGGTCATCGGATACATGCCAGAGAACGTGCCTCTATATCCGGAGATGAGAGTTCGAGAGTATCTTTGCTTTCGGGCACGCTTGAAGGGAATGCGCTATCGGGAGAGTATCTCGGCGGTGGCGGAGGCGATGGACACATGCAGTCTGCAGGGTGTCGAGAGGAAAATGATCGGAACTCTGTCCAAGGGCTATCGCCAGCGCGTGGGCTTGGCAGATGCACTGGTTCACAAGCCGGAGTTGCTCATCTTAGATGAACCAACGAATGGGCTAGACCCATCCCAGATCAGGCAGGCTCGCGATTTGGTGAAGGAATTGGGGGAGAAGCACACGATTCTCATATCAACCCACATCCTGAACGAGGTTGAAATGACTTGTAATCGTGTGATCATCATTAATCAGGGAAAGATCAAGGCGTCCGATTCTCCATCCACCCTGATTCGCCGATTGCATCGGCCCGGTCAGGTGAGTTTAGAGGCAATTGCAGATTCTGGAGCGTTGGGAAAACTGAGGACGATTCCGGGGGTGAGTGAAGTCACATCGAGTGAGACTGACGATGGATGGACTCGATTTCAACTCACTTCGAATGCTGAGTGCGATGTGAGAGAGCCTGTTTTTGCTCTGGCGACAGAGTGTGGGTGGAGAGTCAGGCAACTGGAGATGCGCCGTCCGTCCTTGGAGGATGCCTTCGTTGATTTGCTGACCAATGAGCAGAGCGAGACTGCTTCCGCTGACTGAGTCGTTATTGCCCTTGCTTCTATTTGATCGATCCTGATTCTCATGCACGCTTTCCAGGTTTTATTTTTTAAGGAACTGCGATCATTCTTCTTTTCGTCCACAGCGTATGTCGTGATCGCTTTGTTCACGTTTCTGAATGGCTGGCTTTTCGTCGGCATGGTCCGGGCGATGCAGACTCATGCGAGTCCAGGTAGTCTGATCCACAATTTGCTCGGTTCGGGGTGGTTCTGGATGGGGTATCTGGTGCTCTTCCCGCTGATCACGATGCGTCTGTTTGCGGAGGAGCGAAAGATGGGAACGATTGAGGGGCTATTCACTGCTCCCGTAAGGACCTCTGAGGTTCTTCTAGCCAAGTATGCTGCGTCCATCGTCGCTTATGCTGCGATTTTACTGCCGCTCTTCTTGTTCTTTCCCGCATTCTATTTGATAACGGGAGAAGCCGGGGCTTTTCACAGCGGGGCGGTGATCGGTAGTGCGGTCGGACTCTTTCTGGTGGGAGTTTTTCATCTATCCATCGGAATTTTCGCCTCTTCTCTGACGGCGAATGCGCTGGTCGCCGCGATGATGACCTTCGCGATGGTGATGCTGCATTACTTTCTTGGATTCCTTCAGAATTTTGGCATCATTCCGGATTCGATGTGGTCTGAGTTCATCAACTACTTCTCTACCGTAAGGCACATGGAATTTCTGACCGAGGGGCTGATCGATAGTCGTCCGGTATTTTACTACATCAGCTTTAGCGTGGTGCTGTTGGCGTGTACGCATCATGTTCTCGAATCCCGAAAATGGCGCTCCTGACTCTGCGACTCCGTTTTATCCCCTGATCCGATGCCTTTCCGTGAGCCACAATCTGACAACAAATCCCGTGTTCCCTGGGGGTACTTTCGCCGGAATGTGGAGCGAGGACGGATTGCGCTGATGGTCGCGATTCAGCTCGCACTGATTTTTACAGTATTTCTTCAGGTGAATTATCTGAGCTGCCGTCGCCACACGGCTTGGGATATGACTCGGAATCGGCGCTTTAGTGTCTCTGATACCACTGAGCAGGTGCTGAAGGGACTGGGGGCGAAAGTCCATATTGTGATGGCCTTCTTGGCGAGTTCTGAGCTTCACGGAGAGGTGCAGGGATTACTGGAGGAATATGACAGATTGGGTGGAGATCAGGTCTCGGTGGAGTCGCTCGATCTGAGTCGCAGTCGGACGCGGCTGAGCGAATTGAGAGATCGCTATGGGATCGAGTTTAGCGGAGATCAAGTGGTGGTCATCGGGGAGAATGAACGGGTGCGTCTTCTGCCGGTGGAGGATCTGGTGAAGCGAGATGCTGCGACTGGTCTCGTCAGTGAGTTTGTCGGTGAGGAGGCGTTGACCTCTGCGATTCTGGAGGTGACGGAGCGGCGGCAGCGGAAAATCTATGTCGTGACGGGTGGGCGGCGTGCGGAGGAACTCGTGCGTATCGCTGAGCAGATTCAGCCTTTGGCGAATGCTCAGAATGCACGGATGGAGGGGTTACTGCTGGAGGGGCGCGAGGCGATTCCGGAGGATGCTGACGTGTTGTTTTTTCCAGGGAACTCCGTGGATCTCTCGGAGCGGGAACTCGGTCTCGTCCGTTCATTCTGGGAAGAACGTCGGGGAGGCTTGGTGATTTTCCTCGATCCTACGGCGCGTACACCCCGGATGAACTCTCTCCTGCGTGAGCATGGGGTCGCACCCAGAGGGGATCGCGTGCTCAGCGTCGTCAGCATCCCAGGCGTGGCGGCGAGAAAGACTTTTGATGTACCTGTCTCGTTTATGCCTGGCACGGGTCCCACTCGGGATCGAGCGGCGCTTTCGCTCGTTTTGCAGGGTCAGACAGAATCGATCGATGTGCTGGCGGGAGATGATTTGCTGATTTCGGAAAATATTCATCCGATGCCGCTCATGATCGCGGCCTCTGGGTTCTGGGGAGAAACGGACTTTCAGGATGCTGATGTATCCTATAATCCAGGATTGGATCACGGTCAGCCCGATCCCGTTTATACAGCTGCCGCTGTAGAAAAGGGCATGCTAGGGGATGCTGCGTTGCAGCAGGGATCGTCCCGCTTAGTGGTGGTCGGGAATGCCAATCTGATTTCTCCGGACGGTCATACCTCTCAGGTGGCGGCAGATTTTACTATGTCGTCGCTCAATTGGGTGATGAATCGCGAGGCTCTCGTCGGAATCTCGCCACGTCATCCGACTGTCTTTACTTTGAGTGTTTCACGGGATCAGTTGGCTGCTGTGCAGACTTTGGCGATCTTCATCCTCCCGGGAGTTGCCCTTTTGATTGGTGCCGTCGTCTGGCTGCGCCGACGACATTAATTTCATGAGACTGCTTACCACCATCCTATTGGGAGCGATTTCGCTCGTGCTGGCAGCCGTGATTCAGCGCGTCAACGAGCGTCCAGTCTCTGGCCGACGAGCTGCTGATCTGGCGAATGTCTTGGTGCGCTTTGAACCGACAGAGATTCATCGAATCGAAATCGAGTCTGCCCTAGGCAAGGCTGAATTGGAAAAGCGCGACGAACAGTGGTTTTTTCTGCTTCCGGAGGAAGATCGGGCTGATTCAGCGGCGGTATTGGGATTGCTTGATCGACTCAACCATCTAGGCATTGTGGAATCTCTGGACAAAGCCGAAGGGGGTGACGAGGACGCAGCTTTCGGATTGAATGACGGTTCAGCGATTCATCTGCACTTATTTGGAGAGAAGACGGCACACGGGGAATCTGTAGATGAATTGATCACTCTGGGTGCCGAGTCTCCCCGCACGGGGTCGATCTATGCGCGACGATCCGGATCGTCGGCTGGCAGTTTCGTCGTCGATGGGAATCCACGTCCTTGGGTAGAGAAGCCGATGGAAACTCTGCGTGATCGACGGCTTCTTCCTGTGCCGATCGAATCGATCGTGCAGGTAGTGCTACGGACGGCGTCAGGGGAAATCTCTGTTCAGAGACGTGTGACCCCACCGGCGCAAGATTGGGCGATTTCGGCACCGCTGGTGAGCTGGGCTGACAAGGATCGAATGGACCAGCTTCTGGCCATGATCGGAAGTTTGCGAATTGAAGAAGCTCTCACCGCGACCAAGGCAGAGGTAAAGATCCCGAATCCTGTGCCTGCGGATGCAGCGGTTCTGCAATTCCGGATTGTCGGAGTTGATCATCCGCTCACCCTATTTCTGAAGAAAGACGGCAAGGCGGAAGATGGGCGACCTATCGTGGAGGCACATAGTTCTGACCGCCCTGTGGCGTATCACCTGCACAGCGACTGCCTCGACCAGCTCCCGAAATCAGTCAATGATCTCCGAGACCGAAGTCTGGCGCGATTGCCGATGCAATTCGTCGATTCGATTCGAATTCAGAGTCGCGTGGATCCCTTGGTGGATCTGCGTGGCGTGCGCAGCGGGAATGACGTGTCGTGGCGAGTTGCGTTGGGTGGCAAGCTTCTTCCCGCCAATTCCGCCGAGGTATCGGCTCTGCTCGCGACGATGAATGAGGCGGTGATTCAGCAATTTGTATCCGATCAGGCGTCAGATCTATCGGAATATGGGCTAGTGCCTCCTCAGCGACGAATCTCCTTCCAACTAACTCTGCCTGGAGAGACGAAACCCGACGGGACGACATCCCCAGAGCGGAAGCTGACGCGCACTCTAGATTTGGGGTGGAAGGATGGGCAAGAAGGATTGGTCTATGCGAATTTCTCTGGAGAACCCCATGTGTATCAGTTAGATCCCACTTTTCTGAATCTCGTGCCGACGCATCCGGTGAAATGGAAATCTCTCTCGATTCTTACGTTTAATCCGATCCATTTGCGCTCAATCTCTCGGGAAATGCCCCAAAAGGAACAATTGCGCCTAGATTACGACTATCGACTGGATCAATGGAAAGCTTCGCGGAATGGTGTCGATGTTACGCCGAGTCTCGATCCGGTGGCTGCGCGTCGGTTAGCAGATCGACTGGGAGCACTGACGGCGCGGGGGTGGTACCTATCGCTGGGGGCTGCCTATGAGGCACTTCGGACGCCTTCTGTGGTGTTTCAAGTCGTGACATCAGATATGGATCCTGCGACTCGACAGGCGATGGAGACGACCCACGTCCTAGAGATCGCCGCCGCAGGAGAGAGTCTTTATTTTGGACGGATTACGGAAAAGTCCGCCTTCTCGGAAGGCTCGAGTTCTCCTGATGTTTTTATTCTGGATCATGAAATCTATCGGGAGTTGATTCGTCCAGTCACGACTCCGCATTTGCCAAATCGGTAAAATGACTGCATAAAGTTTCCGCAATGAAATTTCGCCACTCATTTCTAATAGCGGTCTCAGTGACCGCCATTTTCGCTTATTGTTATGCCTCGGATCAGGAGACGAAACCCCTTACCGAGCAATCTGCCACGAATCCCTTGTCCGAGAGAAAAGAGGGAGTTGCTGTAAAACATACGGGAGCAGTGCCGGGGGGGGGGGGCGGCGATCTCGCCATGGGGAAGCAGCTTTATGCGCAGGTGTGCTTCGCTTGTCACGGAGAACACGGAGAGGGAAAAGAGGAATTGAATACCCCATCGATCGGAGGGCTACCCGCCTGGTACATCATCGAGCAGTTGGAGAAATTTAAGGCTGGAATGCGCGGGATGCACCCGGAGGACGTTCCTGGCGTAACGATGCGTGCGATTACGCTGGGGCTTGATGAACAAGTGGTAAAATCTGTCGCCGAATATGTGACGACTCTCCCGGAGCGTTTCACAGAGGCACCGGATGTAGAGAAGTTCGATCTGGAGAAGGCTCGGTATCGCTACGCGAACGAGTGCATGGAGTGCCATCGGTACAACGGACGCGGAGAAATCGCTTTTCACAGTGCCTCTCTCATCACACTGAATCGGAGCTATCTCCTCAGGCAGCTAAAAAACTATCGTGAGGGGTGGCGTGGGGCCGACTCCAGTGACATGTATGGCAATAAAATGGTCGAACAGGCACGTCGCATGAGCGATGACGATATCGAGATGTTCGTCGATTATCTGGGGGCGTTAGCGGCGGGGGATGACCCGCGCCCTGCTCGTGAGCGCTAATCCCTGCTCACGTATCGACGTGATACGATGGACGGAATTGTGATTTGAAGTTAGCGATAGTTTGCATATACTGAACGCGAGTCCGTCTCACCGACTCATTGAATTATGCGAAAATCCATCCTATTTGCCGCTGCTTGCGGTCTTTTCTTCGGAACCGCAGTCAGCCGGGCCGATGACAAGATCAACTTTGAGAAACAGATTTATCCCATGATCAAGGCGAGTTGCAATGATTGTCATCGCCCCGTACATGAGAATCCGGAACGTCCAGGGCGCAAGGTAAAGCCCAAGGGCGGGCATGTATTCACGAACAAGGCCGATCTGATGGCAGGAGAGACCGAGGACGGGAAGAAGTTCATCGTCCCAGGGAAGCCCTTAGAAAGTCGCATGCTAATCGTAACCCAGCTCCCGCTCGAGGATGATGACCACTATCCGCCGGAGGGCAAAGCTCCTCAGTGGACGGATGCGGAAAAGGCGCTCTTCGCCAAATGGATCGAACAGGGAGCTGATTTCGGAACTTGGACAGAGGATCCCGATCCGTTGACTGTCCCAGAGTGGGATGGGAAGGAGAGAGCGCCAGGCTCGGTCCTGACCGCTCCTTAATTCTCTGAGTGATCCAATCCAGAACATCGAAGAGCCGGAGATAGAATTCTCCGGCTTTTTTGTTCTCTCGATACGTCGGTCAGCTTGATTAACATTCGGAGCTTGTGACTCCAATGGATGTGTTCGTAGTATGGCATCACGGGAAGTGCCTTACTCGCTGCTCGGCTGAGTTAATCTTTTGCAACGATCATTGTTTTTGATCGTGCGTTCCGCGTTCCCTGAGATACAATTCTCTGATGAAAGATCAAAAGTCGGGAATTGAGGGAAAGGAGAAAAAGCGCACCTTCATTGGCGGAGCGATTGTGGCAGCTTTCGGACTCGTCAGTGGGATTTATTTACTGAATCCGACAGCGGGGGTCTTCGAGTTAATTCCCGATAATATTCCGGTGATCGGAAACCTAGACGAGGCTGCTGCGGTAGCGATCTTAATCAGTTGTCTCGCTTATTTCGGAGTGGATATCGGAGGACTTTTTGGACGGAAGCCAAAGAAGCGTGATGTCTTCGATGCCGAGATCATCGACTCGGATGAATGAGATAAAGGAGCTTCGATTCGTATCTCTCTTATCTCGAATTAGCTGGCTATGCCCTATCTCACGCTGGAGAATCTGAGTCGTGATTTCGTGCGCCGCGAAGGCTGGCTGTCCCCTCGCCGTGTCACTGTTCGGGCGGTGGAGAACGTCTCTCTGCAAATGGAGAGGGGAGAGATTCTGGGGCTCGTGGGAGGGAGCGGCTGCGGGAAGACTACCCTGTCGCGCTTAGTGATGCAGTTGCTAGAGCCGACTTCTGGAAGTGTGGTGTTGGAAGGGGAGCGTCTGGCCGATTTACCAGCAAAGGTAATCCGTGATCGTCGTCGCGATTTTCAGATGATATTCCAGGATCCCTATGCCTCACTGAACCCTCGGATGACGGTTTTTAGTGCGTTGGGAGAGTCGATTCTGACTCGACATCCAGAGCTTCGCGCTGATCGCTCGGCTCTGGAGAAGTCGGTGTTTGATTTGATGGCGAGAGTGGGACTCGACGCTCGTGTTTCGCGGAAGTATCCGCACGAATTTTCCGGAGGCCAGCGGCAGAGGATCGCCATCGCTCGTGCTTTGGGACCGGAGCCGAAGCTGGTGCTGGCGGATGAGCCGGTTTCAGCACTCGACGTATCGATCCAGTCACAGATTCTGAATTTGCTACTGCGCCTGCGTCGAGAGCTAGATCTTACGATGATTTTTATTTCGCATGATCTTTCCGTCGTACGTTATGTCGCAGATCGCATCGCTGTGATGGACAGGGGACGTATCGTCGAGGTGGCGGAGAGTGAAGAACTGTTCAGACATCCGCAGAGCGAAGCTGCGAGGAGTCTGCTGGCAGCCATCCCGAAAATTCGCTTTTCGAAGGTGAGAGAGTGATTCCAGAATCAATCCGATCATCCTTTCTCGCCTGCCAGTAGATAAGGCGAGGGCTTTCCACCGGAGAGAGGTGCGTAGCGAATGACGCTGAATTTCCGTGAAGAATGCCGACGGAACCACTCTTCCACCGCTTCTGCTTCCTCGAGTCCTCCGGAGTGACCGGGATAGACGACCACGGTGATCCGTCCTGTCACTGACAGTAGAGAAAACGCGGCATCCAGGGCTGTGATCGTGCTCTCACGCTGTGTGATGAGTTGATGATCGCCGGAGGGAAGATAGCCGAGATTAAACATGACTACTTGCACCGGATGATGCACGACTTGCGCCATGAACTCGTGTCCCGTCTGGTGCAAGTGGACCTGCGGATGATTTGTGATGATCTGACGGGTGGAAGTGATGGCAGTTGGCTGAATATCGAATCCATCCACCCGCCCGGATGAGCTGACTTGCTGTGCCAAGAAGAGAGTATCAAACCCATTGCCGACGGTGGCATCGATGCTTTTCGCACCGGGGAACAGGCATTCCGAGGCGATTTGATGAGCGATCTCTGTGACTCGCGGGAATGGCATGAGGTCAGGGATAAAGCCGAAACAAATCGGCTTCAGGAGGAAGAGGTTCGCCGTAGAGAAGATGACGTGCCATGCGATGCGCGTACCAAGGGCCATTAGTTACGCCTTTGGACCCCATCCCGTTAAAGAATGCGATGCCGGGCAGTGAGCCATGACGCCCCATGAACACCTGACTGTGCTGAATGGTCGGACGCACAGCACATTGATGAGAAAGAATCGATGAAGGTGCATGCCTGGCAATGTCAGCGACCTTTCCGAGCACCTCCTCCTGACCTGAGGGAGTGAGCGCTGAACCTTCGATCCCGCGGCGATAAGTTGACCCGGCTCGGAATCGCCCGTCGCCCAGAGGAATCAGCCACCCTGACTTACTGAGAATCCGTGTTTCAGATGCCAGCTCCGGAATTTCCAGTTCGAGAATATCGCCTGCCACTGGGGTGAGTGGCACCCAGTCAAAGTAAGGATTGGCTTTCCCCCGCCATCCCTCACAGAAAATCACCGCCGCAGACGTGACATTTTGCCAGCGTACTTCCGCATGAGTTACCTTCAGGTCTCGTGCTTCGACCCTTCCGATGGCATAGGCCGCGCGTTCGAGCAGGGACTGGCGCGTGTATTCGAGAAAGGCGGGGATGTCGAGCCATCCAGCCTCACGCATCTCGAATCCGCCCAGAGGAGCGTTGATCAATTCAGGGTCGATGGTCAGGGGAGCGTGATATGGAGAATAACGATTCCCCTCCGTTTCCATCCGATGTTTCCACTGATCCACTTCATCAGAATTAGCGAATAGCCGTGCGATTCGACTGTGATGATAGAAGGTGATTCCTGAACGTTCTTCTAAGCCCCAATAGAATCGGCGTGCGTAGTTCAGATTACGATCCAAATCCTCCGGAAGAAAAAAGCGGAAGCCTGTGAGCGGCGTCACCAGCCCCGCCGCTACCTTGGAGGAAGTCACCGCTTCATCGAGGTCCACCACGAGAACTCTTTTGTGTGCATCAATCAAATGCCAAGCGAGAAGAGAACCCGCCAATCCCTGGCCAACGATGAGAAAGTCGACTTTCACGAAAATAGCTCGCGGATTCAAGCAGCTAACGCAATCGGAGTTGGAGCAAAAAATATGTCATTGGGAGTCTGATAATCAAGGCATTTTCGAGGTCTAGAATTCAGTTTGTCTTGGACGGCTTGAACTTCCTCTGGGGTGAGGGTAGCAAAA
>CAUJIH010000050.1 GCA_963205275.1 Verrucomicrobiota bacterium | reverse complement strand
ACCGTATCGTGGACGGTGCAGAGTTCTCCAGAATCAGGATCGGGAAAACGTGCCCCTCGGGTAAAATCGATCTCGAGAGTCAGTGTCTTGGATTCGAGGTCGAGTTCCGAGAGAACCACTTTCCAGGGTTCAACGAGTGCAAGGGCTTGTGTAAAAAGTTGTTCAACTCTCATGAGGCATTATCGACTCCGCAAGGACTCAATGCCAGAGTGAATATGAGCGGATTTCGGACAGTCGGGCATCGGGAAGTTGCTCACAGGAACCTGCGGCTCCGACGAACTGTTTGGGTCCATTCTCGCCGCAGAACCCTATGAACAACTTCCCTCCAAGGTGAATTTCGAGAATGAATCGTATGAACAGTCGTCGATTTTACCCACTTAAATCTCGAATGTGCCAACGATCTTTATCCCCTCGAAGCGATCGTAATGTCTATCCCAGGCACTGCGGCGGGTACATACCTCGCGCAGAGCAGCGAGGGAATAGCCACGTTGGTACAAGAGACGAGCGCTGGGATTGCCATCCCTCGGATGAAGCAGATCCCTATCTTCCGCAACCATGAGGAAGATCAGGCGATAGACGAGGCGGAGGAGTTCGTTGAACCAGGTGGTGAGAGAGAGTTCCCCCGAGCGGAGACGCTGAACCAGAGCTGGATTGGCCTCCAGAAAGCCGGAGCCGAGAATTCGTAGAGCTTCTTCCACCTGACCGGCCAAGCGATCACGGGCGACAATGCCACGTTTCACTCCGGCGTCTCGCCAGCGCTCTAGCTCGCAGTTGGGCGCTGGGGAACCAGATTTCCCAAAGCGGCTGCGGTGAATGAGTAGCCAGAGAGCACCAAAGGAGGCAGCATCGTCGTTGTTGAAGATCTGGACGAGATCTGCCTCGATATGCGCCGGACGAGTGAGCGAGGCATTATCTCGCATGAGACGGAGGACGCGCCCATTGGTAACAAGACCCCAGAGAGCCTCATCCTCTGCATTTAAGTAGTCCTGGAGCGCATACGCAGCCGAGCGAGAGCGGTCTGTAGAGAGCGAGAGGCTCTTCCGATCCAGCTTTTCCTCGCTTGGCGGGATCACGACGATAGGAATCCGCTCCCCGGCGAGCAGAGAGACGGGTAGGGCATGGGAGGCAAGATCGTCAAAGCCGAAGGTTTCTCGAAGAAAGTCCTGAACAAAGCGAACGGTCGCGACGTGAGAAGGGTTTTCGAGCTTCTGGAAGGCGAGGAAGTGATACTGACCGACTCGAAAGGCGGTGGAGATTTCGTCCCGAATAGTGAGTCCCTTGCGGATGCCGTAGGACTGCTGAGTCTCTGTGTTTTCCTGCGGAGCAGCAATCACGTCCACCATCGCGGGAGCGATGAGATTACCTTCGATGGTCAGAGAGGGAAACATGGAAGTTATGAATTATGAATTATGAAGAATAGATCAGGCATACGCCGTGTGTTTTTAACGGGAAAGTTGTGACAATCACAACTTTACTGCATAAATAAAATACAAGGTGTAGGATTCACTAGACGGGTGGAATGAGGGTATAGAGACCGATTATATCGGGAGGGAGGACAGGGACGACTGTTGTACGAGAAACCGGAGCGTTATCCCGAGTCCGGGTAGCGGTGCGCAGGCGCTGATGGTCTTGAGATAATGCCTCCCCTCGCTCCCGAGCGTAGTGAGTGATCACCCCGGAAAGTAGACTGGGCAGCGCGGCATGAGTCTCTGCAATGATGCGATTCCGAACGGAAGGGGCAATATCTGCGATGGCAGAGGTGGCCAAGAGCGTGTGCGCCTCGCCCCCAGTCGCTACGATTTCATCCCCCCGTATCGCGACGAGGGCGGCCTCTTCTGCAAGCAGAATCCGTTCACTGCGAGAGTGGACGGTGAGCTTGTATCGAATCCGAAGAAGAGCCAGACGTGTCACTAGGTTCACAGCATTCGTCTGCCAAACTCCCGTGCGTCCAATGCCAAGATCGGGAAGAATATCCGGATCGAGGGAGGCTTCTGTCAGCGACTCGGCGAGAGCCATCACTAGGGGGTGACTGCGAATCAAGAGAGTCGTGCCCACGGGTGCTGGCTCCGTTACTGCTAGGCGTATGGAGCCGGAGAGTTCCAGTTCTGAGAGACGATCTCGCAGAGCAGGGGTGAGAGCGTCCAAGTGGGCGAGGAGAAGGTTGTTTCGAGTTTCCAGACCAGTGCCGAATTGACGCATCGCTGCCGCGACGAACTCTCGTGCTTCTTCGGGAGACCCCAGTAGCTGCCGTGCTCGCTCCCATTCAGGGGCGACTTCAGATGGTTTCATGGCATTCTGGGCAAAGCGAGCGCGTGATCGCTTCTCGTTTTCAAGGGTGTCACGCCAGTAGGAAGCCACGGCTTTTTCACTGTCTTCCGAAGAGAAATCAAACTCTAGCTGTCGCGTCGAATGTTGGTGAAGTCGGACAGATGCCATCAGGGCATCCGTGACAGCTCCTCGCTCGTCCGGCAGGGGCACGGTGATGCCAGTGGCCTTGCGTATGTCTTCGGCCTTTCGAAGAATCACACTGAGAACAGCCCCATCAATCGCGCTGTCTGGCGAGAACAACATGATGGAGCGCACCAGTGGAGAGGGTTGACCGAATCGATCAACCCTCCCCTCTCGCTGTTGATGGCGGGTCGGGTTCCAGCATAGATCGTAGTGGATGACGGTATCGAAAAGCTGCTGGAGATTGATCCCCTCGGACAGACAGTCGGTTGCCACAAGTAGCCGCTGAACTTCCTCTCCTTTGTCGTCCACGAGCATAGAGGACACGCGCTCGCGGCGCTCGTCGGGGGCAAGGGCGCCGGTAATGGCTTCGATACGGAGCTTCGGAAATGCTTTGCGGAGATGGTCTCGCAGGTAGGTCGCCGTGGCCAGAAAGCGGCAGAATATAACGGGATTGCTCCCTTCCCGAATCAGTGGCTTCAGGAGTTTCAAAAGGGCGGTTACCTTGGGGTCGTTGGCTGTAAGAAGTCTTTCTGCCTGTAAAATGAGCTGGTGAGTTTCTGAATCATGGCCAAAGGACGTGCCAGGCTCCATGTCGAAGGCATCCTCGTCAGCTCCGTCGTCATCGAAGATTCCGGACTCAAGCTGCTCCCCCTCCACAGTCGCCTGATGTCGGAGAGCGCTGAGGGCGGAAGCGGGAGAGGAACCGACGCAACGCATCAGAGCGAGCGTCCCCCAGAAGGCGAGGCGGCGCTCACGCTGTCCGGAACCCGCTTTCTCTACCACTCCGAAACAGTAGTCGAGAATGGAGCGATGGAATTCTAGGTGCGCCGCATCGAGTCTGTATGGGGCCTCTGTCGTCTCATGCTTCGGGAAAGTGCGGGTCTCCGCCCAGTCGCCTTCGGTAACATCAATCCGACGGCGCTGCACAAAGTGGCGAGCAAGATTGATCCGATATTTCTCGTCGTCGAAGTCGAGACTAGCGAATTCTGGGCTGATAAGTTCAAGGAGGCGGGCGAAGGCTACCTCATCACCGGAGTGCGGGGTGGCAGTGAGGAGCAGGAGACGGCGTTGTGCATCTCGTGCCAACCCGGACAAGAGGGCATAACGCTGGTGTCTGCCCGCACCGGTGCCCACACAAGTGTGGGCCTCATCGACGACGCAGAAATCAGGACAGGATTTGGCGAAATTTTCACGTCGCTTTTCTGATTTGATATAATCGAGGCTGACAACAGTGAAGGGATAGGCGTCGAAGACGGACTGAGAGATCGGGATGTTGCGCTCGAGTGTGGCGGCAGAGGAGGAGGTGACTGCCACCACGTCAATCCCAAAGCGATTCTTCAATTCCCCTACCCATTGATCGACGAGCTGAGGCGGACAAAGAACGGTAAAAGAATCCACTTCTCCTCGATCAATAAACTCGCGGAGGATGAGTCCGGCCTCTATGGTTTTTCCAATTCCTACGTCATCGGCAATCAGGAGACGTGGAACGTCTAGGCGAAGCGCCATGAGAAGTGGGACGAGCTGATAAGTGCGTGGTTCAAAGCTGAGTTTAGCAGCAGATCGGAATGGTCCCGCTCCGCGTCGAAGGGTGAGCCTGAGCGCATCCGCGAGAAGGAGTGCCTTCGACTGGACGGTAGCTGTGGCATCGGCGGGTAAATCAAAGCGGGCAGACTCGACGGGCATGAGCTCAAGGTCGGGATCTAAAAGCGTCGCGTCACTTTCCACACCAGAGAGTGGGCGGAGACGCAAGAGAGAGTCAGACGGATGGGGCATCACAACCCACTCGCGACCACGGGCGCGAACGAGATCACCGGGGGAGAATGAGGACATGAAGAGAATAGTGAGTCAAGGGGTAGGGAAAATACAGAAAAAAGAAGGAAAGCGAAGGGTGGTTTGCTTAGGGAAAGTGTGATCTCGTGACTGCAATCTGTCATGGGATACGGACACTGGAAGATCAGACAGCAGTGAGGGCGGCGATCAGTTCCTCTGAGATACCGGAAGCAGGGGTTTCTGGAAGAGTAAAGAGCTGCCAGCCTGTTTGTTCGGCGGCAACTTGGGCTTCGGCGGTGATTTGGTCAGTGGTCGCTAGGATACGGAAATAAGCCCAGACAAAGGGGAAGGTCTGGTCTGCGAGAGTTTTGGGATCTGAGTCGGGTAGGGGCAGATCGTGCTCCTTGAACCAGGCGGACCAAGTGGAGCCGTCGATTGAGGTATTTGTAGCGAAGCTCTGTGAAGAGCTTTCGACTGGTGCAATGGTGCTGCGAGCCAGTTCGACGAGAAATTGTTTCACTTCCTCATCCCTGCGATCAATCTCGCCATGATCTGTTTGATTGTAGTAGGACAGGAGGCAGCGATAGCAACCCTGAGAGCAGAATGAGGCCTCGTGATTCTCCTGTAGGAGCGAGGTGTCGCCTGATGAAATCGCCTCTTCGACCTGATCGTAATGCATCAACTCTAGTGCGACTTTTGCAACTCGTCGGAGTGCGGCGGCATCCTCAAAGAGCTGATTGAGTACACCGGCACCCCCTTCTGTTGCTTCGTAAAGTAGGAGGGCACGTCGTTGATCACGCCGAGGAAGAGGTTCCCCGAGAATCTCGCCTTCTTCGAGCTGAAAGGAGATTTCAATTCCTCGAATGAGCGCGTGTTGAACGGTAGTGATCGTGGTCGATGAATAGGCACCTAGATTCTGGAATCGAATCAAGAGTGCATTCTTTCGATCCTGAACAATCGGAACGACTCGCTCTGGACGTGCAATGTCCGGTTCCTTTTCGTCATCTGACTCATCGTCTGATTTTGCCCAATATCCGGTCAGGGGGTCAATGGGAAAGCCGAATACGGTTTCCTTCTTCCTACGGCGGAGACCTTTGTTAATGCGGCTAATTTCTGCGCTATTGGCGTATTGTAGAACAAGCTTTAACCCAGATTCACCGATTACCTGAGCCTGCGTGATCTGAATTTGCCCGTTCTTCTGGGGCCATGCGAAGACCGTCTGGATCTCAAATCCCTGGCGAACTCGTTCTTCATCATTGGCTGTGATGCGTTCAGCAACTTCTGCCTCTACATTATCAATGCGGAGCGTGCTTTTGATTCTCTCTGCCTTCGATAGTGATGCTTGGCAGGCATGACAGCGCTCACGCTCCTGACTATGGCAAGCTCCACACTCGCTACAGATGATAATCTCTTGAGTGGCAAGTGCCGATCCATCAGGAGAGCGTGCTTCGGGTGGGAGTTTCGCCGCCCGAACTCGATAGGCTCGACCTTCGTGATAAATGAGACTGCGAGGACCGAATTCGGAAATCGCAAGAAAGCGTGGACGCTGGAGATAAGCCCCCTGTTTCTGCCCGGGGATAAACGCATACAGAGGTAGTCTCGGAAAATTGTAACCGGGCAGAAATCCCTCTGTCGCCAAGTAGCGGTAAGAGTAGAAATCGGATCCATTTATTGCCTTCCCATGCTCTAGCAGATCGATTTGCTCTACGGACTGAATCCAAGCTGCTTTATATTTCTTGTGTTCGCTGCGTCGAATGCCGGGTTGCTCAATTTTTGCATTCGCTTCTTTTTTCTGTCGGAGTGCTGCCCGGTAGAGTTCTCGCCATCGATCAAATGTCTTGTCAAAGCGATCAGGAGCCTCGCTTGCAACGGTCTGAACAAATTCATCAAGATCACCTAGCCACAAAGGCTTCCGAATGTCTTGTGCTGCAAGAATACTGTGCATGATCTGTTTCATCGACTCACGACAATCATCGACGAGACTCTCCCGACTGATTTTCTCCAGAATCGTTGCTTGGAGAGGATACTCATCCTGTGTCAGGTCGATGATTGCAGAGATATTCGGAGGCAAGGCTAGTCCCGACTCTGCCAGCCAAACAGCCTGCAAATGAGAACGGACGAGCTCTTCGTTCGTAATATCGAGTGTCGGGGGCCGGACAATACCGGCGACCATCTCGGAGCGACGCTGAAAGAAATACTGATCGTGTGGAGACTGAGCGGCGCAATAGGTTACTACGACAGCGGCTTGGCCCGAGCGACCAGCTCGACCGGAACGCTGAGCGTAATTTGCCGGGGTCGGTGGAACATTGCGGAGATACACAGTATTCAGAGCCGATATATCGACACCGAGTTCCATGGTCGGAGAACAGAACAAGGCAGGCAGGAATTCGGTTGGCTCACCTTCCTGTTTCATCTCAGCACTTTTCTTCTCAATCTGCGGCTGATCCTCATTGGGATCATATCGGAATCTCCATTCGCGCCACTCTCGCTTCTCTGGCGACACCTGCGCGGTGTGTTCCCTTCCCTCCAGACCCAAGAGACTACTGGAATGAGTCGTCAGATCGGCAGCAATCTGGCGATAGAGCTTACTGAAGTAGGGATTCGGAGCATTGACATCATGATTTTGATCAGAGACTTCCTGTAGAGCTGGGCCAGGCAAGAGCTTGACCGCGTTGCCAGAGAGTCGCCAACCGGAGAGATGATCATCTGCATCAACTGAAACGACGAGATCATACTTTTCCAGCAATCTCATCAATTGGTTCATAATATCTGCGTATTCCGTAGTTGAGAATTGCGTCCCCATCACGGAGTCACGATTGATCGTCCGTCCGAGTCGTGACTGAGCACTTCCCCGTATAAAGAGTCGTTCCTCGGAGAGCTTGATATTCTCTCTACGGGGACCGTGAATCACCATGGAAGTCCGAGTATAAAGGTGCTCCTTGAGATCAATCGCCCAGGGCGGGCGTAAGTAGCTTCGTGAAGCACTGGAGATCGTCTCCATCGCCATGGGATCGAGTGATTCAGTTTGAACCGCCATCCCTTGAAGCATGAATCTGAGAATTTTCTCTAGGAGTTTGTGCCGTTTATCATCAGACAACAAGGCCAATTGAGGATGTATGGTCTTGAAAAGGTCCGCTTCTTTAGCCAATTCATCGACGCCCAAGAAGGAGGTCCTGATGAGATCAAGTTCAGTCAGATTCGGATTGGTGTATCGCCACCCACGTCGAAGATCTGTCCACACTCGATATCCGAGAACTTTGATCAGATTCTTTTGTGCCTCGATGCGCGTCGGCATCCTGCTATCAGGTTCCGAAAGCCAGAAACGACGCGTTTCCTTCGCCTCCGCAGTAAATCCAAGCGCTTTTAAAGTACATGACCCGAATTCCGAATCGGTAATCCCTTCACTGCCCGCCTGTTGAACGGCGCGGAGAATGGCTCCACGAAGTATACTGACAAAGAGGAAATCATTGAAATGCCCTGCCTGAAGAGCCGCATCTTGCCGATTGTCTGTAAAAGCGAGGATTTTCCGCTTGTGTTCCGGAATCGTCGAGTTGAGCTGCCCCATCCACTGTAAGGCAGAGGAAACCATGACAGTCGTAGCAGAGCTTCTCCCTTCTCCGGAAAGGCCAGCCAGCTTGCTACGCTCGCGCATCGACGGATTGGGCTGATCATGACAGCAGGGGCAAAATCGGAACCGTCCTGGGATATACCAGAAGCGCCGTCCCGCAGATGAAATCACACCATTCGGAGTGATGCGAATTTCTTGAGGAATCTGTTTTTGCCGGTAACTGCGGATTCGCTCAACACCATTTCTCTCCTCTCGCCATTCTTCCGGCAGGCTTTCCATCGCGCCATCGAAAAGATATTCCAGATCTCCTGGTTGCATCTGCGGAGTAAGATACCCAGCGTCGTTACCTTCCTCATCTTCTACAGGCGTTTCATCAATGGAGCGAGTCAGAAATTGTTCTCCCTGCGCATTAATGACTTTCTTCACAACGTAGAACTCCTGCCCGCAGTTGCGACAAAACCGAGTGGTATAGAGGCGATGCTCTGGATTCTCTGGATCAGTCTGCTGTCCCTCAAAGAGAACTCTGCGTGGCGAGTCACAGAGAGTGGTGTATATCTCGCCTGCTCCGGAAACAAACCGGTGGAGCTTGAACGCAAAAAATGGATCTGAACTGGTGCCGCCGCGCCCATCCTCCGGAAGGCTGGCTTGAGTCATAAATTCTTTGAGACGAGTTTCACAGAACTCAAGTTCTCGCCCGCTGTCCTCCGACAACTGCTTCGCTGCGTCCGCTATGGAGATGGGTTTGCGCCGTCGGAGGGTTTCTTGGTCAGACAGTCCGAGCTTGAGCTCAACCCATACCGCTAGCGGATACGTGCGAAGAAGAGAATTGGGCAAAGACTCAGGCAGAGGGGAAGCTAATGACTCAGGAAGGTCGATCAGAGCCTGTTTCAGAGAAATTTCCTCATCGGTAAAGCGGCGCAAGGATTCATCAATGATGGCATCTGGCGTGATATCCGCTCCAAAAAGACGCGAAGCTACCGATGAAATCGCCGCTGCTTTTGATGATTCGTCGCCTTCGTTCGCCATGGTCGCCGAGGTGCCGATAAAGATCGGAGTTTTCCCTGGGCAACATCGATTGCATAAGCGTCGAATGAGGACTGCGACATCTGCTCCTTGCCGTCCACGGTAGGTGTGAAGCTCATCAAGAACGACGAATTCAAGACTTCCTGCATTTTGAATCAC
Organism: Verrucomicrobiota bacterium; assembly: GCA_963205275.1. Taxonomy (GTDB): domain Bacteria; phylum Verrucomicrobiota; class Verrucomicrobiia; order Verrucomicrobiales; family DEV007; genus Arctic95D-9. The sequence continues at coordinate 4,145 of CAUJIH010000050.1, read as the reverse complement.
CGTCTGATCCATTTCACTCTGTCGTGTCAGCAGAAGCTCTGCCATCATGAAATTAGTGAGCAAAATATCAGGAGGATTCTTCGCGATTTCCCTTCTTTCTTCGGGGCTTTCCTGTCCAGTATAGCGTTTGACGATAGGGCGTTGCTCTTTTGGAAGGCCAGACTGTTCGAGGAATTTTTCGATCTCCTTGAGCTGACTGTTGGCCAGAGCATTCATCGGATACACGATAATAGCACGAGTGCGATGAGGGCGCCCATCTGCTAGATCACGTATGATGGCGTCAACGATGGGAATGAAAAAGCAGAGAGACTTTCCAGATCCCGTCCCGGTCGTGACGACGAAGCTCTGGCCCTTTTTTGCCTTGGCTATCGCCTCTGACTGATGGAGATAGAGGCGAATCGGTTTCTCATTAATCTGAAATATTTTTCCAGTATTAGAATGAAGATTCCCAGAATCTACAAGATCGGATACGTAGTAGACACTCTTGTAGGCCGGATTAAGTGAGATCAAGCTGTCAGGCCAAAAACGGCTACTTTCATACTCGTTATTTACGGCCACACTTAGATCGGGGGCACGAATCTTCGTAAAGGAACGCGAAAATTCTTCGTAGTTCCGAATAAGATCGTGATTAAGATCAAAGGCCTGCATACAGAGATATAAGACTATGAGGACTCCAGATTCAAACTACCAGCAAAATTGAATTACGAGAAAAATCAAAAGGGCCGTCAGTGTTGTGTATAAAAACCAGATTCGCCCCCCCCCTCTCTTAAACTTCTTACAAGAGCGTCCAAAGCGTATCAGTCGAAGTCTGAAAGATACGCGGTCGCGAGGTCATCGACGCATGGAAGAGCGTAAAGGTTTCGGAGATCATGGAGGCTCCGCACGGTCTCGCAAGCGATCACTCGCATGAAATTTTGAATCTCCGAGCCATGTGTACGATCATCAACCGCTCCATTCTCATCCCTCTCGACTGTATGCAAGCCGTGTGGGAGCTGAGGTGATAGCCTTCAGTTCGAGAAAAGGGAGGTAATTGAATCCACTTCAGAGCCGCATCCTCTACATAGACATTCATCCAATTTTCATTTGCTCCAGAGCTTCGATTACATCATCCACTCGGAATCGGACGGCTTTCCCGATTTTGAAATACGGGATAAGTCCGCGAAGTCTCCAGGCGTAGAGTTGTCGGCGACAAATTTTCAGCATCCCACAGAGTTCAGCCTCAGTGATAAGTTCCAGTTTGTTGCGCAACGAAGTAGATTGCTCATTCATACCCGAGAATTCCATGTCAATAAATTCGGCGGCAATCCTTCCGACAATTTCCGACAGATCTGCTTCTCAAAGGAACACAAAAATGCACAAGGTAAAAATATACTTCTTGCAACTTTCGGCATTCTAGGGTAGAATCAGGACTGTAACATGCTTTAACTCAAGCACTTACTTAATTTTCTAATCCGTGGGTCACTGGTTCGAGTCCAGTAGGGCGTGCTTCCTCACAATCAATGGATTACAAAAGTCAAAGTAGGTGTTTGACATCCCCTCAAAGAGATGTCCGACAATTTTCCGACAAATAGCAGTCTCAGCTCTATCCAGAAGCCGCAAAATCTTGTGCGACGGCAGTCCAGAAAGAGTGTCCGTGGTCCCTATCAGATCATCCGCTTCCAATCGGTAAAAATCCCAATTTACGCCTTTGAGCATCACGGGAAGACCCGATTCAAGGAAGTGAGCTCGCCATTTGTAGCCCGTTTTTCGGCTGATTTCGTATTTTATACAGGCTGAGTGGATTGGACATCATCAGAAATAGGGGATCAGGGAAGAATCACTCGTCCTGTGCGCGGGAGGCATCATATTCCGTAAAGAGCTTCTTGGCTTCCTCTTCACCAAAGTGTCGCCTGATTCGTTCTTGAAAGCGTTTATCCAGGCATATGGTTTCGTACGTCACGCTTTTGAATAGGCAGACAATGTTGGGGTAAAACCTATCATTTGCTTTGCGAAAAGCGATATCGATTTCTCTTTCTAAGAATTCCTGAGTAGATTCGAGACAGAGAGAGCCATCTACGGAACGGTTGGTCCATGCCTTCGGCGGGGCTGTCGACACGCGTGGCAATAAAGCTTTAATGAGTGAATCCTTAGTCTCTGTGATTTTGTTGGAAATTGCTTTGCGTACTTTTTTAGCATAGAGGTTCAATAGCTTTCTCAAGGCTTCCACTTCATTCAGAAAGTCCGGTTTCAGTCTCTTCAAGATCAGATTTCCATACGATTTTGAGCCCAGAGAGATAAAGTATTTCTTTCTGATGTTGTCGGCTTTCTCGTTAAACCATTTTTCAGTCAATTTCAGTTTTCTTTCCGAGTCGTTTGGATCCTCCACTTCGAATTCAAATGGAGTGCCACCCTCAAATATCCGAAAGGTGTTGCGAAACCGTTCTTGAAGATTTTCTTCCTCTAGCCCGAGCAAATCGGGTGGGAGTGGTACAGATCGGAAGTTGAGTTTGTAGTTTTCTACGGCGAATTCTACGAACTCCAGTCGGTAATTAAAAACGCGTTCAAGGCGAGCTAGGTCAAATTTGCGCGGAGGCACTTCTTTCAGGGACCGTTTCGCCTCGGCGAGTTCGTCTTCATTCACAAAATCCAGCCCGACTTCCTGATGGGTGATGAACAAATCGAGTTCAGCCGCACCGCAGGCTTGGGCAATATCCATGGAGGCAGATGGAGTGATGCGGATGGCATTGGGAGTGGATTCAGAATGCGATTCAGCCTCTACCAAACGGGGAGTCGGACTAAAAATGAGAATCTCCTCATCGGCGATGATCACTCCGATCCTGATTCCAGCTTGCATTTGCACACGGTAGCCGCGCGTTTGCAATGCCTCATTGAGTACATCGATGGATTCAATCTCCCCGTATCCAAGCCGACAAACTTCCGGATCCGTATCGACGATAACGGCGAGCGTGGAGGGGGCCCCGTCTGATTTTATCCGGTCGGCCAGAGTATTCGCTACCGCCAGCGACAATCCCGGAGAGATGAGGACAAGACGAGTCTGCGCACTACGGATCATATTTTGCAGCACAGCGTCAGTAGCAGACGTAAAGATGCGGGACATGACGAGCTAGAGGTTTATGGAGATAAAGGAGCCATCGGTTTCCATCCGATCCTAGGCTTCGAGGACGAGGCGTTGGGGGCGGTATTCTCCGTATCGGCGGAGTTCTCTTTTTTCAGGACGCGGAAGGTTTCGGAGGGGTGTGCGGGCCGCGCTCATCGGTGCTGTCGGGGATGTAACGGAGAATTCGTGAGTTCATGGCTCGGTGACAAGCTCGGGTCGTGCAAGTTGGTTCCACTCGATTTTCCTCCGCTTCCAATGCTCGGTAATGGCTTGGGTGAAATCGGCGCGAACGAGCTTGGCGCGGGCAGTGAGCCAATCGCTGTCCTCGCGGCGGATGATCAGTCCCTCCATCGGCCCGGCGAGAAAGGCACTGTGCTGGCTAATCAAAAATTGCTCGAGCGCAGCGGCATCGATTTTCCCTTGTAGCCTTCGGGGCGCCGCTGTGATCCCGATTCCTTCCAGCAGGATGTCCCGGCGGCGGGTGCTCCAGAACTGACCACGGCTGCGGTCGAAGATGTCGAAGCCCAGAAACCAGTCCGGCAGCTTGGTATAAGCCACTGAATGCCGAGCAGCGCACCATTCACCGAAGAGGATGAGATTCGGAGTCAAATGCTCTAAAAGCTGCTGCCGATAGAGCGCCAACCATGCGTTAAGGCGGGAGAACTGCCCGCTGAAGGGAGCGCCCAGATATTGCCCCCGGTTCTGGGTGCGCAACAGACCATCGGGACCGATAGAGAATCCCAGGTTTGCCCCATCCAGCTTTTCCTCCACCACCACCTCCTCAGCAAGGAGGACCCTAGCCTCAGAGGTTGAGAGAACCTTGTCGTCACGCGGACTGCCCGACCCGAGCCAGGCGAGATGCGGCGTGTGTGGAAAGCGGAAGAAGTTGCTCATTATCCAAATTTGTTGCGCGGATTCAAGCAGCTAACGCAATCGGAGTTGGAGCAAAAAATATGTCATTGGGAGTCTGATAATCAAGGCATTTTCGAGGTCTAGAATTCAGTTTGTCTTGGACGGCTTGAACTTCCTCTGGGGTGAGGGTAGCAAA
>CAUJIH010000049.1 GCA_963205275.1 Verrucomicrobiota bacterium | reverse complement strand
GCTTCCGAGCCGAAATCATCGCTCCTATTTTCCATAATCCCCATACGTAAGCCCTGGGATCTGGGAGGGATGACCGATTTTGGATTGGCGAGTTGCCTTTTTCAACACTTCGACCTTCCCGATACTTCCGAGAACCGTCAGCGACTGATCGCCCGTTATATCGAGCGACTGGAAGAGCGAGTCCGAGAATTCCAACGCGAAGGGAAGGGACATTTAAAACCAGGGGTAAAAGAACTGCTCGCGACCCTGTCTGGTGACGGACGATACCGTCTCGGACTCCTGACGGGGAATGCCTGTGCGGGTGCCTGGATCAAGCTCCGCTGCTATGGTCTGGATTCTTGGTTCTCCATCGGTGCGTATGGAGATGATTTTGCCGATCGGAACAAACTGGGTCCCGTAGCTTGGCGTCGGGCAGAGGAATATTACGGCGAGTCGTTCGCCCTAGAAAACATCGCGGTGATCGGCGACACCCTGCGCGATATCAACTGCGCCCGAGCCTTTGGTGCTTGTGTCATCGCTGTCGCGACGGGAGCGGTGAGTGCAGAAATCCTAGCAAAAGGAGAGCCGAATGCGCTGATGGAAAATTTTGCCGATCTGGAGGTGACAGTGGCGGGAATCGACTCCGTTTTCTGCTCGTGAATTTCGTGTTTCGAAGAATCAAAGGATTCGCCGTAGATGCGCGGAAAATTCAGGATCAGAGCGCCTTAGAGAAAGCTGGAAAATTGAGACACAAATCGTTGATTTTTCAGGATATTACGCTACCCTGAACCCTTGCGGAATCGCCTGCTCGAACCACTCTGCAAGATGCTGCTGCATAAGTGCTTGCATACCACTCAACATTCAATTTGATATGTCCGAACCTGAAGAAGATCTCTTTGCTCCAAAGCCCGTCGGTGACTATGACGCTGCTCAAATCGACAAATTGGAGGGCTTGGAGGCCGTCCGGAAGCGACCGGGGATGTACATCGGGGATCCCACCACGGAGCGAGGATTGCACCATGCCGTGTTCGAGGTGCTCGATAACTCCATCGATGAGCATCTGGCCGGATATTGCAAGCGAGTCGTGATCGTAATTCACGCCGACGGGTCGCTGTCGGTAGAGGACGACGGGCGTGGAATTCCTGTGGACATGCACCCGAAGTTCAAGATGCCGGCGGTAGAACTGGTGCTGACGAACCTTCATGCCGGGGGTAAGTTCGGGCAGGGAGCCTATAAATACTCCGGCGGTCTGCATGGGGTCGGGGCTAAGTGCGTAAACGCCCTGTCGAAATGGTTCAAGGCCGAGGTTTATCGCGACGGAAAGATCTATCACATCGGTTTTACTCAAGGGCAAACGACGCGCCCATTGGAAGTGATCGGGAAGCTGGATGATCCGACGCGAACGGGAACGAAAATTACCTTCCTGCCGGATCCGACGATCTTCACCGGAGGTACCGATTTTAACTTCGATTATCTGACCAATCGCCTGCGCGAGCTGGCCTTCTTGAATCCCGGGATTACGATTGAGTTGATCGATGAGCGCGGCGAATCCGAGCGAAGTGCGGTTTTTTACTACGAGGAAGGGATCGTCGAGTTCGTGCGCCAGCTCGGTGAGAATAAAGAATTAGTTCATCCGAATCCCATCGTGTTGAGAGGGAAGCGCACGGTGGAGATCGACGATGCCGGAGTAACGCAGCCGGATGACTGCTACGCCGATGTCGTGCTGCAATATACGACGGATTATCACGAGAATATTCTCTGCTTTGCCAACTCGATTCCGAACGGTGACGGGGGATCGCACCTCAGCGGTTTGCGTGCGGCTCTGACTCGGGCGGTGAATAATTACGCGAAGAATAACAAGCTGCTGAAAGACAAGGATCCCGCTCTCTCTGGCGAAGACTGCCGGGAGGGCCTAGTGGCTGTGCTGTCAATCAAGCATCCGAATCCGCGATTTAGCTCGCAGACAAAGGAAAAGCTGGTGAACAATGAAGTCGAGAGTGTGGTTTCCTCCATCGTCTATGATGGATTGAGCACGTTTTTTGACGAGAATCCGCAACTCGCTCGTCGTATCGTGGACAAGGTGGTGAATGCAGCTCGGGCGCGAGAAGCCGCCCGACGGGCGCGAGAGACGGTCCGCAAATCTGCGATGACGGGCGGCGGTCTGCCCGGAAAGTTGGCCGACTGCTCGTCTCGCGATCCCGCCGAGTGCGAGATCTACATTGTCGAGGGCGACTCCGCAGGTGGCTCCGCGAAACAGGGGCGAGATCGGCGCACACAGGCCATCCTGCCAATCCGAGGCAAGCTGATCAATGTAGAAAAGGCGCGTCTCGACAGGGTTCTGCAAAACAAGGAAATTCAGACCATGATCACCGCCATCGGTGCTGGAATCGGCGATGGCGAGGGCGAAGGAACCTTCAACTTGGAAAAGGCGCGCTATCATAAGATCGTGATCATGACAGATGCCGACATTGACGGCGCGCACATCCGCACTCTTCTGCTCACCTTTTTCTGTCGTCACATGCCGGCATTAGTGCGGTCAGGCTTCGTCTATATCGCCCAGCCGCCGCTTTATAAGATTACGCGGAAGAAGCGTGAGCAGTACGTGCAGGACGACGTGCAGATGAATCATATCCTGATCGATCTGGGGGCAGATGACGTGGTGCTGCGTGCTGGAAACGACGGTTCCGGCGAGGCGTTCTCTAAGGACAGGCTGAAAGAAGTGCTGGAAATGCTGTCCAAGCTCAATCGCTACAGCCAGGTAATCGCGAAAAATTCGGGGAACTTTGAAGACTACCTCGCTGCTGGACGGGAGGGGCAGTATCCGGAGTATCTTGTGAAGGTAAGGGAGGGGAATGAGGAATCGGTGCGGTACTTCATCGACGAATCTGAGCTGCGTGCCTTTGCTGAAGAGAACTCTGATCTGAATCTCTTCGGACGTCGCTTTGATCATGCGGTTCCTGTGAGTAGCGAAACAAATGGGAATGGGAAGAACGCTCGATCTGAGGGGCCTTCCCGTCGTGGGCGTCTGATTGAGATTCACGAAGCATCTGCAATCGGTCGTCTCCTCGCTCGTCTGGGCGAGCTGGGACTGGGGGTGAAGCGATTTGCATCCTCGGACGAGCCGCTTTTTCAGATTGCGGAAGGCGACGGAGAAAGCGCGAAGACTTATCCGATTTTTAGTGTTCCAGAGATTCTTTCGAAGATCATGGAAATCGGGCGCAGGGGAATGGAGATCCAGCGCTTCAAGGGATTGGGGGAAATGGGCGCGAAAGAGCTTTTCACCACCACGATGGATCCGGGGAATCGGAAACTACTGCGCGTTCGGCTCGACGAGGAAAACGCGATCGAGGCTGACCGAATGTTCACGGTTTTGATGGGTGACGCCGTGGAGCCACGACGACAGTATATCGAAGATCACGCGCTGAATGTGAGGAACTTGGATGTGTAAGGTTTGTATAGGCACGATTCGCCCTTTTCCCATAGAGCACGCTCGGATCGCTCCGCACCATTAATGATTTATGACTTCTGAAACCACTCCTCCCTCGCCCGCTGAAAAGGGCGTGTACCCGATCAATGTCGCCGAAGAGATGTCGCAGTCCTTCCTGGACTATTCGATGTCGGTGATTATCTCTCGGGCACTCCCGGATGCTCGCGACGGACTTAAGCCCTCTCAGCGCCGCCTGCTGTATGCGATGCATCACGACCTGTCGCTAACCCCGACGAAGAAGCATCTGAAATGCGCCCGTATCGTCGGGGAAACAATGGGTAAATATCACCCTCACGGCGACGGTGCGATCTACCCGACTCTGGTGAATATGGCCCAACCTTGGTCGATGCGTGATACGCTGGTAGATGGGCAAGGGAACTTCGGCTCGGTGGAGGGCGATCCGCCCGCCGCCATGCGATACACGGAGGCCCGGCTGACGCACTGTGGCTCTATCTTGATGACGGATCTGGAAAAGGATACGGTCGATTTCGTCCCGAACTATGACGAGAGCAACCGCGAGCCATCCGTGCTACCTGCGGCGATTCCGAATCTTCTGGTCAATGGAGGTACCGGGATCGCTGTGGGGATGGCGACGAATATTCCACCCCACAATCTCGGAGAGGTGGTCGATGGAATCTGCGCGACCATTGATGATCCGGATATCAGCGTGGCTGACTTACTTACTTTTATCAAAGGTCCCGACTTCCCCAGTGGATGCACCATTATGGGATTGCAGGGAATCCATGAGTATACACGTACGGGGCGAGGTAGCGTGAAAGTTCGCGGCAAAGCGGAAATCCATGAGGATGAGCGAGGGCGGGAACAGATCATCATCACCGAGATTCCCTACGCCGTGAATCGTGCAAAGCTGGTAGAACGCATCGCCGAACTCGCCAATGAGAAGATTATTCCGGAAATTAGCGCCGTGCGCGATGAGTCTGATGAAAATACGCGAGTCGTGGTGGATCTGAAGCGCGATGCGCGGGCGCAGGTGGTGCTAAATAATCTCTATAAGCATACGGCACTTGCTTCCAGTTTCGCTGTGAACATGCTGGCCATCGATCAGCGTCGTCCACGCCTGCTGAACTTGAAGGAAGCGATCCAGTGCTACATCGAACATCGGCGAGAAGTCATTCTGCGTCGCACCCGCTTTCTTCTCAATAAGGCGGAAGAGCAGGCAGAAAAGCTGGAAGCTTTCCTGTTGGCGCTGGGCAATCTCGACGACTTCATCCGCATCATCCGTGATTCCAGAACACGGGATGAAGCTCGCGAGAAGATCAAGGCTTATCCCTTTTCCGCCGAGGCGGCAGAGGGCTTGGGGATTCTGCTTCGTGGCCAGGAGAGCTTGCAAACCGTACCGGGGCGTTACGTTCTTACGGATCGTCAGGTGGATCACATTCTGGAACTGCGCCTGTATCAGCTGGTTGGCTTGGAGCGCGAGAAGATCAAGGCCGACTACGACACCTTGCTGGAGACGATCAAGGACTTACTCGACATCTTGGCTCGCGAGGAACGTGTGCTTCAGATCATCAAGGATGAGTTGCAGGATGTGAAAGCTCGCTACGGCACCCCACGCCGCACTAATTTCGCAGCAGCCGAAGAGGGCGAGATCGCCAATGTTGACCTGATCGCTGACGAAGCGTTCATGATCACGATCACTCATCGAGGCAATATCAAACGCACCATCGCGACCGAGTACAGGACGCAGGATCGGGGCGGGAAGGGACTCAAGGGCATGGAAACTCGAGAGGCAGCGGATGAGGATGAGGTCTCCGACTTTGTCGAATCGCTCTACACGGCGACGGCGCATGATTACTTGATGTTCTTTACCGACACCGGTCGAGTCTATGTAGAGCGAGTTTTCAACTTACCGGAAGGCGCTCGCACAGCGAAGGGGCGCTCGATCAAGAACCTCCTGAACCTGCGCCCCGAGGAAAAGGTTGCCTCTGTGCTTCGTATTGAGGCTCATGGGAATGAGGATAAGGACGTGACTTTCAGCCGAGATCGGTTCGTTCTCTTCGGAACTCGATCCGGAAAGGTGAAAAAGACGCGACTCTCTGACTTCCGTAACTACAGAAAAGATGGGATCATCGCGATTCGGATCGAGGAAGGAAACAGCCTGACTCACGTCGTCCTGACCGACGGAACCAATGACATCTCCATGGTGACCAATCGAGGTTACGCGGTGCGCTGTAATGAGTCCACGATCCGTCCGATGGGCCGATCCTCGGCTGGCGTCAGAGGGATTCGTCCGCGACCAGGTGATTATCTGGTGGGTCTCACGGTGGTGGATGAGCAGTGTCACCTTTTGGTCATCAGCGAGAACGGAATCGGCAAGCGCACGCCCTTCAGCGACTATCCGACGAAGGGACGAGGAGGAAAGGGAGTCATCACGATGCGGGTGACTGAGAAGACCGGCCCAGTCGCAGCAGCGCTCCGCGTGAGCGAAGAGGATGAATTAATGATGATGGATGGCAAGGGACAGTCCTCTCGCATTCGCGTTTCCCGAGTGCGCGTTACGGGGCGGAATGCCTCTGGCGTGATTCTGATGAGGATCGCCGAAGGAGAGAAAATTCAGGACATCTCTTTGGTGGTTCCGGATGGAGATGAAGACGAGGAGGATTCCGAAATTTCTGATCTGCCCGAAGCCGAACCCGACGATGAGATCATCGATGAGACTGACGAAGATCAGGATGACGACTTGGACGAGTCCGACACCGAGGAGGAAGAAGAGTGATGCGAGTTGCTGGATTTGATACCCTTCCTTCAGGAAACGGAGGAAGGGCGAAAAAAGGATCGACCAAGGGACTTGCACCCAGTCCATGATTCGATTTTGTTACGGGAGTATTCCGATTCTGTTATGGCCGATATTGATTCCCTCAAGCAGGCTCTCACTTTCTTTCCACGGAATGTGCCGCTCCTTCTGATGCTGGCTGAGGCGCATCTCGATCAGTTTTCGTTCGACGATGCGAGATCGGCCTTTGAGCTGGCTCTAAGTGTCGAGCCGAATAATCCGCAGGCGAAAGTACAACTCGTCCGTTTGCTCGATCTCGAAGGAAAAGGATCAGAGGCGATCCTGCGTCTAGAAAAAATCTGTAATGAAATCCCGAACTATGCGCCCGCCTGGATACTCCGCGCCAGTCTGTCGCTGAATGAGGGACGAGTGCAGGATGCCCGTGAGTTTTACGAGCGAGCGATCAGGCTGGATGCTTCTGTGAAGAACGATAGTTTGTTTCAGCGAATCCGCCAAGCAGGTGGCGTGGTGGCTAGTGATTCCGGGCGAGGAATTCTTCCAGATCGAGGTGGTGGATTCGCTCATGCGACCTTCGACGATCTGATTTTCGAGGAAGACGAAGAAGATTCCTATTACGACGACGAGGACGACAAGTTTGAGTTTCCGAAGAACCCGGAGATAGACTTTCGGAAGGTCGGAGGGATGGACGCGATCAAGGAAGCGCTTCGGCTGAAGATCGTCTATCCCTTGAAAAATCGGGAAATTTTTGAAGTGTACGGAAAGAAAGCCGGAGGTGGTATTTTGCTCTACGGACCGCCTGGCTGCGGGAAAACTCTAGTAAGCTTGGCCACGGCGAGTGAGATCGATGCGAAGTTCTTCAACGTCGGGCCGCACTTAGTGCTGGACATGTGGATCGGGAAATCCGAGGAAAAGATTCACGAGCTATTCGAGATGGCGCGGAAGCAAGCCCCTGCGGTACTGTTTTTCGATGAGGTAGAGGCTTTTGCGACAGATCGAAGAGAAATTCGCTCTCCAGCGGGTCGGAGTTTGATTAATCAGTTTCTCATCGAGTGCGATCACGAGCTCGGGAGAAACGATGGAGTTCTGGTGATCGGTGCGACGAGTGCACCGTGGCATTTGGATTCCGCGTTTCTTCGGCCTGGTCGTTTCGACCAAGGGGTGTTCGTCCCTCCACCGTGCGAATCAGATCGGATCGCGATCATCCGCATCCTCGCCGAGGGCAAGCCATTTTCAGAGATCGATCCTGCTGAATTGGCTCGACGAACGGAGGGCTTTTCCGGAGCTGACTTAAAGGCTGTCTTTGACAAAGCCATCGAGGGGGCCATTTCTGAAACGATTCACACGGGAAAAGTTATTCCGGTATCGCAACGTGATCTCTTGTCCGCTGTTGATCGTCTAAGACCTAGCGTATCGGACTGGTTTGAACAGGCGAGGACTCAAGCCTTATATTCCGAAAAGAATGGGTTCTATGATGCTGCATTGCAGTATCTCAAATGCAGGGACGAAAAGTGAACTTTTGACCGAAAAACGAAGATGAAATCGCTTTGGCAGGTCTATTGAAGTCGCGGATCGTAAGAGTCGAATTTCGGCGTGATGAAATTGTTTACTAAGGAATGATAGGGAAATCTATCGAGAATCCTGATTCAGGGGCACGGCCCGTGCATGGGCGAGTTTTCATCGTTGCTGCTTCCGCGATGGCGGTGATTCTCGTGTTACAATGCATGGTGGTTGTTCTGGGCGTATCTCATCGGATTTCTCCTGTCTCAGTAGAGAAGGCCAACTCAGTGATCACACATCCAGTGATCGCACAGAATCCCGTAATTCATCCCGATGTGAGCGCGACAGACGTTCCCACGTCCCCTGTGATCTCGGGGACTCCAGCAGAACCTTCTGTTGCAACTCCGGCACCTTCGGCACCCACTGCATCTGAGGCATCGCCAGTCACTGCACCTGTCGCTTCACCTCCCATCCCGCCTGTGCCTCCGACTGAAGTAGAGCGCCCACCCGCTGTGAGTCCGGTTGCACCAGAGATTACACCGACTGTGGAGCCGAAGACGACATCTCGCGATTCGCGAGGGGCTTTATTTTCAGAGCTTGCGTCCATCGCTCGGAAAAACGTGATCTCCGACAGTATTCTCGAGCGTCTCATGGTGACTGGATCTGAACTGAGAGAAAGTGGGAATATGCACGGAGCGCTGAATGCGTATCGTGAAGTTGATAAGGGCTTACCCAGCAATCCCCGCGTACTGTCGGAGATCGCCGCTACGCTGGATAAGATGGGCTTGACGGAGAAAGCGGATGGATGCTGGGAGCAGGTCGTGGCGATGGACCCAGTTGTGGCAGGATCTTATCTGGATCTGGCCAAGCGCCAGCTCCATGGAGAAGTAATGGGAGAATTGGAGACTGAGAGTCCAAGGCAGGATGGGGCGACGACCAAAGACCCAGCGCTCGGCAAAGAGTTCAAAATCGGTGAAATTCAGGTCACTGAGAAGGCCAGTCCAGCGGAAGGGCAGCAGGTAGGCTTGAAGATCGTGATTGACGCTGATCCAAAGAAAAATCTAACGGCTACTGATCTCAAGCTGACAGTGCATTTTTTTGACCAAGGACCCAGTGGGGAAATTCTGCCGACGACAGCAGCCATATCGTATCTGTATCCCACCGAACCGTATGACTGGCAGATCGACGGGACGGAGACAATCATCGTGAATTACCAACAATCGCCTCTATCCGAAGAACAAGAACGAGAAAGAAATGGAAATGGGAAGTATTATGGATATACAGTAGAGCTTTATTATCGGGATCGATTGCAGGACAAGGTCGCCATGCCTGAGAACTTGGCCGACATAAAGTTCGCACCCGTCGAACGAAGTGCTCCCGTGATTGCCCCCAATAACGCCTTATTTCCAACGCTTACGCCTCCCCTGATCAGTCCGAATGCAAACGAATAAAGACACTACCATTCTGATTCTCGATCCCTCTCCGACAGATCGCCAGTTGATTCGCTCAGCTCTGAAGGGCAAGGCGGACCGATTTATCGAGGTGGAAGATGCTGCGGATGCCTGGAAGGCGATGCGCGGGATCAATAACCTGATTTTAATGGTGGCGAATGTTGATGCTGCGACTGGAGAGGATATTTTCGACCTCCGGGATCATCTCCAGAAGGAAAGAGACGTTTTTCCCGTGGTCTTTTGCAGTGCAGAGGACATGTCGCCTTTCTATTCACGGATTTTCGATCAAGAACGTGCCTTTTTGAAGCCAGTGAATTTTGATGTATTACTGGAATGGTTTGCTCGAATCCGAGGAGAGGCTCCTCTCGCGAGTGAGCCTGCGGAGAATACGGTCCCCAGCGAGGAGGCCCCAGTCAGGCCGCCGGACAGCGGGGTAATTCAGGAGCAACTTCCGTCTAAAAGCACAGCTCCGGTGACTCTGCCGGACGATGTCTTGCCGATGGGCACGAGACTGGGGGATTACAAGCTGCTTCGGGAAATTCAAGTCGAGGCTGATTTTGCTCTGTATGAGGCAGAACAGATTTCCATCGGTCGTCATGTGGCCCTCAAAGCGTTGTATCGCAAGCATCGGAAGGAATATAGCTGGGTGGAAGGATTTGTGCATGAAGCGAGTGCGCGCGCCTCGGTTAATCATCCAGCTATCTCGCTAGTCTATGAGTGCAATCAGGAACTCGGTGTCAACTTTTACGCCCTCGAACTGGTGGATGCTCCTAGCTTGGCTGATCTGGCGCATCGACGAGCTGACCTCTCTGATGCGACGATATGGAAAATCCTCGACTCCGTCTCCAGTGCGCTGGCATATCTTCGTGATCAGAATCTGTCCCATCGCCTCGTTACGGCGAGAAGCATTCTGGTAGTAAAGGGAACGGAACCGCGCATCGCTAATCCGGTAAAGGATCAGGGTGAGGCACTCACCCCGGAAGAGGAAAGACGACAAATTGAGATACTCGCTGATGCTGTTCTCCCCTTTTTGAGCAAACCTGGAGTGGATCCTCTGCTGTTTGCGTTGGTAGATCGCATGGGTACGGATCGAATTGATGCAGTGAATTCGATTAATGCCCTACGGAAAGCCTTGGTTCCGCCGGAGCGCAGAGAGAATCGCGAAGCACGCCGACCGTCGCAGCGTCCACAATCCCGACCCCAGAAAGCAAAGCCTACCTCGAAGGCCACAATGGTGATGGGAGGTGTGATTGGTATTCTCATCATCATCGCTGCTGTTACGATGCTTTTATTCATGGGATCGAAGCCTGTAGCCCGAGACCTAGAAGCTTTCATCCGCGTCCCCGCTGGAAAATTCATCTTTCAGGCGGGAGAACAGGCAGAGCTGCCAGAATTCTGGATCAGTCATTATGAAGTCACGATTGCGGAGTATGCGAACTTCCTGATCGATCTGGGAAATCATCCGAGCTTTCGAGAAAAGATTCGCCATCCCGATCAGCCAGCGAACAAACTTGATTATACCCCGGAAAAGTGGTCGCAATATTATGATGCTGCGACCAGAGGGAAAACCTTTCGCGGAGGAAAAATCGACGTGAACTGCCCAGTGACTGGAATTGATTTTTGGGATGCACATGCCTATGCGGCTTGGCGCGGCGGACGACTTCCTACCGAGCAAGAGTGGGAAAAGGCGTCTCGCGGACGGGATGGAAATATCTATCCTTGGGGAAATGATCTAGTAGAAGGGAATTTCAACAGCGGGATTGATCATGATGGCAAAGATGGCGTAGCTGCGGGGAGCATTGATGGATATCGCTACTGGAATCCAGTGGACGCTATTGCGATGGATGAGAGTCCTTACGGAGTCGTCGGATGTGCCGGTAATGTGAGCGAGTGGACAGCATCTTGGGTGCCGCACCCGGATACTCCGGAGCGGAAGGTGCCTCTGAAACGTGGAGCGTCTTTCGTAACGACATCAGGCTTTGAACTCACGGCACGAAAGGCTGCTGAGAGTGCGGAAGAGCGCAATTTGTTCACAGGGTTTCGCATCGTAGCCGATAGTGAACATCCGGTGAAAATGAGTGATCGCACACTGTCGGTGCCTCCCGCAGTAGCGACTCCAGCCCCGGTTGCTCCTCCTGCACCAGCACCAAGTAATCCTGCGGCACCAGTCGATCCGATGGGAGCGACTCCTGCACCGCCAGCGCCGAGTAATCCTGCGGCACCAGTCTCTGATCCGATGGGAGCAACTCCTGCACCGCCAGCGCCGAGTAATCCGCCAGCTCCCGCTCAGTGAGGAGATGATACGCGGCTTGGCAACGAACGGAGCCAAGATAAAGTGATCACTTTTCTGAACCGGGATGGCCTGGATTCACAGGGATTATTTTCTCCACTGTGTCCTTTTCTCCAGTGCTGAAAATCAATATGATCAGGAAAGAGATTGAAAACGCGCCAGCTATTGATCCCATAACCAAAGGCAGCGGTTCGTACCTGTGTCACTGGCTTTCCACCCAAGGACACTTCGTCGATCTGGTTTCGATGAAAGTGACCACCGAGAATCAGCGCGACATTGTTCGCCTGGGAGAAAGCCTCTCGGATCGCTTCTGAGGCGGGATTGTCTTCCAGCGGTACGTGTAGGGCGACGATGATAACCGAGTCGCGTGTAGGGCGACGATGATAACCGAGTCGGCATAAATTTCGGTCTGACGACGTATCCAGTACAATGGCTCGTGCGCCATGCGGAAGCCGCCTTTATCGTTGGTTCTGGCGGCATTGTAGGCCTTGTCGAGCATTTGAATCGCGTATTTCGTCGGTCTTACCTGCTTCCCCTTCCCGATCACGTAGTAGGTTCCCGTCGCCAGCCATAGTGGGGGCGAGGACTCTTGTCTTGGCAAAGTAAAGCACGATGGAGATTGCCAAGCTCACGTTACGAAAGAATGTATACTCATTGAGGCTCTAATTTGAAGGATCTTAGAATCTTCGCTGTGTCTCCGACGGCTCCTAGTTCACCGGGACTGCTCACATCTGGATTAAGTGAGGTTGCCAGCATAATGATGGCGACTCCTCTCTCTGCACCTGGATTCCGGGCGAGAATTACTTTTCCATGAATTGTCACGTCGCCTTTGGGAGTCTCCTTCAATTCCGATTGGAAGAGTAAAGCTGAGCCACGCACCTGATCAACTGACTCTGGCATGCGAGCGATCTCCTTATAATTAGGGAAGCCTTGCGAAAACTGCTCGCCCAACTGATCCAACAGGGCGGGGAAAAGCTCGTCTCTGTCGTTTTCTGGAGAAGATTGTGTCTCTCCAGTGATATAGCCGACGGCAAAGCTTTCTAGGGTAAAGCGTCCGCTTCCTGTGTCAGGCAGTGATTTCTCGACCTTAATAAAGTTTGACTCGTCTGGCGTCACTTTGTAAGTGTCCCCAGGATAGCCGAAGGAGAAATTTACGAAATGTTCTTTCAACTCCTGTGGAATCTGATCCGGATTGTTCACATACGTGACCCACTCAGATGAATCAAAAGCATTGCTGTCGCTAGTAGATTGTTTCTCAGGAATTCTCAACTCCTTCGTGACTTGAGTCCAGAGCGTCGTTCCGATTACGATAATGATCGTCACAGCAATGAGGCTCACGCATCCGCAGCCTCCGAGAACGAGGGGCCATGAATTTCTCTTTTTGGTAGGCGGCGGGGTTTGGAGGAGTGGAGGCGGAGTTTCGGAGAGCGGAGGCGGAGAAAACCCTGGTTGGTTTGGAGTGTTCATTGAACTGAGCAGAAAACGCTGCGGACGGATTTGTAACAGAAATGAGGAATCGTGTAAAGAAAATCGATAATTGCGAAAAAAATGAGCTAAGGCGATTCGGAGTTGTATCAGAAATCCCAGTCACTACTTACGTTTCAGCCTAAAAAGGAAAATGGGCGTATTGTGCGAGCACTTCTGAACGATGCGATTCATGTGACGGAGGAGTGAGGCGGGGAGGGGGATTTTCATCCGCTCAGGACACAAAAGAGTGAGGAGCTATTTTTGGCTTAATTCGGGAAAATTGACCTATCCCTCTGGAATCTGCTCAGTGTCATCTAGTTTTGATTGAGCGAGATTTTTCAAGTCTTCCGCAGTGGGGAACGCCTATTCTTCTGTGAACTGGCAGTCGAGGATGCGGTGAACGCAAAACTCCCGCTCTGCGCTGCGGAGTTCGCAGAAAGCGATAAAGTGTTCCCCCTTGCCCCATCGCAAAGGCAAGACGATTCGGACGGTTTTTACCTCGTTGCGGTCCAGATAGACGAGCCTGACTCGGAAGCCACGACTGATCCCGATGGAGACTCGGTCGAGAAACTTTCTGGATACTGGTTCAGGTGGGTCAGGGGAGATGGAGGTGGTGCGGATCTTCTCGCAGCAAGGAGACGCAGGAGGAAGATTCTCCTTGCCGTCACTGGGATAGCGCAGACGAATTGTCCGAGGAGTCCAAGAATTCCACTCCTCGCGATCACGCGAACGGACCATGCTGTCGCAATCTCTGAAGTAACGCGCCGTTCGCCAAGTTCGGAGATCTTTGTCCCAGTACTCAGTATAGAATCCGGTGTGTGCGTATCGCTGTGGATTCCGACGTCTGCCTGATTGGGCACGTACATCAGGTTCGCCATCTCGGTCGAGCAAGGGAGGAACACGATCTTGCTTCCGGTGCGGCTTCATCTCACCAGAGGATAGGAATCTCAATGATAACGATCATCAACCGAAAATAGCACATCCTCGCTTTCCTTACAACTCTCTCGGTGTTGTATTGCACGAAGAGTGAATCGCGTACGACAAAAGAATCGCGTACGACAAAAAATTACCTGTCGTAAGAAAATTCCAAACCCATGGTTTGCGAATAATCTGGCAAGCTACCTTCGTCAACTCTGTTGCTCACGCGATTCAGCGTTACTCCTTTGGGGCTAGGGTGGGAGCTTGGGGATGTTTCTCTAGGACGGGGGAGATTTTCAAGCCATCCGTTGCGTTAATCTGGCGACTCCATTTTTGATGCCCTTGACGGTCGATCTCCAATGTGTGTCGTCCTTTGTCGATTTTGATTTCGGCAGGAGTATTGCCCATAAAATCACCATCTACGATGATGTCAGCTCCAGATGGTTCAGAATTGACGGTGATGCTGACTTGATCGAGACCGGCGGTGGAAGCACCCGTTCCACTGGCCAGTCCAAGGCTCAAGTCTTTGGCAGCTTCGGCTACTGCTTCTCGCAGTGATCTCTCCCAATCGAAGACTTCTGTCATTGATGCGCCACTCGGGATCGGAAAGCTCACAACCGGCTCTGTCGGAAACTTAGTGGGTAAAGGCAATATTGTTCCTTAGAACAAGCCTTCCAGCAATCCAGTAAGCAATTGAGCGAAAGTTGCGGAAGCAGCGATATCCCCTGGCCCGGCGGCGCGCTAATTGCAAGAGACCGTT
>CAUJIH010000048.1 GCA_963205275.1 Verrucomicrobiota bacterium | reverse complement strand
GCCTGCCCCCGCACCGGTGGCGGCGACTCCAGCGCCCGCACCGCCGAAGCCTGCCCCCGCACCGGTAGCGGCGACTCCAGCGCCCGCACCGACGAAGCCTGCCCCCGCACCGGTAGCGGCGACTCCGGCACCCGCACCGCCGAAACCTGCGCCCGCACCCGTAGCGGCGACTCCAGCTGTCAATGCGATGCCTGCGCTAGAGCCGCTTGCGATCTTGCAAAAGGAATGTGTGAGTTGCCATACAGAAGCCAAGCGCAAGGGTGGATTGCTTATCGATTCCCAGGAGTCATTGGTGAAAGGCGGAGATTCAGGTCCCTCCATCGTTATTGGAAAAGCGAAGGAAAGCTTCTTGATCGACTCTCTCTATCCAGATGATGACAATCACATGCCGCCGAAGGGGCAGCTCAAGCCTCAGGAAATCGCTGCTTTAGAACAGTGGATCAACGAGGGGGCAAAATGGGACGCAGATCGCTGGGCGAAACTGAATCTTCCGCCCCGTGTCGAGGTGGTGACCGGATCCTTGCCGGAACTCTACCGCCCGATCTTCGCGATGGCTCTGTCGCCGGATCGCAAGCAGCTCGTAGTTGGACGTGGCAATGTGATCGACTGGTATAAAGTGGTGCCGAACGGCAACGAAAAGGCTCCCGGAATTCAATTAGAATTCCGTACGACTTCAGCCATGCACAACGACTCTGTGCAGTCTCTCGCTTTTTCTCCCGATGGGAAAATGCTCGCCTCCGGGGCATTTCGATCAGTCCGCTTCTGGAATTCAGAGGCCCCAGAGAAATTCGTCAAAGAAATCGAGACTCCATTTATCGGACGCCAGACGGCTCTTTGTTTTCTAACAGATGGGAAGCGGATCCTTGTAGCGGATTCGATTCCATCGCAGCTCGGACGCCTGCATGAGATCGTAATCGGTTCGGGGCAGGTCACATCCTTCGATACCGCTCACCGAGATTCGATTTTCACGATTACGCGCAGTGCGGATGGGACCCACTACGCGACGACTTCCGCTGACAAGTTGATTAACGTACGCAGTTCGACGACGCATAAGATCGTCGCTCGCCTGGAGGGACACACCGGCTATGTGCTCGCTGCGGCTTTTTCGCCGGACGGCAAGAGAATTGCCTCCGGAGGCGATGAGGGCGAGGTAAAGGTCTGGAATATCGAATCCAGTGAAAAGGTCGGGGCCTTCTCCAGTCGTCGCTCCGGTCCGCTCTACAGTCTCGCCTGGACGATCAATCCGGAGACTCGAAAGCAGAAAGATGCTGAAAAGGATCCGTCGAAGGCGGCGGAGATCAATACGGATTTGATTCTCTCCGCACCGGCCTCGGGTCGTGTTTCTGCTTTCACCGAACTCAAGGCGCACCAAGGCCAGGACAGTGCGACGGGGGCTAGAGAGCGAGCCTTTGATAAGGTAGAGACGGCACTGTATTGTTTCGCTCTTGATCCCGATACTTTATGGTCTTTCGGTGGCGGAGAGGATGGACGACTCTATGTTTGGAACGATCAGGGGAAGCTCGCCCAGACAGTCGAGACTGCCAAGCCTGCTGCTCCAGCTGCACCCGCCGTCGCTACTGCCGATAATCGAGCACAGAAATAAAGATTATGCAGATAACCTTTCTTTACCCAATTCTTCGGGGCATCGTCGTCGTGATGGTGGCAGGATGTTTCTCGCTGCTCACGACTCTGGCGGCAGAACCCGCTACCATCTCCTTCCAGAACGATGTTCTACCCGTGATGACACGCGCCGGGTGCATGGTGGGGGCCTGTCATGCCAAAGCAGATGGGCAGAATGGATTCCGCCTCACGATCTATTCCTTTGACCCTGATTCGGATTACCGCGAGATCGTGTATGATGCGCGTGGACGTCGCATTTCTCCCGCCTCACCAGATCACTCGCTGATTCTGCTGAAAGCGACGAATTCGATTCCTCACGAGGGGGAAAAGCGCTTCGATAAAGACTCGGACGCATACAAAACGATTCGGCAGTGGATCGCAGAGGGAGCGCCGCGCCACATTGCCAATGAGCCATCACCGACAGGAATCGAAATCACTCCCAAAAAGCTCACTTTAAAAAAGAAAACGAGTGAGCGCCTGAAGATTACCGTCTCCTATACGGACGGCTCGACTCGGGACGTGACTCACCTTTGTCACTTCACCTCGAATGATCCGGCCTTCGCTGCGGTGGACGATGATGGAAACGTCACAGTCGGTGATGTTTCGGGAGAGAACAGCATTATCGTGCGCTATGTGGATCAGGTGGCGGCGACTCGAGTGGTCGTCCCGCCGGACCGGCTTTTGCCTGCCGAGACCTATACTGCACTGCCGAAGAATAATCCTATCGATGAGCTAGCGTACGCTCGATTTCAGGAATTAGGGATTCGTCCTTCTGATCCCTGCACAGACGGGGAGTTCATTCGTCGGGCGACGCTCGATGTTCTGGGGCGAATGCCGTCGGCAGAGGAGACTCGCGCTTTCCTGGCCGATGCTTCTGCCGATAAGCGAAAGAGGCTGATCGACCGCCTTCTTTCTCCGGATTCTCGTTTCGACTACGGGGACTTCTGGGCGACTAAGTGGAGCGATCTGCTCCGTCCGAATACCCAGCGCGTCGGGGTGAAGCCAGTGTATCTTTTCGACCAGTGGATTCGTGAAAATTTTCGCTCCAATACCCCTTGGAATCAATTGATCACAGAGCTTCTAACGGCTTCTGGTAGCTCACATGAGTATGGTCCGGTCGCCATTCTTCGGGACAAGCGCGAACCGGCAGAAATGGCTGAGTTCGTATCTCAGCTCTTCCTCGGCGTTCGTCTCAACTGTGCGCAGTGTCATCACCATCCTTCTGAAAAATGGAGTCAGGATGATTACTATTCGATGGCTGCTTTTTTCGGATCAATGCGCCAGAAAGGACAGGGAATTTCTGCTCCGATTTCAGGAGAGCCGGAGTATTGGTGGTTCGAACCGGGGGGCAAGGTGACTCATCCTGTGACCGAGGCAGTGATGACTCCGAAGGCTCCTGACACACCAGCTTTCACCGATCTCGACTCGAAAATTGATCCACGGCGCGTCTTCGTCGACTGGCTGACAAAAGGGGAGAATCCGTTCTTCGCGAAGGCTTTGGTCAATCGGATCTGGGCTGAATTGTTCGGTGTCGGGATCGTGGATCCAGTTGATGACTTCCGCGATTCGAATCCGCCTTCCAATGGCCCGCTTCTGGATTGGCTAGCACAGGACTTCGTCAAAAATGGCTTCGATCAGAAAAAAACCATCCGAACGATTCTGGAGAGTCGTCTCTATCAGGAAAGCTCTGTGGCGAATGAGACGAATGTAGGCGACGGGAGGAATTTCTCTCGTCGCTACCGCAGTCGCCTTCCTGCCGAGGTTCTGCTCGATGCGATTTCCCAAATCACGGGACAGGCCGAGCGTCTGAGTGGTCTTCCGGCGGATGCACGAGCGATGCAGCAATGGAATCACCTGCTGCCCAGTGACTTTCTAGATGCCTTTGGCCGCCCTGATTCCAGCGCGGCTCCTCCCTGTCAGCGTGAGGGTGGGGGGAGTGTAGTGCAGGCACTCCATCTGATGAACTCAAATACTCTGCAGCGAAAGCTATCCGGAAAGAGTGTATGGGTGGAGGAGTTGATGAAAAAGGCAGCTCCGGAAGCGGTTGAGGAAGTGTATCTCCGCTTGTATTCCCGTACCCCGACTGCGGGTGAGAAGGAGATTGCTACGAAGTATCTCGTCCCACAAGGAGCTGGCCCCGTCCCCCGCGTTACTCTGGAGGATCTGATCTGGTCGCTGATTAATACCCCCGAATTTGTCCTGAATCATTGAGACTTGTTGAATCCTGACTATTTCCTACTGCTATGAATCGATCCCGTATTCGAAAAAACTGTGATGGAATGGGGCGTCGCGACTTCCTCCAGCTCGGGCTAGGTGCTCTCGGTGGCATGGGACTCACGGACATGATGCGCTTCCAGGCATCAGCCGCGACTCCGAACGATACGCGCTGCATTTTCATCTGGTTGGATGGAGGGCCATCACACTACGAGACCTTCGATCCAAAGCCTGACGCGCCTTCCGAAATTCGAGGTACTTTTAACACAGTTCCGACCTCAGTACCGGGCGTTCATTTTTCAGAAATGTTCTCGAAACTGGCCAAGAGCTTCAAACATTTCACGGTGCTGCGATCCATCTGCCACGTTCAGAACAATCATGGAGCAGGGAATCACTATTTGACGACGGGCAAGCCAACTCCGGTTCCGGTTGGTTGTGGTGCCTATGTGACGTTTCATCCGAGCTTTGGGTCCGTCGTCAGTGCGAATCGTACGGTGAAATACGGTCTCCCGGGATATATATCCATGCCCCGGATGATGCGTTCAGGTGGACCGAATTTCCTCGGAGCACAGCATGCGCCCTTCGTCATCGCGGATAATCCGAACAGCTCCAGCTTTCAAGTGCGTGACATTAGTCTGCCAGAGGCACTTTCTGGACCTCGGGCGGAATCTCGGGTGGAGTTGCGGAAAGCGCTCGATCAGATGAAGCGGATGACGGATGCCGCAGCTGCGGATCCTGCGGTCGCGTTTGATAATTATTACGCCAGAGCGTTTGATTTGGTGACATCTGCAAAGAGCGCTTTTGATATTTCCCTAGAGCCGGACGCCGTGCGTGATAAGTACGGGCGGAATGACTTCGGTCAGCGACTCTTGCTTGCACGCCGTCTGACGGAGGTAGGCGTGCCGTTTGTCACCGTGTACAATGGAGGCTGGGACGATCACCGGACTTTGTTCGCTAACTTCAAGGCCGCAAAGGCGGAACAGCTGGATACGGGCGTGAGTGCCTTGATCGAAGACCTAGCCGAGCGCGGCTCCTTGGAGAAAACGATGGTCGTTATGCTAGGCGAGTTTGGCCGAACTCCGAAGGTGAATAAGGACGGCGGGCGCGATCATTGGTCTTTCGCTATGAGCGTGCTGATGGCCGGAGCAGGGATTCCCGGCGGTCAAATCGTCGGCGCGACCGATGCGAAGGGTTATTACGCGAACGAGAACATCTACGCCCCAGAGGACTTCGCAGCCAGTCTGTACACGAAGATGGGGATCGATCCTACGATGATCCTCAACGATGCCAACAATCGGCCTATCCAACTGATCGACAACGGACACCTGATCAAGGAACTTTTCGTCTGATTCCACTTTGGCCACCATGCGAGGATTCCTGTGCGCTTTCGCTCTCTTCTTGTCTCTCGGGATTACGGACGCTTTCGCTGACGCTCCGAAGCTCGAATCCGTCTTCCCTGCTGGAGGAAGGAAGGGTAGCGAGTTCGATGTGACTCTGAACGGGACTTTCAAACCTTGGCCGTGTAAATTGTGGGCCTCGGTCAAGGGCATCGAATTTACACCTGATGCTGCGAAGTCTGGTGTGGGGAAGCTGAAAATTGCAGCGGATACACCTGTCGGGCCGCTCCTGTTACGAGCTTATAACTCGGAAGGCGGGTCGATCCCGGTGATTTTCGTAATCGGCGAACAGGAGGAAATTCGCGAAGTGGAGGCGGATAACAATTCTGTGTCGGAGGCGATGGTGATTGATCGCGAAAAGTTGCCTCTTACGGTTCACGGTTCCCTAGCGACTTCGAACGAGCTTGACGCTTATCGCATCACGATGAAGAAAGGCGAGACGCTTCATGCGGGGATCGACGCCTACGCACTGCGTGGACCTGTGGATCCGGCCCTGCATGTGTATGATCCAGCAGGGCACAGTTTATTGCTCGCCCACGATGGGCCGCGCAATCTCGACCCATCCTTTGTCTTTACCGCTCCTGCGGACGGAGATTATGTCGTCGTCGTCGTTGGCTTCGCCCACCCTCCTGCTACCACGATCACTTTCATCGGGTCGAGGAATGCCAACTATCGCCTCTGCCTCGCATGGAAGCCAGAGCAGTTGCCTGCGTGGATGCATCCGCTCGATCTAGGGCCTGATAGTCCCGAGAATACGCTGGCTGCCGGGGATACACGAGTAGGGACGCTGAAATCAGCCGATGGGAATCGCTACACAATCAACGCCAAAAAGGGAGATCGGCTGAATGTGAAAGTTGAGGGGAGGATGATCGGCTATGCCATTGACCCGATTTTGCAGATCCTGACTGCTGATGGTGCTGTGATACGCACCGAGGATGATACGAATGCTACTGCAGATCCCGAATATCTCTGGACCGTCAGTGCTGATGGAGTCTTCACGATCTCCATCACAGATCGTTTTAGGCGCAGCGGTGATGCGATGCGCTATCGACTCACGACTCTTTCATCAAAGCCTGATTTCTCGCTGACTGCAAATCAGTCGAGCTATGTGATCGAGCGAGGTAAACCCACCGAAATCAGAGTGACGATCACGCGGAAGTTGGATCACAAATCGCCGCTTGAACTGACGGTAAAAGGACTGCCCGCTGGAATCGTCGTCACGCCACCTGAGATTGTGAAGGCCGAGACAAAGGAGCTTGTGCTGAAGTTGGAGGCAAAGGATGGAGCCCCCGGTTTCGACGGAGCAATTCGAGTAGTAGCGACAGAAAAGACGGAAGGTGACGGAAAAGCCGAGAGTCGCGAGGCTGTCATATCATTTAAGGACGACAACTATCGGGGACCCTATCTTCTGAACGACTATTCAGATCTATGGCTGACTCTCGCGCCCATTCCAGAAAAGAAGGAACAGCCGGTCGTGAAAAAGCCTGAAGAGATGGGGATGAGTATGCAGGCGACGGAAAAGAAAGAGGCAAAGCCTGCGGCGAAGAAGGAAGAAAAGCCGATCCAGAAGTGATCCGATTGTGAAGATTCACGGATTAAGTCAAAGATCGAGTGATCGGTTCTTCACTTGCGGAGATGATCGCCGGTGATCATCTCTTGCACAGTCCTACGCAAGCGAAGCATCAGAACTACCGGGAGCTCCTCGATCAGTGATCGTTCGCCTCTTCTTCCCCTTGAAATTGACCGAGAAGGCTGATGACGGCTAAGGAAGTTAGGACGAGCGCTCCCAGAAGCCGAACTACGCCTCCGGTGATGAAACCATCGCTCAGTGAGTGGAATCCGTAGGAGCCGATCCCGATTGCGATCAGAATGGTGAATGCCGGACCCACCAAATTAATTGTGCGATCAGAAGCAGGCCAGCAGCCCATAAACGAGAACATGATGATCAGCCCGGCAGTGAAAATCCATAGCGGCGTCCACTGCCCCGCACTGGCACCGACGCAAACTTCGCACAAGAGCCAACAGAGACCACAAATGAAGAGAAAACCGTGAGAAAATGAATTCATGTTCGAGAAGTTGGTTCGAATCGTGAGAGAATCAAGTCTGATCTCACTCACAAAAACAGAATCGAGTCAGCGACGCCCTTTTTCACGAAATTCTCCGAATTTACGGAACTTCTGATACCTCTGCTCTAGTAGTGCGTCGCGATCTATGCTCTCGAGGTCGTGCAGGTGTTTGATCAGTGTGCGCTTGAGATTGTGAGCCGCCGTGATGTGATCGTGATGCGCACCACCCATTGGCTCGGGAATGACTTCGTCGATCACCTCCATTTTCTTCAAATCTTCGGCACTCAGCTTCAAAGCTGAAGCGGACTCAGGAGCGTATTTCCGATCTTTCCAGAGGATCGCTGCACAGCCTTCGGGGCTGATGACGGAGTAGTATGCATTTTCCATCATCAAGATTCGATCTCCGATTCCGATTCCGAGTGCGCCGCCAGAGCCTCCTTCTCCCAGCACTACTGCGATGATGGGGACGCGGAGCATCATCATTTCTCGCAGATTGAAGGCGATCGCTTCCGCGATGTTTCGCTCCTCTGCTTCGATGCCTGGGTAGGCTCCGGGAGTGTCGATCAGTGTGATGATCGGAAGATTGAACTTCTCCGCCATCTTCATCAGGCGCAGTGCCTTGCGATACCCCTCGGGATGGGCGCTACCGAAATTCCGACGCAGATTCTCCTTCGTGTCACGTCCCTTTTGATGTCCCACTACCATCACCCGATGGCCCTCTAGGCGAACGAATCCTCCTGGCATCGCCTCGTCCTCGCCGATGTGGCGATCTCCGTGAAGCTCGACGAAATCATCGAAGGTATGCTCGACGTAATCCAGCATGTATGGCCGCTGAGTGTGTCGTGCGATCTGAACACGCTGCCAAGGGGAGAGATTTCGATAAATTTCGCCCTTGAGCTTTGTGAGCTTGTCCTCGATCCGCTTCATCTCGGTCGACATGTCGATGTCGCTGTCGGCGGCGCGATCTCGCAGATCGGCTAGTTGTCGCTCGAGGTTGACGATGGGCTTTTCAAATTCGAGAGGTTCGGTGGCAGTCATAAAGGGGATATATCGATGTAAACTCTCTGGGCTACTTCGCAAGTTCGACTTTCGATCCGACTCGCAGGATCACGTAGAGTTCTTCCAACTCGGAATTAGCTAACGTGACGCCGAAAGATCGGGACTCACCGTCTTCAGTCGGGGGCTTGGCCTGGCGGATAAAAAGGCCCATTTGTCCAGTGCGGAGCCATTTCGCGCAGTTCATGTAATCTTCGCTAGTAAAGTTCACCGGACGATCTCCCTTCCATGCAACTCTCTCGGTCACTGTCGTTGATAAGGGGCCTTTCATACCAGCGGGAAGATTCTGGCTGAGGATCGCGTATTCCTTGAAGAATGTATCCTCCTGATAAACCGTGACCGTTTTCGCCTTCCGATCGATGACCGTCCGAAAGCTCAGCGGATAGACCATCAGGCTCTCATTAGGGAAAATGAATTCAGAGGTCTTCGCGTTTGCTCGGAGGATATAGTCGATCGTCGTCTCGGCATGACGGGCGATGGAAAGGAGCGCGTCCCCTTTTTTCACGATGTATTCGGTTTTTCCCGCCATGGGGATTCGAGAGAGGAGTAAATCCATGTTGATCTCGCCTAGAATCCGCTTTGCCTCTTTTGTAGAAGCGGACTCGGGGAAATACTGCATGAGATAGGAAAAATGATCGCGAGCGGAGATCAGCTCTCCCGCCTTCACTAGGTTGATCGCGGTATCGAAATGCCGTTTCCCCATATCTAGCGGTGCTTGCACTAACTTGTTTTGTCCGGTGATTTGTCGATTTAATTCGATCTCAGGCTGGGCGAATTTTTTCCAGTAAAACCACGCAGCCGTGACACCTCCTGCGCAGATCAGAAGCGCAATGAAAGCCAGAAGAAATTTGATGCGAGCCATCGCTCAGGCAAAAGAGAACGGAAGAGAGGGAAGAGCCGAGATACTTGGAACTTTGATGTTCGGTTGTAACACTCTCATGAAGCGGAAAATTTCTCAAGTGAGCATTCTCCGCAGATGGTTCTTTCGAAGCCTGTAGATTCGGTCGGACTCTCCCAGTAATCCAGATTGAGGAGAAATGGTGTAGCGTCAGAGCAGACCTCGTCTGTGAAAGTCGAATGCGTTCATTCTCAGTGAGCGTGCGATGGTCTCAATCGTGAATTTGATCAGAGATACTTCCCAGGCATCATCGATTCCGTAGATCAAGGCCCGGCTCGGGTCGCCCGTAGAGCGGATTTCCTCAGCAATACGATCCTTCACTGCTTCGATGGGAAGATGAACTAGTTCTTCGGAAAAACCGCTCTTCACGAACTGAAACCCATATTGTAGGAAGGCGCTGTTACCATTCTGGCGGAACCATTGAGAAAAGGCTTCTGCCTGCTCGCCGAAGCCTTCGAAGGAAAAGTCGTCATACCCGTCTGGGCGCAGAATTTTCGGACGATCCGCTTCCATTCGTCCTTCGCGAATTCGTACAGCTCCTGCCGAGTCCATCGGCTCGGTCAGAAGATGGAATCTGAAGCTGGTGGTCCCGAAAGTATCGATGAGTCGATCCGGTTCGCAAACAACGACAGTGTTTTCCATCGCGTAGCTGACGTCGTCTGGAGAGAGAGAGGACATGAAAACGGCAAACTCAGAGAAATCAGGCTAGGGTGCAAGCGAGGAATGCTGAGGAGAGAAGAAAATAGGCGGAGCTAAGATTTCGCGGTAGTGTGTTCGACTATACAGGGTCTCGTGCTCAATAAGACAGGGTCTCTCGGTCTCTGATAGTGGGTTATTTCTACAAAAAATGCGTCTCATACGAGACGCATTCGAGTGTGAATTCTGAGGTCGAAGGCACCTCCGAACTCCTTGTATTCAGAATCAGGCAGATTCTTACTCCGCCTGCTTTTTCAACTGCTCTTCGATGTAATTGATGACGCTTTCGACACTCTGAAGCTTCTCTGTATCGTCGTCAGAAACCGTGATACTAAACTCATCTTCGATCGCCATGACCAGTTCCACTACGTCCAGTGAATCCGCGCCAAGATCTTCAGTGAACTTCGCCTCGGGCGTCACTTGTTCTTCTTGCACGCCGAGTTCTTCGACGATGATATTCTTAACCTTTTCTACGATTGATGCGTCAGCCATTGTAATTGTGAGATGGATGTTAAAAGCCGATGCCTTATTAAAGGCGCTCTCCTGCTTTCGCAACGACTTTTTGTCGTCATTTCTCATATCTTTCCCCAAAATTCTTTTTCTACGGATGATTTCATCGAATAAAGTATCCGTAGTTTCAATTCGTTCGAGAGATTACGACATCAGGCGGGCAAGATGCATTGCTCTTCTGCCTTGCGTGAATATCTTATTGAGACATGTCCTTCGCCGACACTCTCACCTCGCTGGAGTCCTGTGTGCGCCAGCGCCCTCAATTAAAACGGTTCCAATCTCTGCTTACCCCACTTTCCGGACACGATTTGGAGTCTCTGGCGGCAGAAGCAGTCGTGGTGACTCGACGTAATTTTGGGAGAACGATGCATCTTTTCGCTCCTCTCTATCTTTCAAATGAGTGCATCAATAATTGCGCTTATTGCGGCTTTTCCCGAGACAATCCGATCCTGCGCACAACTTTGACCGTCCCTCAAGTGGTAAAAGAGGCTCAGTATCTGGTATCTCAGGGCTTTCGCGACATCTTACTCGTGGCGGGGGAGCACCCGCGTTTCGTCTCAGAGGGCTATCTCGAGGAGTGTATCGCGGCTTTGCGTGACTTTGTTCCTCGGATATCGATTGAAGTTGGCCCCATGGAGACGGACGACTATCGGCCTCTCGTGCAGGCAGGTTGTGAGGGACTGATCGTCTATCAGGAGACATACGATCAAGAGGCTTATCATGAATATCATACAGCAGGACCAAAGAAAGACTTCCACTGGAGACTGGCCTGCCCGGAGCGAGGTTATGCAGCCGGGTTTCGGCGGATCGGGATCGGAGCACTGATCGGTCTGGCTCCATGGAAAGAGGAGGTTCTCCGACTGGCAGCTCATCTGGACTACTTGCAGCGCAGTTGCTGGAAGGCTCGTTTCACGATCTCTTTGCCCCGCCTTCGACCGGCGGCGGGTGCGTTTCACCCCCGCTACACGATGAGTGATGCGGAATTCGTGCAGGCGCTATGCGCCTTTCGCGTCTGTTTTCCGCAGGTGGGCATCGTTCTGAGCACGCGAGAATCCCCGGGCCTGCGCGATGCGCTCTTTCCTCTCTGCATTACTTCCATCAGCGCCGGGAGCCATACCGAGCCTGGCGGATACACCGGAGTCGGTGCTAGCGATGTCCACCTGACCGTTCGAGGCCGTCGCGTGGAACTGGACACTCCTGCATCGGTGGAAGCCCACCTGACCCCTGCCACGGGGCAGTTCAATATCTCCGACGAGCGCTCTCCCCGTGAGATTGCCAATTATTTACGCGGCATCGACCTCGAACCCGTCTGGAAAGACTGGGAAAGCTCTATCCTCTCGCCTGAACCCGTCGCCAGCACATGACAATCATTCTGAACGGATCTCCCCGCGAACTGCTGGATCAGCCGGATCAGCCATTGACGCTCTCGCAACTCCTCGCGATTCTGGACTTCGATTCTCGCCCGGTTTTGATCGAAAAAAATGGAGTTGCAATTCTTCAGCGAGAGTTTGCGCAAGAAACCGTAGTTGATCAGGACAGGATCGAGATCGTGCGTATGGTAGCTGGTGGCTAAGACCTGATAGGCCACAGGATAGGGGATAGGTGCTTCAGACGAAGCTCGTCGAGACCAGCAGAGCCTTCTGTAACTGGGCGAGATACTCGTGCCGGGGAATCTCTCGTGCGCCGAATCGGTCGAGATGTTCCGTCGTCCACTGTGTATCCAGCAGGAGAAAGCGTCGCTCTTTCAGCCGTTTTACCAGATGCACCAGAGCGATTTTGGATGCTTCTGTCACTCGACTAAACATCGATTCGCCGAAAAAGGCTCCTTGGATGGCGACTCCGTAGAGTCCTCCGCACAGAACCCCGTCCTGCCAGCATTCGACGGAGTGGGCATAACCCAACTCGTGCAGCTTTTCGTAGCTTTTGATAATCTCACGACTGATCCATGTCGATTCGCGGTCTGCGCAGCCTGCCATGACCTCAGAAAAGGCCTGATTGATCCGCACCTCAAAAGGGCAGTGGCGAAGAATACGTTTCAGACCATGAGGGATATGGAACTCATCCAGCGAGATGATGCCTCTGGGATCGGGAGAGAACCATCCGATCTCGCCGGGGTCATCCATCGCCATGGGAAACAGACCTCTGCGGTAGGCTGCGAGCAGCACCGCTGGACGAATGTATCCTTCAGGAGTGAATACTGACTCTGTCATCCAATGATTGATTTGATCTGAAGAAGACGATGTTTTTCGATAACTCTGAATTCGAGGAATCCGCAGGAGTGCCTCTGAGTTATTAGCGTAACTGAGCGCCTGTCGCACTCAAATTTTTCGGACGAGGATCGTCTATCGTATTCGGGCCTTTAGTCCGCGATGAAGCGATGCCCGAAGGCGATCTGAATTATTGTCAAAAAAATAATTCGTCCTAATATAAACTTCGTATGACGCAACGAGATAGAATCTGTGTAGCGCACTGGAAGGCTCTGAGCCGATGCTTCCTAATTCCGGCCCTCTTTAGCCTGCCGCTGTTCGCTGCTGACAGTCCGGAGGCTCTGCGCTTTTTCGAGATGAAAGTGCGTCCGCTCTTGGTCAATGAATGCTTTGAGTGTCATGGAGCGGAGAAGACGAAAGGAAAGCTGCGGCTGGATCACTTAGACTTCATTCTCAAGGGGGGAGAAACTGGTCCCGCTCTAGTGAGCGGGAAGCCAGAAGAATCCCTGATGGTGGAAGCGGTGAAACGGGTAAACAAAGATCTGGAAATGCCGCCGAAGAAATCGCTCTCAGAAGATCAGGTCGCGATTCTAGAGCGCTGGATTGCGATGGGGACTCCTTGGCCTGCAGAGACAGCGGCCAAAGGAGAAACAGACCAGAATGGTTTCAATGACGCTGACCGGAAGTGGTGGGCCATCCAGCCCGTGACCGATCCCGCTGTGCCGAAAGAAGCAGGGAAAGGATGGGCGAAGAATTCGATCGATTGCTTCATCGCAGAAAAGCTGGCCGAGAAGAAACTCGTTCCCGCAGCGACTGCCGACGCTGCGGAGTTGATCCGTCGCATGTATTATGATTTGCATGGCCTGCCTCCGTCTCCTGAAGAGGTGGCTACCTTTACCGAGGCGTATAAAACCGATTCAGATCAGGCTACGGCGGAACTCGCCGACCGACTCTTAGCCAGTCCTCGTTATGGTGAGCGCTGGGGGATGCACTGGCTCGATGTCGTTCGCTACGCCGAGAGCGATGGATATCGAGCCGATGACTACCGCCCGGATGTCTGGAGATACCGCGACTACGTCATTCGTTCACTGAATGAAGACAAGCCCTATACGCAATTTGTCCGCGAGCAACTCGCCGCAGACGAGTTCGCTGCCGACGATCCAGATACACTGATCGCCACCGCGTTCTTGCGCCTCGGGATCTATGAGTGGAATCAGCGGAATGCTCGGATGCAGTGGGAACTCATTCTCACCGAGATGACCAATGTCACCAGCGAGGCATTCCTCGGCCTCAGCATGGGCTGTGCGGAGTGTCACGATCACAAATTCGACCCGATTCTGCAAAAGGATTACTTTGCCCTCCAAGCCTTTCTAAACTCTACGTGGTGGCCGGAGAATCGTGATTTGGCGACGCCTGAGCAGCGTGCGTCTCACGATACACAGCTTGCCAAATGGGAAGCGGCTACGAAAGAAATTCGCGAAGGAATCGACGAAATTGAGCGTCCTTTTCTGGAGGCCCGTCAGAAGAGCAGCGTCGAGACTTTCCCTGACGACATCCAGGCGGTTTACTGGAAGAAGCCTCAGGATCGCACTTCTCATGAAGAGCAGCTCACTCAGATGGTGCAGCGTCAGGTCGATTACAACTATCGCCGTACGGATATTGGAAAATTGCTGGCTAAAGACGCGGCAAAACTCGCCCGCTACAATGAACTGAAGGAGGCTCTGAAGAAGTTCGACTCGATCAAGCCCGCTCCTTTTCCCAGCGCTTTTATCACCACAGATACGGGAGTCAAACCCGCTGATACTCTCCTGAAGCGACGAGGAAAATCGGAGGTGATCGAACCTGCCTTCCTCACCCTGCTGGGGGACGCTGCTCCCCAAATTAAGCCGACCGCGAATGGTACCTCGGGACGCCGCAGCGCTTTGGCTGCCTGGCTGACTAGTGAGAAGAATCCTTTCACGGCTCGCGTGATGACCAATCGCATCTGGAGCTATCATTTTGCCGAGGGGCTCGTCTCTTCGCCTAATGACTTCGGCCTGCTCGGCGATCCCCCCAGTCATCCGCAACTCTTCGACTGGCTCACGACCCGCTTTATTGAAGGAGGATGGAGGCTCAAGCCGATTCATCGCTTAATCGTCACCAGCGCCACCTATCGTCAGACGGCACGCCGAGAGCCTGGGAGCTTGGAAGATACTACCGATCCGGGGAATCGCCTTCTGTGGCGCTATCCGCCTCATCGCTTGGACGCTGAGCAGATTCGCGACAGCAGCTTGGCCGTATCCGGAGAACTGCAACAGCGCGATGGTGGACCAGCGGGGGAGGCGACTGAGCCGATTCGCAGTGTGTATCTGAAAAAGCGGCGCAATACCCCTGTTCCCATGATCGGGGAATTTGACTCACCGTCCGGATTTAATTCCACGCCGACCCGCATTTCGACTACTACCGCGAGTCAATCCTTGCTACTCGTCAATGGTCCTTGGTCCATGGAGCGGGCCACGTTTTTTGCGCGTCGCATTCTCGGAGACCAGAGTCGCTTCGGTGATGCACAAGTACGCTTGGCTTATCAACTCGCCTATGGACGTGACCCGAGCGACGCCGAAATTGCTGCCGCGAAAGACTTTGTCGAAACTCAGTCTCTCGACGGCTCGAAAGATATCGACAAATCAGCGCTAGGCAAACTCTCCGAAGAGACCGGGCTCCGCCCAGTGACTCAGCTCTTCTCCGGAGTGAAGACTCCTGCACTCGGCGATGCCGCTCTCTGGTTCCAGCCGGGCAGTCGTTTCGAGCGGCTCGATCTTTCCGCTTGGAAGACTCCAGATGAAGAATTTACTGTCGAGGCAGTGACTGCGCTCGATAACGTCCACACAGACGCCTCAGTGAACACCTTGATCAGTCGCTGGAATGGATCGAACGACGACATCGGCTGGTCGCTCGGTGTCACTAGCGCTAAATCGCGTTTTCAGCCGCAGAATCTTATCCTCCAGATTGTCGGCGATGACTTTCAGAAAAATCGAATCTACGAAGTTGTGGCCTCTGGTCTGAAAGTCCCTACTGGCACTCCGGTCTATATTGCTGCAGCGGTTTCGGCTCGTTCTCTGAAGAAGGATATTGCAAAAGGCACCGTTACTTTCTACCTGAAGGATTTGTCCGATCCGAAGAGTCCTCTCCAGACCGCGACTGTACAGCACCAAGTCGTGGGTGGATTGTCGGTGAAGGAAGCGGTTGCAACCTTGCTCGGTGGACGCGATCAGAAAGGTCACCTCTGGGATGGTCAGATCGCTCGGATCGCTGTCAGTGAAGGCGTTTTGAAAAAGGAGCAGCTTCTTATTTCACCAAGCTCGGGAGGAGGTGCTGCCTCGGTAGCTCCCGTTCGTCGCATTCTCGACCGGACGCTCTCGCTCGCAGACTCCGCTGCACCCATTGCTGGATCGTCATGGAAAAGCGATCCGGTTGCGCCTGTGTCCGGTCCTGCGGCTCCCGCTCTAGTCGCCGCAGTTGCCGACTTCTGTCACGCCTTGATCAATTCCAACGAATTTCTCTACCTCCAGTGATCGCTCATCAACTCAACCGATCCATTTGTCATGCCCTGTAACCACATCGATTATCCTCACAGCCGCCGAGAATTCCTATTCCGTGCTGGCGCCGGATTCGGGGCGATTGCGCTCTCCGCTCTCACGGGAGAAAATCTCATCGGATCGGACGGAGTGCTCAACCCCGTGGCTGCGAAAATTCCTCAGCGTCTCGGACGAGCAAAGAGTGTGATCTTTCTTTTCATGGAGGGTGGTCCCAGTCACCTCGACCTGTTCGACCCGAAACCTTTGTTGAACAAGATCGCCGGACAGCCCCTGCCCGACAGCTATGAGCGTCCCGTCACGGCCATGGGCGAGGCAAACTCTCCTCTGCTCGAAACTCGGCGCAAATTCACCCAATACGGTGAGAGTGGGATCGCGATCTCCGATTGGCTCCCGAATCATGGACGCATCGCAGACGAGCTTTGTGTCATCCGCTCCTGCGTCTCGGATGGGATTAATCATGCGGGAGGCGTTTGTCAAATGAACACTGGTTCAGTCTTCGGCGGTCGTCCCTCCCTCGGGTCGTGGATCTCCTACGGACTGGGTACGGAGAACGAGAGCCTGCCAGGATTTGTGGTCATCAAGGACTCGAACGCTATGGTCGTCAACGGGCCTCGCATGTGGGGATCAGGTTTTATTCCTGCCGTGCATCAGGGAGCGCTCTTTGAAAATGGCCCCGAGCCGATCAAGAATCTCAACAATCCACCTGGAGTGGACAAAGCGCATCAGCAAAGAAAGCTCGCCTATCTCGACTCTCTGAATCAGGCGCATTATCAGCCTCGCAAGTCGAACACGGATCTGGAGGCTCGTATCCGCAGCTACGAACTCGCCTTTCGAATGCAGGCAGCCGCACCCGATGCCATCGATCTGGATAGCGAGCCTGCCTACATCAAGAGCCTCTATGGACTCGATCACCCGGAGACTGAGATCTATGGTCGACAGTGCCTCATGGCCCGTCGTCTAGTGGAACGTGGTGTCCGCTTCATCCAACTCTACCACGGAGCCGGGAGCAAGTGGGACAGCCATTCGAAAATCGAGGAGAATCATGGTCGCCTCAGTCGGAATGTCGATCTACCGATCGTGGGATTAATCGAAGATTTGCGGCAGCGCGGGCTGCTTGATGAAACCTTGGTCGTCTGGGGTGGTGAGTTTGGACGCACTCCCATGAGTGAAAAAGGCGACGGTCGTGATCACAATCCGACCGGCTTCACCATGTGGATGGCTGGCGGCGGTGTGAAAGCCGGACAGATCATCGGTACTACGGACGATCTGGGCCTCTATGCCATCGAGGACAAGATGCACGTCCACGATATTCATTCTACCATCATGGCCCTGATGGGATTGAATCACAAAGATGTGATTTTCATGCATCAGGGACGACCTGAGCGAGTGGACATGAACGAAGGTCGAGTGAAAAATGAGGTTTTCGGCAGTTGAGTCACCCCGGATCGTGATGACTCAGCCCGATGGAGAGATCGATCTCGAGATCGCGATGAAAGGCGATCTCGAAGACTATTTTACAGATCTCCGCACCTATCGGATGCCTTTCGGTCGGTATAAAGGGCGGCTGATTCACACGCTGCCGCACGAGTATCTGCACTGGTTCGTCGAGCGATCCGACGGATTTCCGAATGGGAGACTGGGGGAGTTAATGGACTTTGTATATCAGACAAAGCACGTCGGCGCCGAGGCGATTTTCGCTCAACTTCCAGGATTCTGAGAGGCACTTACTCATGTAAGCGTCTAATATGGGGCATCGAGCAGATTTTGAATGCCCTATAGATCGATATCTCGTTCTGAGAAAGTAGCACAGACAATCTTGTCTGTGAAATCCATTCCTGAGACCGCCGACGTCCCCGTCGGCAGCATGTCCTACAACTGGCACAGCTAGGAAATCGCTCTCCCGAAGGTCGAGTCGTGCTGTCCATACTCCACATCGCTAAATCACCGGCTATCGCCGCACTAGTTCATGGGCCAACGAGGACGTAGGCCATCTTTAACAGATAAAAATGTAGGCAACTATTAATCAGCATACTACAACTCGGAGAATTTTCTTCTGGCACTACTTTCGCTTACTTTTGCTAAAAATCATAGCCTGTCCCTATAAAACGCGATCTTCTGCCTCGAACTGAAATCCCTAGAACAACTTTACAGGAAAAGCTTTGCGCAGCCACCTGTATGACGCTAGCATCGTATCCATGAAGTTGTTTGAAGTGTTTATGGGATTATTTGTGTTTCCCATATCAATCATTGCTGCGGATACACTCTTTCTTGCCCAAAATGGACAGAGCAACTTCAGCATTGTGTTGCCGCCTACACCGACGCCAGCAGAGCGTCATGCCGCTGATGAACTGGTGCTCTTTTTCGAACAAATAACGGGTGTCGTTCTCTCCATCGCCGATGAGAAACATGATTCAAGCGCCTCCCATATCTATATTGGCTGGAGTGAGGCTGCGCAGAAGCTTGTCGCACAAGAGCGCATAAACCATCTCGATGAAGAGGACTTTCTCGTAGAGACACACGGTCCGAATCTCGTATTGGCTGGTGGTTCCCCACGAGGGACTTTGTACGCTGTGTATAGCTTTCTCGAGGATGATTTGGGCTGTCGATGGTTTAGCCCCACGGTCTCTCATATTCCCAAAATCCCCAATCTACCTTTGCCTGCGCAGACGCGAAGGGTAAGTCAAGTTTTTGAAAATCGAGAACCCTTTGCCTACAGCGGTTACGACGGTGATTGGTCTGTGCGCAATCGATGTAACGGACACTCGTCTCACCTAGATGAAGCGCGCGGTGGGAAGGTCGAGTATGTTGGTTTTGTCCACACCTTTTTCCCTCTTTTACCACCGGAGAAATACTTTTCAGATCATCCAGAATACTTTGCTCTCGTGCGCGGCGAGCGCACTACGGAACGCAGTCAGCTCTGCCTGAGCAATCCTGACGTCCTGCGTATCGTTACAGATCGCGTGATAGAAATGGCGAAAACAGCCTCTCATCGCGCCATCATCTCTGTCTCTCAAAATGACTGGGGTGGCTGGTGTGAATGTGATAACTGCCGTGCGATCGAAGAGGAAGAAGGTGGCGTGGTATCAGGTCCATTGCTCCGTTTTGTCAATGCGGTTGCAGAGCAGGTGGAGAAGGTGCGCCCCGATATTGCGATAGATACCCTCGCCTATCAGAAGTCGCGTCAGGCCCCCAAGCTCGTCAAGCCAAGGAAAAACGTGATCGTTCGTCTCTGTAGTATCGAGTGCTCTTTCTCCCATCCTCTGGCGGGAGATGGCCCCAACAAAGCCTTCGCCGATGACATACGCGCTTGGTCAAAAATCTGCTCGCGCCTTTATATCTGGGATTATGTGACGAATTTTCGCCACTACCTCCTCCCGCACCCCAACTTCCGTGTCTTACAGCCCAATCTCGCATTTTTTGCCGCTCATGGCGTAAAGGGTGTGTTCGAGCAAGGGAGTTATCAATCCCCAGGGGGTGAATTTCAAGAGCTCCGCAACTGGGTACTTGCCAAACTGATGGCGAATCCGAATGCGGATACGGATGCTCTCGTCGATGAATTTTTGGCCGCTTATTACGGTCCTGCCGCACCGGAAATACGACAGTATTTTGATCTGATTCACAAGGCTGTGGACGAAACGGACACGCACCTCACCTGCTACACCAATGTCGATTCCAAATTTATCACGGCAGAGCGAATGCTAGAGGCGAATCGCCTATGGGAAGCGGCTGAGACCAAAGCTGCTGCGAGCGGTGATAAGGATTTGCTGGCAAGAGTGCAAGTCGGTCGCTTGCCGGTAGATTACACCCTGATCTTGCGCGGACCCATGTGGAGACATTTTCACCGAGACTGGAACCTTAAGCGTCAAGGGAAGGAGTTACTAGATCACTTTTTTCATGTGGCAGAAGCTGCTAAGATCACCCACATCGCCGAATCAAAAACGCTGGGGGCGTTCCGTGCAGAAATGCTAATGCCGGCTCGCCATGCCCCCAGCATACCGCCAGAGCTTACGAAGCTGGATCGTCAAGATTGGTACGACCTACAGGATGACGGTTTTCGACTCGTAAAGGCAGGTACTTGGGTTACGAGCACTCTGGACCCACAGGCGAGTGATGGTGTAGCGGCTAAATTCTCTACCCAACATCACGAGTGGGCCGTCTCTATCCCGTTTGATGCACCTGAACTAGCTGCCAGTGGAGCCGGGCGCGATGGAGTCAAGAGTGCGTGGCGCGTACGACTCGCGATACGAACGGAGCCAGTCGCCGATGTGAAACCGGACACCATGACATTCACTTGTGGGATCTATGATGGATTGGCAAAGAAATCGATCTCTCACAAGCAAGTCCGCGTGTCTCAATTACTAGGGGAAGGTTACCAGTTCTATGATCTAGGAGTCCACGAACCTGGGGAGTTGCGATACGTGTGGGTCGCACCGGCAAAAAATCCCGATCAGATCAAGGCTGTGTGGGTGGATAGACTGCTGCTGACCCGAGAGGTGAAGTCCGCAGGTACCGACGCAGATAAAAGCGAGTGAGTTAAGGGAAGCTCCGGATACCGCAGCGAAATACGGCGGACAAGCCTTCAATCACTTATCCTACGGTATCGTCGCGTAGGGTGGGATCGTGTACTTCCAGAATCCCTTCGACTGTATTGAGGATCCGTTCGATCGAAATCGGTTTTCCGAGCACATCCTTCACTCGCACATCGCGTGCGAGAGAGTCTGGAAGACGAGGGTCATCGCGCTCGCGCACGAATACGACGCCAGGGACGTGACGATACGGGCCTCTCCCGGTTGCACAGGCCCGCGAGACTAGCTCATACAACATCGGACCGCTCAGCTCTCCGATCCGCATCGCAAGGAAGAACAGCACGCACCGATGTTGCAGCGCCAACTCAAAGGCGCGGATCGGATCTCCAGTAGCATACACTTTGGCTCCAGTGAATTGCTCAAGCGTTTCACGGATCAGGCGTGCCGTTGACGGGATTGGATGAGCGACGAGTACGACTCTAGGACTGTGAGCGACTTCCTCAGTCACCGTTAAAATCTCGTCGCTGTCGCTGCGGTGCTCTTTGGGTTCAGGAGATTCAGAGTCTTGTGATGCCTGAGGATGATCAGACTCGATGACTGATCGCTCCAATTCCTCGAACACGGTGATTTCTTCGTGGCTCACCACACGCGACTCTGTCTCCTCCGTTCTAGGAGCTTCGATTTCTTTCCCTGAAGTCGAGGGGAGTTTGCGCAAGGAGGTCCAAGTCCTTTTTGATGGATGGGGCATCCGAATAATTCAATCAGGTTCCGGGTGAATTCAGACTCTGCTATTTCTTCAGTTTCGGGGCGAGCCATTTGATCGTCTCATCCGCAATCACATTGTATCCGGCCAGATTCGGATGGCGATCACTGAACCAGCCCGGCAGATGGCCGAGGACTGCATCCAGCTCGTTGTCCATCACGAGCACTGAACCATTGTGAACACGGGACTCTACGAGAGGTTTTAGCTCATTCGGCACTTTTTCCAGCGGAAAGCGACGATAGTTCAGCATATTGGGTCCCTTTTCGAGTTCGGCAGAATAGCGTGGTTCTAGATCGAGAACTTCCAGCTTCTCCTCCGTAGCAACGGTGCGGACTAGATCGTTGATTTCCTTGGTTGCTTCTTCGTTGGAGAAGGGAATTACGGTCATCAGGACGATCTGAGCGGCGGGATGATCCTTGCGCAACAGGTTGATTAGTTCCTTAAAGTCTTTCGGAAAATTTTCTGCGAAATTCTCACGCTTAGCACGGTCATTCAATCCGTAGCGAATGAAAATCCAGTCGATCCCCGGCAGATCAGCAGCGACTTTGGCGTAGCGTCCCGTGTCGAGGAAGCGACGAATGAATTCTCCGCTTTGGGCTGTATTGATGACATGGCTGGGCTTCGTCACCCCATTGGCCGTGAGTAGCAGTTCCATCATCGTCTCCAGATGTGGTCCCTCCGGTTTCAGGACTCTTGGAATACTGCCCTCGGCGGTGCTATCGCCGATGAGTAAAATTTGCGTTTTTCCCTCAAATTCGGCGAAGACTCCAGTCGAGAGAGAAAACGCGAAAATCAGGTTGCAGAAAATTGTCCAGAAAGAATACGATCTCGATTCCATACCCTCATGTTCCCTCGTGGAGTCGAAGATGAAAAGAAAAATTTGTCTGGGATTATCAACTATGTGCGCCAGTGGTGAGGCCGAGTAGATCAAGTGGACTGGTTCCTAGGAAATAGTCTGTGCCGCTTCAGGGCTTCCAGTTTTTTACGTAATCGATGCAGGCGGTGACTTCAGGAAGAGAGTTCTCCCAATTGAACTCATATTCGATCGAGATTGGCCCGTCGAATCCTTGTGCCTTCAACTCGGAGAGAAGAGCTGACATTCCTGCCTCGCCCTGACCGTAGGGCATGTCATGTGCTGAGCGCTCGAATCCATTGAGATCTTTCAGGTGACTGCTGACGATACGACCCTTCAGGAGACGCAGGCACTCCAGCGGCTTCAGTCCCGAGCGCATCCAATGCCCCGTATCAGCGCAGGCTCCGATGTGAGGGTCGCGATCTTTAACGATCTCCAAAATATAGTTCGGATCCCAGACCTTGTAGTTGGCATCTTTCTCACGCTTAGGGTGATTGTGAAACCCGACCTTGATGTCGTATTCTTTCGCTAACTTTTCAAAGGTGTCGATGGCATCCACGGATTCTGTGTTGATCACACGAATTCCCATAGTCTTCGCGAAGTCGAACACCTTTCGGCACTCGGCTTCGTCCTTGCTGAGAGCGACCACCCCATAGGCTACGGCGATGACTCCGTGCTTCGCCAGCTTCGCCTTCACTTG
This sequence comes from Verrucomicrobiota bacterium, assembly GCA_963205275.1. Classification (GTDB taxonomy): domain Bacteria; phylum Verrucomicrobiota; class Verrucomicrobiia; order Verrucomicrobiales; family DEV007; genus Arctic95D-9. Next base: position 20,193 of record CAUJIH010000048.1, on the reverse strand, counting down.
TTCGATCACCTCGAGTGACGAATCGTGATTCCACTTCGTATCGGGTGCTTCGCGCGAAAGTTTTTGTCCAGGATAGAATTCGATCACCTTCGCTCCGGCGGCAGCGGTCTTTTCGATGGCTTCAAAGACGGAAAAGCGGTTGAAGGTGTAGGCCTGGCAGCCAATGGCGAATCCGTTCACGCGATTGGTGTCGGGAATTGGATCGGCGGTGAACGCTGGGAACGCTAAGAAGCTGGCGGCGACGGTCAAAAGAGCTAGTGCAGAGAGTTTCATCAGAAAAAATTCGAGAAAGTGAGGAAAGCTACGCGGTGGATTCACCGATGCAAGAGCCGCGCATTGCGGAAATGCGCCAAGCCGGGACGGATTGTCTGCCCGTGAGCACCTCTTCGATATTCAGGAAACCCTCAATCTGTATACTCTCTGTGCATTGTTTCCGAAGATGTCTGCCTGCTCATCTGGAGAAAGCTCCTTCACCCACGATTCGACGCAGTGAACCCATTCCGCATATCCACCGCGAAGAAGACACACAGGCCAGTCGCTGCCGAAGAGAATGCGCTTCGGTCCAAAGACTTCTAGAACCACGTCGAACCACGGACGCATGAGCTTGGGCGTCCACTGAGTGAGCTCCGGCACGAGTTCGGTGATCATCCCGCTAAGCTTGCAAAAGACGTTCTCCCGTCGCGCCAGATCTCGTATTTCTGCTGCCCAGGCAGGGGAGACTCCGTCAGGACCGCCGATCTGAGGCTTGGCGATGTGGTCGAGTACGAAGGGCTGTAGGGGATGGCGATCCACGCATTGCGTAGCTGCACGCAATTGATCTTCATAGATGAGCAAATCGTAGGCGAGTCCGTGAGCATGCAGGGTCGCGAGGCCACGATTGAAATCTTCGCGCAGACAGTACTCACGATCTTTCATTCCCTGCAATACTTCTCGTAGGGCGACGGCTTTTGGGCGCTCGGCGAAGCGGGCGACTTTTTCTTCTACATCTTCTGCAGTCAAATCCAGCCAACCGACTACCCCGAGAATCCAAGAGTGATCATCTGCGTATCCGAGCAAAAAATCATTCTCAGCCTCCTCGGTCCGGGCCTGCACAGACACGACGCCATCGATTCCAGCCTCATCGAGATTCTTCTTCAGATCCACCGGAGTAAAGTCGCGCTTCAGAACTGACATCGAATTGCCTATCCAGCCATAGGCCTCGGCAGAATAGTTCCAGAAGTGATGGTGAGAGTCGATGCGCATGGGAAATGAAGAGCACAGAATTTACCCCTCGTCATCTGCCAATGGCATAGAGGGCTTTCTCAGAGCGAAGAATCAGGAGATCGCCAGCTACGGCTGGAGTGGCTTGAAAGCGAGTGTGATCATCTTCGATCCGATTGACTCCGAAGAGCTTGAACTCAGGTCCTGCTTCGATCACGAAAGTCCCGGCACTGCGACTGACGGCCAGGAGATGTTTCCCCACCAGAATCGGTGACGCATAGAATGCGTAACCTTTGCCCGTAGATTTGGAAAGATCGAGTCGCTCGCGATAGAGGATTTCGCCTGTATTACTTTTCACGCACAGGGCGATCCCGTCTTCGTTCACGTCCATCAGTAGCTCGTCGAATTCTACAGGCATAGGCAGGTAACTCTTGGCGGTCTGACTTTCCCACACCAGAGCATCAGCGCTGCGATCTCCCTCACCTCCACCTGAGATGACGGTGCCGAGAATTCTGGGAAATCCACCGCACAGAGCGATACGGCTGTTCGATAGGACGACGGGGCTGCCGGAGAGATTTCCATCCACGGGGATTTTGGAAAACCAGCGCACCGTCCCACTCATCGGATCGAGTCCCCGAATTTCACCGCGCATCGCTACGACTAGGTCAGTGCGGGTAGGGGAGAGAACTTGGATTGTTGGCGTGGAGTAGGTCTGCTCCAGCATCGGAGCTTCCATCCGCCAGCGTTCGGCGCCAGTGGAGGCGTCATAGGTGATCAGAGAGCGTGCTTCATCTCCCGCATTGACATAGACGAGTCCGTTGTGAGTCATCACACTACTCCCCGATCCCCAGAGTGCTTTCGAGGAAAGAGTTCCCGTGGGCGCAGACCAGAGTCGTTTTCCATTCAGGTCGTAAGCAAAGACGCCATTCTTTCCGTAAAAACAGAACACGCGCTCACCATCTGTCGCTGGCGTGCTGCTGGCGTAGCCGTGTTCGGGCAGATAGCCGACGTATGCATCCTCCGATCGTTTTGAAGGCTCGTCCGCTCTCCAGAGCACCGCACCAGTTTTTCGATCCACACAGAGAAGGTGTCGGACGAGATCGGAAGGCTGAGCAGTCGCGGTTTCCTCGGTTCCGTAGCCAGAGTAGCAGGTGACGAGGATTTTATCCCCGATGACAATAGGGGAAGAAGAACCTGGACCGGGCAGATCCAACTTCCATTTCAAATTTTCCTTTTCACTCCACTGCAGCGGTATATCGGCGTCTGCGGCGATGCCTCGGCCCTCCGGTCCTCGGAATCGAGGCCAATGGGAGCGGGCTAGTTCTGATTTCCTTTCTGTGGCAGCACGGTCTGCCTCGTCAGCGAGCTTTTCGAGCGGTACGTCGGCGAGAGGGAAATCTTGCCATGTGTGAAAATCGAAATGCCACCATTCCGTCGGGATGGTCATGAATCCCTGTTTCAGCATGGCTTCTTGCAGGATGGCTCGGTTCTCCAGTGCTGTGGGTGGAAGCTGAGTGTAGGTGGCCCCAGCTCGCGGAGAGAACTCGTCGAAGGGAGTGGGCATGGCGACTTCTACTCCTGTCTGTAGATCGACCAGTGTCAGATCGACGGCTGCCCCGCGATTGTGCTTGGACCCGAGTCGAGGATCGCCGACATAGCCAGGCAAGGGCGACTTTTCCCACATGCGGTATTGCACAGAGTGCGGGCGATAGCCGTCCCAGAGTTTCAGCCCGAGGCCGCGACTAGCCAAGCTCTTGTGAGCAGCGACTACCGCTTCGGCTACAGCACGGCGAAGAAAGCATCGAGCCACAGGATAGAGCTGTTCCTTGCAGAAGTTGTCCGTCGTAGCGTAGGCAATCTCCGTGCGAATTGTCGGATCGAGCTGAGTGACCTCTACCAAATCATTATCCGCAGCAGGAAGGGTGACAGAGATGAGCGGCAGGAGTCCGAAAAAAAGGGCGAGGCGATAGGTCATGGAGCGAAATGGTTTCGAAAGTCTGGCCATAGAACAGCTAAAGGAGTAAAGTGGTTGTAGGTTGTCAAGGCTGATTCTGATCAGACGGCGATTTCTCGTGCGCGAGGCGGCGGAGGGACCGACGAGAATGGGGGTGCTTTCGGGGTCATGCTTTCGGGGTCATGCAACATTTCTTGACAAAAGCACCTGCGGAGCCGACTCTTCGACATGCCACGCATCCCCCGAGTCCAGTACGAGAACGCTGTCTACCACATCATAGCCCGTGGAGACCGACGCGAACCCATCGTGCACGACGACGGCGACCGCAGCCTGTTTGTCGAGACCTTCGCCGAAGCCTGCGGCAGGACAGGTTGGCAGGTCTTCGCATGGGTGCTGATGGACAACCACTACCACGCCGTCCTGAGAACGCCCGAGCCGAATCTCGTCGCTGGGATGCAGTGGTTCCAGAACGCATTCACGCGGAGGCTCAACTCCCGCCGCCACCTCTGGGGCCACCTCTTCGGCGGGCGCTACCGGGCCATCCCGGTGGAGGACGCAGCCACCAGCCCGCGAGGCAGTGTCGTCTGGCGGGATTATCTTCGCACGGTCATCGACTACATCCACCTCAATCCGGGGCGTGCGGGTCTGGTCGATGGGGCTGCGATCAGTAGCCTCGACTACCCGTGGAGCAGTCTCGCCAGAGGCTATGCACTGGCCCCGTCGAAGCGTCCCGCATGGCTAGACGCTGCTAAGGGGCTGGAGTTGCTCGGCTGCCCCGACACCGTCGCGGGAAGACGCCGATTCATCGAGCGCCTCGACACGATCATCCGGGAGGAAGATGGGGATCCAGCCCCGGAGGGCGTCCCTTTGTCCAAGCAGTTCGAACGGGGGTGGTTCTGGGGGTCAGAGGCGTTTCGGGAGCGCCTTGGGAAGCGAATCGAGAGCTTGGGGAATCGCAGGAGCCGCAACTACCGCAGTCGCAGCGAGGGACCTGAGAAGGACCACGGCCTGCGAAGGGCTGAGCGAATTGTGATCGAAGGGTCGCGGCACTATCGGTTGGACGAGTCCGCGTTGAAGATGGACCGGCGCGGCGACTGGCGGCGGAGCTCAGTGGCATGGGCTGTATCGAAGGAGACGAGCGTGCCTTGCGCATGGATCGCTGAGCGCCTCAATCTGAAGTCCGCCGCCAACGCGAGCCAGCAGATCCGCCGTTTCGCACAGGTGCCGGAGAGAAAGCTCCCAAAGGAGGTGCGGGCATGGAAACGGTCAAGAAATATAGCGTGACCCCAAATACGTACCCCCAAGTATCACTCTTCGGCCTCGGCAATGTCGCGGAGATCACCACGCGATTCGGAGGAGTCGAACCCTTCCGTGAAGCCGTCACCCAACTCCAGAAACTCCTTTACGCCGCACAATTAACATGACTGATAAGACTCTTTGGGGAATCCACGCTGGTAGAACCGGCGATGCCGACACCCTTTTTTGAAACAGAAGCGTATCGCTCTGGGTTGGTCCGACATAGGCAACCTTGCCGCATTGTCGCCCGACCGGGAGGCCTTCAAAGCCAAAATCGCGCATTGCTATCCCAATGCCAAGCCAGGTGCCATTCCCAATTACGCAGGGCAGCTTTTCCGCTTCGTCCACGAGATGACACACGGCGACTTGGTCGCCTATCCATCAAAACTGGATCGAAAAATCCATCTCGGGCGCGTCAAGGGAGACTACCAATACGACCCGGATCAAAACCCCGGTTTTCCGCACACTCGCTCTGTGGAGTGGCTTCGCGAAGTGCCGCGCACACGATTTTCGCAGGGAGCGCTCTATGAAATCGGCTCGGCCATGAGCCTATTTCAGATCAAAAACTATGCGGAAGAGTTCCATGCCGCCATCGATGGCAAACCGATCACGCCGTCCGTGGAGCAGGATGAGACTGTGAGCCTCGTTGCCGAGGAGATCGAAGAAACCACGCGCGATTTCATTCTCAAAACATTGGCCCAGCAGCTCAAAGGTCACGCGTTCGCTCACTTTGTGGGTCACCTGCTCCAGCGGATGGGATATCATACCCGCATTTCACCGAAAGGACCGGACGGCGGCGTGGACATCATTGCGCATAAAGACGAATTGGGATTCGAGCCGCCAATCGTCAAAGTCCAGGTGAAGTCCAGCGAAGGAAGCATCGGGAACCCTCAGGTGGCCGAGCTTTACGGCAATGTTTCCGCACAGGAATTTGGACTCTTCGTGACATTGGGTGTTTTCACCTCACAGGCATTGGGTTTCGCGAAGAGCAAACCGAATCTACGCCTCATCAATGGGGACGAGCTTGTTCACCTGGTTTTAGCCCATTACGACCGCTTCGATAGCGCCTACAAGAGTCTCCTCCCGCTGCGGCAAATCTACATCCCGGATGCCGTCAGCGATGAGGAGGGCCAGTGACCCCAAAAATGCCAGCCGCCAGTCGCCCCGCCGATCCATCTTCAACGCGGATTTGTCCAGTCAGCAGTGCAGCGACTCTTCGCCACGATTCCCTCGGCCCTCCGCAGGTCGTGGTGTTTCTCGGGACTCTCGCTGCGGCTGCGGTATGAAATGCATCTCACTACACTACTCGTTGATTCCTGATGCTATTCAACGAATCTTAAATCCCTGAGTAGTTGGTAAATTTCAGCGGGATTCTTCATAGCTGAACACGACCTTCTGCCACCAGCGAGCTTTGTAATATCTCGATCCAGATCTTATCAGACGCTTCTGGATCCGATCTCCCTGAATCTGTGCAACTGAGTCCGTTTGCCAGTCTTCTGCACCCGGGATCTGCTTCGGCTCCGTGACCCAGATCGAGCCATCCTGTGCCTGGCTCGCGCTCTTGATCCCCAGAATCGTAGAAATCGTCTCGAATTCCTTCGTTTCAATGGAGAATCGGAACAGAGCCGGCGTATTACTCACGAACAAAGCTTCGCCTTCGTGTAACGGAAACAGGTCGTGCCCAGATTTCGCTAGAGGCAGTGGGAATTGATCTTGAAGAGCCAAGCGGCCGTTCTCGTAGCGATAGAGATAGAGCGCGTCTCCCAGTGCCCAGAGCTGATTGTGCGCCCGGTCCCACGAGACTCCGTGAGCGAAAAGAAGTTCATGATCCGTATACTGTTCCGCGCTGACGTGCAGACGCAGTTTCCCGGCATGGCTGTTGACTGTGACCAAATTTCCATCGGGCAGTAGTTCCGCCGAGTGACAACTGGGGAGAGAGGGAAAGTCCTTAATTACCTTACGGTCGTGAAATCGAATGAGGCGAACTCGCCCGTGATAGGCTGCCAAAATATGAGTAACACCCTCGAACACAACTCGTTTGGCATCCGTCGGTTTAAACTGATCACCTTTTTCTGACTCGGGAGGAAAGGCCCATAGAGTCTGTGGATCATTTTCCGGAGTCAGGAGGCGGATGCGCGAATCTGCTTGATCGGCGACGAGAATTGCTCCGAACTCCTGAGGCTCGGTGATCATCTGAGAGAAAGCTGGACCGATCAGTCCGATGAACAGACAGAGAAGGGTAAAAGCACGTCTGTTCATCCCTCGACGATCAACTCAAATTCACCACCAGAGGCTAGATTACAGATCTGCGATCACTCTCTCAAGCAAGGACTTCGTCTTTTTTACTCCCTCAACCTCGCTCAGTTCGGATCCCTCATACTCGATCCCGATATAGCCCTTGTAACCTGCATTCTTCACAATTTCCATCATCCGGACGTAATCGACATGGGTCTCATTGCCTTTTTTATCAAAGTCATGGGTTTTGGCGGACACTCCGCGTGCGAAACGCATCAGTTCCTCTACGCCCCGATAGCGGTCGTAGGCCAACCCGACTTCGGTCTCCGTGTAGGCTGGATCATTCGCGTAGAGAGCTTTCGCCTTTTCATACTGCTCGGGCTTGGCCCCTTTTCGCACGACGTAGAAGTTATCGAGATCTGGCAGAGTCCCGCAATTATCGAGTCCGACGTTCTTGATCACTTGGGACAGCCAAGCTCCGTTGGAGGAAAGCCCTCCGTGATTTTCAACGATCACGTTCAGATCGTATGATCGTGCCTTCTCCGACAGGCGACGGAGTCCGTCCGTGCATAGATCAGCCTGTTTCTCCGGAGCCAGAGATGCATCGGAGCGAGCATTCACTCGGATGCTATGACATCCGAAAAATTTCGCAGCATCGAGCCAGGCATAATGTCCCTCCACCGCAGCCGTCCGTTTCGCTGCATCGGGATTGCCCAGATCTCCGACCCCGTCACACATGATCAGGACACTACGCATTCCGAGATCATCCATACGCTTCTTCATCTCCGTCAAGTAGTCCTGACTCTTCGGCTGTTTTCCCAACGTCGGATGAGGTTCACTAAAAAACTGATTCACCCACTCGATGGCGTGAATGTCGAAGTTCTCCTGGGTGAACTTGGGAAAATCGAGATTATCCAGCTCATTTGCTCGCAAAGCTCGATGCAGGGACCACTGAGCTAGTGAGATTTTAAAGCGAGGATTGGTGGTGGTCTCCGAAGCAGCCTGTAAGAGGCCTGGAAGTGATGCGCCTCCAACGGAAGCAGCGAAGACGGTGGCGGAACGACTCAAGAAATGACGGCGACTTATTTTCATCATGTCGTGATTAACCGCTTTTCATTCGATGCTGCAAGAAAAATCCGAACCGTTATCCCGTCTGTGAGAAATGCTGATTTTACCGACGAAGGAACACCTCGAGTGGCATCTATATGGGAATTGAATTTTGTGAGGATTGAAACTTTCCTAAGAATTGCGGTTTCACATTTTACATGTTTCGATTCATCTCTGCCCTTTTCCTTCTCTCCTCATTTACGTTCGCCGCTGATCAGCCGAACGTGATCTTCATTCTCGGCGACGACGTAGGTTATGGCGATGTCTCCTGCTATGGAGCGACTGCGGTGCAGACACCCAATCTCGACCGCCTAGCAGCCGAGGGAATTCGCTTTACTGACGGCCACAGCACGGCATCGAGCTGCACCCCCTCACGTTATTCGATCATGACAGGAGAATACCCGTGGCGCAAGACTGGCACGGGGATTCTGCCGGGAGATGCGGCCCTGATCATCGACACTGATCGTCTCACTCTGCCCAGAGCTTTTCAGAAAGCAGGATATAAGACCGGTGCTGTCGGCAAATGGCATTTAGGATTGGGCGAAGGTCAGGAGAAGATCCAGTGGAACGACGAGGCGAAGCCCGGACCGCGCGAGGTCGGATTCGATTATAGCTTCATTATTCCCGCCACGGGAGATCGCGTGCCCTGCGTCTATATGGAAAACCAGCGAGTCGTCGGACTCGATCCTAAAGATCCGATCCAAGTCAGTTATGATCATTCCGTCGGACAAGATCCGACGGGGCGCGAGCATCCGGAACTGCTCACGAAGATGCGTCCGAGCTACGAGGGCCACGACGAGACCATCGTGAACGGCGTCAGCCGCATCGGTAGCATGGCGGGCGGGCATTCGGCTCGCTGGATCGACGAGGACATGTCCGATACACTCGCGGGAAAGGCGGTCGCCTTCATCGAACAGCATAAAGAGGAGCCTTTCTTCCTCTACTACGCTACACACAATATTCATGTTCCCCGGATTCCGAACGCTCGCTACGTCGGTAAAACCAAAATGGGACCACGAGGAGATTCTATCGTCGAGTTTGATGCCCAGATTGGTGCTGTCGTTGATGCTCTGGATCGACTTGGAATCGCTGAAAACACCATCGTAATCGTCAGCAGCGATAACGGTCCCGTCGTGGACAATGGGTACGCCGACCAATCACCCGAACTGCTGGGCGATCACAAACCCGCCGGCCCGTTTCGCGGCGGCAAGAGTTCAACCTTTGAAGGGGGGACTCGGGTGCCTTTCGTTCTGCGCTGGCCGACCCGAGTCAAGCCCGGGGGCAGCGATGCTCTGGTGAGTCAAATGGATCTTTTGGCCTCCTTTGCGGGCTTCCTCGGCGTCCCCGTACCGAAAGGCGATGCTCCGGATTCCATCGATCTAATGCCAGCCCTCCTCGGTGAATCGCCGACGGGGCGGACTGAATTTGTCGAAAGTGGTGGCCTGATCGGATTTCGTCAGGGGCAGTGGAAGTATATCGTCCCAGGGAGAGGCGTCAGAGTCAGTCGCAGCGGTAACGAGACCGGCTCTGAGCCCGGAGGAATGCTCTTCGACCTATCCACTGATCCCGGTGAAATCAAAAATCTCGCTACCGAACATCCAGAGCGTATGAAGGCGATGCGTGATCGGCTGGGAGAACTCGGTGGACTCAACCCCAAGCCAAGCCGCATTGGAAAACCGAAAAACAGAATTCGTCCGCAGTCCAAAGATGGGCAAACAGAGACGAAAGGGAATCCTGCCTCGTCAGTCCAACCATAAAATCCTCCCGATTTCTCGCGCCTTTGAAGAGTCCCTGATTAAACGATACTTTTTAAAAACCAACACTTAGCACCCATCATGCACCGAATCATCCTATTGCTCTCCTTCCTCGTTCCGGCTCTGTTGGCCGCCGATCAGCCAAACGTGATCTTCATCCTCGGTGACGATATCGGCTATGGCGATATCTCCTGCTACGGAGCGACTCGCGTCCAGACACCCAACGTGGACAGAATCGCCCGTGAAGGCATCCGTTTCACCGATGGGCACAGTTCCACGGCCGTCTGCACCCCCTCTCGTTATTCCGCGATGACGGGAGTCTATCCCTGGCGCAAGGCAGGGACTTGGATCCTTCCCGGTGATGCAGCGATGATCGTTGATCCCGATCAGCTCACCCTACAGAAGGTTTTTCAAAAAGCGGGCTACAAGACGGGAGCCGTGGGAAAATGGCACCTCGGTCTCGGTGAAGGAAAGGACAAAATTAATTGGAATGAGGAGATCAAGCCTGGCCCCCGCGAAACGGGATTCGACTACAGCTTCATCCTTCCGGCGACTGGCGACAGAACTCCCTGTGTCTATTTGGAAAATCAGCGCGTCGTCGGTCTGGAGAAAGATGATCCGATCACCGTCAGCTATGAAGGACTGATCGGTAACGACCCGACCGGCAAGGAGCATCCGGAGCTACTCAAAATGCATCCCAGTCACGGACATGACATGACCATCGTGAATGAAGTGAGCCGCATCGGCTATATGACCGGAGGCAAGAAAGCCCGATGGATCGACGAGGAAATGTCCGACGTTATGGCCGGGAAGGCCGTCGGCTTTATCGAACAGCACAAGGACGAACCCTTCTACCTCTACTACGCTACGCATAATATCCACGTTCCCCGTATGCCCAATGCCCGCTATGTCGGGAAGACTCCGATGGGTCCCCGTGGAGACTCCATCGTCGAATTCGACGCTCAGGTCGGTATCATACTCGAGGCGCTGGATCGGCTCGGCCTCGCGGAGAACACGATCATCATCGTCAGCAGTGATAATGGTCCCGTGGTTGATGACGGCTACCAAGACCGTGCGGTAGAACTTCTGGGCGACCACAAGCCCGCTGGACCCTTTCGTGGAGGCAAAGGCGCGGTCTTCGAAGGTGGTACTCGCCTGCCCTTCCTCCTGCGCTGGCCCGCTCGTGTGAAACCAGCCGTGAGCGATGCTCTGGTCAGTCAGGTGGACTTTCTCGCCTCCTTTGCCAGTTTCCTGAAGGTTCCGATTCCTGCGGCGCAGGCTCGCGATTCCGTCAATGTGATATCTGCCCTGCTGGGTGAATCGCCCAAAGGACGGGAAGATTTCATCGAACAGGGGGGAGGAGGCAGAGGAGGGTTGCTGGGCTTGCGTCAGGGCACTTGGAAATACGCCGTTCCCGGCAATGGAATCAAACGAAGTCCGACCACGAATACCGAGCAGGGTTCAGACTCCCGAGGGATGCTCTTCGACCTCTCCGTCGATCTCGGCGAAACGAATAATCTCATCGATACCCAGCCCGAGCGCGTCGCAGCGATGCGTGCCCGCCTGAATGCCCAGGGCGGGCTGAATCCCGAGCCATCACGGATCATGGGCGTTCAGCCCGGTGCCAAGGATCGTCCAACAAAGAAAAGGTCGAGGCAGTGAACGGATGCGTTATCGGACGTGGAGAGCATGAGCTTTCATCCTCTCACTGACTCTCGAAGTCGGACTGTATCATGATCTATCTTTACAACTGCGGATTCGCACAGAGAAGAATCGAGACTTGCCGAAGTGATCTCTGAGGCGCACCGTGCAAGTGCGTATGTCTGTCTGGAAGCGTTTTCGCTATCGTCTGGAATGGCTCGGTTTGCAGTGGTTGTATTTCTCCATCCCTCTGCTACCGAGACGGATGGCTCATGGCCTCGGCAATGTGTTGGGAGGAACTGCGTTTCATCTCGACAGTCGAGGGCGGCGCATCGCACTGGAGAATCTCAGGTTAGTTTTCGGCGATGAGAAGCCGGTAGAGGAAATCCGTCGGATCGCCCGCGATTCCTACCGATCCTTCGCTCGTACGGTGATCGACCAGTTTTGGGGGAGTCGGCTGACGCGAGAGAATTATCTCGACTATTGCATGATCGAGGCGGAGGACATGGATGCGATCGAGCATGCACGCGAAACCGGGGGGATCTGGGTGACGCCGCACTACAGCAATTTCGAGTGGATCGCCCTGATCATGGGGTTTCGTGACTACCACTTTACCATCGTAGCGCAGGATTTTCGAAATCCGAGCCTAACGGAGGTCTACAAGAAAAATCGCGAGCGCTCCGGTCACGAAGTCATCCCCCAACGTGGTGCCATCGTTCGCCTGCTGAAGAATCTCAAGAGGGGCGGTAACGTAGCATTTCTCACGGATTTGACGATTCGTCCATCGAAGCCAGCCACTGCTATCGAATGCTTCGGGCGGAAGACCTGCGTTACCTCGCTGCACGCCGAACTGATGAAGCGCACGGGGCTCTCGGTGATTCCGGGAATCTGCATTCCGATGCCTGACGGGCGGTATGTTCTCAAGGGCTTTCAGCCCCTGGTGTTTGGTCCGGATGACGATGAACACAGCATCGCTCAGGCCTGCTGGGATATATTTGAGCCATATATTCGTGAGCATCCGGAACCCTGGCTCTGGATGTACAAGCATTGGCGTTATCTGCCCGCCCATCCCGCAGCATCGTATCCATCCTATGCGTGGAGAAACGAAGCATTCGACGAGGTAATCGCTCGTGCCGAGGGACAATCGAGAAATGTTCCGCCGAAAAGTGAGGACTCACGCGACTCCTGACTCTCCCCTCCCCAAGATGTCGCACAGCAACAGCGAGCCATCCTTTCTGGAAACTCCGCTCGAGTCGTCGGGCTTCCTGCGTACGGATCGCCGGATGCGTGAGGGATTGAAGAAGCTGGGCCTGGAGACGGTCGGCGACGCACTCATGCACCTCCCGCGCCGTCATGAGGACAGAACACATTTCGACCATTTTCCCACATCGGGAATGGACCAGGCGGTCTGTCTTCATGTCGTGGTGACGGATTGCCAGACTCTCTTTGGCCGAGGACGCGCACAACGGCGCTTCGAGGCTACAGTCGAACCGATACTGGCGGATGCTCTGGGAAACCGCCTGATCCTGCGCTGGTTCAATCTTCCCTACCTGTCGAAGCTCATCGCAGCCGGACAGCATCTGGTTCTTTATGGCCAGCCGAAGGTGAGTGGTCGTCGAATCGCGATCGATCACCCGGATTTCGAAATCGTGGAGGAGGATGGGGAGGCCGACGAGGCACACATGGGGCGTATCGTACCCGTCTATCCGCTGGCTTCCGGGGTGGGACAGAAGCCGCTACGCACGCTGATCCATCGACTTCTGCAGGCCATGCCGGAGCACCCCTTTCCCGACTGGTTCCCGGAGAAGGCAGCGGGAGGGACGACTCGCTCGGAAAACCTGCGGACGCTGCATTATCCGGCGACGATGGAAGCACTGCTGCCCGCTCGTCGTCGATTGGCCCTAGAGGAGTTCGTGAATTTGCAGACCCGGCTTCTGGAGCGCCGTGCGGCGGTTCGCGCCAGTGGCGGAAAGGCACGGGAGGGATCGGGCGATCTCCTGAGGCGCTTTCTCGACAATCTCCCTTTTTCTCCCACGGGTGCTCAATCGCGATCCATTGAAGAAATTCGTGCCGATCTCGCCGTAGCGTCTCCCATGTCACGCCTCCTCCAGGGGGACGTGGGATCAGGGAAAACTCTCGTCGCTGCTGCGGCGGCTCTACTGGTAATGGAATCAGGGAGTGATGTCGCTCTGATGGCTCCAACTCAACTGTTGGCAGAGCAGCACTTTTCCACTTTTCGGAAATGGTTCGAGCCCCTGGAACTCCGCATTCGTCTGCTGACAGGCACCCGCGACGATGACACGGGAGATCTGCCGCTGTTCGCTGCCCCTGACATGAGTCGCTACGGCACGCTCACGGTCGGGACGCACGCTTTGTTTCGCGGTCGCGCTACATTTGAGAAAGGATTAGGTCTGGCTGTAATCGACGAGCAACACAAGTTCGGCGTGGCTCAGCGCGAGGCACTGGCGGGACTAGGAGATGCCGTAGAAGTACTGGTGATGTCAGCGACTCCCATTCCTAGGACACTGACGCTCTCGATCTACGGCGATCTCGACGTATCGATTCTCGACGAAGCCCCGCCGGGGCGTGGACGCTTGATTACAGGAATTCGCTCGATTACACAAACAGACGCCGCCGCCGAGTTTGCCCGAAAACAGCTCCAGGAAGGACGGCAGATTTATATCGTCTATCCCTTGATCGAGGAGTCCGAAAAGCTCGCGATCGGAGCTGCCACCGCCGCCTACACCGAATGGGAAAAGCGTCTGGAGGGCTATTCTGTCGGACTTTTACATGGGAAAATGCCGCCGGAGGAAAAGGACAGGGTCATGTCCGGCTTTCGACAGGGTCAGGTCGGTGCTCTCGTGGCCACCACCGTAATCGAAGTAGGCGTCGATGTGCCGAATGCGAACACGATGCTGATCTATCACGCCGAACGCTTCGGCCTAGCGCAACTCCACCAACTGCGGGGCCGCATCGGTCGAGGGGAGCACAAAAGCTACTGCGTGCTGCTAATCGATCCCGAGAAACCTGAGTCCTCTGAGCGACTCCGCATCTTGGAAGAAACCAGCGACGGATTTCGTATCGCGGAGGAGGACTTGCGTCAGCGTGGCCCAGGGGAAGTGCTCGGCACAGTGCAGAGCGGCCTGCCCGACCTGCTTTTTGCCGATCTGTTGGGCGATACGAAGCTGGTGCTGCTAGCGCGAAAGATCGCCGAATCTATCGCCGCACGAGAGACTTAGACGGACTAGTCGTTGTAGATGCGGACGTTGGCGTCTCGCCGCAGCATTTTCAGCCAAGTGTCCAGAGTCTTGTTGCGCTTCTCTGCCGTGAGTCGCTTATCGATCTCCCCTTCCAATTCGTCGAAGGAAGGAGTCTTCTGCCCTACGCGCTCCTCGACTTTCAGAATGTGCCAGTTAATTCCACTGTCCAGCGGCTGGCTGATCTGTCCAGTTGGAAGAGAGTAAGCGACTCGTGTCAGTCCCTCGTTCAATTCATCCTTCCCGAGCGTACCGACATAGCCGCCCTTGCTGGCGAAGCTGTCGGTTGAGTACTTTTTCGCAAGGTCCGAAAAGCTCCCTCCGCTCCGTAGTTGTCCCATTACATTCTCCAAAACCTTTTTCTGAGCGTCGAGGCCGCTTTCGGGAGTCTGCTTCGGGATAGAGATGATGCGCACTTTCGGAGTGCCTTCTGATGCGAACTGACCTTTGATTTCATTGTATTTCGCCTTCTTTTCCCAAGGCGTGTTCGGTACGTTTTCCTCACCACCGTGCTTGGAGCGTAGTGCCTGGATCGCGATCTGATCTCGTTGGATGTCCCGGAACTGGGCGATCGTCATGCCCGATTTCTTCAACTCTGCGGCAAAGGCAGTTTTATCTCCTTTGAAACGGTCGGCGACGAACTTATTCACGGCCTCATCGACATACTGATCCTTGATCTGTCCACCCAGTTTCTTGAATTCACTGAGGATTAAATTCCGATCAATCAGGTCCTCCAATGCCGTCGCCTCCATCTTCCGGATTTCCCTCTCCGCCTCTGCTTTATTCACCATGCCTTTGTTTCCCATCAGCCACATCTGCACATGCATCTGCACGGTCTGGTCCACCATGGTCTGCGTGATCGGCTCGCTATTAACCACGGCCCGGATGCGATTGAGTTCGATCGGTGCCGCTTCTAAGCGCAACAGGAGGAGGCTCGTCAGTGTCATGGCGAGCAGGCGGCCGAAAATAACTGGTCTTTTCTTCATGATCGTCGATGGAAGGGGCGCTAATATCTCACAGACCCTCGATCCAGTCGAGCGCGGACTCAAGCCACTCCTCTTCGTTATCTCCTATTAGACGGGGAAACTTTCCGTTTATTTGATAATACTTTCCGTTGCGCATCAATTGCAGCTTGCGGTCGCGGACGTCCAGCACACTACACCCTTTCTGCGAGGCCCGAATCCTGATTTCATTGAAGGTCAGCAGATGATTCACTGCTGGAGGCAGTGCACCGAAGCGATCCTGCCAGGCGGCACGCAACGCCTCGATCACCTCCGGCTTCGTCGCTTCGGCCAGCTCGCGGTAGGCCGTGATGCGCAGCCGCGCCTCGGGCATGTAGTCGGCAGGAATAAAGGCCGGGAGGCCCTGAGTCGACCCTTTTTCCCAGATGGCTTCATTCGTGCAGAGAAAGTCGATTCGGATCGCGAGATCAGCGCGGTCCGCCACAGCCTCGCCCTTGAGTTTCGCCACTGATTGCTTCAGTAGCTGGCAGTATAAGTCAAACCCAATCGCCGCAATGTGGCCGCTCTGCTGCGTACCGAGAAGATTTCCAGCGCCCCGGATTTCCAGATCACGCATTGCGATGCGGAATCCTGCCCCCAGAGAGGAATACTGTTTGATCGCATTGATCCTCTTTCGCGCGTTTCCTGTCGTCAGGATGCCAGGAGGCAGTAGAAGATAGGCATAGGCTCGGCGATCAGAGCGCCCCACCCGCCCTCGAATCTGATACAGATCAGCCAGACCGAAGCGATCCGCTCGATCAATGATGATCGTATTCGCGTTTGGAATATCGACTCCGCTTTCGATAATCGTCGTGCATACCAGAACGTCGAACTCATGCCGGATGAAGCGACTCATCACGTCCTCCAGTTGATCACTTTCCATCTGTCCATGACCGACCTCCACACGAGCGGAAGGCACCAAGTCCTGGATGCGGCGCTTCATCCCCTCGATCGATTTCACCCGATTGTGAAGAAAGAAAACCTGCCCCTGTCTTGCCAGCTCCTTCTCGATGGCCGTGCGGATTACGCGCTCATCGTAGGGGCAGACTGTCGTCGCAACTGCGCGTCGATTCGGAGGGGGCGTGTCGATCACTGACATTTCCCGCACTCCCATCAGCGAGAGATACAGCGTGCGTGGAATCGGCGTCGCAGAGAGCGTCAGCACGTCCACAAAGCGCCACATTTGCTTAAAGCGCTCCTTGTGCTGGACTCCGAAGCGCTGCTCCTCATCGATCACCACCAGTCCTAAATCACGGCAGACGACATCTTTCGAGATCACCCGATGGGTGCCCACGACGATATCGGTCTCCCCCGAGAGAAGATTTTTCAGCGTCTCTCGCTGCTCAGCGTGCGTGCGATAGCGACTCATGATCTCGATCCGGATCGGAAAGGCAGACATGCGCTCGCGAAAGTTTCTGTAATGCTGCTCCGCCAGAACGGTGGTAGGGGCGAGTATGATGACCTGCTTTCCTGACATGACCGCCTTGAAAGCCGCCCGTATCGCTACCTCTGTCTTCCCGAAGCCCACGTCGCCACAGATCAGGCGATCCATCGCTTTCGGGTCCTCCATATCGCGCTTCGTCTCGGTGATCGCCCGGAGCTGGTCCGGGGTCTCACGATAGATGAAAGCGTGCTCGAACTCCCACTGCCACTTGTTGTCAGGAATGTGTCCGAAGCCTCTGCGCATGGATCGCTGGGCCTGAATGGAAAGCAACTCTCCCGCATAATCGCGAATCGACTTCTCTGCCTTATCCCGCGTCCGCTGCCACCGCTTGTCACCCAGAGCGGACAGCTTGGGCGCTCCCTTTCCCGTTCCCACGTAGCGCGATACTAGATGCGCCTGATCCAGCGGCACGTATAGCCGAGCCGAGTCCGCGTATTCGATCTCCAGCACTTCCTCGCTCCCTTCCCGCGTTTCCTTATTCCGGATGCCGCGAAACTTTCCGATTCCGTATCCGACATGCACCACCAAGTCGCCGTAATCATACTCCCGCAGATCCGATACTGCCTGTCCTACGCGAGCCTCACGCGCAGCTAGGTAGCGACGCTGTGTCCTCTGATTTTGATAGCGCCCGAAGATCTCTGCATCGCTCAGGATCGCCAGCTTTGCATCGGGAATGACGAAACCGCGACTGAGAGAGCCAATCGCCGGTTTGACGAAATCCTTCTTCCAAGACTTGCCTAGCTCTAACTCCTCGAAACGAATGCGCTCTCCTTCGGAGTGAAAAGACATCAGCACTGTCCATTTCTGCTTTCTCCACTCCCCCAACTGACGGACAAAGGACTCGCGCCGAACTTCCTGCATGATGAAATCACCAGCGCCAAATTCGCCGAGAGGATTCTCGTAGCAGGCCCCATCGATGTCTTCGACCTCTCCTTCTTCCTCAATCTCCGCC
Source organism: Verrucomicrobiota bacterium (assembly GCA_963205275.1). Taxonomy (GTDB): domain Bacteria; phylum Verrucomicrobiota; class Verrucomicrobiia; order Verrucomicrobiales; family DEV007; genus Arctic95D-9. The sequence goes on along the minus strand of CAUJIH010000048.1, from coordinate 2,352 downwards.
GACGAGTCTGAGCGCACGACGACTTGCGCTCTCTCACTCACACAGTCCACAGCGATGACTAGATCATCGCGTCCGACGTAATCCGCTACACGAGCCGAGATCTCTAGTTCCGCCTCACTCAGCAGCACCTCGCACGAGGCAATCCCGCCGACAGAAGTCTGCGCATCGACGTCAAACTCCCGCATTGACTCGATTTCTTCATCGAACAGCTCGATCCGCACCGGATACAAGGTCTGCCAAGAGAACAAATCTACAATTCCCCCACGCAACGCATATTGCCCGCGCTGCACCACCATGGGTGAGCGCTCGTATCCAGCCTGGTCCAAAAGATTGACGAATTCTGAGAGATCGAGAGTTTCCCCCACGCGCAGAACACGCGTCTTTTGCGTCAGAGCACCGGGCGCAGGAGCCTCTTCCTCCACTGAGTCTGCTGTCAGCACTACGACAGTTCCACCTCCGCTAGCGGCTGATTCAGAGAGTTCCTTTAGCACAGACAATCGCTCCGCGGTCGCCTCTGGATCGGAAAGGGCGTCCTCGAAGTCTTCCCATTCGCTTTCCGGCAAAAAGAGAGCATCCTGGCCCCAGAAGCTCAGTTCCGTCTGCATCACCTCCTGCGCCTTCATCTGGGAGCACAGGACCCAGACGGTGGAATCCAGTCTTCCCGCCTCCCGCCAAGCCGTGATCAGCGCCGCGATGTAGAGGGGCTGACCAGGCTCTGCGACAGACTCGATCATCAGGGGTGACTTCCTCGTCGCCGAGCACACTCCATCCCACACAGAGGAAAGGCGACGACTCTTCCTCAGTGAGGACGCCACGAGGTCGAATGCCTCCGTATTTCCAGCACGCCTGCTCAAGGGCGAGAACAGTAGTCGAAAACCACAGTACGAGAAACTGCTTTTCCGCTCTCAATCTGTGGATCCGCCTCTCGCTGCGCTCAGGGATTAATAAGCCCAGTGCGTACTAGTCCAGAGTCCGCCGTCCACATAGAGCGTCTGCCCGGTGATAAAATCAGCTCCTTCACCCGCCAGATAAACCACCGCCTGAGCGACATCCTTCGGCACCCCCACTCGACCGAGCGGAGTAAACGGCGACCATGACGCAGCATAATCGGGAGATTCCTCGCGCGTCCGTTCAATTTCAATCGCGCCAGGAGCGACACAATTCACTCGGATACCGTGGGGTCCCAATTCGACCGCACTCACTCGCGTGAACTGGTCGATCCCACCCTTTGATGCGCAGTACCCCGACAGATTAGGGAAAGGACGACTATTCGCACCGGAGCCGATATTGATGATCACCCCGCCGCACTGCGAATCACGCATGATTCGACCCGCCGCCTGCGTGCAGAGAAAACAGCCTTTGAGATTCGTCCGGAGGGTGCGATCCCAGTCCTCCTCGGCCATCTCCAGAAGAGGGGACCAAGTCTGGCACCCCGCATTGTTCACCAGACAATCGAGACGACCGTAATCCTCCATGATCGTGGCGAACATCGCATCCACATCGCCCTTCATCCCCACGTCGCCAGGGGCGATCAAACAACGGCGTCCGCGCTGCTCGATTTCACGCTTGGTTTCCTCTGCTCCCTCCAGGTCACTGTGGTAATTCACCACCAGATCCCATCCAGCCTCTGCCAATCCGTAGGCGATCCCACGTCCGACGCCCTTACTCGCACCCGTCACTAGGGCAACTTTCGTATTTTCCTCAGAATTCATCGATCATTTACTGGCCTGGCACCCGCCACCGGGGGCGCAAGCACGACTTCATGCTACACGAATGAAGCTTCCAGTCAAGGACGCCGGGGGGCGGGTAGCGGATTATCAGTGCTGGCTTATTAGTCTCTGGTTGCTGTGCCAACTAAAGTCGCTTGTTTGGTTAGCTGCTCGGATAATTGACGCCATAAGGCAGTAGCATCCCCTTCAATAAGAGGAGGCAGATCGTACGTTAACCCTTGTTTTTCCGCTACTTCGTAATTGAAGTTCACTAACGATTCGTATATCTCATTAAGATTACGCTGGGCTTCCTTAGTAATAAATAACTCATCGGGGGTAACACCAGCAGCATCGCAATTTTTAAGAAATTTAACCAATTCTCTTGCCAAATCCCTCATGTCATCCAAAGAAAATTCCTGACGCGAGGCAGATACAAGATAATTGCATAATCGTTCTCGCACCTTCATCGCAGATTTGACTGCCCTATGACGTTTATCAAAAAGGCTCTGTCGGAAACTTAGTGGGTAAAGGCAATATTGTTCCTTAGAACAAGCCTTCCAGCAATCCAGTAAGCAATTGAGCGAAAGTTGCGGAAGCAGCGATATCCCCTGGCCCGGCGGCGCGCTAATTGCAAGAGACCGTT